>JAXHUM010000116.1:38209-170097 GCA_034189325.1 Thermodesulfobacteriota bacterium
TACATGGACAGGTATCCCTCGTGCCAGGGTCTGTCTTGGCGACTGAGCACTGTAAAAATGTTGTCTTTTGATATTTCTTGGAGTTTCATTGCGGGTCTTTTGAAGATATCCTATAGCCATGTCAAGGCATAACATGTTAAGAGTTTGGTGGGAGACCTCACAGCCTCTCTATCTAGGGTCATGTCTGCAAAGAGTCAGAGGCTCTTACCAAACGAATATCCCTCCTTGTACAAAGGGCAACAGAAAAATTATCCTTTCCTTATTGTATTCTAACCTCCCCGGAAGAACATGGACCGGTGCCTTGTAGGCACTCCATCCTTTCCGTTAATGTCTTATTAACGAGCTTGGATAGATACCTAAACAATAACACTCAAAAAAGCAACGTATTTTTACTCGACCAATCCGTCGCGACGCATTTGAGACATCGCGCCGGATTGGGGCCATGCTCAGCCGATCAAGGCTTGAATTTGAAGCAGACCGCTTATCAGCACATTACCCACTGTCAGCGGATTATCTCGGCAAGAGCCGCAGGAGGGTTGATCAAGAAACATGAAATAGAATGCCAATATGTAGGAGCGTATTCCATATCAGAAAATGGCTCTCTTTACATATTTTGCACTTCCCGGCTTCGAAATATTAAGGTTGTATGGATAAGCATTTAATATGTAAGGCAAAAATAGCGCTAAAGCTTTTGCGTACATTGGCACATCCTTTGCTGATTAGTAAATTTCAGATTAAGCAGTTTGCATCTTTATAGGGTAGTTCAGAGTATATTAGGAGGCAAAATGGCAGATCTCACACTTGACGAATGCAGGGGTATTCCTGAGGAGGAATTAAAGGCAATACTAAAAATGGAGGCGGATCGATTGTTTGGATCTCGCCGTACAGGCCAGGGAGATGGCAAGGTGCGGAACAGATATCGATCTCCTAAAAAGTCCGATTCAAAGGATAAGACGGGCGTCATGATTTCTAAGGCATTATATGGCCTGTTGTCACTGCCCTGCAAGTTCTTCCTCAAACTTTACCCGACATAAGAACTTCAGGGCCGGCAATCTTAATTCAAGGTCTTTAACCGTCTGCTTCATATGCTTTCTCCTTGACAGATACTCCCACTCCTCTCTATACTTCATTTATAACAAGCGGGATTTCCTCCCAAATTTCTCTCAACATCACAGGCTCAGCGCTTCTGTATCATTCATTGGATTACCTGATAACAGGTGAGTATTGTTTACATTATATGGTGGGGCTTCTCGGATCGTGAATGCTTCTCCGGAAAAATGCAATAAGAAAACCTCAACCAGAACCTTTTCCCGACGCCCCCTGTATAATACGACTACAGGCAAAGGCGGCCATCGAATGAGTCCAACGATTTCCGAGGCAGGGGAGAACAGTGTGAGTGCCAAGCAGGACCGGGGGAGACTTTAGCCGTTTACTTCCTTCCTGTAGAGGCACTCCTCGACCAAAATACGCAATTCTTCAAACCCAACAATTTTCGCAATTAATTGAGAGTCTCCTTGGTGTACAGCACTCGCGTCCGTGAACAGACGAGTCAAGTATTGCTTGGCGGTTTCGTTTCCCATAAGTTGAATCATCAGCAAGTCCTTTAAGAGGAATCTCCACTAAGAATTTGGAATGAAAGCGCAGGATGGCATCCTGATCAAATAATTCCATCCCACTGTAACTGCAGGGCCCTTCAAGTTTTGTGATAATCAATAACTGTTGCCGGCTTTCATGGCTAGGCCTCAAGAAAGCGGTTAGAGATTATCACTCGGGTATTCTTCTGTGGCGTTTTAACGGTTTTAGGTGATCTTTCATCCTCAAGTAACACCTGAGGCTAAGATGCATGGAACATCAATAAACTGGCAAGAGAGGAGGTAGCTGTTATGGACTGGGGAGAGTGTAAGAAGATGTTGATGTTACTCCAATATGATGAGCAGGAGGCGGAAGAGCAACGACCGAGGATCGAAAAGGCCTTTGATCGTGTAGGGTTTTCAGATGAGGAGATAATGATTGCTCAGAAAAACATAGTACATGACTTTGATCTGGACCCTGCCAAGAAGGCTATAGGGACGTGGTTCATGAGGTTTGTCGATATTGTCCTGTGCCGGGATGAATATGAAAAAGTGGTCTATCACGTCCATCCCGGAATTCCCCGGTTGAATCTTGCCATGACACAGGTCTACCCTAATCTGTTCTCAGATTTTCCTGAGACCATCATGATGAATGTCTTGGGAATGTTTGACAAATTGAAATGGGTTGTCGAACAGGCCGAAGAATGGGGCCTGGAACAGACGCAGGCCCACTGCTCCATCAATCAAGTCACCTATGGGGCTATCATGAGCAATTTGATCCCTAAACCGGATCTTATAGTTGCCGGACGTTACCAATGTGATCAAACCGTGAAATTGTGCGAACTCATTTCACAGATGAAAAAGGTCCCTTTTATAGCCTTTGACACCGTGAGAGATGAGCCCTGGGGCTTTTTCCCCGAGGTTGCTGATAGGGCGGTTAATTATTTTGGCGATGAATATGACGATGCCCTAAAGGAATCGTGTGAACTCTTGGGGATACCACCACTAACCGACGAGCAATGGAAGAAAGCGAGAAAGGACTATGTTCTGCCCTATATCCTCTTAAACGATATCCACGAGACCTATATAAAAGCTGAAAAGCGTCCTGCACGGCTAAGCAATCATCAACCTTTTCAATTTGGGACCTTGGAGACATCAGGTAGGTATTACGAGAAGTTCCTGAGTGCCTTGCAGGGTTATCTCCGGGAACTCAGAAAGCGTGTTAAGGAGGGTGTCGGTGTGCTTCCCAAGGGGGCTCCGAAAGTGGGGATGATGTGCGGCACATCTTTTGGTATGCATGATGACGCCGACATGTATGAGGAGGCCGGCCTTGATGTGGTCGTCCCGATAGCCGCTGTGTGGGTGGCCCCGTTTGAAAGAGGTGAGAAAAGGGCGGAAGGTCACTCCAGGAGAATTGCGTGGAGTTATATCAAAAAGGGTTACGTGAGAGTGACCTACGATCATGCGTACAGGTTCAAGGCACTGGCGGAGCATGGGAATTTAGACGGGATCATCTATGCGGCCATGTTCAGTTGCAGGGTCTTGCAGGCCGGTTATATGGTCAAAAAAGTAGTGGAAGAGGCAGGCTACCCCACCATGGTCCTTGAAACGGATATTGTTGACCCCAGGACCCACACGGCAGATAGTCTGAGAACCCGTGTCGAGGCCTTTGCCGAGTTGTTGAGGGCTCGCCAGGCAGAGCAAAATGCTGCTTAGTGAGGAAGGGAGCCTCGTGTTTTGGGAATGTTCCCTCTTGTTTTTCAGCATCAAGAAAACAGCCCCACTAAAAGAGGGTTTATTATTATAACCTTGAGGATATGGCTATGAAAAGCAAATTTGATATCGTCGTCGATGCTGCCAAGTGTTGTGGTTGCCTTGTTTGCCAGTTGCGTTGCTCTGACAGGTTTGAAAAGGAGTTCAACCTCTCAAAGGCCAAAATCCGCATCCGGAGGTCGACAAAAAACGAGAGCTATTATTCGATCGCTTTTACTGAAGAGTGCGATGCCTGCGGCATTTGTGCCAGGCATTGTCCCTATGAGGCCCTGATTCTGGAAAAAAGGGAGGTGGCATAAAATGGAAGTCTTCGGATTTGCTGGTAGCATCCTTTATATCGATCTGACAGCCGGGGCCATCAGAAAAGAGCCCCTCGATCCAGAGCTCATCAAGAAGTTCATCGGTGGCTGGGGCATTAATCACAAGCTGGCTTACGATCTTATACCGCCGGAGGTTGATCCCTATTCTCCGGATAACAAGATCATCCTTGGAGTGGGCCCTTTTGTCGGCACAACGGTTCCCGGATCATCAAAGATTTTCGTGACCAGTAAGTTTCCCGTGGGTGGGGCTTTTACCGGGGCGAGTGGGGGAGGGGCCCTGGGGATCATGTTGAAGTCCTCCGGGTATGATCATGTTGTCATAAGCGGACAAGCAGAAAAACCGGTGTATCTGAACATATGTGACGATGATGTGAAGATCCTTGACGCCGCCGATCTCTGGGGTATGGATGCCGTTGAAACGGCTAGCGAACTGAGGCGGAGACATGACCCCTGCAGTATTCTGCCGATCGGGCAGGCAGGGGAGAACCTCGTAAAGTTTAGTGTCGGCCAGATAGATAACTCCGGAACCTTAGGGCAGGGGGGGCTCCCATCAGTCATGGGTTCCAAGAGAGTAAAGGCCATTGTGGCACTTCAGGGTACCAAAGGCGTGAAAGTAGCTGATCGGCGCAGGCTGAACAAGCTGGTTGGTGAGGTGACCAAGCGTATGATGTCGTGGCATGGGAGGAATCATCTTATAGCCGGAGGCCTGGGCGGTAGTTTCCTTGCCTCACGAGGCGACTGGCCTGTATCGGCGAAGAACATGACGGAATTGAAGTTCCGCACTCCTGAAGAGCTGGAACAATACACCAATTTCGCCAGGACTTACAGCAAAAGCAGAAAGACGCTCGCCTGTCCCAGTTGCCCTATGGGGGATAAGGAGATCGTCAAGATAAGGGAAGGCAGATATGCAGGCACTGAGTTCCAGGGGAATTCGATCTGTTCGATTTCCGGGGAGGTGGCTTTTTCCCAAGCAGTTGTTCAGGACATGCCGGAAGAGGGCGCTGAAAGGGCTATCGGGAGGTTGAAACGAGAGCTGGAATATGCCGATATGCTTGACAGATATGGTATCGACTTTATCACCTTTGACCGGTTGATGTCTCTGGTCGTTTATCTCTATGAACAGGGTATGCTGACCAGGGAAGATACAGGCGGTATCGAACTAAAGGAGAACTGGGAGACTGCTGAAAAGCTCGCACAGATGATTGCCTATCGAAAGGGGCGATTTGGCGAGGTATTGGCGGACGGCATTCCCGGCGTTGTCCGGATGCTGGGCAAGGGTGAGGATCTGGGGTACCACATTAAGGGTGTAGGCAATTTCTATGAGCCGAGGTTCACAGGTATGGGGACCATGGAGTTTGCTTCGATAACCAGTCCAAGGGGTTCGCAGTATATTACCGGAAGCAACGGGGCCCCGAGCTACAATCTAAAATGGCGGGTTGAACAGTGGGTCAAAGAATCACAAAAGCGCGCGTTTCCCGACGAGGCAATCCAGAGAATATTCTCCTCCTCATCATTCAACGTGGGGCGGCTTGTGAAATGGACTGAAGACTGGTACTCCGCGCTCAATTCGGTCAGTCTTTGTTGCAGGTATTTTGTTATCATGGCCTATAATGCCACGACGATCGCAGCCCTCTATGAAGCGGTGACCGGGCTGGACATGAGCGAGGTTGATCTCTTAAGGGCCGGAGAACGTGCCTGGAACCTTTACAAGGTGTTGAATGCCCGTGCCGGGTTTGGCAGGAAAGATGATAAGCCCCCTGAAGCGTGGTTTCGGCCGTGCAAAAGCAGGGAAAAGGATTACTCACTTACGGATTACTATGGAAATCCCCTGAGCAGAGCGGATGTGGAAAAACTATTGGATGATTACTACGATGAAAGGGGTTGGGACAAGGAGAGAGGAATTCCCACTCCGGACAAACTCGACGAACTGGGATTGGAAGACTATCGCACGGATGCGGCGCAATTGTTGTTGTGAGGATCGAGATGATGAACTGAAACGAAGTAACGTCCCCCGGATTCCCATGGGAATCCGGGGGACGTCTCTTGTGAACCAAAAAATACTTGCCTAAGAATGGGGAGCCTTCCCCACAGCAGATTCGGTCACTGACCTGCCTCTTTTCTAAGACACTTCCCATTCCTCTATCCTGGGTTTTTGCTTTGTGAAAGTCCGGGAGTTGTGTTATAAAAGTGAACAACGTGGATACTAGGCGAAAACGGATCTTAACTGGAGGTGGAAGCGATGGAATGGGAAGAATGCAGAAAGCTTTTAGAGCTGATTCATTATAGCGAAGAGGAGATGGCCGAGCAAAGGCCCAGAATCGAAAAGGTCCTGGATCACGCGAAACTGGGGGTTGAGGATATCAAGAGGGGTCAGTTGAATATTGTAAAGGACTTCGACCTGGAGTGTACACGAAAAGTTATGGGCATGTGGTTTCGAAGGTTCGTGGATCTTGTCTTGAGTCGCGAAGAAAATGAAAAGGTGGTATACCATGTTCATCCCGGAATACCGAGACTGAACCTGGCCATGACATATGCCTACCCCACAGTCTATTCTGATTTCCCCGATACTATCCTGATGTTTGTTTATGGTACCATATTCGACAGGCTGACAGATTTGATCGAGGCGGCGGAAAAAGGCGGTTTGGAACAGACTCAGGCCCAGTGTGCTATCAACCAGGTCATTTACGGTGCCGCCGTATCCGGCCTGATGCCCAAACCGGATATGGTCATTGCAGGGCGCTACCAGTGTGACCAATCAGTTAAGCTTTGCGAACTGCTTTCTCAGGTCATGAAAGTCCCCTTTATCGCCTTTGATACTGTGAGAGACGAGCCATGGGGCTTCTTCCCAGAGGTCGCTGACCGGGCGGTGAACTATTTTGGCGATGAATATGCAGAGTCCTTCGATGCATCGTGTGATTTATTGGGGCTGGGGGCAATGCCCGAGGAAATGTGGAAAAAGGCCAGGAAGGACTATGTCCTGCCGTGGATACTTTTGAATGACGTCCATGAGATCTATATCAAAGCGAATCCCCGCCCGGCGAAATTGAAAAACCATCACCCCTTCCAATTCGGGACACTGGAAACTCATGGTAAGTATTACAGAGAATTCGTGGATGCGCTTCAGCTCTATGTGAAGACCCTTAGGGAAAGGGTGAAGTCAGGTTTCGGTGTCCTACCCAAAGACGCTCCCAAGGTAGGTATGATGTGCGGTACTTCCTGGGGCATGCATGATGACGCTGATATGTATGAGGAGGCAGGGCTCGATGTGGTCATTCCCATAGGGGCCTTGTGGGTAGCCCCCTATGAACGGGGCGAAAAAAGGGCGGACACCAACTATAAGAAAATCGCCTGGAGCTATCTGTGTAAGGGTTACGTGAGGGCCACCTATGATCATGCCTACAGATTTAAGGTCATGGCGGATCACGCCAAGCTGGATGGTGTGATTTTTGCCGTGATGTTCAGCTGTAGGGTCCTTGCGCCTGCGTGCTATATGGTCAAAAAAGAGGTGGAAGAGGCTGGGACACCGGCAATGGTCCTTGAGGTCGATGTGGTCGATCCCCGGACTCATACTGCTGATACCCTCAGAACGAGGGTGGAGGCTTTTGCTGAACTGTTGAAGGCCCGCAAAGAGGAAAAAGCGGCAGCCTAGACAGAATCAGACCATGGATTATTCAAGAGGGGCTTCTCAAAGCCCCTCTTTTTTTTGAAACGCTCAAACGCCTCAAAGAGTTTGAAAAGACACGGGACCAAGGGATACGAGGATACCTTATAATATTTATTGGGAATTTGGAGAGACTCCACATAAAATCTTAGAATTCAATGAGAAGAGGGAAAAAGGGCTTGACACATCTTCTAATAGGTGGCCTTTATTAACCATGAAAAAGAACAATCTCCTGATTATTGAAGATGAATTATCTGTGGCAAAGCAGCTCAAGTGGGGCCTTGGAGATGAATATGATATAAGCCTTGCTGCTGAACCGATCATAGCCAGGCCTTTACTGTCTTCGGGGGCCTTTCCAGTCGCTACACTGGACCTGGGCTTACCCCCTCACCCGGATAGTCCCGAGGTGGGGCTCGAGTTCCTCCAAGAGATAGCCTCCCTCTCTTCCCGGACAAAGGTCATTGTCATCACCGGCAATGCAGAGAAGGAAAACGCGGTCAAAGCCATCGGCCTCGGGGCGGTCGATTTTTGTTCGAAACCGATTGATTTGAACCTGCTTCGTATTATTCTTTCAAGGACCTTCACACTTCACGAACTGGAAGATGCCAATCTTCGTCTCCGGGGACAGGTTGACAGGGGTGGCTCCCTTTGTGGAATGGTGGGCACCTCGCCGGCCGTGAGTATTCTATTCGACCTTATCAGACAGGCAAGCGCCACGGATTATCCAGTGCTTGTCACCGGCGATAGCGGCACCGGTAAGGAAATGGCCGCTAGAGCAGTGCACATGCTGAGCCCGAGGGCGAAAAAGCCCCTGGTCATCATCAACTGTGGCGCAATACCTGAAAATCTCCTGGAAAGCGAGCTTTTTGGTCATGAAAAGGGAGCCTTTACCGGGGCTGTGGCGCGAAAAATCGGGCGGTTAGAGGAGGCAGATGAGGGGACTGTATTTCTTGACGAGATTGGTGAACTCTCTCTCCCCCTGCAGGTCAAAATTCTCCGATTCCTCCAGGAAGGGACTATCGAACGAGTCGGGGGCACCAAGACCCGAACAGTTGATGCCCGAATTGTCGCTGCAAGTAATATAGATCTGAAGAAAGCGGTGGAAGAAAAGCGTTTTCGTGAAGACCTCTTTTATCGGCTCAATGTCGTTCCCATAAGGGTCCCCAGTCTCAAGGAAAGGACAGAAGATATCCTTGTCCTGGCCCATTATTTCTTAGGTGAAGAGACCAAATCCCTGGGACGAGGGCACGTCTTTTTTTCTTCGGCAGCCATTTCCGGTATGATGAGCTATAGCTGGCCCGGCAACGTCAGAGAACTCCAAAATCGCATTCGCAGGGCCTTGGGGACTAATTCAGGTCGCGTCATCGACCCCATTG
The DNA here is from genome assembly GCA_034189325.1 of Thermodesulfobacteriota bacterium. Classification (GTDB taxonomy): domain Bacteria; phylum Desulfobacterota; class DSM-4660; order Desulfatiglandales; family Desulfatiglandaceae; genus JAXHUM01. The sequence continues at coordinate 46,911 of JAXHUM010000116.1, forward strand.
ATCTCGGCCTCGAAGAGGCGCAGATCAGATCGATTGACAAGATACTGCCCACTCTCAAACAGGCCAGGGATGCTGCCGAAATAAAGGCCATACGACAGGCCATGGCGCTTAGCGGCAATAATATCAGCCAAGCTGCCAGACTCCTGGAAACCAGTCGGCCCACCCTGCACGACCTTTTGAAAAAGCATAATATGAATCTTTGAGATCTAATAGGCTGCGTCATACATGAACCCCTTTGGAGGAAGGAACATGGATTTTTTATTTACAGAAAGAGAAGAAATGCTGAGAAATGCTGTGAGAGATTTTGCGGAAAGTGAGATACCTCAAAAGATGGCTGATATGGAGAAGACAGGTGATTTCCCGATCGAGCTTCTGAAGCCGATGGCGGAAGTGGGCATAACGGGGATCATAACGCCGCCTGAGTATGGTGGTGTGGGCCTGAATTATGTGGCCCGGAGTATTGTTCTTGAGGAACTGGGACGGATTTGCGGGGCCGTGCCCATGGCCCTAGAAGTCCATCACATGGCCTGTGCCGCTATTAATGATTTCGGATCCGACGGTCAGAAAAAGCAATACCTGCCTCTACTGTCGGGTGGGGAGACCATGGGATGCTTTGCCGTGACCGAACCGACCGGCGGGTCGGATCTGATAGGGACAAAGACGACAGCTCAACTAAAAGGCGACAAATACATCCTCAATGGTCGCAAGTGCTTCATAACCAACTCACATACTTCGGATTTTTGGGTGGTTATCGCAAGGACAGGGGATGGTCCCAAGGGTTTAAGCGCCTTTATTGTGCCCAAGGATTCGCCCGGCGCCAAGGCGGGTCATAAGGAGGACAAGATAGGCCTTCGAGGGGCCAATACCGGTGAGCTTGTCTTTAATGATTGTGAGGTTCCCATGGCAAATCTCCTCGGCAAGGAAGGCAGTGGACTGACTATAGCCCTTAAGACCATCAGTGAAACAGGGAGGACAGGCATGGCTGCGACGGCCTTGGGAATTCTCACTGCCGTCTATGAGGAGGTGGGGAAGTACGCCAGTGAAAGAGAGCTGTACGGCAAACCGATCAGTTCTCTTCAGGCAATACAGTTCTGCATGGCAGAGATCTTTACCCAGCTTGAAATATGCCGACTCCTCTGTTACAAGGCCAATTGGTTGAAGGACCAGAATATGCGCTGCGATAATGAGACCGCCATGGCCAAATACTACACCTGTGAGGCAGCAACAAACGCGGCCAAAAAGGCCATAGAGATCCATGGCGCTTACGGGATTTTAAAAGAATATACGGTTCAGCGTCTTTTGAGAGACGCCATGGTAACGATTCCTGCAGGGGGCACTGCGGAGGTCGCGAGGGTTGTCCTTTCAAGGGCTGCCCTGGCTCCCTTTAAGAAATGATGAGCCCGATTCGCTCTGCAATAACATCGGCAAAGGCATGAGAAAGATCGTCGTATGCATCAAGCCGGTCCCTGACCCGACCCATTGGGGGAGGATGAAGATGGATGAGGGGTCAGGGACATTGAAACGGGAAGGGATTCCAATCATCATGAATCCGTTGGACAAGCATGCCATCGAGGCGTCCCTTGTGCTTCGGGAAGAGAGGGGTGGTGAGATCGTCCTTATCTCTATGGCCCCTTCCTCTGCCGTTTCTATCCTGCGTGAGGGCCTGGCCATGGGCGCTGACCGTGCTGTTTTGCTGGCCGATCCCCTCTTTGCAGGGTCCGATACCCTTGCCACGGCCCGGGTCCTGGCCGCTGGATGCCGTTTCATCCAAGACGTCGACCTGATTTTTGTGGGCAATCAATCCATTGATAGTGCCACCGGCCAGATCTGCTCTCAGTTAGGCGAGTTGTTGGGCCTTCCCAGTGTGATGCATGTGATCGGGCTGGAAAGTGAAAATAAGGGCGGCATGATTGTCACACAGAAGATCGAAGGCGGTTATGCCCGGCTTCGGGCGGGGATACCTATTGTTCTCGCTCTGAGAAGAGAAGTGAACAAGCCGCGCCATATTCCCTTTTCCGGGATTCTGGCCTCGGAAAGAAAGGAGATACGGGTCCTGTCCAGCACGGATTTGGATATGGCCCCCGGCCTTGTAGGTCTTGAAGGATCCCCCACAAAGATGGCAGGGGTTGAGACCCGCCGTTTAGAAAGACCCTGCGAAAGGGTAAAGGGGTCTGCAAGAGAGATCGCCGAAATAATCACGGCCAGGATCCATGAGTACGGGATTATTTGATCCGGTTGAGGTGGAAGTCCGGTCCTATGAGTAAGAATCTGTACAACGGTATTTGGGTCTTTGCTGAACAGCGCAACGGCCTTTTGCACGAAGTGGGCTTTGAGCTCCTTGGGAAGGCACGGTCCTTGGCGGATCAGTCGGATTGGCCTGTCACCGGCGTCCTTATCGGGAGCGATGTGGCTCCTCTTGCACAGACACTCATCAATCGTGGCGCAGACTCCGTGCTCATTGCAGAAGACCCTCTCCTGTCCCCCTACCGACTTCTCCCCTACACATCGGTATGGGAGCAGTTGATCGAGGAATACAATCCGCAGGCCGTTCTTATCGGGGCGACCTCTATGGGTTGCGAGATCGCACCGAGAGTGGCTGCCAGGATAGGAACGGGACTCTCCTCCCACTGTGTAGATCTTCAATTCAATAGCGAGGGTCATCTCCTCCAGATCGTTCCGGGATGGGGAGCAGGGGCCTTTGTGAGTATTGTGTGTCCCGATCACAGGCCGCAAATGGCGACAGTCAGGCCCGGCGCGATGAAGGCATCAAAAGAAACCCCTAAGAGTGGGGAGATCCGGAAAGCAGCCGTACAGCTCGCTGGGAATAGCATAGGGCCTGAAATCCTGGAGATCGTAAAAGAACCACTTGAGGCAAAGACCCTGAGAAAATCTGAAGTGGTTGTTGCGGGAGGGTGGGGAATCGGGAGCCTCAAGGACTGGGGTTTGATCGAAGATTTGGCTCATGTCCTTGGTGGTGCGGTAGGTGCCACAAGGCCGGCAGTTGATGAGGGATGGGCCCAGGAATGGCAAATGATCGGGCAAAGCGGGGAGACAGTGAGGCCGAACTTGTATATTGGCGTGGGAATCTCGGGAGTGATGCATCACGTGGCCGGCATGGAACAATCCGGACACATTATAGCGATCAACAAGGATCCTGATGCGGACATCTTTAACGTAGCTGACCTGGTTGTTGTAGGGGATTTCAAGGAGATAGTCCCCCTGTTAATAGAGGAGATCAGGAGCAGGAAAGAACAGTGGTAAACTCATCATATTTGGTCGATAGGTGAGGTTATTCATAAGTGGTGTCGCGCATGGGATATGAGGGGAGATGCAGGAGAAGATGAGGGGAAAGCAACCTGAGATGGTCTCTTCTCCAAGACTCAAACCTGCCTCCAAGGCTCAGACCGCCCTTGAATTGATCTTGGGGTTGTTCTTCTGTTTCGGCTATATTTGGATCCTCATTCCCCTTCACAGGTCTTGGCTGCACATCCTCTGGATCACTGTTTTTATAAGTTTCCTTTTCTGGTCGAGGCGTAACCGCAACGAGGGGTGGCGGGAACTTGGCCTTACATTACACAACAGCATCCATTCGGGAAGAATTCTCCTACCGGCGACTCTCACAGGTATATTACTCTTGTCTGTTCTGTGGGGCATGTTCCACCCCGTAAACCTCGATTTCTACAGAAAGGGGGAATTCTGGTACGGCATCGTCGAATATTTTTTCTGGGCATTATTCCAGCAATACGTTTTCTTGGTGTTTTTTTTCAGGCGACTCAGAGATCTTTTTTCCCCCCGCCCCTTGCCGGCAATCCTCCTTTCTGCGATCCTTTTTTCCGCTGTTCATATACCCAATGCTCCACTTATGATCCTTTGTCTGCTTGGGGGACTCTTCTGGGCCTGGGTCTACAATAAATATTCCAATCTCTTGACCATATCACTGTCTCAAGCGTTTTTCGGCGTATTCTGTTCAAAAGTGCTCCTCATATATATGATTGTCGGTCCCTATGCTGATGCGGACAGGTGGACGAAGCAATACATTACCCGTTGTATCATTGATACGGTAAACGGAATGGAGGTCGTTGATACAAAGAAGCCGCCTGTAGAGATCAGCACAAAAGATCAGGAGATCATTGTGCAGGGATGGATAGTCGGAGTTGAAGAAAAGATAGATGGCATCTCCGCCGTTATGGACGGCAAAGATCATCCGGTATGTTACGGCTTTCCCAGAGAGGATGTTGTGGTGTACTATCAAAACCCCGATTATCTATACTCCGGGTTCCGGGCAATCATTCCCCTTGAGGGCATTGATCCGGGCTTGCACGCTATTCGTTTAAAGGTCTACCTGAAAAACAGGGCATTCCCTCACTATCCTCGAAGGAGAGCGGTCTGGGCGAGGCTCCGATGATTCAAGATGTTCACGGGGTCAAGATAAGCTCACTGGAGTCCGTTATGTCAAAGAGACCCTCTTGATCATGGAACGGCAAGGTCTCTCCGGACTTTTTCAGGACTTGCCAGAAGGGGACCTAAAGCAAACTGCGAATAAAGACGCCTATGGATTCTACCCCCTTCTCCTCCATCATTCGAATTGTCTGGGTCCCGATTACGGCAATGTCCGCCTTTCCTTTAAGGAAATCAATGTCCGTCTTTTCCTTGATTCCGAAACCGACGGCCAAGGGAAGCGAGGTTGCGGTGCGACATCTGGCAAGGTACCTGCTCAGATCATCGGAAAAGTCAGTAGCCTGACCTGTCACCCCTTTCCTGGCGACACAATAGACAAAGCCGCCGGCAAAGCGGGCAAGGTATTTCATCCGATCTAAAGGTGTTGTAGGAGAAAAGATCAGGATCGGATCCAAACCCTCCGATCCCATGGCCTTCAAATAGGAATGAGACTCTTCAGGTGGAAGATCAGGGATAATCGCTCCCTTAAGACCTGCTTTCGCCATGGTAGAGGGAAATTTCTCAGTTCCGTATTGAAAGACGATATTGTAGTAAGTCATGATCAGAAAAGGGATATCAAAGGTGGTAGAGGCCTTTTCCGCCAGTTCCAGGCACTCCTGAACAGACGCGCCGCCCTCCAGGGCCCTTTGATTGGCCCTGAGAATAACGGGTCCATCGGCAATTGGCTCGGAAAAAGGGACCTGAAGTTCCATCAAATCGACTCCAGCCTCTACCATTGTCTCAATTATATGAAAAGAATCTTCAAAAGAGGGATAGCCGAGGACGATATGCGTCATCAAAAGGATATCCTTCTTTTCAAGCCTTGCCCTCAAAGAGGATTCAAGCGCCATATTCTTCTCCTTTTTTCTTTATAAAGGCCTGCCATTTGGGATCGGCAAAGGCATCGGCTATGGTAAAAATGTCCTTATCTCCCCTGCCTGACTGGTTGATCAGTATGACATCTTCAGGCTGGAGAGTCTGGGCCTCTTTAAACGCCTGGGCAAAGGCATGGGCCGATTCCAGGGCCGGTATAAGTCCCTCTTTTCGAACGGTCAGTGAAAGCGCGTCCAATACCTCCTGGTCTGTTGTCGCCTCAAAGCGGACCCTGTTGTCTTCATGCAGAGAGGAAAGAATGGGCGAGACGCCCACATAGTCGAGGCCCGCTGCAACGCTGTGGGTTTCTCTCATTTGGCCCTCCCTGTTCTGAAGAAAATAGGTCTTGTATCCCTGTGCCACACCTATAGACCCATGCTCCGATGCCAGGCGTGCCGCATGGTGACCGGTATGAAGTCCCTTGCCCCCGGCCTCGGCACCTATCAGCTCCACTGGATCGTCAAGAAAACCGCTGAAAATACCCAGGGCGTTAGATCCTCCTCCAACACAGGCATAGACTCTCGTGGGCAGCTTTCCTGCTTGTTCCATGACCTGTGCCCGGGCCTCCTTGCCGATAATCGACTGAAAATAGGAGACCATCTCCGGATAGGGATGGGGACCGCAGGCAGTGCCCAGGACATAGTGGGTGTCATCCATGTTCGTAACCCAGTCACGGAAGGCCTCGTTGATGGCGTCCTTTAGTATCCTTGTGCCATCCTTTACAGGTACGACATCAGCGCCCAGGCGTTCCATCCAGAAGACATTTGGCCTTTGCCTTTCAACATCCACCTCGCCCATGTAGATGGTGCATTTAAACCCGAATTTCGCCGCCATCGTGGCGGTGGCCACTCCATGCTGCCCTGCTCCGGTCTCGGCGATGACACGGGATTTCCCCATACGTTTCACCAGCAGCCCTTGCCCCATGACATTGTTGGCCTTGTGGGCCCCGGTGTGATTCAAGTCTTCTCGTTTGATGTATATTCTGGCACCACCAAAGTACCGGGTGAGGTTTTCGGCAAAAGTCAATGGGGTGGGACGACAGGAATAGGTCGACATAATCTCCTCATATTCCCGCCAGAAAGAGGGGTCTGATTGTGCCTGGTGAAAGGCCTTTACCAGCTCATCAAAGGTGGATGCAAGGATTTCAGGGATAAACGCCCCACCGAATTGTCCGTAGTAACGGGTCTCAATCATCTAAAGATCTCCATGGGCTATGCTTTTTACGATGCTCATCAATTCTTCCATGAGGAGGGGATCTTTCTTGCCCGGCGTTTCCTCAACACCGCTGTTGACGTCCACGGCATAGGGCCTGACAGCCGAAACAGCCCCTTTTATGTTTGACGGCCCGAGACCTCCTGAGAGAATAATCGGGACTCCAAGGCCCTTCGCCTTATCTGCAAGGTCCCAATCAAAGGTCCTGCCGGTGCCTCCCCTTTGGGCCTCTGCATAGGCGTCCAGGAGCAGGGCCCTGACCTTACCCCGGTACTTTCCCATGGTCTGAAGACTCGATTGATTTCTGACTTGAAAGGCCTTGATGGATCGAGGCATCAGGGCATCACACAGGGAAGGTGATTCATCCCCATGAAGTTGAATCAGATCAAGACCGCAGAACCGGACGATCTCTTTGATGGCGGATACCTCTTCATTCACAAAGACCCCTACCGATTTGATGAAGGGTGGCAGGGCTTGGATGATATCTCGTGCTTCCTCAACAGGTATCTTCCTGGGGCTTTTGGCGAAAATAAAGCCTACCGCGTCAAACCCCAATTTCGCGGCGAGGAGAGCGTCTTGAAGACTCGTGATACCGCAGATCTTGACCTTCATGATCCTATTGTCTCCCCGCTTCAACCAGTTGGCGCACCTTTTCAGCCATGTCAGCGCTTTGCATGAGAGAGGTCCCCACCAAAACAGCATGTATCCTGCTCCGGCTCAGCCTCCGGATATCTCCCGGCCCGTGGATACCGCTCTCTCCCACGATAATACATCCCTCCGGGACCTGCGGAGCCAGCTCCATGGTGGTCTTGAGGTCGACCTTAAAAGTGTCGAGATCTCGATTGTTGATGCCGATGATATCAGACCCGGAGTCTATAGCCTTTTCGAGGTCTCCAGGATCATGTATCTCGGTGAGAACACTCAGCCCCTCTTCTTTGGCCATTGCCACGAGATCCTTTAACTGTTGTCTCGAAAGGATGCGGGCGATAAGGAGTATGGCGTCGGCCCCAAAATGGATCGATTCTTTCACCTGTATATCATCAATGATGAAATCCTTCCGCAAAATCGGTAGCGAGACCGATTTCTTAAGGAGAGGTAGATTGGCCAGGTCGCCTCCGAAGAATGTGCGGTCCGTTAGGAGGGATATTGCCGCAGCACCGGCCTCTTCGTAAATCTTGCCTATCCCAACAGCGTCGGAGCCCGTGTGAAGAAGCCCTGCCGATGGTGATCTGAATTTTATCTCCCCGATCAGGGAGATCCGTTTCCCGACCGAAATGGCCCCCTTGAAATCCCTCCGGCCTCGTTCAGTAGAGTCATTGTCAGAGATTCCTCTTTTTTTCAACAGGGCGACTTCGTTTCTTTTTTCATCTAGGATCTTTATTAACCTGGAATCCACAACGCAAAACCTCCGTGAAATGTTGTCAACCTGAAGCGGCGCATTTGTCGGTGAATTGGATCAGGGAATCCAGTCTATCTTTCGCTTTGCCTGAGTCAATGGAGTCTCTGGCTCGTTCGATTCCCCCCTCAAAATCGGAATCCAGGCCCGATGCCACAAAGGCCGCCGCTCCATTCAAAAGGACCATATCCCGCCTGGGTCCTCTCTGACCGTCCAAGATATCTCTGATAATGGCGGCATTCTGTTCCGCATTACCCCCCTGTATTGTCTCAGGGGCGGCCCTGTCGAATCCATACTGTTCCGGGGAGATGGTAAAGTTTTGGACCTGCCCCTCTTTCAGGTGTGATATCCTTGTGGGACTGCAAATACTGATTTCATCATAGACCCCCTCGCCGCAGACGACAAGGGCCTGGTCCGTGCCCAGTTTTCCAAGGACAAGGGCCAACCTCTCCGTGAGATCGGGGTCATAGACTCCAAGGACCTGGGATGTCGCGCCGGCAGGATTGGTTAAAGGACCGAGGACGTTAAAGATGGTCCTGAGACCGATTTCCTTTCTGGGACCGGCCGCATACTTCATGGCCTTGTGAAAGGTCGGAGCAAAGAGAAAGCCGATTCCCACCTGTAGGAGACATTCTTTTACATCAGCATGGGATACATCAAGTTTGACGCCGAGGGCCTCGAGGACATCAGCGCTGCCGCACTGACTGGAAACAGCCCGGTTACCATGTTTTGCCACCCTGACCCCGGCTCCGGCCGCCACAAAGGCGGTCGCGGTAGAGACATTGAAGGTGTTGGTGCCGTCACCGCCGGTACCGCATGTGTCGAGCAGAGGTCCTTCGTGATTTTCCATCTCAATGTTGGCGGCCTTGCTTCTCATAACCTTGGCAGCGCCGGCAATCTCATCAACGGTTTCACCTTTTATCCTGAGGGCCGTGATAAAGGCCCCGATCTGAGCAGACGTTGCGTCCCCGCTCATGATTTCTTCCATGGCCCCTTCCATCTCAGCCTCCGTTAAATCATCACCTGTGACCACCTTTGAAATTGCCTCCTTAATCATGATGCTGCTCCTCCTTTCTTGTTATCTATGGGCTCTTCCAGTACGTCTGTTTTGTGGCCTTTTGTCAGGGCCTCAGATCCGATAAAATTCGTGATAAGATCGGCTCCTATATGGGTGAGAATGGATTCCGGATGAAATTGAACTCCTTCAACAGGATATTTTCTGTGTCTCAGTCCCATGATTTCGCCCTCTTCCGTCCATGCGCTCACCTGAAGACAATCGGGCAAAGAGCTTTCCTCGACTATTAGGGAGTGATATCGAATAGCCTCAAAGGGGTTGGGCAGTCCCTTGTATAGGCTGCTGTTGTCGTGAAAAATTGCAGAAGATTTTCCATGCATAATCCGGTCAGCCCGGACGACCTTCCCTCCGTAGGCAGCGGCAATGGATTGATGTCCGAGACATACCCCCATGACCGGGATCTTCGATCCGAAATAGGAAATCACCTCTACGGAAATTCCCGCCTTTTCCGGTGTGCAGGGGCCGGGGGAGACCATGAGAGCGGACGGGCTGAGCTCCTTGAGCTCCTCCAGGCTAATTTGATCGTTACGATATACGGCGACCTCCTTGCCCATGCTTTCCAGCATTTGAACAAGGTTGTAGGTAAAAGAGTCATAGTTATCGATAAGGACAAACACTATTCGACCTCCTTTCCAATAGCCTTGAACATGGCGGCTCCCTTTCTCAAGGTTTCCTGGTATTCTCCCTCAGGAGTGGAATCAGCCACGATACCGGCGCCCACCTGAATCGAAAGCCTGTTTTGGTGGATAGCGATTGTACGGATGGTGATGCAAAAGTCCATATTCCCGTTGAATCCAAAATATCCCACGGCCCCTGCATAGGGACCTCTTGCAGTAGGCTCCAATTCACTGATGATCTCCATGGCCCTGATCTTGGGCGCACCGGACACGGTGCCGGCAGGAAAGGTGGATGCAAAGAGTTCAAAGGCGTCCATATCAGGTTTCATTCTGCCTTCGACCCTGCTGACGATGTGCATGACGTGGGAGTAACGCTCGATTTCCATAAGCCTCGGAACGGTAACCGAGCCTGCCGTAGCTACCTTACCCACATCGTTCCTCCCCAGATCCACCAGCATGATATGTTCAGCACGTTCCTTCGGGTCTTCCAGGAGTTCCTCTTCAAAGGCGCTATCTTCTTCGTCCGTCTTACCCCGGGGCCTTGTCCCGGCAATTGGGCGCAGTTCGATCTTGCCGTCAGTCAGACGGACAAGTATTTCCGGAGAGGCCCCGATCAGCTTTGTTTCTCCAAAATTGAGATAGAACATGTAGGGGGATGGATTGACGCTCCTCAGCTTCCTGTAGAGTGTAAAATCGTCACCGGACACCTCGCCTGAAAATCTCTGTGAAAGCACCACCTGAATGATGTCGCCGGCGACAATGTACTCTTTTGCCCTCCTGACCGCCTCCTTAAAATCCTCTTTGCTGAAATTACTCTCAAGGTCTGAGAGGGAATAGAGGCCTTCTGAAAGATTTCCGGCAAGGGGTCTTTGCAGCTCTTCCATTGTTTCATCCACTTCCTGACATGCCGCCAGATAGGCATCTTCAATAGACTTTCCTTGTTCCAGATCCGCAAAGGCCACGACCTTGATCTTGTGGGTAAAATGGTCAAAGATAATAAGTCTCTGTGAGGCCGTAAAGATGCATTCGGGCAGTCCGGGCTCATTGGGCACGATAGATGGAAGGCGTTCAAAGGTCCTGACAAGATCATAGTTGAAGAACCCTACCAGACCGCCCTGAAAAGGAGCGAGGTCTTTGGAAGTCACGGGCTTATAATGTCGACTCAGTACCCTGAGTGTGTAAAGGGGGTTCTGGTTCTTGAGAAGCTTTCTTTTACCAGTCCTGTTCCATATGTCCACATCTCCATTTTTTGACGACACAATGATGTTGGGTTTGAATCCGATGAAACTATAACGCCCCCATCTTTCGCCCCCGTCTGCGCTTTCCAGGAGATAGGAATAGTCCTTGTCCTGTATTTTCAGATAGGCTGAAACAGGCGTCTCCGTGTCGGCCAGGTATTCTTTGTAGACCGGGATAATATTCCCCAATCCGGCCATTTGTTTAAATTCGGAAAGGGTCGGTTTGATCTCCATTGTCTTCGCTCCAAAAAAAAGGCCGTGAGACTCTGCGTCCCACGGCCCATCATACAAACAAAAAGCCGTGGGACCCCTCTCAGAGAGGCGGCCCACGGCTTGTTTAGTAATCAGATTCTAATCGGTGCGGCCCACCTCCTGACAAGAGCTACGCCACCACCAGTTTCTCAAATAAGTGTTCATGATATTTCTTTTACAAGGTGTCATGAGATAACTTTAGACGTAATGCATATAGGATGTCAATGAAAAATTATGCCAGCCCTCAAAAAAGGATAGGGAACCCTGCTCCGGGGCAGGAAAGCTTTTGCGTACCCGAACTTTTTGAGAACGCGCAAAAATATGTGTCATTATTAAAGGGATTTGAGGCCCATTTTGACAAGGAGGGTCAGATCTGAGATCGACTTGACCTTCCGTCCTGTTCTTGGTAGGGTTGAGCCCGTTCTTGATGAGATGTCTGACTCGAAGTAAGTGAAAAAGGAGGCCTTATGAAGATCATGGTCACTGGCGGCGCCGGATTTATCGGTTCAAATGTGGTGGACGGGTATGTCGAGGCGGGGCATGATGTCTTGGTCGTTGATGATTTCTCTTCAGGTAAACGCTCAAACGTCAATCGAGACGCGAGAATCTACGAGATGGATATTCGTGCAGGGGAGATCGCGAAAGTGATGGAAAGAGAAAAACCGGATGTACTCAATCATCATGCTGCGCAAATAAGCGTTCCCGCCTCTGTTTCCGATCCCCTTCTGGACGCGGATATCAATATCAAGGGTTTATTGAATCTCCTGGAGAACGCCGTGAGACATGGTGTCAAAAAGGTCATCTTCATCTCCTCCGGAGGAGCGGTCTATGGAGCGGCTTCAGAGTACCCTACGTCCGAGGCTTACCAGCCAATACCCCTTTCTCCCTATGCTGTTTCCAAGTATTGCTCAGAGCACTATCTCGCCTATTACCGGCATCAGCACGGGCTTGACTACACAACGCTCCGTTATTCCAATATATACGGTCCCCGCCAAATTCCCCATGGTGAAGCGGGTGTCGTCGCGATTTTCATGGACAATTTGTTGAATGGGCGCCCTTCAACGCTTTTTCACTTTCCGGATGACGATGCGGGTATGATTCGTGATTATTGTTATGTCGGCGATGTGGTTAAGGCGAACCTTAAGGTGCTTGAAAAAGGGAACGGGGATTTTTTCAATATCGGTACCGAAGTAGAAACGAAGACTGCCGATCTTTATCAGTGCATCTATGATGCCTTTGACGAGATCGGACAAAGCCCTGCGGAAGATCTGGCCGTTCTGATCAAGAGTCCGGCACGGGCAGGCGACCTCGCCAAGAGCTGTCTGACCGCATCAAAAGCCAGTCATCTCTTGGGGTGGACTCCGCAGACGGACATCCTAGAGGGAATCAAAAAGACCCTGGAGTGGCGGATATCGCAGCAGGCATAGACCCTTGAAATCTTTTTTTTCAGAGCCCCTTGACATTTGATAGATTGTTATTAATTTTTTGGCTATGAAAAGCAAAAGACACTGTTTGACCCTCTGAGGCTCAAGACTGATCATCCACATAGACCATGATCTCTTTTCCTCTATAAGATTAGGCCAAAATTCGGTCGGTATGGAAACAGATTGGTAACGTTCAAAAGCGTTCACACAGGGATATTCTGATAGATCCGAAAAGAATATTATGCCAGCCTTGAAGGTTTCTCCTGGTTTTTGTCAGTCGGCTTTAGCCACGGTGGGACTATTTGAATAAATTGGTTAATCTTCAGCCGATGTAAACATTTTTGAACGTTACCCATTTTTATAAAAGCAAAGGAGGTGAGTAAGCTTTTCTGAAAAGTTTTGTAACGATTTTGAAGAATTTATTAATTTTGGAAGGAGATAAAAGATATGAAAGTGAGACCGTTGCATGACCGTGTCATCGTAAAAAGAACGGAAGAGGAAGAAAAAACAAAGGGAGGAATTATCATACCCGATACAGCCAAAGAAAAGCCCATAGAGGGAAAAGTTGTTGCCGTGGGTAATGGTAAGACACTCGACGACGGAAAGAAGTTGCCCCTTGAGATCAAGGAGGGTGACAAAGTGCTGTTTGGTAAGTATGCAGGAACCGAGATCAATATTGAGGGCGAAGAACACCTGATTATGAGAGAAGATGATATCATTGCAATAATTGACTAGTAATTTCCGGAGGCCGATAAAGGGTCCCAAAGGATATGAAGGAGGATATATAAAGTATGGCTAAAGAGATAAAGTACGATATGAAGGCCAGGGAGTTGATGCTTGCAGGTGTTGATACCCTAGCCAATGCAGTGAAAGTCACCCTAGGGCCGAAGGGCAGAAACGTTATTCTTGACAAGTCCTTTGGCGCGCCGAATATCACTAAGGATGGCGTTACCGTTGCCAAAGAGATCGAGCTAGAGGACAAATTTGAGAATATGGGCGCTCAGATGGTCAAGGAGGTGGCCTCCAAGACATCGGACGTCGCTGGAGACGGGACAACAACGGCGACCGTGCTTGCTCAGGCAATCTACAGGGAAGGCTCAAAACTGGTTGCTGCCGGTGTCAATCCTATGGCTCTCAAGAGGGGCATTGAAAAGGCCGTGGATGTTGCCGTTGATGAACTCAAAAAGATATCCAAACCCACTAAGGACAGAGAAGAAATAGCTCAGGTAGGTACAATATCGGCCAATAGCGACGAGACCATCGGCAACATTATTGCCGAAGCCATGAATAAGGTTGGAAAAGAGGGCGTCATTACGGTCGAAGAGGCCAAGAGCATGGATACCTCCCTGGAAGTGGTGGAAGGTATGCAGTTTGATCGAGGATATTTATCACCCTATTTTGTTACAGATCCTGAGAAGATGGTAACGGAACTGAGCGAGCCTTATATTCTTCTTAATGAGAAGAAGATAAGCACTATGAAAGATCTGGTGCCGATCCTTGAGCAAATCGCCAAGCTCGGAAAACCTCTTGTAATTATTGCAGAAGACGTAGAGGGTGAGGCCCTGGCCACTCTTGTAGTGAACCGATTGAGGGGGACATTACAGGTCGCGGCAGTCAAGGCCCCCGGATTTGGTGACAGAAGAAAGGCCATGCTGGAGGATATTGCTATCCTGACAGGTGGAAAGGTCATATCAGAGGACTTGGGACTAAAACTTGAGAATATCACATTAACCGATCTTGGCACCGCCAAGACGATCAGTATTGATAAAGATAACACTACAATCGTTGACGGCGGCGGCAACAGGGCTGATCTTGAAGGCAGGGTCAAACAGATTCGCGCGCAGATTGAGGACACGACCTCTGACTATGATCGGGAAAAACTCCAGGAAAGGCTGGCGAAGCTGATCGGTGGTGTAGCGGTTATCAACGTGGGCGCTGCCACGGAGATCGAGATGAAAGAAAAGAAGGCCAGAGTTGAGGATGCCCTTAACGCAACGAGGGCCGCTGTTGAGGAAGGCATAGTCCCCGGAGGGGGTATCGCCCTTATTCGCGCGATTCCGGAAGTCGAAAAATTGAAGTTGGAGGGCGAAGAACAATCCGGCGTGAAGCTCATATTGAGGGCATTGGAGGAACCGATTCGCCAGATCGCCAATAATGCGGGTGTTGAGGGTTCCGTGGTTGTCGAAAAGGTCAAGAGTGAGAAAGGTGCTTTTGGATATAACGCTGAAACCGATATCTATGAAGATCTTATTAAGGCCGGCATAATAGACCCAACCAAGGTCACAAGGTTCGCCCTGCAGAATGCTGCGTCGGTTAGTTCACTGCTTCTCACCACTGAGGCCATGATCGCAGAAAAACCAAAGGACAAGGAAGAAATGATGCCCCCCATGCCCCCAGGAGGCGGAATGGGCGGAATGGGCGGAATGATGTAGAATGATCTAGAAGGATGTGATTACAAGGCTCTGTCTGGGACCAAGACACTACAGGTCCCGGACAGAGCCTTTTTTATTTTGTCCCTCCTTTGGCAGCTTTTTGCTCATCAAGCTTTTCACCAAGTGTTCTTAAATATTTCGCAAGGTCACCGGCCCTTTGGAAGCGATGTTCAGGGTCTTTTTTGAGGATCTTATTAATGAGTTGTTCGCACGGTTTTATGACCCTGGGATTTACAGCTTTTGGAGAAGGGTGTATTACCTGAGTGATCTGGTAGAGCAGTTCTGTAAGGGTTTTGCCCCGAAAGGGGAGCTGCCCCGTCAAGAGTTGATAAAAAACGACCCCAAGTGAAAATATGTCCGATCGTCCGTCGATCTCACTCCCATTGATCTGCTCCGGTGACATGTAGTTTGGTGTTCCGAGGATGATCCCGCTCTTGGTCTGGCTGGAAGAGACCGCTTTTGCAATGCCAAAATCTGTTACTTTGACATGGCCGTTACGTAAAAGCATGATATTTGCCGGTTTGATATCCCTGTGGACAATACCCTGACGATGGGCGTAATCAAGAGCTTCGGCTGTTTCGGCGACGACATCAATGATCCTTCTCAAGGGCAGCAGCTTATTCTTCCGGCAGAAGTTCTCCAGGTCCTTGCCATCTAAAAGCTCCATGGCCATATAGGTGAGTTCATAGTCCTCTCCAACATCAAAGATGGAGATAATAGAGGGGTGTGAAAGTTTTCCAGCCAGTTCAGCCTCTTTAAAGAAGCGTTCCTTCACATCGATGACCTGCTTTTCATCAAAATCGTCGGAAAAACGTATGGTTTTGATGGCTATCTCACGATTGATTTTGGGGTCTCGTGCCTTATAAAGAACCCCCATTGCCCCTTGGCCTAATTCAGCGAGGATCTCGTATCTTCCGACAGTCGGCTTTGTGCCAAGCTCCTCTGCAATGGTGATTTTGTGTTCGGTTTTGCCTCGTTGGCCCGCAAAAGACATTTCCCCAGCCATTGCTTTCAGCTTTGGTAGCCTTTGGTCCAGGTCTCTAAAACCTGCTCCTGCACGATGGATGTATTCATAAACGGATATGGCCTTATTGACCATCCTCTTGCGCTCAAAATCAAGTCCCAGATTATAGACGACATCTTTCATCGCATCGTCGAGTGGACATTTCCTGAACTTTTCGAAGGCGAGGTCTAAGAGTCCTTGACTCTGAAAGCTGAGGCCGAGCATCCGATTCGTTTCAATGCTTTCTCTGGAAGAGAGAACCAGTGATTTTTCAGAGGCTATAATGTCTTTGACCCAGAAGACCAGGTGGGTGATTATGAGGGAGGCACATATGTAGGAAACCTTAAACCATATGTCAAAGGCCGTAAAAAGAGCCACGCCCGCAAAAAAAACAAACAGAAGCGCAGCCCCTACCACGGCGGAACGTGAGAAATAGTCCCATTGAGGCAGGAGAAAGGCGAAGCCGATGGTGAGTATGAGGACAATGATTGCCTCCAGATATGCCATTGTCCCTGGGCGTTTGATGAAGCGTCCGGCCATAAGACCTTCAATGACATTGGCCGTGAGTTCAACCCTGGGCATTTCAGGATCAACCGGTGTGTCTATTGCCGCACCCTCTTCTTCAGCCGTAAAGCCGACGAGTACAATCTTGTCTTCAAACACGGCCGGGACTTTCTTGACTTTTAGGATGTCGACAAATGAATAATACGGGAAAGACTTCTTGGCACCCTTAAATTTGACAAAAATCTCCCCATCCATTGTTGGAATGGTTGTTTGATCAAAATTGATTTGCCGATTCTGGATAACCACCTGTTCCGGGTACTTATTCATGTAGTCTAGGGCAAGTCTAAGCGGCATGGACGGGATGGTATGCCCTCTATAATTTATGAAGGGCAGGTGGGCCTGTCCAACCATTTTAATATTCGGCGATGGGTTGATGTGCCCAAGACCTCGTGCATATTCGGCCATCTCCGAAAAGGGCGCACTCAGCTGGTTGACGGAACTCCGGTCCGCAAGGTTTCTGTCTGAATAAACCGATTTCAGCATGCTTTTCTGCAGATAAGAATCAGGGGGTATCACAAGGTCCGTATCATATTGTCCGAATTTTCCCAGGACCGGGAGAACAATATTCCCCGATTCTCGAACAATCTGAGAAAGTGTTTTATCGCTGTCAAGCCTCTTTTCAATCTTATTTAGATTCTCCAGAACCCACTTATAGGCGTCCTTCTCGACACTCTCTTCCTGACGTTGGGAGACGATTTCAATAAGCTTCCTCATTTCTACCAGGCCCTGGTTCTGTTCCTTGTGAGTGAAAAGAAGGTCCAGCCCGATGAGTTTGGCACCATTGGCCTTTAGAATCCCTATCATTTCAGCAATCAATTGTCGGGGCCAGGGCCAAGGTCCAAGCTGTTTAATGCTTTTCTCGTCGATGTTGACGATAGCAATCTTATTGTCTCCTCCCGCACCAGGAAGATCCAGGCGCATATGAATCCCGTAAATGATTCTTTCCATTCCTTCTAATAATGGAAAGCCCCTAAAAGAGAGAAGGATGAAACATACTGCAATAAATAGACTGATGAGAAGATTTGTTCTCTTGAGGAGATTTTTCATTCGCTATGCTTTTGCGGAACTTGTTTTGCCAAGGTCTCTAACCACCGGGAGAAGAGATGAGCCATTAGTCTGCGTTAGGGATATCAAGTAATGTTTAATGAAATTATGGTATCAGCGCATCTGACTTATGTCAAAGAAAAATCAGTGAATTCCCGTTTATGTAAGTTTAATGAAGGCCGTTTTATCACTTTCAGAAGAGACGTCTGTTGTTGACGGCAGCCTATTTTTCTTGAAAGAGATAGGGCACCATGTTAAAATATCTACTTAAGATAATTTTGTCAAGATAATCGGTTGCTTAACAACTAAGCGTTGGCCCATTTCAATCAATTTTGTCCTAACAGGTCCTGTTTTCAAAGAGGTAGGATTTGTTCCTTATGAATAAGAGCGATCGCAAAGACAGGCGGGAGTACTAAAAGGAAGTGTGATGGTAAGACAGGCCTCAAAAGACAAAAAAAATCTTGTCGATAGGCGACGACTCGGTGAACTTCTCGTAGAAACCGGGCTTTTGAGTCGTCGTGGGCTTAAAGAGGCCCTGGAGTCCCAAAAAAGTAAGGGTAAGAGACTGGGCACCATACTGATAGAAATGGGTCTCATATCGGAACAGGAGATGGCCTTCGCCTTGGCCATGCAGCTTAAGATCCCGTTTGTCGATCTGGAAGATCATCCGATTGCTCCGGATGTCCTCGAGTCGATCCCCGAGGCGGCCTGTAGAAAATTTCGATGCATTCCTATACAGAAACAGGACAATGTCCTCCGTGTCTCAATGGCCGATCCCCTCGACCTCAATATGATGAAGGAGTTGCAGTTTATAACCGGCTTGAATGTGCATCCCGCTATTTCGACAGCCACTCAAATCTTGGATCAAATTCAGTCTTACTACCATCCCGAACACTCCGTGGCCGATGTAACCGATAAGTTGGCCCAAGAGGATTTTTTGGAGTTTTATCCTGAAGAGGAAGAGATTGATGAAGAGGAGGTCATAGATAACTTCCAGGATTCGCCTTTTGTTAAAATGGTCGATCTCCTCATCAAAAACGCCATTAAAAAGGGGGCAAGCGATATTCATATTGAGGCCCAAGAGAAGGATGTCAGGGTGAGAAATCGTGTTGATGGTGTGCTCCAAGATGCTATCAGACTTCCAAAATGGACTCAGCCTATCATAGTCTCTCGCATTAAGGTCTTGGGTGGGATGGATATCGCTGAGAAGAGACTCCCTCAGGATGGCAGGATCAAGGTCAGGACTAAGAGGTCTCCGGTCGATTTGAGGGTCTCGACCCTCCCGACCTTTTACGGCGAGAAGGCCGTTATTCGGATTTTGAACAAAGATGCGGTCTCTCTTTCCCTCGATGAAATCGGATTTGGT
This sequence comes from Thermodesulfobacteriota bacterium, assembly GCA_034189325.1. Lineage (GTDB taxonomy): Bacteria > Desulfobacterota > DSM-4660 > Desulfatiglandales > Desulfatiglandaceae > JAXHUM01. Next base: position 65,844 of record JAXHUM010000116.1, read on the forward strand.
GAGCAGAATCTCTCTCTGTTGAGGAACTTTATCCGGAGACCTCAAGGGATGATCTTGATCACCGGACCTACAGGGAGCGGGAAGACATCGACCCTTTACGGGTGCCTGAGAGAAATCAGATCCGAAGAGGTCAATGTTATTACCGTCGAAGACCCTGTAGAATACGAAATGTCCGGTATCAACCAGGTACAGATCAATGAAAAGGTGGGCCTGACTTTTCCCTATATTCTCCGCTCCATTTTGAGACAGGACCCTAATGTGGTTATGGTTGGTGAGATAAGAGATCAGGAGACCGCTGAAATAGCCCTTCAGGCCTCTCTGACCGGACATTTGGTTCTTTCAACTTTACACACCAATGATGCCCCCTCAGCCGTCACGCGACTCGTTGATATTGGAATTCCGGAATACCTTATTTCATCGGCAGTCGTTGGTGTCATTGCTCAGAGGCTTGTCCGGGTCATCTGCCAGGATTGCAAAGAGGAATATGTTCCGAACCCGGAACTGCTTTCCCGGTTAAGCATGAATGAAGAAGAACTCCCATTTAAGTTTTATAGAGGTGCCGGATGTGCCCTTTGTGGCGATACAGGATTCAAGGGTCGGACCTGCATCGAAGAAGTCATGGTTATGGGGTATAAGCTCAGAGAGCTAATCCAGTCAGGCGCAAGTGTTGATACCATTAGAGACGCGGCAGTGGTCACAGGCATGACAACTCTGGGTTACAGTGGTATGGAGAAAGTCCGGAGGGGTATCACCTCTATTGAAGAGGTCCTGAGGGCGGTTTACCAGAAGGAAGAGTTGACGACGGTGTGCTCTCATTGTGGAAAGTCTGTGAGTGTTGATTTCAAAGATTGCCCTTTCTGTCAAAGGCCGTTGATCCCCACTTGCACGTCCTGCAAAAGGATTGTACAGCCGGACTGGGTTGTCTGTCCCTATTGTAGGAATGACTTGAGGTCCAACCCTCAACCTTGATGTCTCTAAAGGTGGTATCTCCCTGAGGCAAAGAGATAGATAATCAGTCTGATGGTCTGTAGGATCGAAGGCTCTAAAGAGAAACAAACTGCCGGTCCTCCTTTTTCGATCGATGTTTGGATGGGGTGGATCCAAAAAAAATGGAGAGTTACCAGCTCACAGTGTGATAAGCCTGGATAGGGCATAGTGACAATGAGAAGGGTCTAATGTTCGAGGTTAGAGAGTAGATGCAGTGTAAAAATCATCCAGATCGAAAGGCGGAGTATTTTTGTGACAGCTGCAATACCCCAATCTGCAGTGATTGCGCAGAAGAAGTTAGGCCGGGAGTACAGAGATGTTTTCAATGCGCCATGCTTCACTCTGTTTCGGAAGTCGGATCCGATATGTTGGACAGGCGCGATAAGGCATCTAAAAAAAAGGCAACCAAAAAGAAGTGGGGCCCATTTCAATATTTTCTCATCCTCTCATCCGTCTTGATCGCCGTGATGTGGGGGGTGATATTATTCGGAGGTGAACCACCTCCTCAGCGCACCGTTGATTTTGCCAAAAAGGGACGGATACTGCTTTTTATGGTTGACGGAGCCTTAAAGCGATTCGCCCATTATGAAGGGAACTTATATCCCGATAAGCTCATTGAGCTTATCCCCAAGTATCTCTATTTCAGAGAGTCGGAAATAGCTTATTTAGACAGGCTGTCCTACACAAAGGATTCTCGTAAAGGATACCTCCTTTCTCTATCGAACCCGAAAGCGAAAGGAATGAATCTTATCCTTTCGGCAAAGGGGATTGAACACAAGGCCTTATCAAATGAGGGGGATTGAGTGAAGCAACAAAAGGGATTCACCCTTATTGAGTTAATGATCGTTATTGTCATACTGGGGATCCTGGCGGCAACAGCCGTTCCTGCTTACAGGACATATGTCCAGCGGGCCAAGGGCACGGAAGCGAAGGTTATGATGAAGCAGATCCTTGAGGCCCAGATCATGTATCTTTTTGAGAATTACACCTTTTTCCCACCGGCTCCGGGCGATACTCTTATTATTGCCCATGATGATCCCCCAAACGCACCTGCGATCGGTCAGGTCAAGGCAGCACTCAATATCTATATTCCTGTGGGTCATAGACTTGACTATACGATTCAGAATATGCCGGGACCGCCCTCGGACTCCTGCATGGTGACCATCAACGCCCCTTTAAACTCACGTCCTATCTTTAGTGACGGCACCACCAGTATCACCGGGATAGCTTATGAAGATGGAAAGATAGAAATTTTTTAGGGACCGCATTTCTCGAAATACTGATGGTTTCCGGATAACGGTCTTTTGCCCATGAATGGGCCTTTTGAATCAGATACATAAAGATTGATGCGTAATGAATTTGAGACAGCTTTTTCAAGCCTTCCTGAACGGTGGAACAGTTATTACCGATTCTGATAGTTTAAGGAAAACCCGAGCCCTTAATCTATTTGAAATCGGTTTTGTTATTGCCACCATCTTTTTGGGCCTGTTTTATTATTCCATACATGCCTTTCTTCTTTTTCATGCCTGTCTGGCAGCGTCTTTTCTGGGTGTCACGGCAATAATTCTTTTGAGGATAACGAAAAAGCCGGAACTCATCGGGAATTATGCTGTCTTTATCCTGTGGGCCCTGCTGATTATTATCAGATGGAACAACGGCGGTGTCTCTGCAACCGGGCTGACACTCCTGTCATGGATATGGAATGGGGTCCTGATCCTTCTTGCTATCTTCCTGGCCGGATATATGTGGGGGACAATCTGGGCATGTTTAGTCTTTATCGAAAGCGGCATTGCTATTTTTCTCCTGAATAGGGGGTATCTTTTCAATAACTTGATACCCCTAGAGATTACAGCGGTTTATTCTCTTGGTTTTTATCTCGTGGGACTGGCCGCCATCCTTTTCTTTGCTTTCATGTTTGAAAGTGACAGAGAAGAGGCCCTGGAACGGGAACAGATGAAGGTGAAGATGTTGAGGGAATCCAAGAGATATCTTGAAGAGATCCTTAAGAGATCTCCCATTCCTACCTTTGTTTTGGACAACAAGCACCGTGTTGTCCAGTGGAATAGAGGTTGTGAGGAGATCAGCGGCATACGGTCGAAGGATATCCTGGGCAGACCTGTGTGGGAAGGATTTCTGTCGGATGGTAAGGCTAGCCTTGCAGACAGAATACTTGATTACCCGAATTCTCTTCCAACCGGACATGAGGAGTTTATCGCCTCGAGCACGGATACAGGATGTTTTACCGTGGAAACCCGGCTACCCTACCAGAAAGAGGGAGTGGAGGCTATCATTAATACCGCACCGATTGTAGATGGCTCAGGCAGGATTATAGGGGCGATTCAGACTATCCAGGATGTGAGTAAGAACGAAAAACCTCACAGGGACGATCGAGCGAGCGGAGTATCCCCCGCATTCAATATCGATTCCAGGGGTAAGATATCCAGTTGGAACAGGGCCTGTGAGACACATTTCGGTTACGCCTCCTCCCAGATGGTAGGGAAAAGCCCATTGGTCCTGGTATCAAAGGCTTATCGAGAGAAGTTCAGGAAGACAATCTTTCGTGTGTTCAAGGGAGAATCGATCAAGGGAAGGGAATGGCAATACGATACCGGTACAGGAGGATATGTCGACATTGTTGCTGATGTCGAACCGATTCAGGACTCCTCCGGGAAGATTCAAGCCTGTATGGTAATAAGTACGGATATTACCGATCTTAAGATGAGGCAGAGGAAGGTGGAGGCTTACGCTGCAGAGTGCAAGAAAAGACTGAGAAACATGACCGATGAATATCACCTCCTAAAAAAGAACATAGCCTCTTTTATACGGAAGGAGGACCATCCGGAATGATAATCGTCATGGTAGAGCCTTGGCATTGCTCCCAGGTGTCGAGGCTTATTGCTGTTCCACCACTTCATAAACCATGATGTCTTTGCTTTTCCCCTTGACCTTCCTTGCTCCCAGAACCTGAATGTTGAATCTGTTTTTTACAAGTTTGTATGTTTCCTCGCCGATAGCAATACCGTTCGGCCTGGCAATCGATTCAAGCCTTGAAGCCAGGTTCACAGGGTCTCCTATGACCGTATACTCCATCCTTTTTGGAGAGCCGATATTCCCCGCAAGGATTCGCCCGGTATTGATGCCGATACGAATGTCAAATCTCCACTCCTTCCTCGTTAATTCCATCATGCTTCTCAGGCGCTTTCTGATTTCAAGGGCAGCACGCACAGCCCTTTCCGCATGGTCATCCGTTTCCATAGGCACCCCGAAAACAGCCATCAAACCGTCTCCAATGTATTTATCGAGGGTGCCGTCATGAGCGAATATGATGTCGGTAGTCCGAGAAAAATAACGGTTTAGCAGTATATTTACCTCACGAGGAGGCATGGTCTCAGAGAGCGTCGTAAAACCGATTATATCGGTGAAGAGAACGGTTGCCGTCACCTCCTTTGGTTCCATCATGTCGTCCTGTGCGTCTTGTCCGCCCTTCATGATCATCTCAATGACCTGTGGGGAATGAAATCTCTCCAATCGGTCTCGGAAACGTTCCTCTTCACGGATCTGCTCGTTCAAGGCCGCCTGTTCCAGGACCATTGCCGCCTGGCTGCCTATAGCTTTCAGCAGTTCAAGATCGTCCTGTTTGAACTGATTGTCAAATCTTACGCTGTTCAACTGTATGGCCCCGATTATTTTGTCTTTCCTCCACAGAGGAACGCATATGGCCGACTTGATCTTCTGAATCATGACGCTCTTGGCCCCGTCCAGTCTGGAATCGGCCATTGCATTGGAGGTCAGGAGAGCAACCCTATCTCGCATAACCTTATCGATAATCGTTCGACTTGCCTTGATTTCTCTCCGGGCGGTTTTGCGTCCATCTCTGTATTTAACGACAACAGGAATAAGCTGATTTCCCTTTGAACCTCCGGCAATGACCAAAAAACCATCATCAGCATCAATGACCATGAAGATGAGATCCATGATCTTCTTGAGAAGTTCTCTAAAGTCATGGATCTGGTGCAATTGTCGACTTATCTCGTAGAGGACAAAGAGGACTTTGTTGCTTCTGGCGAGGTTAAAAAGATACTCCTGGGTCTCAAATGCCCCCTGCTCCGGGGAATTGTCCTGGTGATTTTCCCTGCGTTCCAGCTTGTCACTCAAAGAGTACAGGAGTTCACTGGATTGTCCCTGGCCTTTGAGGGGACTGCTTTGAATGATCTGCTGCCCTTCCCTTTCGCGATCATTGTCAACGGAAAGGACCACGGAGTCACCCTCATCTTCTGAGGGAGTGTCTGATCCGGTGAGAAAGGTCAGTTTAACCAAGCCGATCTGGATGGCGTCGTTATTCTTCAGACGGCTGCTTGCAATCGGCTCTCCATTAAGCTTGGTGCCGTTATAACTGCCTAGATCAGAAATCATATACCCATTTTTTTGTTTCGAGATTGAGGTATGGCGTCGGGAGACTGTATTTTCAGAGAGGACCAAATCGTTGTCTTTGCTACGGCCGATCGTTATCCTTTCTTTGGAAAAGGGAAACGTGAAGATTTGACCGTCGTTTTTCACAATATAGAGAGCGGGCATAGGATTATCTTCCCCTGTTCGATCGGATTTGATGACAGTGCAACATCTCAAATAAGGTGGTTTGGATAAAATGACAAGCGGGGGAGAGTATCGCTGCCGTCAAGACGGGATTTTATCAAAAAATAGTGGCTTACTGAAAGAAAAAATGAAGACCCTGTGGTCTTACCACAACCAGCTTCCATACCTGTCCCATCGACTGTTCGCCTTGATCCCGAGCTTGGCGAGGAGATGGTGGAAGAGAAAACGCTTGTTCCCCCTGAAATACCCCAGACTCTGGCAATGAGGATCGGGTTTGTATCCCTTGGAACGGGCCTCTGACAAAGTCGTGGTCTTTGCCGTCTTGCCGGCAACGCACAAATAATCAAAATGAATGGAATGATAGAGTTTGTCTTCCAGTGTGATGACGACCACGGTGTTGTCGGGCATTGTCTCTTCCACAGAGATATAGATGCTGAGGAAAAAGGCAACAACAACAAGGCTCACAACAATAACCGTCACGATCTGGTATTTTTTCCCCATCCCAAAGGCTTCCAATTGATTTGAAGGGTATCTATTGGGGCCGGGCTGTGGTCGGTCAGACTCTCTTTAATTGAGTGTCATCGGATATTCCCGCCAGAACCCTGTGCCTAGAATTCAATTCAGTTTTACACGAATGTATTTATTTGTCCGTAGCTATTTTTTTGCTTTTTATACGTTATTTGAGATAAGAAGTCAACTTCCAGGGCGATTTCGCTGTTATTCAAATGCGATACGTAGCCTGCTATCGATGCCGAGCCAAACAGCCTGTTAAGTTCAGGAATCAATCAAGGAGGCTCTTGTCAAAACTCACGACCATGGCCCTGGCCGGACATGCAGAGACACACAATTCGCAGGCACTGCACTTGGCACTGTCGAAGATCACTTCCATTTCGGGCCTCTTGATATAAAGGGCTTGGGTCAGGCAAATCGCGGTACAGGCTCCGCACTGGAAACATCTACCTTCATCCCGCTTAATATCCTGACCAACATTTTCGACTTTGACGCCAAGGCCTTTTAGGTAACGAATGCCATTCTGAAAATCCCTCCGTTTCCCACTCAGTTCAAGGACCATGAAACCCTCTTTTCTGGGGTATATAGTCGCCTTGAGGATGTTGAAGGAGAGGTTGAAATCTTTGACAAGGCGGACGGCAATGGGCTGGTCCACCGTCCTTTTCGGAAAACGCAAAGAGATGATTTTTGAGTACATCCTTTATCCTTTTCTATGAAAGCTCTTCATCACTTTTTCAAAACCAGGCAGGGCCTTTTCAATCACTTTATCCTCCACACAAAAAGCTATCCTGAAATGGCCCGGTCCTCCAAAACCACCACCAGGTACTGTAAGGATATTCTCCTCCTGGAGAGCGAGCACAAAAGAGACATCATCCTCTGTCGGAGTTTTCGGAAAAAGATAGAATGCCCCTTCAGGTCTGATAAAATTGTATCCGAAGGAAGCAAGACCGTCACAAAGCATGTCTCTCCTTTTCTGATAAACGGAAATATCAACCGTGACATCCAAGAGAAGAGAAACCACCCTCTGCATTATCGCCGGGGCATTGACATACCCGAGGATTCGATTGCAGAGGACCATGCCTTCTAAAACCATCTTTTTTTCAGAAATATCCGGGTGTGCAGCGGCATACCCAATCCGCTCGCCCGGCAATGAAAGATCTTTTGAGAAGGATGTCACAACAAAACTCTCGTTGTAAATGTCAAAAACACTGGGGACTGATAAGTCATCATAAACTATCTTTTTGTATGGTTCATCGGAAATCAGGTAAATGGGTTGTCCATATTTGTTGCTCAAATCTGTGAGAAGATCGGCTAGCCCGACCAACTCCTCTTTCCGGAAGATCTTTCCGCTGGGATTATTCGGCGAATTGATGAGGACGGCCCTCGTTTGAGGGGTCGCCGCTTGAGAGATGCTTTCCAGATCGAGGGAGAAATCGGGCCTTGTGTTCACCGTCTTGGGTATTCCCTGGTGGTTGTCAATGTAAAAGTTGTATTCGACGAAATAGGGCGTCGGAATAATCACCTCTTCCCCGGGGTTGAGAATCGTCTTCAGGACAACATTCAAAGCGCCCCCGGCCCCAACCGTCATGACGATATCGTCTGCGGAAAAGGTCGATTGGTTGACGGCACTCAGGCTGTCTGCGACAGCCTTCCGCGTCTCTATAAATCCGGCGTTTGGCATGTAGCGGTGTTGACCAGGAGAAGGGTCATTGATCATGTCGATCAGGACCTTTTTGAGCTGCGGAGGAGGTTCCAGGTCCGGATTCCCCAGGCTGAAGTCAAAGACATTATCCGCTCCGTATTTTGCTTTTCTTTCCTGCCCCTCCTCAAACATCTTCCTGATCCATGAAGATTTTTCAATGAATTCTCCAATTTTATTTGAAATCGCCATACCCTGGTCTCCTTTGAACTGATGTTGAGGCTCCACACCCCACTGAGCAATTCCTTTCGGATTTTTTAAAACTGCTTGATATATTTGATAACCATAGCTTTTCGTTAGAGATTGTCAACCAAAAAGAAACCGTGATGATACCTAAGGAGATTCGGCCCTGCAAGCATGCGTATAACTCATTACGCCGCGTACGGAATGTTCCCTTTATCAACAGAGAATCGGGGTCTGATGTCCAGAGAGATGTTAGAAGGTGGGGCCGAAGTTGGAGAACGGGAGAATATATCTATGAAGTCCCTGCTATCACCTAATCTTAAAGCGGGCACTCATGAGGTGGTTCAGGTCCCATCCGATTTATACCTTTTTGACGTAATGTCTGGCAAAGAGGCCGCTCGGCTTAAAACAGAGAACCAGTACAATGACAAGGAATGAGACAATGGATTTGAATTCAAGGGAGACATACCCACCAAAGAGGTTCTCAATGATACCTAACATAAAGCCTCCCAGCACCGCACCGACCAATGTGGTCATACCGCCCAAAACTGCGGCGGCAAAACCTTTGAGAAGGGGATCGAGCATGAGGTTTGGATCGAGGGTGGCGATGGGCGCGAGTAAAATACCGGCCACAGCCCCTATCACGGAACTCAAGGCCCAGGTTAAGGAGAGTATCCTGTTGGTGCGAATTCCGTTGATTCTGGCTGCCATAGCGTTTTGTTGGGTCGCCTTCATGGCGATACCAATCTTCGTGTATTTGAAGAACAGGAAGAGAATAAGCATTAAAATGAGAGAGATCAAAATGGTCACAATGTTTAGATAGCTTACAAAGGCCGGTCCGATGGTTAAGACATCAAAGTCTGAGACAGGAAACGGAAGGTCTCTCTGGTCAGCCCCCCACTTCCAGCTGGCAAACCCATAGAGGATCATCTGAAAACCGAGGGTGATGAGAATGAGGCTTAGGATGTTGGGTTCTTTGGCCCTTCTTAGAAAAACGAATTCCAGAAAGGCGCCCAGGAGGCCCGCAAAGGCAAGTGCCCCAATGAAAGAAACCGCAAAGGACTGGCTGTAAGTTTCGAGAAGCGCATAGGCGACAAAGGTGGACAGCATAGCCATCTCACCTTGGCCGAAATTGGGGACCTCAGATGTCTTGTAGATGATGACCATTGCCAGGGCAATGAGCGCGTAAAGACTTCCAAAAGAAAGGCCGCTTAAAAAAAGCTGAAAAAACATTCGCTGACTCCCAAGCCCCTAAAAGGGCCATGTCTTCCAGTAGATCTTTGTCCTTATCCAGAATCCATACAGGCCGAGGGGTTCAAAAACCACTAGCAAAATAATAATCAACCCGAAAATAATGCTCGATATATTGGGCAGCCCTACAATGCTCATCCATCTTTCTGAAAAGGAGGCCAACACGGCACCGATGTGAGGAAGTTCCTGCACCTTATCGAGGGTGAGCATAAGCCAGGTCATGACCATCCCCCCCATGATGGACCCGAGAATGGAACCGAGGCCTCCGACAATCACAAAGGCAAGGAAATAGATGGAGAGGATGAAGTTGAACGTGCTGGGACTAATAAAGCCCAAGAGAAAGGCAAAGAGACCTCCCGCCACACCCGTATAAAAGGCGCTTACTGCAAAGGCCAATGTCTTGTAGAGCATCAGGTTGACCCCCATGGTCTCAGCGGCGATGTCACTGTCCCTGATGGCGATGAAGGCCCTCCCCACTCTTGTTTTCATTAAGTTCCTCGCCCCCAATGTCAGGAGAAAGGCAATGGCAACGATCAGAAAATACAACTGCCTGTCACTCTCCAGCACGTAGGAGAAAAAGGGTTTACAGATATCCAGGGGGGGCGCTTCGATCCCCATTCTGCCTCCAAAGACCTGCCAACGTCCAATCACCTGGGTGATGGCCATACCGAAGCCGAGCGTGGCGATGGCCAGATAGGGGCCTTCAAGCCGTAGCGCGGGAAGACCTAGGACAAACCCAAAAAGGGCTGCAACCAAGGCTGCGAAAATCAGCGCCAGCAAAAAAGGGAGGTGCAAGATGTTCATCGATAGGACCGTAACATAGGCGCCTATAGCAAAAAAACCGGCATGCCCCAGAGATATCTGTCCTGTGTATCCCACCAGAATATTCAACCCTACGGTGACAATAATGTGGATGGCCATATAGTTGGCCATGTAGATGTAATAGTTGGGGGCAAGAAAGGGAAAGATAACGAGAGAGACGACAAAGGTCACAAACCAAAACCAGAGGGATTTATCGGTGAGAAGTTGAATGTCCTCATAATAATCCCTTTTCATATCCATAATGTCATATTCCTCGACATGCTGTTTGTTTCGGAATGCCTTATTAGATTACATTTACAGCATTGTGTGCAATATTTCAACGACTGTTTGATTGAGAAGAAAGCGTTGTGCCTATGTGATTTATTGGGGGGGTGATGGATGTGAAAGCATCTTAAGACACCTTCAACACTCTTCAACAAGAAAATGCAATGGAAAGGTATGCCCAAAAACATCCGTGAATCCCGGATGCGGGGCCAGAGGTTTTTTTTTGGTGTACCGCCGTCAGGAAATATCTTCATTCTATGTCCAGGTGCCCTTGATCAGCTCAATTTTTCGCTGGATGTTCCCGGAATATCTTTTTCGTGAGGAATGCGGGCTAGCCGCATGAGCTTTCTGTTTTTGGACAGTTGAGTGAGAAAAAGATTCTACTGTCTTGTTTCTCTCCATGATTTCAGAAACTCGAAACCGTCCAGCATGACTTCAGCCTCTTTGATGATCCGGTCAACCAATTCCGCGCACGTGGGGATATCATCAATAACCGCTACAGCCTCGGAGACCAGGGAAGACATCCATTCTTTCTCCTCTCCCTCTTCAACTCCTGAGTATATAGCATCTTTCCACCCTTTCTCCTTAAGAAACAGGGCAGAGTGTTTTGGAATCCATTTTTCCATGGGGATCTTTCCTCTCAGATCCTCAAGCTCTTGAAAGGCCTCGGGGTCAGGCATGTTGAGACATCGGTGTTTCAATTGAAGATTGTCCGGAGGCAGATTGATCATCGATATCTTGTGCTTTTCCCCAATCGGGCATTCCTTTGTTCCCATAAACCGGGTCCCCATCATAATGCCGTCGGCTCCCATAGTCAAAGCTCCCAGAAGCCCTCGTGCATCTCCCAGTCCGCCGGCGATTATCAGAGGGACCTCCAAATCCTTGGCCCAGAACAGGGTAGTCATGGTAGTGAGTTGATCAATGTTCTTCTTTCCTATGCCTTCCAACCCGACTATGATCACGGCGTCCGCACCCGCTTCCTGGGCATGCTCGGCATGCTTCAGAGTGGCCACCTTATGGATCCATTTCATCCCCGCATCCTTGGCCTTCTTACCAAAATCATCAGCGTTGTAGACAGCAGTCTCAAGCACAGGGACCCTTTCCTCCAGCACGACCTTAAGCATGCCCTCCTCGTCGGGGCAGTGGGTCCTGCTGATATTGACGGAGAAAGGCTCGTCCGACAAATCTCGGTATAATTTAATGGCGTCACGTAGCTTTTCCGCCGATTTGTAAGCTCCGGCAGTGATACCGCCATGGGCTCCCGCATTTGATACCGCCGCGGCCAGCTCAGCAGTTCCAAACCCGCTTAAAGCACCCTGCACAATAGGGTATTTACATCCAAAAACCTCTGTGATCCTGGTCTTCCATTCCATGGGCCAATCTCCTTTTGAATGAATGTTGATAATCCGGCCAATCCACTGCCGATATTCAGGCGTTCCTGCTGGCTGTATTGTCTCCTCGCCTGAAGGGATGCTTTTTTCAAGGTGATCCGGCAAGTCTTTACGGCTGTAACCTCCCTTGAGCGATCTCAGCCTCCTTCATGATCTTTTCGATGACCTCTTTGCATGAGAGGACTTCGTTGATCAGGCCCACACCCTGTCCAGCCGCGACAAACCCGGAATCAAAATCACCATAGATCATGGATGCGGCTGTCTGGCTAATACGCTTGTCCTCAGGATGAGAAAGGGAATCGATCAAGGAATCAAAATCAATAAAGCCCTGATTCTCCACCAAAAACCGCCTTATAGTGTCGTCAAGGACCAATCTGACAGAGCCTCGACGCGCTTCCGCAAAACCTTTATTCCCCGATCCCGGCACGGCCACATTGCCGTGGCGGATGGCCATGGTGTCTCCATCCCTGCTTTTGAGTAAGACATCTTTGTAGTTCTTGTGTGCGGGACATTCCTTTGTGGCGATAAAGCGTGTTCCCACATAGACCCCTTCCGCACCAAGCGCAATGGCCGCGGTAAGCTGCCTCCCGTCGCACACACCTCCCCCCGCAATGACCGGGATCTTTACTACATCGGCAATCTGGGGAACAAGACAATAGGTGGTGTTTTGGTCGAAGCCGCTGTGTCCACCGCCGTCCGTGCCGGAGGCGACAACAGCGTCGACTCCCACATCTTCGGCCTTTTTTGCATGTTTCACCGCGGCACAGACATGGATGACTTTTATCCCCTTCTTTTTCAACCTTTCAGTATGTGCTAAAGGACTCCCCTGAGAAACAACGGCCACGGGGATCTGTTCTTCAATCGCAACCTCTACGCATCGCTCGCTGAACTGCTTATCGAGTCCGGCTGCTCCAACGACAAGATTAACGGCAAAGGGCTTGTCGGTGATAGCCCTCACCCTGTTGATCTGTTCCCGGAGTCTTTCGCCGGTTTCATTGACATCCTTCGTGACAAACCTGGCACCGGCGTTTGGGCCTATCGTACCCAGTCCTCCGGCCTCTGATACGGCAGCGACCATATCTCCATTGGTAATCCAGGCCATGGCAGCCAACACAATCGGATAATCAATTCCGAATAACTCGGTAATCCTTGTTTTCATAGGCAAAGTCTCCTAAAATGTAAGTCGCTTCTATAGGGTTATCAGGAACTCTGAGAGTACGACGCGCTCATCAGACCGGGCAGAAGGGGCTTGTATCCCTTTATGAACGATACCCCTGCATGCTTTAGGACACATCAATGAGAATTTGGATAAAGATGTCGCTTTGAGGTTAGAACAAAACTGCAAACAATCAATAAAAATGGATAACTGCTGGTACGAATTTTTGAGTGAAGTACTATCTCTACAGTAGGTTTGAAGTATCGCGCGAAAGGGTTAGACGTTCCAGATGACCGTGTTAACTCTAAGGCATCTCCGATTTTCAGATAAATTTCGTACAGAGTTGAAATGAGATTAGAAAGAAACTAGAGGATTATTCTATAAGAGGAGGGGGTTTTCTTGTCAAGGTATTTTATCATATTGTTGTTACCTCTTGTAATTCTGAGGTGAGGAGTATGAGAATAGAGGAGAGGGATCGTTGCCGAAGGCCGAAACTCAGAAAGCCGTCTGTCTCATGGTTCGGAAAAGCTCTTCTATATGAGAATGAACATTGTCGTGGCAGGTGAAATCAAACGGGAGGGGGGTTACACAGCTTCTTTAAGGAAAGGGGTTAGAGAGGTCAATGAATTACCAGTGCCCGTCGAGAGGAGATAAAAAAATGGAAAAAGCCATACGTTTTAACGCATATATGTTGACGGCCTGTTTACTGTTCGGGTTCGGTTCAACGTTCTGGTCCCGCCACGCACATGCCTCCGACTACACCTTTTACTACAAGTTGAAGCCCGGTCAAACATGGTTGTCCAAGAAGACCTCCATTCTTCAATTCAGATCCCCCCGTGGGAACGTCCGCCAAGTCGCAAAGCGTATGGTGAGATATAAGATTTCTGAAAGTGCGGCACAAGACAGCATTAGTATCACAGCCAAGGTGGTCGAACAAACAAACGATGGACGCCGGATCAGGACATTTGAAGGGGTGTCATTCAAAGGGGTCCTTAAAAAGGACGGGACATTAAGCTATTACTCATTCTCAGGGGGTTCCGGACGTTATCGGCCGATTATCGATGCAGCCTGTCCGGCTATGGAATACGAGATTTTTTGGATGCCGAGATTTCCCGGTCATCCGCTCAAGGTCGGCGACCATTTCACTGACAGCCTGAGGGTGAGAATGGGCAATGAGTCAGGGTCGATTCTGAGTGCTCAAGTTCGTTGGGTGTATTCCCTGACGGCCATAAGAGGTCATATGGCCTATTTTTCCGCTGAAGATCGGTCTTTCATGAAAAGCCCCGGCGTGAGCGGGAGTTCAGCGGGGCAGGAATTGTGCCTTTTTGATATGCAAGAAGGTATGTGGAGTGAATTCAATATTCGAACAAAGGGGAAGGCATATGGACCAGGCATGAGGGGAGGCAAGGACTACCGGGAAACAATCAAAATCAAGATCCAAAGGCAATGAATCAATCGTATGACACATAGAATTTCAGGGGAATGATTCCGTCTTCTTCGATGGTCAGGCAGCATCCAACTCTTCTTTGAGCCACTGCTTTGCCTTACCATCAAGCCCATAAGTACCCTTTCGCTTGTGGGTGGCTTTGATATGGTCTTTGAGTTCATTGGGAAGATCCAACTCGGCCAGTTCGACTGATCCTTCAGAATTGCGGCGTATGAGATAGATCACCGGGTCATCCTCCCAGGTATTTAATACAAAATAATGAGATACATCGCTCTTTGAATTCACCATCTGTTTCCCTTGTGACCAATTATTCCCCCATTCGAGATATAACCTGACCGCCTCTTCGGGCGTCATCTCCCAGTCTATCGCGTTGATAAGATCCAAATCTTTCTTTAACTCGTCTAATTTCATCATGATCCTATCACCTCCTCCTTCTCCGGGCAATACTGTCCCGTTGCTTCACCATACTGCATCGCCCGACACCCTTTATAGTTGTCTGCCCTGCGAGGTAAAATTCTGTAAATGTATAGTTTCAACATTTGTGCCGGGGAGGCTTGAATAATTGAAATCAGGTTCATTCCTAATGATATAAAATGCTTAAGGTCATTGGCCTTATATCAAAGACAGGCCCTGTCGGTCTGTCTCGCCTAAGGCATGAGACAATGTTGTCTCGTTTTGTGTCATTAAGGATAACATATTGATATGAAACAGTTTAAAAGAAGGAGCATTGATGAGGTGCGCCGCAGGAAGTCGTCACTTTGCTTTGCTGACAATAAAGCCATTTGCCCACGGATCAAGTAAGAGTATAGAATAAGTATTCATTTCGGATGTTTATGGTGCAGAATAGTCAGTTTTTCTTTTATTGGGCTGAAGTGGCGGATTCTGGAAGAGAAAAGGGAGTGCCTCACTCCGATCATGAAACACAAGTGTCTCATGAGGCATGTCTCACCAACGTCTTGTCCCCTTTTTCAAGCTAAGGGGGGCAGAGGGAAGTAAGGAAAATAGGCTTTGTGTCTTACGCAACAGTCTGTTTGATCGATTAAAGTTTTATTCCCCGCCGCTTGCGGCGGGGATGTTCGCGAATGTCCGTCTCACTTTCTCCATTTGGCCAGATACTTCTCTTTTACTGCGGGATTTCGAAAGGCGATCTCCCTTGGCCAATTGCCCTCAATCACCCTTTTGATGTCCGCAAAAGGATTTGCCTTAAGCTCGTCATCCGCTTCTACAGAGTACTGTCCCGTATGGGAGGTGATGATGATATTGGGGAGATTGATGAGGGGGCTGTCAGGGGCTGGGGGCTCAGGCTCCATGGCATCGAGTCCAGCGCCTGCGATAATTCCCTCGGAAAGTGCCTTGTGTAAGGCCTCCTCATCCACCAAACCTCCGCGAGCAGTATTTACAAAGTAGGCCGTGGGCTTCATCAACTTGAACTGGTCTATTCCCATCATATGATGATTCTTCTCAGTGAGGGCGGAATGAAGGGAGACAAAGTCCGATTCCTTAAGAAGGGTCTCCATGGTCGCAGGCTCGACTCCGAATTCTTGCAGTACCTCTGCTGGAACGTATGGATCATGGGCGATGATCCTGGAGAAAAAGGGTTTGGCTCGAGGAATAAGGGCCCGAGGAATATTGCCGAAACCGATGAGGCCCAAGGTCTGCCTGCTCAATCTGAAGACCGGTGGAAGCACATAGTTGCGTATGGTGTGAAATCCTGCATTGTCCCATTTGCCCTCCCTGACACTGTCCACGGTGATGACAAGCTTTTTGGCAAGGGCAAGGAGTAGGAGTATGGTATGATCCGCCATTTCTTCCAGACAGTAGTCAGGGTTGTTAACAACACAGATCCCATGCTCAGTGGCAGCATTGAGATCGATGCCATCATAGCCGATGCCGGGAACAGCAACCACCTTGCATTTTTTCAGACCGGCCATCATCTCGCCTGTGAAGGAAAGCATGCCTATGGTGAATAAACCCACAATAGCGTCGGCATCAGACGCAGCAGCCAGAACCTCTTGCTGATTTTTGCATAGTGTTCCGACATATTCCGCCCCTGCATCTTTGATGATCTTGACCCCTTCTTCAACAGAAAAGCCCGGAAAATCAGAAACATTGATTACCTTGAAAGCCATTTCGTCCTCCTTTCACTTGGTTTACACAAGTCTACATTTATTCCCCTTTGTTAAAAGCCTATGGTCAACAAATTGATGGTGACGGCCTCGTAAAATGTCCCATATCCGCGTCAGGCCGTATCCTTCCTCACAGGGGCGAAAGATGACGACGCCTCACTCCGGATTTTAAGGCCTTGAACTTGAGTCTTTTACGAAATTCTCAAAATACTAATTTCTTAAGAATCCTTCAATGGTGATTTTTCCACTGACCCATTCACCCCCACGACACCAAGTTTACGCATAAGCGGCCCCACTGTCACTCCCTGGACCACCAGAGAGAAAAAGACGCACCCAAAACCCGCCATCAAAAGGGTCGTCCTCCATTCCGCCAGCATGCCCTCGGCCGGCAGGTGAAGGAGCAGCGCAATCGGAATGGACCCTCTCAGGCCACCCCAAAACAGGATGTGCGTCCATCTTCTGGGTCTCTTTGTTCCTATCTGATTCAAAATCCAATAAAGGCCGTAAGTCACGAGGGCCCGGCCCAGAAGCATCCCGGCGACAGCCGAAAGTACCGTTATCCAGGGAATAGCCTGGGACACTTCGCGAAGTTCCAAACCGATCAGAATAAATAGAAGTGAATTGATGATAAAATCGATAGACTCAAAAAAGGTTTCAACAGTCTCCGTGGTCTTTTTGCTCATAGACAGGTGTCGACCGTAGTTTCCCATCATCAGCCCCGCCATGACTGTTGCGATGACGCCTGATATATGTAAGACCTCAGCCATCCAAAAGGCCCCATACGCCAACACCAGGCAGAGAGTGTTTTCAAGGAGATGATCTTCAAGGTAACGCATTAAGGTAAAGACGACAAGGCCCAGCCCTGCTCCGAGCAGCAGTCCCCCTCCAGACACCTGAAGAAATTGAATGGCGGCCCCACCCAGTCCAAGTCTTTGCCCCTCAACGATGACTTCCAGGAGAATGGTGAATAGAACCACACCCGTTGCGTCATTGAAAAGCGATTCACCTTCTACCAGCGTCTTGAGATCTTCGGGCGCACCGATATCCCGAAACAGGGAAAGGACGCTGACCGGATCGGTAGGCGATATAAGGGCCCCGAATAGGAGCGCCACCATGAGCGAATGGATCCCTCCCATCCAATGGACGACACCCCCCACCAGAAGGGTCGATACAATCACCCCCGGTATGGCGAAAAAGAAAATAGGCCAGAACTGCTCTAAAAGTCTGTCCAGTCTCATATGAAAGGCCCCCTGAAACAAGAGGGGCGGGAGAAAAACAAAAAAAATCAGATCATGACTGAATCCTGTCTCCTCGATTTCAGGGCCGAAAGGCAGGAGGCCGACCGCTAATCCCACGATCACCAGGAATATGGTGTAAGGCAGGTGAGACAATCGCCTGCTGATAATCGCCACCAGACAGGCGATCAACAACAACCCTATATATATCCCTACTGCATGTTCGATCGGATGGCCCATCAAGAACTCCTACTGAAGGAACCGAACAATCTCATGTCACATGGCAGATCCATCTCACTTCCGCTCCGGACTTCTGTGACCCTCTCTCTATTTTTTTTCAGCCCCTTTAAAAGAGCAGTGCGGTGTAGCCTTTGGAACGGGAGAGTATTCCTTGTCTCCTGTGTGATAAGGAACCGGCTCCAGGAAGAGGCCCACTTTTCCTGTCTGAGAGATCTTCCACAGCCTTCCGGTAAGTGTATCGAGCATAAACTGGTCTGAGCTGGAATCGGATATCTGGCCAAAAGCAAATCTGCCGTTGGACGAACACAAAAAACCATGTTGTGCCTTTTCCTGTTGAACCTTTGAGCCCACGCCAAAGGGTTGAGACCATCCATTTGAGGGGACAAAAAACAATAATATCAGGACCATCAGCAAAATCATATCACATCTCTTCATTGGCCTATTCTCCCCTTTCTAAGTGGTTGCACGAAGTCTAACCTGTGTCTGTCCATTTTAGGAGTATTGAATATGTTCGAGAAATACAACATAGACCAATTAGCGACACAAGGCAAAAAAGATCGGTATTCGTGACACTTTTTGACTTGGGGGGCTTTTCTCCGGTAAAATGACAACTCAAGAAAAAGCCGGGGTTTTGAGAAGCAATGCAGGATATCGGCGGTGCCTAAAAGCAAGGCACAAGCTATCGAATGAAAAAACAATCTTTGAGAGGAGACCATGAACAGGACAAGAGCATTCTGTATATCCGCCCTACTGACATTGGCTATGGTGATGGCCGCACCTTCATCAAGCAGGGGATACGATGACGCCTCTATTCCAGAAGATCTGAGACAGTGGAAAACCTGGGTCCTTTACGGCCAGGAAAGTCAATTCTGTCCCAGCCCTTATAACGACGGTACGGCTCACCAATGTGTGTGGCCCTCTCAACTCCAATTGGAGTTGGATGAAAAGGGGGGGCGTTTTGCGCAAAAATGGCTCCTTTTCATCAGATCCCCTGTGCCTCTGCCTGGCGGAGGAGGACTCTGGCCGATAAACGTCACACGGGATGGTGTGGCCGTTCCTGTGGTAGGCGGATCAGGAACCCCTGAAGTATTCCTGGAACCTGGTAAACACCAATTGGAGGGCGAGTTTCAATGGAAGAGTATGCCGGAGATGATTCATATCCCTCCGGCCAGCGGACTTGTCGGGCTCACTATCGGGGGAATTCCTGTGGACTTCCCCCTGTGGGACAGCCAGGGACGTCTCTGGCTGCAAAAGGGAAAAAAAGAGCTTGGCGGGGAGGATCGTCTCGAGGTGCTGGTTTATCGTCTCCTGAAAGACACCATACCAATGGAGGTAGCCAACAGGATCGACCTGAGTATATCCGGTCGGGCCAGGGAGATCACAATCAAGGGCCTGCTTCTCGATGGATCAGTTCCGATGGCCGTGAAAAGCCCACTTCCTACCAGACTCGGCCAGGAGGGCGAACTCCTGATCCAGACAAGACCTGGACAATGGGGAGTAGAAATTGAAACACGCATGATAGGGCCTGTCAGCAAGATAGGGCCGATCAAGGCCGAATTCGGGCAAGAAATATGGTGTTTTGAGGCAAGAAACCACCTGCGTATGGTCAAATTAGAGGGAGTACCCCCTGTTGACCCCAAACAGACCAATATCCCGGACCATTGGAAACGCTTCCCCGCATTTGTTGTCAATCCGGGAGCACGCATCACCTTTTCTGAAATTCGCCGTGGCGACCCAAATCCAGCCCCTGATCGTATCCATCTTAATAGGACCTTTTGGCTCGATTTTGACGGTGCCGGCCTTACCACTAGAGACAGGATCACCGGTGTCATGAGCAGACAATGGTATCTCGCCATGAATCCACCCAACCTCCTCGGCCATGTCCAGGTGGATGGCGTGGACCAGCTCATCACGGAGCAAGGCATAAACGGCCAAAAAAAAGCCGGGGTGGAACTCAGGAAGGGTAAGCTCGACCTGATCGCCGAGTCAAGGCTTGAAGGCCCTCATCGACTTATCCCGGCTGTGGGATGGGATCACGATTTTGAGTCTCTCTCGGCCCGTTTGAACCTCCCTCCGGGATGGCGGCTCCTGACGGCGTCGGGAGTGGACGTGATCCCGGGGACATGGTTTGAGCAATGGACGCTTCTCGACCTTTTTCTGATCCTCATTATTGGCATGGCCGTGTGGAGACTCCATGGGTGGGTGTGGGGGCTCCTGGCGTTTGTGACTCTGGGACTGATTTATCACGAAGCCGGCTCGCCCCGTATGGTGTGGCTCAACCTCTTGGCCGCATCAGCCCTCTTGAGGTTTCTCCCTGCCGGATGGTTCAGGAAGGCAATAAGCATATGGTTTCTTGTTTCGATTGTGACCCTGATTGCAACGGCTATTCCCTTCATGGTCCATCAGGTCCGTTTGGGGATCTACCCACAGCTCGAACAGCCCCCTCTTTCGGCTGGACCTTATCAGGCCATGCGCGCTGACACGGATAAGGCCCAATCTCCGTCATTGAAGAGAAAAAGGGTCCCTCTAGGGCCGGGGGTTGTTGGAGAATCAGATGCAAAACTTTACAGCAGGACTCTGTCTTCATCTCGGAAGATATCTGCTCCCAAAGAACAAGCCGTCTTCACCCAGGACCCGAATGCCCTGATCCAGACCGGCCCCGGTATTCCTTCCTGGAAATGGAGATCCATTTCAATGAGGTGGAACGGCCCGGTTGATCGAAACCACCCAATTCACCTCCGGCTCTTGTCACCGTTCGTTAATCTGATCCTTGCTTTTCTCCGCGTCTTTCTCCTCGGGTTTTTGATTCTCGGGCTGGTCGATTTTCGTCGTTGGAAGACTCAGATCAATGGTTCGCTTCTCATGGTCCTCCTGGTGCCTCTGTGGGTGTTCCCCCGGGTGGTAATGGCCGAAGTCTCTCCTCAAGGCCTCTATCCCCCCTCTTCAATCCTCCAGGAATTGAAAGAAAGACTTCTCGAACCTGCCGATTGCCTCCCGGAATGCGCGGACAGCCCCTGGATGGCCCTAACCATACGTTCTGATGTGGTCTCTATCCTCTTAGAGGTCCATACTGCCGCTGACACGGCCGTACCTTTGCCGGGGAATTCAAAGTCCTGGTTGCCAGAAAAGGTTCTTCTCGATGACCAGCCTGCAGAAGGCCTTCTGCGGGACAAAAGCGGGGTCTTGTGGGGGTACATGCCGGCAGGTATCCATATGGTTAGCCTGATAGGTAAGGCCCAGGCGGAAAAGGCCTTCCAGATCCCTCTTCCATTGAAGCCGAGACGGGCAACGGTTGAGAGCGTGGATTGGGAGGTCCAGGGCGTAGGTCCTGGAGGAGAGGTGGAAGCCTCGCTCCTGTTGACGCCGCAAAAGGTCAAGGGACATGACAAGCCTTTTCAGACACCCTTGGCCTTTCTGCCCTTTGTCCATGTCAAACGTGTCCTGTCTCTCGGATTGACCTGGCAGGTCCATACGACAGTGACACGTCTAACTCCACCGGGTACGCCTATTCTCCTTAGTGTGCCATTGATAAAGGGTGAGTCGGTGACTACGGCAGGCATCCGGGTCGACAACCGCATGGCCTTGATTAATATGGGGCCGAAGACCCGGAAGGCTCTATGGGCTTCCTCTTTGAAGACGGATCAGTCTATCCGGTTGGAGGCCCCCACGTCCGTCCCCTGGACAGAGACATGGATACTGGACGCAAGTCCGATATGGCACTGTGAGACCTCCGGCATCCCAGTGATCCACCACCAAAATCAACAGGGATACTGGAGACCTGAATGGCGACCCTGGCCGGGGGAGGGCGTCCTCATCCAGGTTTCCAGACCCCAGGCCATCGATGGTCAGTTCGTTACCATTGACGGTTCAGACCTCGTGTGGACGCCTGGGGAACGGTTCACCAGGGCGGGCCTGATCGTAAAGATAAGGACGAGTCGGGGCGGGCAATATAAGATCAAGCTGCCGAGGGGCATCAAACTCCAATCAGTGAAACGAAATAGTAAAAGCCAGCCTATTGGCGATCAGACCAGCGAGGTCCTCGTTGCGCTACAGCCCGGGAGCCAGAAGGTGGAGATAGACTGGCATCAAGACGAAGAGGCGTCCATGTTGACGAAAGGACCTGAAGTAGATATTGGGGCCAATGCAGTCAATGCGGGCGTAACCTTTCATATGCCGAGAGGCCGATGGGTTTTGTGGGCGGGCGGTCCCCGCCTCGGTCCGGCTGTCCTCTTCTGGAGCTATCTCATCGTTGTCCTTTTGGTGTCCATTGCCCTTGGAAAGATCCCGTGGACACCCCTGAAGACCTATCACTGGCTGTTAATCGGTCTCGGTCTCACCCAGGTCCACCCGCTGACAGCCATTATGATCGGCGGTTGGCTGCTGGCTCTAGGTCTGCGCAAGAAATATCCCCTACCCAACGGCCGGTTCTCCTTTGACATGGTTCAGATCGTCCTGGTCCTTTGGACAATAGCCGCCCTTATCGGGCTCTATATGGCTGTCAAGACAGGTCTTTTGGGAATTCCCGACATGCAGGTCGCAGGCAACGGATCATCCGATTTCAGGCTTCACTGGACCCAAGATCGGATCTCCGGCCTCATGCCGCAGCCATGGGTGTTTTCTCTGCCTATGTTTGTGTATCGAATACTCATGCTTTTCTGGGCCTTATGGCTCGCCTATTCCCTCCTGAAATGGCTCGGCTGGGGCTGGCAGTGTTTTAACGAAGGCGGTACGTGGCGAAAGATCATCCGGCGGAAGATAAAAAAAGAAAAGGATCCTGTTGAGTTCGAGGTTACGTGAGAATTAGGAAGGCGCTCCTCTTCAGAAACTCTTATTTTGGTTCTTATCGGGGCCCTTTCCGCCTCTTTACTTCAGGACTCTGTAATGGTAAAGTGCGTCGCATTGTGATGTGCTGGAGATTTGAAACGACCCTCTTGGGGCTGAAAACTGAGTGATGATAGCTATTATTGATTATAAGGCGGGGAATCTGAAGAGCGTAGAGAGGGCCTTGAAGAGCCTGGGCTTTTCTTGCCGAATTACTCACGACAAGAAAGAGATAATGAAAGCGGAACGGATTGTCTTTCCAGGAGTTGGGGCCGCTGGAAGTGCCATTGCCGACTTGAAAGAACTCCGCCTCGATAAGGTCTTGAAGGAGACCTTTGCGGGGGGCATGCCGGTTTTGGGTATTTGCATGGGAGCCCAGATTATCCTCAGGTGGAGCGAAGAGAATCAAACCCAATGTTTGGGTTTGATCAGGGGGGAAGCGAAACGGTTTCCCTCACCTCTCTTGTCTGACAAGGGAGAGCGCCTGAAGATCCCCCACATGGGCTGGAACAGCGTGAGACTCACCAGATCTCACCCTGTTTGCAAAGATATCCGACCGGAGGATGAGTTCTATTTTGTCCATTCCTATTATCCCTTCCCTTCTTCGAGCGAGAATGTGTTGGGGACCACGGAATACGGGTTGAATTTTCCCTCTATCATTGGCTCCAAAAACCTTATCGCCACGCAGTTTCACCCTGAAAAAAGTGGACCGCCAGGCCTGAGAATTTTGGAAAACTTCTGTTCGTGGAGCGGTCAGGATGCTGAGTAAAAGGATCATCCCCTGCCTGGATGTGCGAGATGGGAAAACCACGAAGGGCATCAAGTTCAAAGAAAACGTGGATATTGGTGACCCTGTTGAGATGGCTCGATTCTATTATGAGGCCGGGGCGGATGAGATCGTCTTTTATGACATCACCGCCTCAAGTGACAGACGGGCTATCATGATCGACGTGGTGAGGCGTGTGGCGGAGAATATTTTTATACCCTTTTCCGTGGGAGGCGGCATCAGGACTGTCGAGGATATGCGGAGTGTCCTTCTTGCCGGTGCTGAGAAAGTAAGCGTTAATAGTGCAGCCGTCAGGAACCCTGAAATCATCTCCCAGGGAGCCAAGGCCTTCGGGAGCCAGTGCGTTGTCCTTGGAATGGATGTGAAGAAGGTTCCATCCTCGGAAAGAATCCCGTCCGGCTATGAAATAGTCACAAATGGCGGCAGGACATATATGGGTCTGGATGCCCTTTCTTGGGCGAGGGAGGCGGAACACTTGGGGGCCGGAGAGATATGCCTGAACTCCATCGATGCCGACGGTACCCAAGAGGGATACGAACTGGAACTCACTCCCTTGATTTCTGAAAACGTGAGCATCCCGGTCATCGCATCTGGCGGCGCCGGAAATATTGATCACATTTACGATGTTCTCACGGTGGGGAGGGCTGATGCGGCACTCATAGCGTCTATGGTGCATTACGGGACATACACGATCAAAGAGATAAAGACACAGCTTGCGTCTAGAAATGTGAAGATAAGAAAGACATGGTGATATGAAAGCCTTGCTAGCCTTGGAGGATGGAAGAGTCTTTGCAGGTCGGTCCTTTACGGGACATTGCGAATCCGTCGGAGAGGTGGTCTTCAATACCAGCATGACCGGTTACCAGGAGATCCTGACCGATCCTTCGTATTGCGGCCAGATGGTGACCATGACCTATCCTCTGATAGGGAATTACGGGATTAACGATCAGGATATCGAGTCGGATAGGATTCAGGTAAGGGCCCTCCTTGTTAAGGAATACCATCATTCGCCAAGCAACTGGCGGTCACGTATGAGCCTGGCGGATTATCTCCGGGCCTCTGATATTCCGGGCCTTGAGGGGATAGATACAAGGGCGCTCACTCGGCATATAAGGCTCCAAGGTGCAATGAAGGCGGCTCTTTCCACACGTGATCACAATCCGGACTCCCTTGTGGAAAAAGCCCGTAAAGGGCCTGATATGATCGGCCTGGACCTGGCCAGAGAGGTGACGTGCGTCAAGCCGTTCCTCTGGAAAGAGGGGAGGCCGGTGAGGCTGAGAGGCTCTATAAATGACTTCACATGGCCCGAGACGAAGGAAAAGAGGCGCGTTGTGGCCATGGATTTCGGCATCAAGTACAATATCTTGAGGTCCCTCGAGGCGAGGGGGTGCACCATCCTGGTCGTGCCGGCGACCGCGGATTCAGAGGCCGTAGACAGGCTTGATCCCGACGGACTCTTCCTCAGCAATGGTCCCGGAGACCCGGCGGCCGTCACCTACGCCGTGGATACGATAAAAAGGCAGATAGGCAGAAGACCCATTTTCGGCATTTGCCTGGGACACCAGTTAACCGGTTTGGCCCTTGGGGGAAAGACATTTAAGCTCAAGTTCGGCCACAGGGGCGCGAATCAGCCTGTCAAGGATCTCAAAACCGGGAAGGTTGAGATTACCTCACAGAATCATGGCTTCTGCGTTGACGGCGAATCCCTTGCCGACAAGGACATTGAATTGAGCCATGTGAACCTCAATGACAACACCTTGGAGGGTATTGTCCACAAGAGGCATCCTCTCTTCACCGTCCAATACCACCCCGAGGCCTCTCCCGGCCCCCACGACGCGTCTTACCTCTTTGACCGGTTTGTAAAAATGATGGAGGATTTTCACCGGGATTGAGGGGACTTGAGAAAAGGCCCCCACTGCTCCGCGACCTGGGCAATATAACCGGGCGGTAGGTTTTCAACGATACTGTTATGGCCGGGTAGAAGGATATCCACTTCCAGTTCGGAGAGGGCCAGCAGAGACTTTCTGAGCTCCGGCCCATCAGCTCCATGGAGATCAAAACGCCCTATGGCGTAATCGGAGTAAACCACGTCTCCTGGGATAAGGATCCTCATGTCCCTGTTGTAGAGACCGATACTTCCCGGAGAATGTCCTGGGATATGAATAACCTCCCAGGTCATTCCTCCAATTTCAAGGATTTCATCTCCCTCAAGCTTGCGATCCGTTTTAAAACAGAAGGAACCAGGCTTAAAACCGTAGTGGGATTCCAGCATAGCCTGAAACATCTGCATCCCATATGCGGCCCTTTCATCCCCCTGTTCAAGGAGTTCCGCCTCAGTTTTGTGCATCCAGAGTTCAACGTTCGGGAGCCTGTCCAGTATCTCTTGGAGGCATCCGATATGGTCGAGGTGCGTATGGGTCAGAATGACCCTTTTGATATCCGCCGGATCAATACCGAGCTCCACAACACAATCGATCTTGTAGTTTCCCTTGCCCATCAGGCCGGCCTCGACAAGGGTGAGGTCTTTGGAGGATGGTTCACCAATAACGTAGGCGTGGGCATCGGGAATGAGAGCGTCCTGCCCCTGGATAAAATAGACGCCCCTTGTTACCTGTTTCATGTTTTCTCCTTTAAATCGTGTGGATGCATGATTTTAGTGCTTTCAATAGGCCTGCAAAAAGCCATGTTCATTCAATGTCAGGCTGTGTCCATAAAAGGTCTAAAAACCTGCCCCAGCCCCCATGCGTGTTGTTTAAACCAACCCTCAAACAGCAATGAGCAGGGCTGGAGGATAATCAGTGTATCTCAATTAAGACGGCACCTCAATCATAATTCAAAAGACCGCATTATCCACGGGATCGAAGGCCTCTGCCAAAGTACTTTCCTCTTCCAGGTTTGAAGCTCCTCCCTGTAAAGAAATGAAAAGAGTGATGAGGTCCGGTTTCAGAACTATTGACGGCGTGTCATGTCATCTGTTAGAGGTTATCCCAAACTCGGAGAAGAGACGGGGACTCACACTGGGGTCTTAACCGTTATCATAGAAGGATGAAAAAGAAATGGAAGGATCATCAATATGGACTTAACCGCAGAAGAGATTGCCGGAAAATTAAGAGATCTGGGAGAGCCATCCATTGCAGAACACTCAAAGCGTTTCTTTAAGACAGGGAAGGGGGAATATGGAGAGGGAGATCGATTTCTTGGCATAAGAGTTCCGGTCATCAGGCAAATGGTGAAAAGATACAGAAGGGTCCCGATGAATGAGATCAAGGTTTTATTAAGGTCGGAATTTCATGAAGAGAGATTATTCGCCCTGCTGGCTCTTGTGGCTGGCTTTGGAGAGGGAAACGAAACAGCAAAAAAAGAGATTTACAACCTGTATCTTGGAAATACCTGCCATGTGAATAATTGGGACCTGGTCGACAGTTCGGCCCCTCAAATAGTAGGCGCCTATCTGGAAAAACGCGATCGGAAACCCCTTTATGAAATGGTCCGATCCCAGAGCATGTGGGAGCGTAGAATTTCAATTATCGCCACATTCCACATGATACGAAAAGATCAGTTCCATGACACGCTGAAGATAGCACAGATCCTCAAAAGGGACAGGGAGGACTTGATCCACAAGGCGGTCGGTTGGATGCTGAGGGAGGTCGGCAAACGTGATATCGACGCTGAAGAAGCTTATCTCAAGAGGCATTATCAAGATATGCCTCGGACCATGTTGCGCTACGCCATAGAGAGATTTCCCGAATCTAAGAAAAGGGCCTACCTGACCGGTAAGATCTGATAGAGAGCCTAGGAAAGGGGACCCTCTGTTGACTGATCGCTTCCCCATCGGGCAAACCAAACCGTACCGAGGATACCACAGGCAAAGGCGACGGAGAAGTTCACTGACGGACCGATTTTCCACAAAAGGGCGCCCCCAAATGCTGCAGTTGAGACGATGATGTCCCGCAAGAGATAATAGAGACCGAACATGGCGGCCTTTCGGTCTTCAGGCGCCAGGTCCATAATGAGGGCCTTTCTTGTGGGCTCACCGAACTCCTTGAGCCCTCTCAGAATGAATGCCGCGACCAGCCATGAAAACGATCGGCAGAACAGGAGTGTGATAGGAAAGAGGGTAAAGAAAATGAATGTTGTCACAACAAAGGGTTTTTTGGTGCGTTGATCCGCGAGGTACGCTACGGGGATATACACCAGCATTGCCGTAACCATTTCGATACCGGTCAGTATGCCGAACTGAAACGCGGTGATGGGCGAAGCAATAGTCTTCATACACCACACCACTACAAAGGCGTAAGGAATCTGTTCGCAAAACCGTATCAGGATGTCGGATATGAGAAGCCTTCTGAGGGGGTGGGCCATGTGACGGAACAGGCGGAATGGGTTTTTCTCCGCTGAGGGCGCCCCCTCCTGTCTGTCTTTCCCGGGACCGTCATCCACTATGAGCACCTGTTGCAGTACAGCGGCCGCAATAGAGAGCAGCAGGGCAGCCACAAAAGCCATGCGGACCCCATCCTGTTCCCCCCAAAGGCCTATGCACAGCCCCCCAAGAATGGGACCGAGTGCCATGGGGATCCGGCGGACCAGGGAATGCATAGAGACCCCCATGGTTCGCTTGTTCTTTGGTAGCACAGTCGCCACCAGATCCATGGTCGCCGGCAGGGATATGGCCGTCCATGACAAAAAAAACACAGCCCCCAAGAGAACGGCCTGCCACGCTGGAAATAATATGACTATGAGAAATCCACACATGGCCACAATATTGAAGACGAGAAGGGCCCGTTTTTTCCCAAGGCGGTCGGACAGATATCCGCCGGGGAAGGAATAGAGAGCTGACAAGAGGTTGTCGAGGCCGTTCAGGATTCCGATGGAAAGGGCTCCGCCGCCAAGGGCCATCAGATAGATGGGCAAAAAACGCTCGGCCATCCGCTCCCCCATACCGACAAGAATAACCATGGAGAGCATGCCCACCGTGCTTCTCTGCAAGCCTAGGAATTTAGAGATATGTTTGACCCTGTTCATGACAAAATGGAGAATGTTTCGTTTCAGATCGGTCTATTCAGGAAGGCCTTGCTTTTCTGACCTTGAGGCGGACATCATTGTCATTAAATTCTTCAGACACAACCTCACCCTCATTACGGGCAATGATGCTCTTGATTTTATCAAGCTTGTCTTTTTCGAGAATGAACTCAAAAGACTCGCCCGGCGGGAGTATCCTCAGACATAGGCCTACGTCCGCGTAAGCCTTTCAACAATCTCCCCTATAATCGAATAGCCGTTTTGTGCCCATGCCTCTTGTTCATCCTTCCGAAGTAGCTGTGAGAAAACTCATGATTTCCTTGCAAGGTGGGGAAGCGATTCTTCTCTTGTCTCTTATCAAATAGAAATGGCGAGACATAGACAGTCCCCTTACCTTGAGAGCTGTAAGAACTCCCGTCCTCAGCTCCGTATCCAGGGCCCTGGAGGAGAGGATGGAAACTCCGAGTCCCGCCTTTATGCCCTCTTTAATTGACGTTGAGGTTCCAAAGCGCGCCACCGTTTGAAGGGCACTTAAGTTGTCTGATCCGGCTGCCTTCAGGTATTTTTCAAGGATTCTCAAAGTCCCTGATCCGGTTTCCCTAACTATAAAGGGTTCATCGCTGAGTTCATCGAGAGTGACCTCTTTCTTCCCTGCCCAACGGTGATCAATGGGGACTGCCAAGACCAGTTCGTCTCTCCAGAGTTTGCGATATACAAGTGTTTTTTGGTCTCCTTTTGATCCGGTCACACCTAGTTCAAGGGAGCCCTCCATAACGAGCCTTTCGATTTCAGTGGTGTCTGCAATGGTTAAGGTAACTTTCAATAAAGGGTTTCTTTTGTGGAATTGACCGATGACCTTTGGGAGTATATATTCCCCAGGAATCGTGCTTCCTCCGATATGAATATCACCCTTTCGAAGGCCGAGGAACTCCTGAATCTCCAATTGGGCGGTGTTTTTCATATCTAAAAGCAGGAGGGCGTGCTTATAGAGCAGTTCTCCCGCCTTTGTTGGGACAACCTTTCTGCCCAAACGATCAAGGAGTCTCGTTCCCACCTGGTTTTCGAGTGTTGCTATCCTTTCGCTCACTGATGCCTGTGCCAGGAACAGAGCGTCGGCAGCTTTTGTAAAGCTCTTCAAGTCCACTACTTTTCGAAAGACTTCCAACTGACGAAGGCCAAAATCTATGGAGGGGCTGTGACGGGGGATAGCTTTGGTCATGGGATTCTTGCCTCTTGAGTACCTTCTCTCAGTTAGGGAGAGGAATTCCAGGGGTTCTGTTGCCAAGAAAGAGAGGGCCTTTCGTGAATGTCGCCTTTTGGAAAGGGGACAAGCTCCTGTGGGTCGCTGTTGCTAAATGTAAGCGAACCAATAATCTTCTATTATCTTGAAATTCCTTTTCACAGCCTCTCTTCCGGAGACGATGTCCCCATGGCCTGTGAGTAAATATTCGATATCAAGGAGTGCGATTCTCTTGATGCTATCCTTGAGCTGTTCTCCATTGCCGGCCGGGAGATCGGTTCTCCCGATACCCTGATTAAACACAACATCCCCGGTGAAAAGCGCCTTTCGGCCCGGCCAATAAAGACATAAGGAGCCGGGTGAATGTCCGGGCGTATGAATGACCTGAAATTCCAGATCCCCGATTGTAAGGTCCCCCTCTTGAAGCAGCACATGAGGCTCAAAATCGGCAATCCCTAAGGCCTCTCTGTATTGGGGGGCAATGTTGTGGACAAACTCCATCTCTTTTTCAGGAAAACCTATGAGAGCGGAGGTGTCTGCAAAGACGCGAAGGGCCTCTGTGTGGTCCGGATGGGCATGGGAGATGAATACAAAATCGATATCCTCAGGAGATAGTGAAATCCTTGCCAGCCCATCTCTTACATGGGAAAAAAGGTGATAATGCCCTGGATCCACCAATACCTTTTTCTCCCCCCATATGAGGAAGGTATTGCAGTTATTGGCCGTGGGATTATTCCATACGAAGGCGTGCAGATCATCAAGTATCTTCATGGGTATCCTGAGTCGGCAGGGATCAGCTGGTTGCCGGTTTTTTATTCCGCCCGGCATTCCAGTACTCCCGGTCGAATGACTTACCTCGACCTTGATCCTCTATTGCCGCGAATGGGTGAATTCAAGAGATTATTATTGAAATCTTTATTTTATGCTGAATAGTAAGAGGCCGTTCAGGTGTTGTCAAGAGTTAAGGAGAATGCCCTGTTCCGGATGGTCGACATCGGATGAATCGTGGTTAAATTAAGTAAGAAAGGTAGGGTTCATTATAGGCATATACAGGGGACCTTTATGAGGAGTTTTCAATGGAAAAGAAAGATGAAATACTCACTATGGCTTCGTCTGTTTGTCAGGGGAAACTGGAAGTGCCGACCGACAAAGAAGTGGAAGCGCTAAGGGAAATGAAGGCTATAAAAAAGCGGGTCCGGATCCTGAAGAGGCGCTTAGACGAACTTGCCCCTTCAGGAGACAAAGAAGTTGAATTGGAACAGAGGCAATTGAAAGCTGAACTGGCCGGCCTTAAAACCAAGTGGGATGAATGGGAAACGAAGAGGCAAAAGGCGGCCAAGGAGAGGATGGTCCTGTTGGGTCATGAAAAGGGCATTGAGGATCCGGTCTAACATGGCCACGAGAACAGTCTCAGACAACGTGGAGCCAAGGGCGGAGAGGCAAGTTTGCATTGACATCTATCAATGCCTGTTCTAATGAATACCCAATAATGTAACAATGAATGGGGACAGGAAAAATGAAGACAAGGGTCGTTATCATCTTCTCGTCATTGGTTTTTTTTGGTCTATCCGCTTTTCACTCAAACCGAATGCACGCCCAAGAAAAGGCCCTCTTCTCGTTAGAGGATTGTGTTGCTGAGGCCTTGGCTAACAACAGAAGCCTTTCCGCCAAGAAGGAGAAGATCGAACAGAGTATATTGTTGAAGAGGCAGGCCAGATCCGAGTTCCTACCCAAGCTGAGCACCAGCTATAGTTATACTCGTTTTGACGAGGAGAAAACATTTAGATCGACTCTCATGGGAGGTGGGCAGATAGCCGTTAGTTCCGTGAACAACTATCAATGGAAGGGTACCGTGACACAACCCCTTTTTACCGGTTTTGCCCTGAAGAGTTCTTATGAATTGGCAAAGCTCGGTATAGACCAATCAACCTTCGAAGTCGCACTTGAAAAGCTCGATTTGACTCTCAGAACGAAGGAGGCATACTTTGATATCTTAAAGGCTGACAAGGCGGTTGAAGTGGCGGAAAAGGCCGTAGAATCGTTGGGTTCTCACGTCAATGTGGCACAGAGCTTTTACAAAGTGGGGATGATTCCGATCAACGATCTGTTGAAGGCCGAGGTAGAATTGGGTAACGCCAAACATGATCTGATCAAGGCGAAAAATGCCTCCAAACTGGCCCGTTCTTCCCTCAACTCCGTCTTATCCAGGCCGGTTGATGCTCCCATTAACGTAAAAGATATCCTAATCTACGTCCCTGAACAGGGTACATTGGATAGGTATCTGGAGATCGCTTTTGAAAATCGCGCCGAAATAAAGCTCCTTGATGTAAATATCAAACAGGCCGACAAACAAATAGTCTTTGCAAAGAGCGGTCATTACCCTAATGTCGTCCTCTCCTATGACTATATAAAAGAGGGTGATGATCCCAGCGTGTCAGGCAGCGAATTTCACGATTCAAATTCGTGGCAGGTCATGGCTGCACTTTCATGGACGTTCTGGGAATGGGGTAAAACCTATTATTCAATGGAGGAAAAAAGGAGTTTCAGACAAGAGTTGTTTGAGACAAAAATTGCCCTGAAGGATAACATCAGTCTGGAAGTGCAGAAGGCGGTCTTGGCCCTGCAGGAGGCAGAGCAGAATATCCCGACAACCACTAAGGCCGTTGAGCAGGCAGAGGAGAATTTGAGGGTAAGCCGGGAACGTTATAAGGCCCAGGTTACAACGTCAACTGAGGTCCTTGATGCCCAAACCCTGCTTACGCAGGCTCGGACCAATTATTTCAGCGCCCTTTATGATCATAATTTGGCCAGGGCAAGCCTGAAAAGGGCCCTCGGGACATACTAAGGTTTTTGACGGCAAGAGCGTCTAGCCCTAGATTTAGGAAAGGGAGGAGTTCAAGGCATTAACGCAATCGTATGATCCAGGTATTTCATATATATAAGAATTTCGGCCCCAATATTGCATTGAGTGACGTTAACCTGAAGATACATAAGGGAGAATTCTCTTTTATAACCGGACCGAGTGGTGCCGGCAAGACAACTCTCCTCAGACTGTTGTTCGGCGCTGAAAAGCCCACAAGTGGTCATATTCTGATTAACGGAATCAATCTGAATCGCATCAGCCGATCAAAGTTGGACCTCCTGCGCCGAAAAATCGGATTTGTTTTTCAGGATTTCAAATTGTTGCCTAACAAAACGGTCTTTGAAAATGTAGCCTTGGCATTGGAAGTGACCGGTGAAAGCCGATCATTCGTTAAGAAAAAGACCCATCAGACACTAAGGCTTGTGGGTCTGGCCAAGAAGGAGAAGGCGTTTCCACTTCAACTCTCCGGAGGCGAACAGCAGAGGGTGGCCATTGCCAGGGCCGTAGTGAAAGACCCCCTGCTTTTACTGGCGGATGAGCCCACCGGGAACCTCGACCCGGACCTTACACGGGACATTATGGTCCTTTTTAGGAGCATACACATGAAGGGAACCACGGTCGTCATTGCCACTCACAGCAGGGAGTTGCTGGAAGATACAGCGCAGCGGATTGTTTTATTGAGTGGTGGAAGGGTTATCGAAGAGCAATGAAACCGAGGTTGTGGCCATATCTCATTAAACAGGCCTTCGCAAATATCAAGAACAATGGCCTTGTCCACCTCATAGGCCTCGGTACAATGGTTGTCTCCCTATTGATTTTCGGCACATTCTTGCTCCTTTTTGTGAATTTGAATGCCTGGATAGAAGGATGGGGCGACTCAGTCTCCATGAGTATCTACCTTGAGGATGGGGCTGATGACAGGGCTGTAGAGAAAATAGCCACCTACATCGAATCACTTCCCTCCGCAAGGATAAAGAATCGTATCTCCAAACGGGAGGCCCTTGAAGAACTTCGCAAGTCCCTCGGGTCTCAGGCGGGTCTCCTCGAAGGTCTTTCAAGAAATCCCTTACCAGCTTCCCTGGAGGTGGTTTTCGAGGATGTTGAGGGCCGAACCATAGAATTCAAATCGGTCAAACAAGAACTTGAAAAGATGGAAGGAGTCGAAGAGGCCCAATACAGTGAGGAATGGCTCAGACGTTTTGAGGGCCTTATTAACATCGTCAAACTTGTTGGATACGTTGTGGGAGGACTTTTATGTGTCGGAGTTCTCTTTATTGTGACAAACACCATAAAGCTGACCATTTATTCTAGGAAAGAGGAGATAAAGATTCTCAAACTCGTTGGGGCAACGGATCTCTTTGTGAAGATTCCATTCCTGCTGGAGGGGATGTTTCATGGAATCGTTAGTGGCGTCTCATCTGTATTGGCGCTTTTTTTGGGGTATCTCCTTGTATCCGGGAAGAAAATACAGATCTTGGATCTTCCATTCCTCGATGTCATCTTTATTCCTGGGGAGTATGTGTTTGCCATGATCCTGATTAGTGTGGCCCTCGGGCTGGTCGGGAGCTTCGTGGCGGTCGGAAGCTTTTTCGAAATATGAGAAGAGGATCCTTTCCATTCCAATGGAGACCGATGGTCTTCCCCCTTCTTTTTGTTGTGATTCCCTTTGTTGGACAGCCTGATGTCATGGCCAATCCACAGGCCAAGACTGGGCAGGACAGAATAAAGGCGATCGAACAGAGACTTTCATTGGAGAAGCAGAAGCTAGAGGCCTTTAATTTCCATGAGAAGGGGCTCTTGGAACAGATCGCTATCCTCGAAAAAGAGGTGGCCTCCAAGAGATCCTCTATTGAGGAGATAAAGAAGAAGCTTCAACAGAAAAGAATCACTATCAAGAAGCTCGAAAAGAGACTGACGCGGTTGGATCATTCCTTAAAAGATCTGGAGAATCAGTCTGCCGATAGATTGACAGTCTTATACAAATACGCGAAGAACGGGTACACTAAAGCCCTGTCGGATGTCAGGGATGTGGATCAATTCTGGAGGAGAGTCAAATACGTAAAGGCGGTTATGGGGGCTGATCGTCAAGAACTATCAAGGTTGAACGAGGAACAGAAAAAACAAAGAGGAGAAATATCTCTCGTAGAGAGAAAGCTCGACGAAAAAGAAGACCTTAAAGAGAAAGAGGAGGCCAGACTCGAGGAACTCAAGAAGGAGGTTGAAAAACAGGTCATTCATCTCGTGAAAATTCATAGGGAAAAGGAATTTTACGAGACTGCTGTAAAGGAATTGGAGCTCGCAGCTCATGATGTAAAGAGAACCTTGCTGGATTTGGAGAAAAAAAGTTCTTACAGAGGGACCCCCTCTTCTCGTTTTGCCGATGCAAAGGGGGAGCTGCCATCGCCGCTGGAGGGAAAGGTCATTCCGGGAAGCAGCTTTTTGAGGTCTGCCAAATTGAGTCCTTACAGAGGAGTTTTCATAGAATCAAGCTCCGATACAAGGGTAAGGGCAATATTTCCAGGACGTGTTGATTTCTCCGGACGTCTTAAGGGCTATGGGGAAATCGTTGTTATTAATCATGGTTTGCGATACTTTACAATATCCGCACACCTCTCCCTTAGGAAGAGGAATGAAGGGGATATGGTAGAAGCGGGAGAGGTGATCGGATTGGCGGCCGGCAAAGGATCTGGAAGCGGGGGAAAACTCTATTTCGAGATCAGGAAGGCAGGTAAGAATCTGGACTCTATGAAATGGTTGAAAGTAAATTGAGTCCACAACATAAGGGTGACTCCTCAGAAACAGCGGGCGGGAATCCCGGTCCAAACCAGGCCTCAGTGGTTTTTAAGAATATATTTTCAGTGCGACTGTGCGCCGGATAAGAAACTCACATTATAATCTTGTGACCTTGGTCATAAAATCGGGAGCGGAATGATGACAATCTCAAAGACCAGATCAATTTTCGGTATCATTTTCATGTCTCTGTTGATCGCCGGAGCCCTTTTTCTGAATGGAAACGGTGAAGAGGTTAATGCCGATACCAAAGAGGTTTATAAGAATATCGAGATCTTTGCAGAGGTCCTGAGAAAGATCGAAAAGAGCTATGTGGAGCCGAAAGATCCCCATGAATTGATTTACGGAGCGATTCAAGGAATGGTGGGTAAGCTCGATCCTCATTCCTCTTTTATGCCCAAGGACGATTACAAAGAACTGCTTATGGAGACGGAGGGCAGCTTCACAGGTATCGGCATTGAAATCACCCTGAAGGACAATATCCTCACGGTGGTATCACCTATTGAGGGAACCCCCGCTTTTAAGGCAGGGATAAAGGCAGGCGACAGGATCATAAGAGTGGAGGACAAGTCCACGAAGGGCATGACACTTTTGCAGGCAGTCAAGTTAATCAGGGGGCCAAAAGGAACGATTGTCAAATTGACGATTGTGCGTAAAGGTGAGAAAAAGCCCTTAGAATTGCCTATTACAAGAGATGAGATTCCGCTGGTAAGCGTCAGGAATTTCCATTTGACACCCGATATCAGCTACATTCGGGTCACCAGTTTTCAGAAAAGGACCGTAAAAGACCTCAAATCCGCACTTGAGGATGTTGAGAAGGATGGCTCGTTGAAAGGGCTGATTCTGGATTTGAGGAATAATCCGGGAGGCCTTTTGGCACAGGCTATAGAGGTCTCGGATATTTTCCTCGATTCAGGGGTGATCGTCAGCACCAAAGGGAGGGATTCCAGGCAGAACATTACTGCCACGGCGAATAAGAACAGCAAATTAAGGGTGTATCCGATCATTGTATTGATCAATGGTGGGAGTGCCAGCGCCTCGGAGATAGTCGCGGGTGCTCTCCAGGACAACAAAAGGGCGATTATCCTCGGGACGAGAAGCTTTGGAAAGGGATCGGTCCAGACAATCTTGCCCCTGTCCGATGGATCCGGACTGCGCTTGACCACGGCACGGTACTATACGCCCAGTGGCAAGTCTATTCAGTCACTCGGGATTGTGCCTGATATCGAAGTTGAATATGTGCCTCCTCCAGAAAAAGCAGAAAAGGACCAGCCCCATTTTGTCAGGGAGGAGGATCTTGAGGGACATATGCTCGGCGAGAAAGAGGAAACAGTCGATGAGGACAAGAATGATGAAGAACCTGATGGAGATCAGAGGGCAAAAACACTCCTTGAGAGGGACAATCAGGTTCGAAACGCCCTGCAATTGCTTAAAACGTGGACTGTCTTTTCAGAAATCAATACAGGTTCGTGAAACAGATGAAAGAGTGTTTTGCCCAAATTATGATTCCTAGGCCATAAATGCTGTGGCAGAGGTAGTGACTGTTGAGGTGGTCATATTCGATGAAGATCGTGTAGAAAGCTCCTTGAATATCTCCATACTGTCTTATGCGTTTGGTCTAGCGGGATGTTCAGACCGAAATACGTGCAGGAATGATTGATCGAAACCATACTTTTATTTTCATCCTCTTTCCAATATTGTTGGGCTGCTTTGTGCTGTTCGGCCTCTTTTTTTTGTTCCACGAAAGCATTACCGGAACGTCGATGCCGGTGTATGAAGAGGGCTATTCAACTGGCGATGATCTCATTGAACAGATTAGAGAGATAGATTCATCAATTTACGAATCCCTTTACGACAGTGGTACGCGGAAAGAGGATATATTCTTTCTGGATGTTCAACCAAAGCACCTCAATGATTATGTGTGGGATTTTACAAGCCTCCTTGTGAAATGTATGAATTTACAGTCGGCATTGGACCTTTCGACGAATATTCGTCGTAACCTGTCTGAGTTAGGACCGAGTATCGTCATTCGGGAGGAGAAGGAGTCTGAGGCCATTGTGATTTGTCATGTATTCGCCCAAGGCTGCTACACTCACAAAATAACTATGAGGTCAAATGGGTTTTTTTTGCCGAGAGCCCAGGGAAAAGGAAAGGTCGCAATTATTATAGATGACCTGGGGTACGATCTAAAGATCGCGTCTTCCTTTATCCAGATGGATATCCCGTTGAGCTTTTCCGTCCTGCCTTCTGCCACCTTTACAGATTCAATTGTCAGACAGGTCAATCAAAAAGGGGGAGAACTGATTCTCCATTTGCCGATGGAGCCGAAAAAATATCCATCGGTGGATCCAGGCCCGGGGGCGTTGCTCTTATCCATGACGAGAGATGAACTCAAGGATGTCCTAGACCGGGATTTGGGAGATATTCCCGGAGCCCGAGGTGTGAATAACCATATGGGATCATCGTTTTCAGAGGATCGGAGATGTATGAAAGTAGTCTTGAAGGAGTTAAAGGAGAGAGGCCTCTACTTTGTTGACAGTCTTACGACAAACAGGACCGTCGGGTATGAATTGGCAAAGGAGATGGGACTGCCTGTGACTAAGAGAAGCGTGTTCCTGGACAATAATCTTGAGAAGAAAGCGATAAGAATGCAGATGGAACGTCTTTTTAATATAGCACGTCATTCAGGAAGTGCCGTTGGGATTGGTCATCCTCACCAGGAGACTTTGGATATACTGAATGAGTATCATGCAAAAATGAAGAGGGAGATTCAATTGGTACCTGTCTCTGAACTTGCAAGGTTAAAATAGAACGACAGTTTTGGAACGTAAAAACGATGAGACGGTTGTAGCCCTACAGAAACCCGATATGGGGTCATATCTGATGCAGAACCCATAAATGGACGCCGAATCTGATGAGAAGATAGGAAAGGGATGTGAGAATGAAAGTACCATTGCTCGATCTGAAAAGGCAGTATAAGACGATTCAAGAGGAGATAATGATTGCTGCACGAGAGGTTTTTGACTCTCAACAATTTGTGCTTGGTGAGAAGGTGGAAGAGCTGGAGGATAAGATCGCTGCCTACTGCCACTGTCGTTATGCCGTGGGTGTTTCCTCAGGAACTGATTCCCTGCTGATTTCTTTGATGACGGCGGATATCGGTTTCGAGGACCTGGTAATCACTACGCCCTACAGTTTTTTCGCCACAGCCGGGGCCATTGCAAGGGTTGGTGCGAGGCCGGTGTTCGCGGACATCAACGAAGAAACATACAATATTGACCCTTTAAAAATTGAGGAGATTATCTCTTCTGAGGATAACAAAAAGAGGCAGAGAATAAAAGCCATCATCCCGGTTCATTTATATGGGCAAAGTGCGGATATGGAGCCTATCTTGGATATGGCCAAACAGTATGGACTGACGGTTATAGAGGATGGGGCACAGGCTATTGGGGCTGAATATCGATTCAAGGACGGATCTGTCAAGAGGGCGGGCTCCATGGGGGATTATGGGTGCTTCTCTTTTTTTCCATCAAAGAACTTGGGTGCCTTCGGAGATGGAGGGATGGTGACGACTAATGATGAAACAACATACCAACGATTGAAAACAATGCGAGTGCATGGGGCAAACCCTAAGTATTATCATAGCTTTATCGGCGGAAATTTCAGGCTCGACGCCCTCCAGGCCGCCATTTTGATTGTCAAAATAAAATATCTCGACAGGTGGACTCGAAAAAGGGTGGAGAATGGACTTCTCTATAGAAGTCTTTTCGAAGAAAAGGGATTAGAAAGGATATCGTTACCTCTTGAGAAGGAGGCAAGGCATATACACAATCAGTTCGTGATTAAGGTCGGTGATCGGAGGGATGAGCTCAAGGAATATCTGAAAAGTCGAGGGGTGGGGTCAGAGGTATATTATCCCGTTCCGCTCCATATGCAGGCCTGTTTCAAATATCTCGGATACCAAGCAGAAGATTTTCCAGTCGCTAAGGAGGCTGCTGAGAAGACCTTGGGGCTACCGATTTTTCCAGAATTGACGCATGATGAAATCGAGTACGTCGTCGAGTCAATCTCTGAATTTTTCCATGCTTTTCCATAAAAGCAACAGGTGCTGATAAAGGGTAAAACGATTTTTCGACTAAAAGCTGCAGAGCCTTAATAGTCCCTACAAGGACTTATCGAACAGAAGGTGAATGGAATCTAAGGGGTTGTAATTGTTTGTGAAAAGGCTGGTAGTCATTTCGGTTCCAAATCCTAACAAGAGTCGCTCCACTCTGTGGGAAAATGCCTGGAAATATCCTCGTTGAGTCTCAGGGGAAAAAAAATCATTTACCTTAAAAAAAACGCTTGACTTCCTTCGGATAAATAGATTAAATACGCTCTTCCTTGTTAATGCTGGTTCGAAAAGAAATTGCTTGACAAGGCTTCGGGTTTTGCTTATGTTTTAAGTCTGATCCTTGCTCTTTGAAAACTAAATAGTGAAGTTGTGCAGGTCTCGTTATAGATTTTTAAAAACAGGATGAATAATCCTTCATGATTTAAGTGGAGAGTTTGATCCTGGCTCAGAATGAACGCTGGCGGCGTGCCTAACACATGCAAGTCGAACGAGAAACCTCTCGCTTGCGGGAGGGAGTAAAGTGGCGCACGGGTGAGTAAGGCGTGAGTAACCTACCCTTAAATCTGGGATAACCTCGCGAAAGCGTTGCTAATACCGGATACCGTTTCAAGAACCTTGGTTTTTGATATGAAAGGTGACCTCTTCATGAAAGTTGCCGTTTAAGGAGGGGCTCGCGTACCATTAGCTTGTTGGTGGGGTAATGGCCTACCAAGGCGACGATGGTTAGCTGGTCTGAGAGGATGATCAGCCACACTGGAACTGAAACACGGTCCAGACTCCTACGGGAGGCAGCAGTGAGGAATTTTGCGCAATGGGGGAAACCCTGACGCAGCGACGCCGCGTGAGTGAAGAAGGCTTTCGGGTCGTAAAGCTCTGTCAAGTGGGAAAAAACACTTGCGATCAATAGTCGTAAGGATTGATGGTACCACTGGAGGAAGCACCGGCTAACTCCGTGCCAGCAGCCGCGGTAATACGGAGGGTGCAAGCGTTGTTCGGAATTATTGGGCGTAAGGGGCGTGTAGGCGGTTTGGTAAGTCAGATGTGAAAGCCCTGGGCTTAACCTGGGAAGTGCATTTGAAACTGCCTTGCTAGAGTATGGGAGAGGAGAGTGGAATTCCCAATGTAGAGGTGAAATTCGTAGATATTGGGAGGAACACCCGTGGCGAAGGCGACTCTCTGGACCAATACTGACGCTGAGACGCGAAAGCGTGGGGAGCAAACAGGATTAGATACCCTGGTAGTCCACGCCGTAAACGATGAGAACTAGGTGTAGCGGGTATTGACCCCTGCTGTGCCGAAGTTAACGCATTAAGTTCTCCGCCTGGGGAGTACGGCCGCAAGGCTAAAACTCAAAGGAATTGACGGGGGCCCGCACAAGCGGTGGAGCATGTGGTTTAATTCGACGCAACGCGAAGAACCTTACCTGGGTTTGACATCCTCTGACAGTCCCGGAAACGGGATCTTTCCGACTTTGTCGGAACAGAGTGACAGGTGCTGCATGGCTGTCGTCAGCTCGTGTCGTGAGATGTTGGGTTAAGTCCCGCAACGAGCGTAACCCTTGTCTTTAGTTGCCAGTATTAAGTTAGGCACTCTAAAGAGACTGCCTCGGTTAACGGGGAGGAAGGTGGGGATGACGTCAAGTCCTCATGGCCTTTATATCCGGGGCTACACACGTGCTACAATGGGCTGTACAAAGGGTTGCAAGACCGTGAGGTTAAGCCAATCTCAAAAAGCAGTTCTCAGTTCGGATTGAAGTCTGCAACTCGACTTCATGAAGTTGGAATCGCTAGTAATCGTGGATCAGCATGCCACGGTGAATACGTTCCCGGGCCTTGTACACACCGCCCGTCACACCACGAAAGTCGACTGTACCAGAAGTTGCTGGGCTAACCCCGTTTGGGGAGGCAGGTACCTAAGGTATGGCCGGTAATTGGGGTGAAGTCGTAACAAGGTAGCCGTAGGGGAACCTGCGGCTGGATCACCTCCTTTCTAAGGAGATGGCTACTGTAAGGTAGTACATCCTAGGTCAATCCTGCCAGCGTCACTATTTAGTCTTGAGGGAGCAAGGTGGATTTTGGTTTCAATCGTGATTTGCCAACGAAAGAGCGATAGGAATCGTTGTCTGCGAGTTAGGGATTGGACGGGCCTATAGCTCAGCCTCGGTTAGAGCGCACGCCTGATAAGCGTGAGGTCGTTGGTTCAACTCCAACTAGGCCCACCACCTATATGAGTGTTGGTAGAATATTAATCCAATAATCAGTTCAAGGCTCCGGTTTATGGGGGGTGTAGCTCAGGTGGGAGAGCACCTGCTTTGCACGCAGGAGGTCATCGGTTCGATCCCGTTCACCTCCACCAGACAAAATCTCAATGTTGAAAGCTTAAAGCTGATAAACAAAAAGATGTTGGTTTAGTTTCAGCTTTCGGCTTTGAGCTTTGAGCTCGGGGTGAGAGCCCTATCTGTTCTTTGAAAACTGAATATAGAGTAATGCAATTTCAAAGGTGCCTGAGATAGTACAAACAGAAGCATAGATGGAAAATTTTATGGCCAAGCTATCAAGGGCAGACGGTGGATGCCTTGGTGCCGGATGGCGAAGAAAGACGTGATAAGCTGCGATAAGCTTCGGCGAGCCGCTAAATAGGCATTGAGCCGGAGATATCTGAATGGGGAAACCCATCTTGGGTAATTCCAGGATATCTATTGCTGAATACATAGGCAATAGAGGCGAACGAGGGGAACTGAAACATCTAAGTACCCTCAGGAAAAGAAAGCAACAGCGATTCCCTGAGTAGCGGCGAGCGAAACGGGAACAGCCTAAACCGAATGTATGTCAAGCCTGCAAGCGTTGTATATTCGGGGTTGCGGGGCCTTTTCGGAAGGATTTGCAGGTCCTTCGGCAAGTCAAAAATCCAGTGGATAACTGAACAGTCTGGAAAGACTGTCCATAGAAGGTGATAGACCTGTAAGTGAAATCTGCTGGACTTGCTGGTTAAGGTTCCCAAGTACCGTGGGACACGTGGAACCCTGCGGGAATCCAGGAGGACCATCTCCTAAGGCTAAATACAAGCCGGCAACCGATAGTGAACTAGTACCGTGAGGGAAAGGTGAAAAGCACCCCGGTGAGGGGAGTGAAATAGTACCTGAAACCGTCTGTCTACAAGCAGTGGAAGGACTATTGAAATGACGTGAGGCTTGCCTCTGTGATTTCAAGTCCGACTGCGTACCTTTCGCATAATGGGTCAGCGACTTATTCTGCGTTGCAAGGTTAAGCCGTTATAGGTGGAGCCGTAGCGAAAGCGAGTCTTAATAGGGCGATTGAGTAGCGTGGAATAGACCCGAAGCCAGGTGATCTATCCATGGACAGGGTAAAGTCCCGGTAACACGGGATGGAGGCCCGAACCGCAGAAGGTTGAAAACTTCCCGGATGATCTGTGGATAGGAGTGAAAGGCTAATCAAACCTGGAGATAGCTGGTACTCCCCGAAATATATTTAGGTATAGCCTCACAAATTGAGTAGCGGGGGTAGAGCACTGGATGGGCTAGGGGTCTTACCAGATTACCGAACCTAACCAAACTGCGAATACCGCTAACTTTTATTGTGGGAGTCAGACTGCAGGAGATAAGTTCTGCGGTCAAGAGGGAAAGAACCCAGACCGCCAGCTAAGGTCCCTAAATATGTGCTAAGTGGAGAAGGAAGTGGAAGCGCGCAGACAGCCAGGAGGTTGGCTTAGAAGCAGCCACCCTTTAAAGAAAGCGTAATAGCTCACTGGTCAAGTGATTCTGCGCCGAAAATATAACGGGGCTTAAGCACATTACCGAAGCTGCGGATTGTCTGGATTTTCGGATTCAGATGATGGTAGGGGAGCATTC
Organism: Thermodesulfobacteriota bacterium; assembly: GCA_034189325.1. GTDB lineage: Bacteria > Desulfobacterota > DSM-4660 > Desulfatiglandales > Desulfatiglandaceae > JAXHUM01. Next base: position 109,250 of record JAXHUM010000116.1, read on the forward strand.
CATTGTGGGTTGAAGCCAGATCGTGAGGACTGGTGGACTGAATGGAAGAGACTATGCTGACATGAGTAACGATAAAACGGGTGAGAAACCCGTTCGCCGTAAGCCTAAGGTTTCCTAGAGTAAAGTTAATCTGCTCAGGGTTAGTCGACCCCTAAGCTGAGGCCGAAAGGCGTAAGCGATGGGAAACAGGTTAATATTCCTGTACCACCAAATTGGCGTTTGAGTGATGGGGGGACGCAGAAGGGTAGGCCATTCCGGTGTTGGATGTCCGGATTCAAGCTGGTAGGTGGAGAGAGTAGGCAAATCCGCTCTCTTGTATAACACCGAGAGGTGATGAGGAACCCAATAGGGTATAAACTGGTTGAGCCCATACTGCCAAGAAAAGCCTCTAGCAAGTCAATATGGTGATCGTACCGTAAACCGACACAGGTAGGCGGGGTGAGTATCCCAAGGCGCTCGAGAGAACTCTGGTTAAGGAACTCGGCAAATTGACACCGTAACTTCGGGAGAAGGTGTGCCTCCGTTAGGTGAAAAAATTCGCTTTTGGAGCTGAAGGAGGTTGCAGAGAAATGGGGGTGGCGACTGTTTACTAAAAACACAGGACTCTGCTAAGTCGTAAGACGATGTATAGGGTCTGACGCCTGCCCGGTGCTGGAAGGTTAAGGGGATTTGTTATCTGCCCTCGGGTGGAGAAGCATTGAACCGAAGCCCCAGTAAACGGCGGCCGTAACTATAACGGTCCTAAGGTAGCGAAATTCCTTGTCGGGTAAGTTCCGACCTGCACGAATGGCGTAACGACTTCCCCACTGTCTCAACCAGGGACTCGGTGAAATTGAATTCGCGGTGAAGATGCCGCGTACCCGCGAAAAGACGGAAAGACCCCGTGAACCTTTACTACAGCTTGACATTGGATTTTGAACTAGTATGTGTAGGATAGGTGGGAGACTATGAAATCTCGACGCTAGTCGGGAGGGAGTCGTCCTTGAAATACCACCCTTGTTAGTTTAGGGTTCTAACCTTGACCCGTTATCCGGGTTGGGGACAGTGTCTGGTGGGTAGTTTGGCTGGGGCGGTCGCCTCCTAAAGAGTAACGGAGGCGCGCGAAGGTTCCCTCAGGCTGATTGGAAACCAGCCGAAGAGTGTAAAGGCATAAGGGAGCTTGACTGTGAGAGAGACATTTCGAACAGGTACGAAAGTAGGTCTTAGTGATCCGGCGGTTCCGTATGGAAGGGCCGTCGCTCAACGGATAAAAGGTACTCCGGGGATAACAGGCTTATCGCGCCCAAGAGTTCACATCGACGGCGCGGTTTGGCACCTCGATGTCGGCTCATCGCATCCTGGGGCTGGAGCAGGTCCCAAGGGTTTGGCTGTTCGCCAATTAAAGCGGTACGTGAGCTGGGTTTAGAACGTCGTGAGACAGTTCGGTCCCTATCTTTCGTGGGCGCAGGATATTTGAGAGGATCTTTCCCTAGTACGAGAGGACCGGGATGGACGAACCGCTAGTGTACCAGTTGTCGCGCCAGCGGCATAGCTGGGTAGCTACGTTCGGAATGGATAACCGCTGAAAGCATCTAAGTGGGAAGCCAACCTCAAGATTAGATATCCCTCTTGGTGGAGACACCAAGACTGAAGACCCCTTGAAGACCACAAGGTTGATAGGCCAGGTGTGTAAGTACGGTAACGTATTTAGCTAACTGGTACTAATCGGTCGTGAGGCTTGGCCATAAACTTTTCCAATCTATGCCCTTTGATTGCTTATTCTATATTTAAGTTGATAACCAAGTCGTTGAGCAATGGCCCGTGGAGATCGAAAGTGTCTATTTCGGGTCTGGTAAGTTCGATTGACTGAAAGGTTTTCGGTGGCCATAGCGAAGAGGTCACACCCGTTCCCATCCCGAACACGGAAGTTAAGCTCTTCAGCGCCGATGGTACTGCGTGGGGGACCGCGTGGGAGAGTAGGACGCCGCCGAATTAAATTACGAAAAGCCCCTCCTAATGTGAGGGGCTTTTTTTTGCATTCAAAAAAAGGAGCAGGTATAATCGGGTAAAGAGCCTTTCGCTTGCATGAAGGTATGACGTGTGATAGTACCAAATAAATATCCTAAAAGACAGGGTTTGTGGGGCCTCTATGTTATTTGAATGCTGTGATATTCTGGTTCAAACAACTTCAAAGACCGATATCCTTGATGTGACCCCGCTTGTCACGGAAGTGATTGTGAAAAAAAAGGTGGATCAGGGAACAGTGAATCTCTTTGTCCCAGGTTCTACCGGCGCGCTAACGACGATTGAATTTGAGACCGGTGCGATAAATGACTTGAGGACTGCAATTGAGCGTATAGCGCCTGAGGATCTGGTCTATGAGCACAACAAAAGATGGGGCGATGGAAATGGGTATTCACACGTCCGCGCCGCCCTCATAGGGCCATCCCTCAGTATTCCGATTATTGGTCAAAAAATGGCTCTCGGGACGTGGCAACAAATAGTCTTGCTGGATTTCGATAACAGACCTCGCGAACGACGTGTGTTGGTACAAGTTTGTGGTGAATAAAATTCACAAGAAGATGACTTTCCCGGATAATGATTTGATGCTCGGTCTGTGCGGAGAGCAGAACTCACATCTGAATTTGCTGGAGAAGAGAATAGGTCTTTCCATTCATGCCCGAGGAAACGTGTTGTTGTTTGAGGGAGGTGATTGGGAAGTCGACTTGGCTGCAAAGGTGTGCTCCCAACTCTATCAACTGCTGGAACAGGACTATCCCCTGTATCTTGGCGATGTGGATTACGCCATAAGGATACTGAGCAATGATGCCTCTGTTGATTTGAAGAGTATATTCAGCGACAAGGTATTCATATCATCGAAAAAGAAAGTCATCACACCTAAGACCCTCAACCAGAAAGAATACATTGATAAGATCAGACAATTTGATATCGTTTTCGGGATAGGACCGGCAGGCACAGGTAAGACCTATTTGGCTATGGCCATGGCAGTAGCGTCCCTCTTGAGAAATGAGGTGCACCGGGTGGTGCTGGCGAGACCAGCGGTAGAGGCGGGGGAGCGCCTTGGATTTCTGCCTGGTGATCTTTACGAGAAGGTAAACCCCTATCTAAGACCTCTGTACGATGCCCTCCACGACATGATGGATTTTGATGATGCTTCTCATCTTATAGAAAAAGGCGTTGTGGAGGTGGCCCCATTGGCATTTATGAGAGGAAGGACTCTGAACGATTCATTCGTCATACTCGACGAAGCCCAGAATGCTACCTGCGAGCAAATGAAGATGTTCCTGACTCGCCTTGGTTTCAGTTCTAAGGCCGTGGTTACGGGAGATGTGACCCAGATCGATTTGCCGAACGGAAGGGCCTCCGGGCTCATAGAGGCCAGAGACACGCTCAAAGAGATTAAGGGGATTAAGTTCATCCATTTTTCGAGGGAAGACGTGATCCGGCATCCCTTGGTTCAGGAAATCATTGATGCCTATGAAAAGATGGAAGCTGAAAAGCAGTGAAGCTGGGTGTTCATCCGATGGTGGACTGATCCAGTACCTATGCATTCTCAGATCACTCAATGAGAAAAGCCATGTCCGATAAGATTGACACAAAGGCCTTGAGAAAGAACAAGTTGCAGAGGAAAGGGGAAAAGGATCTCCTGACAGGAGATAAGAAGAAGAGGGGCGTTTCCGACTACTGGCTCCGCCCGGTGGCAGTAAGGTCATATATACTAATAGGTTTAAGTATGATTATTGCCCTTTTCCTTTTTCCGAGTATTTTGACGCGTCCTGATGTGTACAGATTGGGAGATGTGGCCCAGAGAGACGTGAAGGCCTCACAAGAGTTCCTTATTGAAGATAATGAGCTGACGGAAAAAAACAGGCAGGATGCGCTCAGGACCGTTCTGCCTGTCTACGATTTTGATCCGACCTCGGGGAGTATAATCGCCAGGATAAAGGAGTCTTTCAAGACAGCACGGCGATCTCTGCCTGATCAGCAGTCTGGAGCGCCCGTCCAAGGTGATCTCTCCACGGAAAACGATGAGGAAAAAGTGGATAATGACATCAACAGGGATGAACCGCTCAAAACTCAGTTTTTCGAGAGCCTGGACATTGTTCCTGATGATGGACTATTTGATATTCTAATGAAAAGCCGCTTCCCTCCTGAAGTGGAAAAAAACACGGTCAGCCTTGTTACCCAGATCATCGAAAAGGGGGTTGTCAACAACAAATTGGTGTTGATGAGACAGGGCGGAAAAGGGATTACCCTCCACAATATTCAGACCGGAAAGGAGACGGAAGTAAACAACCTAGAGGTGTTTCTTGATCTGGCCGAGGTTAGAAGTCATATCTCTGCACAGTCTGAAAAGCTTCTTAGGTCGATGTCTCCTTACGAATTGGTACAGGCCTCTCAAAAACTGGCCATCGCACTGATCAAACCGAATATAACAGCAAATATCAGAGAGACCGAACTGAGAAAAGACCTCGCCTGGAAATCGGTCAAACCTTTTTATTTTAAGGTTAAGAAGGGTGAGATGCTCGTAAGGGAAGGAGAGAGGATTGCCCCCGAGCATCTGTTAAAACTGACCGGGCAATACAAGCTTCGTAAACAGAATGAGATGTTAGGCCGTGCACCGGCAATGGCGATCCTCATTCTGTTACTTATCTCAGCAACGTTTATTGCTGTGATGGCGAAAAACCGTTCCGTGAGATTCGAAATGGAGGTGAAGGATCTCTGTTTTGCCGCCCTGACCCTCTTCGTGGTTTTTCTCCTGGTTGTTGCCTCCAACTTTGTGGCCTATGAAATCGCCCGAAGTGGCCCTTTATTTTCGCCGAGGGCCTTGCTCTTTGCCATACCTGTTGCTAGTGGCGCCATGCTGATCTCGATATTTCAGGGAATGAACGTGGCCATCGGGTTTTCTCTGGTCGTTTCCGCCCTTGCATGTCTTGTTGTGGGAGGCCGCGTGGAGTTTTTTATCTATTTCTTCATAACGTCTCTCGTCGGTGCCCATGGCGTAGTGAATTGCCGTGAACGGAGCGTTTTTATAAAAACGGCATTAAAAATAGGCCTCTTGAGCGTTGTACTGGCACTTTCAATAGTGGCCTTGTATGGTTCCGTCTTCAGTATGGAGGCCCTGGTCGCCGGTCTAGCCGCCTTTCTGGGTGGGATCCTGGCAGGTGTCATTGCCACTGGTATACTACCGCTTATTGAGATGTCCTTTGGATATACAACGGATATCAAACTTCTTGAATTGGCCAATTTGGAGCAGCCGCTTCTCCGCCGACTCATGGTTCAAGCCCCTGGAACGCATCATCACAGTGTGATTGTCAGCAATATGGTCGAGGCAACGGCCGAATCGGTCAATGCCAATCCACTTATTGCAAAAGTGGCGGCCTATTATCACGATATTGGGAAGATGAAAAAGCCTCTATACTTTATTGAAAATCAGAAGGGGCGTGAAAACAAACATGAGAAACTGGCCCCCTCCATGAGCAGCTTGATACTTATATCACATGTCAAAGACGGCGTGGAGCTTGCCGTAAAGCATAAGCTGGGAAAAGAAATCATTGACATTATCAAACAGCATCATGGAACGAGTTTGATCAGTTTCTTTTATGAAAAGGCCAGGGAACAGACCGGAAAAAGGGGTGACAAGTCCCTGCAGGTCAAAGAAGAGGACTTTCGATATCCAGGGCCCAAACCTCAGACCAAGGAGGCGGGTCTTGTCATGCTCGCAGATGTCGTGGAAGCTGCTTCCAGAACCCTTGTGGATCCAACCACGGCACGTATTCAGGGGATGGTTCAAACCATTATCAACCGGATTTTTTCGGACGGGCAGCTTGATGAGTGTGAACTGACCCTCAGGGATCTTCATGAAATCGCCAGGAGTTTCAACAAGACCTTGAGCGGGATATTCCATCACCGGATAGAATATCCTGATCAGGTAAAAAGGCCTTCAAGCGAGCGACAAGGCATGGAGCCTGGAGACACAGGGGAATTAGGCAGGAAGAAGAGAGAAAATGGAAGTACTGATCAACTTCGAGCAGAAGATATCTGGACTAAAAGGCCGGAAGATGAGGAGGAAAGTCGAGAAAATCTTAAAAGACTTGGGATGTGATGACAAAGAGCTGAGTATACTTTTGACCGATGACGAACGTATTGCCCAACTCAACAAACACTACCTGGGGAGAGAGGGCCCCACGAATGTGCTCGCCTTTCCAATGGGCCCCGATTCTTTTCCTAAGGTTCCGTCGTACATGATGGGAGATGTGGTGATCTCGCTGGAAACAGCGGTTCGCGAATCCAAAGAGCAGGGTGAGCCGTCGGAAAGAGTCGTGGATAGGTTGCTGATACATGGCATTCTCCATCTTCTGGGTTATGACCACGAAATTTCTTCGGAAGAGTCTCTCAGAATGGATCAGGAAGAACATCGTTTGATGGCGTTGCTTGAGGAGGAATGAAATATGGCGAGATTGGCTGTTAATGTGGATCATGTAGCCACCATACGTGAAGCCAGAGGCATTGATGAGCCTGATCCTGTGACGGCCGCAGCCCTAGCCGAACTAGCCGGGGCCGAGGGAATTATCTGTCACCTCAGGGAGGACAGACGGCATATCAATGATAGGGATCTGAAGCTTCTGCGGAAGACGGTTAAGACAAAGCTCAATATGGAAATGGCCGCTGTTGATGAGATGATAGGCATTGCTATCAAGGTGAGACCGGATCTTGTCACCTTGGTCCCTGAAAGGAGAGAGGAATTGACCACAGAAGGTGGTCTGGATGTGCAGTTGCAGACGGACTACTACAAGGGCGTTGTTGAGAAACTGAAGACCGCGGATATTAAAGTCAGTTTTTTCATTGACCCGGATCCTCTTCAAGTAAGGGCGGCACATCAATGCGGTGGAGATATTGTAGAAATACACACAGGTCATTATTCAGAGGCGACCTCCGAATCCGAGGCTGTTGAACGGATGGGTCGTGTGGCAATGGCAGTGGAGTTGGCTGCTGACCTTGATTTGAAGATAAGTGCCGGTCATGGGCTTAATTATGTAAATGTCAAAAGGTTTCAGGTATTGCCCCAGATTAATGAATACAGCATCGGTCATAGCATTGTGTCAAGGGCACTCTTTGTAGGATTTGAGAGAGCTGTGAGTCAAATGGTCGACTTAGTGAAATCCTTTTAAGATGATTTATGGAATAGGGACAGATCTCGTCAGTATCAGAAGAATTGATAGAGTGATAAAGAGGTGGGAGGATAGGTTTATTCGCAGGGTCTATACCCCTGAAGAGATCGAAATGTGTCGTCAGAGGGTCTTCCCCGCATCTGCATTTGCGCTCAGGTTTGCGGCAAAAGAGGCTTTCTCAAAGGCTATCGGGCTCGGTATGACCAAAGGTGTCAAATGGAGGGATATCGAAGTCATACATGGCCATGGTGGGAGACCCGGCTTGAGACTCCATGGTCTTTCATCAAGAATTAGTAAAGAAAGAGGTATCACCTCTATTCACCTGAGCCTCTCCGACGAAGTTGACTACGCCACCGCAACGGTTATCCTTGAAAAGGGCGAAAAATGATCGTGCGGGCGAATCTCGAAGGCTCCGGACACTTGACAAGACAATCTATAACTCGCTTTTCCTCTTCGGATCGGGACACTATCGATTTGGGGAGGGAGCTAGGAAGAGTCCTTCATCAAGGCGATGTAATCGCCCTTGAAGGAGAATTAGGGAGCGGCAAGACCTGGTTCGCAAAAGGGCTCGCACTTGGTCTCGGGGTATCTCATCATACGATCGTGACTAGCCCCTCATTTTCTCTTGTGAACGAATATGAAGGCCGTTGCACTCTTTTCCACATGGATGTGTATAGACTGGAAAATGTTTCCGAGTTTTTTGCAGCCGGCCTTGATGAGTATTTTTATCGTGACGGAGTTGTCGTCATGGAATGGGCGAATCGATGGCCTGAAGTGTTGCCAAAAGAAAGCGTCATTGTTAAAATTTCTATAATCGACGGACTATCCCGGAAGATAGAGTTATCCGGATCTGATGAGAGGGCCCTGATTATTATTCAAGAGATCGAATAAACGGATGGTATGTTTCATCTGATAAATCCTGAAGTGTGAGAATTCTGAAGGACTTTTCTATAACCAAAACCCACCGATTGGCCAAGGGTCGTGCGGTCCCTCTTTTTGAGAGGTCACAATCCATAGAATGAGAGGTTTTTATAAATGGCATTGGTTGTTCAAAAATATGGCGGGACATCCGTTGGTAGTATTGAGAAGATAAAGACGGTTGCCAGAAGAGTCATTGACGCCAAGGAGGAAGGTAACCAGATGGTCGTTGTCCTGTCTGCCATGGCAGGACAGACGGATGGTCTCATTGAACTCGCCAGGGAATTAACGGATGATCCAGACGACAGAGAGCTAGACGTGCTCATGTCCACAGGTGAGCAGGTCAGCGTTGCCCTTTTCGCCATGGCCGCAAAAGCGATGGGGCATGACGCCTGTTCTCTCCTTGGTTTCCAGGTAGGTATTCATACCAGTCATTTGTTTGGAAAGGCCAGGATCCAGGAGATTGAGACTGGGCGGATTATGGAAGAACTTGAAAAAGAAAGGATTGTGGCTGTCGCTGGATTTCAAGGTCTTAACAATCGCGGCGATATCACGACCCTGGGAAGGGGCGGATCCGATACCACGGCGGTAGCCTTGGCAGCGTCTCTGAATGCAGATATATGTGAGATTTTTACGGACGTCGACGGGATTTATACGACCGACCCGGGGATTTGTCCAAAGGCTAAAAAGATGAACTGTATCTCATATGATGAAATGCTTGAGATGGCGAGCCTGGGAGCGAAGGTGCTCGAGATCCGTTCTGTCGAATTCGCAAAGAAGTTCGGCGTTCCGATCCATGTGAGATCAAGTTACAATAGAGAGAGGGGAACAATGGTGGTAGCTGAAACAAAGGATATGGAAAAGGTCTTGGTTTCAGGGGTGGCCTATAACAAGAACGAAGCAAGGATCACGATCAGAAAAGTCCCGGACCGGCCGGGAATCGCAGCCAGCCTGTTTGAGTCAATATTTAAATCCGGTGTTATCGTTGATATGATCGTGCAAAATACTAGTGAAGATGGACTGACTGATCTGACCTTCACTGTGCCGAAGGTGGACTTTTTCAGGACGATGAAATCGGTGAAGGCCGTTGCTGAAGATATCGGTGCCGAAAAGGTGCTTGGTGATCAAGACGTTTCAAAGGTCTCTATTATAGGTGTAGGCATGAGAAATCATGCCGGCGTGGCCCAGAAAATGTTTAAGACCCTGGCAAATGAAAATATCAATATCATGATGATCAGCACCTCTGAGATTAAGGTATCCTGCCTTATCGAGGAAAAATATACTGAGTTGGCTGTTCGTGTCCTTCACAATGCCTTTGGGCTGGATGATGATCAAGAAAAGAAAGGCCAATGATTTTTCAGCAGGTGGGTTACTTCTACTGTTTTTCCTTCTATCCATTCAACTAATGGGAAGCGCCGCGAGACAGCCGCTTCCGGTCAAGCCTCCCTTGACGGAAAATGTCTTTGTCCAGATTTCAGGTGATGTGGTCCATCCCGGGGTTTTCGGTTTTCAAAAACCCCCTAGACTTGACACGTTGATCATCCTGGCCGGTGGACTAAAGCGCCCGCCCAAAATGACTCCTCCAGTCGCGGGGGAACCACTCCCGTCAGGTAAATCGGTTGATGTGCGAAGCGACAGAAGAGATCTTCAAATAGTCAAGGGAGATATGTCGGCGTTCTACCGTGTGACCCTTGGAATACCCTTATCGTTAAACAGGGAGACGCTGGAGGGTCTGACCGCTATTCCTGGGATAGGCCGTAAGACTGCCAGTGCCATCGTCAGGGCGAGGATGGAAAGAAACGGTTTTGCAGATCTGGACGGGCTTCTGTCGGTTCCAGGGATAGGTCCCCTCCTTTTCAAAAAAATATCCCCATATCTGTCATGTGCGGACGCAGGAACCGATATATGACCATGAAGAAAAAACAGGTAATTCCCCACTGGATCATTGGCGTGGTCATCACGCCTGTTTTCCTGCTCTGCCTCGTCGGTAACAGGTTTACCTTTACTGGGTCTTCTGAAATGAAGGCCTTTGATCTCATGGCTGGATTCGTAGCCTCGGATTTACGGAACCCCGATATTGAGTTGGTCGTTATTACCGATGAGGATCAGTCGGAACTCGGGGCCTTTCCGTGGTCGAGAGATCTGTTCGCTCAGGCCATCCATAATCTGGTCCTTGCCGGTGCCAAGGTCATTGCCCTGAATATGCTTTTTCCGGAACCCGAAGAGAGGCGCGGCCTCGAGGTGGTGCAGCGACTAAAAGACCGATACGAAATACTGGAGCTTCATAAAGGAGAAGAGGGGGTTTCTTTCTACAACGATTTGTCAGAGGCCCTGGTCGATCTTGATGGGGACAGGGGATTATCCGAGGCAGTCAAAAAGGCTGGCAATGTTATTCTGCCGGTCCATTTTGATTCCTCCACATCGGGAGATGTCGATCTGGACCCACCCGAGTTCTTAGGAAGACATGCCTTTAAACGCCTTGAGGAAACCAATAAGGACCAGGGGGAATCGACACTTATTTTTCGTTCAAAGCTGAGTCCCTTTTTGCCTTCCTTGGTTCAGGGGGCTGCCGGGATAGGGCATATCAACTTTTTCCCTGATCAGGACGGGACACTAAGGAGTTCCGTCCATGTCTTAGGATATCTAAAGGACATGTATTTTCCCTCCTACCCATTGGCTATTGTCAAACTCTTCAGAGGGCTTGAAGATAAAGATATACTGATCTGTCCCGGCAAAAAAATCCAACTCAGGCTTGGCCCCTCGCATCTTACCGAGGTGCCTGTAATCGACACTCAGATGAGGACATTGGTAAACTGGGGTCGAGGACCCGGCATTGTCTTCCATCGAACACCTTTTGCCGATGTCTTGAAAAATGAGGTCAAGACAAGTCTGTTTAAGGATAAAATAGTGATCATTGGGCTGGAAGTTTCCGGGATGTCCAACCGACTGAAAACACCCGTCTTCGATAGTCTCTCCGAGACGGAGGTGGTGGCGAATTCCGTGGCCAACCTCCTCAGTCACTCTTCCTATTCGCGTCCGGCGTGGGCGGAATTAACTGAGATCATCGTCACGATCATCTTCGGTCTGTTTCTTGTTTTTTTCTTACCGCAGCTGAAAATGCTGGCCGGCGCCATTGCCTCAATGGGCCTCATGATCGGCTACATTGGCGGAGTTACCTATGTGCTCCATTCTTTGGATGTGTGGTTGAGAATTATCCCGCCGTTGTTTCTCCTGGCTGTGGGTTCCCTTCTGGTTATGTTTAACAGTTTGTGGACTCGAAAAGGGAATTCAGGAGAGATCTCGGAAACAGATTCGGTCGACATTGCAGGCATGGAGGTCCATTATGGAGAAGGACCTCAAGGGCCGGATGTTGATGCAACTGTTGATCAATCCGCCTTCAATAGAATCGCTTCCTATGGAGTCATCGGAGAGATCGAAAGAGACTCCACGGGGGTCGCCTACAGGGGAATAGATCACGCAAGGGACAGGACTGTTATCATCGAGGCTGTGGATCTAGCTCAGTTTGATCAAGATATCCGGAAAGATGTCCGGAACCGTTTTTTAAGAGAAGCGGAATCTAGAGGCGCCTTGGTTCATCCCAACATCAGCGCCCCATATGATTATGGAGAGGAAGAGGGCCTCGTTTATGCGGCTATGGAGTCTTTTAACGGGAAAACGCTCAAGGAGTATCTCAGACCGGAGGGACTCCACTCTCTGAGGGATGCTTTAGATTTGATGGCGCAGGCCTTAGAGGGCCTGGCGTATATCCACAGCAGAGGTATGGTTCATCTGGCTATCAGGCCTACAAATATTCTCTGGGACCAAGGAAGCCGCAGGGTCAAGGTGACCGGTTTTGGGTTATGCACTCTAGCATCTGCTTATAAAACCCCGCCTAATAGTGATGGTGTGGGAACAGCCTATTTGTCCCCGGAGCAAGTATCTGGGAAGAGGGTCGATGGTCGTTCGGATATCTTTTCCAGTGGTGTGGTCCTGTTTGAAATACTGACAGGCCGAAAACCCTTTGTTGAGGAAGATCTGACTTCCCTCATGCTTAAAATAGCAAGGGAAAGGCACCCTTCGGCCAAGGAGCTTAACCCTGTGGTTCCGAATGTTGTTGAGAGAATCCTTAATAAGGCCCTTGAAAAAAGTCCGGATAAAAGGTACCAAAAGGCGGGACATATGGGAAGGCATTTGAGCCAGGTCGTTGCAAAGATCGACGAGGTCCTATATCACAAGTGGTCCCCTTAGGCCCAGTCTCATGGGATGAGATCTCCTAACAAAGCCTACTAACCAGCCGGCCTTCTAAAAATTCATGCCGTTGATGATAACGGAATTCCCCTCAGGCCTATTGAAGGGTTGGGTGATTTGGAAGAGCAATACTATGATTGTTTTGGGCATAGATACATCGTGTGATGACACCTCTGCGTCGGTTGTGGCTGATGGTCGACGCTGTCTGTCGAATGTGATCCACTCCCAGGTGAAACTTCACCATGCCCATGGTGGAGTCGTTCCTGAGTTGGCGTCGAGAGAGCATCTTAGAAATATTGTCCCTGTTGTAGAAGAGGCACTCGTCAAGGCCGGACTTGAGATGAGAGACCTGGACGGCATTGCCGTGACCGTGGGACCGGGACTTGTCGGGTCTCTTTTGGTAGGGCTTTACTACGCCAAAGGGGCGGCCTATGTGAATAATATTCCCCTCGCAGGCATAAACCATTTAGAGGGCCATATCCTGTCGATCTTTCTGGAAGAGGATATGCCGGCATTCCCCTTTGTTGCCCTAACCGTATCCGGCGGGCATACCAGCCTCTATCATGTGAAAGCATACGGCCAGTATGAGTTGATGGGGCAGACCCTCGACGATGCGGCAGGAGAGGCCTTTGACAAGGTAGCCAAGATCTTGGGCCTAGGCTACCCAGGAGGCTCAATCATCGAGAAGATGGCTCTCAAAGGGGACAAAGACTCCATCAGGTTTCCAAGAGCGTATCTCTCAAAGGATTCCCTCGATTTCAGTTTCAGCGGTTTGAAGACGGCCGTTTCCCTTCACGTTGAGAAATGTCGGGCGGGTGCTCAAGGAATGGACGGTTCGACGGTTGCAGATATTGCAGCCTCTTTTCAGGAGGCAGTTGTTGAAGTCCTTGTGAACAAGTTGATGATGGCAAGAACGGTGACAGGGGCTTCCGCCATAGTGGCTGCCGGCGGCGTGGTCTGCAACAATCGATTGCGAGACAAGCTCCGGGCGGCGGGGAGTGAGATAGGGATACCCGTATACTACCCCAGGCCCCAGTATTGCACAGACAATGGAGCGATGATCGCAGTGGCAGGACATCATCGACTTAAAAACAATCAACAGGTCGATATGGCCATTGATGTTAGATCGAGGTATCCTATCTCTGATCTTGCCTCTATAACGAGCCAATGAACAGGAAAAGCGATAATCATCGCTGTCCATCTGGGTGATGAAAAATTGAAATTCTCTAGACAACTAAAATACTACTATCTTCGATTTTTGAGGCTGAGAGGGCAACCTGAAGAGCTGGCCCTGGGCATGGCATTTGGGGTCTTTGCCGGTATGATGCCCATCATGCCTTTTCAGACGGCAGTGGCTGTTACTCTGGCTATTTTTTTTAAAGGGAGCAAAATCACCGCGGCGATTGGGACTTGGATAAGCAATCCCCTCAATCTGTACCTGGTATATTTCTACAACTTTAAATTGGGAGCTTTCCTGTTGGGGATCCCCAAAAAAAGTGCGGGTTTCTCAGCTATCATGGCCGCTATCCGGTCAGGAGAAGAAGCGATGGTGGTCGTGGGTGAGCTAATGAGTGTCGGTGGTACAACCGCCATGGCCTTTCTTGTCGGGGGGGTGGTCATGGGTACTCTCACCTCTATCCCCACCTATCTGTTCTTTTTATACTCTTTTAGGCGTATTAAAAGCTGGCGTCAATCAAGAAGGGAAATGAGAAATGGTCGCCTACCGGAACAATGAAAACTGAAAAGCGATGGCGTGCAAAGAAGAGCCTTGGGCAGCACTTCCTTGTTGCCCCCGACATTGTCCAGAAGATTATTTCCTACGCCCGTTTCCAAGATTCCGACCTGGTCCTTGAAATAGGTCCTGGTCGGGGGGCTTTGACAATACCCCTTGCCGAATCCGTGGGGCACGTTGTTGCTGTTGAAAAGGATTCGAGACTTACAAAGGATCTCCAAGATCGCCTCGTCAGGGAGTGCATTGATAATGTCACCCTTTTTAATGAGGATATCCTTCGTTGGGCCTTTGCCCGCATGAAGTCTCGAACATCAGACAAATTCATGGTCATCGGCAATCTGCCGTACAACATATCCTCTCCCTTTCTGGAAAAGCTCATTGAAAACAGGAGGATGATCAAGAGAGCCATACTGATGTTCCAGGCCGAAGTCGCTCGGAGATTGTCCGCCTCTCCTGGCAGCAAGACTTATGGGGCCATGACCTTGCTTACGCAATACCACGCAAGTATTACGAATCTGCTGTCGGTCTCTAGAAAAGCCTTCCGTCCCAGACCTCAGGTGGATTCCATAGTAATCGAAATCGATTTTGACAGACCCTATCCCATACAGACTCCCAACGAAGATTTCTTCAGGAAAATAGTCAAAGGGGCCTTTGCTCACCGACGGAAGACGATTATCAACTCGCTCAAAGTGGCCTATCCTTCCTGGGAGAGTGGGCTTGTCGCACAGGCAATGGAGGAGTGCGGGATCGATCCGGGAAGGAGGGCAGAGACACTTCATATGGAAGAGTTTCTGGCCCTCACCTCTGCCCTGGCATTCATAGAGGGGGGCTGATAGAACTACAGGGCCAGCAACAAAAAGATTTATTTGTTGGAATCTATTTTGTATATTGACAGTATTGGTTGAACATCTGCCTATTTTTTAGGCCATCCGGCTCAGGCGCTCGGGCCTTTGGTGAGGGGCTCAGAAGGGCACATAAAAAGCCTTCAGCCGCCGGCCTCAGCGAATTCCGCCTATCCTGGCCGAGGAGGAAGCGCTCATGAGTGGGGCGGAGATCCCAGCGGTTTTTTTGTGCATGAGACATATGGGGCATCATGGAAGTTATTAGATCAGTCAAGCTTATGCAGGAGTGTTCGGATTCTTTCAGACAGAAAGGGCATCATGTTTCCCTCGTTCCCACAATGGGGTTTCTCCATGATGGTCATCTGGAACTCATGAAGGTGGGAAAGAGGCATTCTGACACGTTGATTATCAGCATCTTTGTCAACCCAACGCAATTCGGCCCAGAGGAAGATTTTGATCAATACCCTCGCGATACAGAGGGTGATTTGGCAAAGGCCTCGGACGTCGGTGTGGATATCGTGTATCTCCCTGCTGTGGAAGAGATGTATCCGGAGGGTTTCCAGAGTTCCGTCCATGTTGAAAGGGTCACCCGGCACCTTTGCGGTCTTTCCAGACCAACCCATTTTGACGGCGTTACCACGGTGGTCAACAAATTATTCCATATCACAAAACCTCACGTGGCTGTTTTCGGGCAAAAAGACTACCAGCAGGTTGCTGTGATCAGGCGGATGGTCAAGGACCTCAATATGGATATTCAGATCCTTGGGGTCCCTACCTTCAGGGAACCCGACGGACTGGCCATGAGTTCCCGCAACAAATATCTTAGCCCTGAGGAGAGAACATCAGCCTTATGCCTCAAGAAATCTCTTGATTTGGCCGATGACATGTTCCGAGACGGTGAGACAAGGGCGGACGTCCTCAAGAACCGAATTGAATCATTGATCCGCTCTCACCCCTTTACATCAATAGACTACGTGAGTCTTTGCGATCCGGAAACACTTGATGACATTGATACCCTTGGTGATGAGAACCTTCTCGCCCTGGCTGTCCGTGTGGGAAACACTAGATTGATCGATAACTCTCTGCTCTCTAAGACTTAACAGTAGAAAAGGGCGAATAATTTTTCTTATTAAGGAGACGACTATGGAATCTTCGAGTTTCTTGTTTACTTCAGAATCTGTAACCGAGGGGCATCCGGATAAGATCGCCGATCAGGTGTCGGATCACATCCTGGATCAACTGCTCCAGCAAGACGACAAGGCCCGCGTGGCCTGTGAGACCCTTGTCACGACCGGCATGGCATTCATTGCCGGAGAAATCACAACAAACGCCTATGTGGATTTTCCTTATGTGGTCAGGGAGACCATCAAAGATATAGGGTACAGTAATTCTTCTATGGGTTTTGACTGGGAGACGTGTGGTGTCCTGTCATCAATCGATAAACAATCTGTGGACATTGCCATGGGCGTCAATGGCCAGGGGCTGTTCAGAGAACAGGGCGCTGGAGACCAGGGCCTAATGTTCGGGTTTGCCTGTAAAGACACGAAGGTCTTGATGCCGATGCCGATCTATCTTGCCCACGGGTTGACAAAGAGACTGACCGAGGTGCGCAAGTCAGGTCAGTTACCGTGGCTCAGGCCTGATGGGAAGTCCCAGGTGACGGTTGAGTATGAAGATTGGAAACCGGTCAGAGTGCATACTGTGGTGATTGCGGCTCAACACAGCCCGGATGTGGATTATGATACGATTCGGGATGAGATTATCCAGCATGTGGTCAAAGATGTGATTCCTCCTGAGATGCTTCATGATGACACACAGTTTTTTATCAACACTACAGGGAGATTTGTCATTGGGGGGCCCTTGGGAGACTGCGGTATAACGGGCCGCAAAATCATCATGGATACGTATGGTGGATTTGGCTATCACGGCGGAGGGGCCTTTTCCGGAAAGGATCCATCTAAGGTAGATAGGAGTGCTTCCTATATGTGCCGGTATATTGCGAAGAATATCGTGGCAGCCGGCTTGGCAGAGAAATGTGAGATCCAGGTGGCCTATACCATTGGAAGGGCTAGACCGGTTTCGGTTATGGTGGGCACCTTTGGGACAAGTGTGCTCCCTACCGGCGAATTGACCGAAATAGTCAAAAAAGTGTTTGACCTCAGACCTGCCGCGATTATCGAACGGTTGGATTTACTACGGCCCATATACAGAAAGACTTCCAATTACGGGCATTTTGGTCGTCAACTCCCTGAATTTACCTGGGAAAAGACAGATATGGTAGAGGATTTAAAGAGGGCGGTAAAATAGACAAGCAGGCAGATCTCCAAATACATAATAGACTGGTTGTAGGGATAACAGGGAAAAGAAAGGGAAAACTACATGGACTATGATATCAAAGACAAAAAGCTGGCGGACAAAGGTCGGTTACGCATAGAATGGGCTGAGATGAGCATGCCCGTGCTGAAGAAGATTAGGGAACGTTTTGAACGGGAAAGACCCCTCAAAGGATTCCGACTATCAGCCTGTCTGCATGTAACAACGGAAACAGCAGGCCTCGTCAAGACCCTCAAGGCCGGCGGAGCCGATGTGGTTTTGTGTGCCTCAAACCCCCTTTCTACGCAGGATGATGTGGCGGCCTCACTGGTTGTTGATTCCAAAATCCCTGTATTTGCCATTACCGGCGAAGACCATGCGACCTACTATAGCCATATTCTTTCAGCTCTCAAACACCGGCCCCACCTGACCATGGATGATGGGGCGGATCTGGTCGGTTCCATCCATTTTATTATCCTTGAGAAGTGGAAAGAGCTGGAACCGTCTCTTTGTAGCTGGGGCAAAGACCTTTCGGAAGAAGAGAGGAATAAATTTATCTCGGGACTGATCGGCGGAACAGAGGAGACCACCACAGGTGTGATTCGTCTGAGGAGTATGGAAAAGGATGGGGTGCTCAGATTCCCTATCGTATCCGTGAATGATGCGGACACGAAACATCTCTTTGACAATCGCTATGGGACAGGCCAGAGCACGGTGGATGGAATTATCAGGGCGACGAACCGTCTTCTTGCAGGCAGCATATTCGTTACATGCGGGTATGGTTGGTGTGGAAGAGGCGTTGCCGCCCGCGCCAAGGGGCATGGGGCCCACGTGATCGTGTGCGAAGTGGATCCCTTGCGAGCCCTTGAGGCGGTTATGGACGGTTACCAGGTAATGCCGATCGTCGAGGCAGCTCCCCAGGGGGATTTTTTCTGCACATTGACAGGAAACAAGAACGTGCTCAGGCAGGAGCATTTCATGGCCATGAAGGATGGGGCGATCCTCTCCAATTCAGGCCACTTTGATGTGGAATTGGATATCCCTGGTCTTTCGGAGGGATCGATCAACAGGAGAACCATCCGAGAATTCGTTGAAGAATTCACCCTCAAAAACGGCCGGAGGGTTTTTCTCTTGGGAGAGGGAAGGCTGATCAATCTGGCTGCCGCAGAGGGCCATCCCTCGAGTGTCATGGACATGAGTTTTGCAAACCAGGCCCTTTCTGCCGAGTATATGGCTACGCAACATGCCAACCTGGATAAGAGGGTCTATCCTGTCCCGGAAGAAATCGACAAAGAGATCGCCCGCCTGAAACTGGAGTCTATGGGTATCAAAATAGATTCTCTTACCCAGGAGCAGGAAAAGTACCTCTCATCATGGGAGATGGGAACCTGAGAGGAGTCTTCCCAACCATGGAGTCCTTTTTACTTGAGTCTCACCGCTTTTGTTTTAGTCCAGAAAGGGCATGGGGTCTATCAGAGACCGGCGCATGGGGCCGCAAAGGGCCCCCCAGTTGAACAGGTGCCGAGGACTGTCGGCCGGCAACCAGGCCATTGATAGATGAAGGTGGCCTGGCGGGGTGTTTGTCCCGGATATCGTTGAAATAGCAGCAATTTTCTCGCCCATTTTTACAGGTGTGCCCCTCCTCAAATCCGTCATGGTGTGGGCATAGATGGAAAACAGGATGTTTTTCCCCTGCCTCAGGTCGAGATGCCCCACAAACAACGTTTGCCCATGAAAGTCATCAGCCGTATGCATCAATGTACCGTCCGCCAGGGCCGGTATAGGGGCACCTTCCTTGAGTCTTATGATTGTACCTGATCGATTCTTCAGATAGAGGATATCCAGACCTTCGTGGGGAGTTGAACGCCTTGCTTTATCTCCCCACCATTTCCCGGAATCATTGAAACCCATACCTGGTTCATAATGAAAGACGAGTTGTTCCAGCGGAAGGGCTGCCTGGTTAAGATGGATGATTTGTGCGAGGTAGCCTGTGTGCGGGAGGGAGTGTTTTTCGGTCCTGTTCTCTTCAGAAGACGAGGTTGTTTCTGGGTTGATCGGTTGGATCAACGGCTGCTTCCTCCTCGGTTTTGCTGCCTTGAATGGGATCGTTGCTGCGACGGTGTCCGGCGCCTTTTTTTGGGATATCGTTTCTTGGAACGTGCCGGAGTCCTCTCCTTTATAAGGGCGGTTTTGACTTTGGACGGCCGTATCAAGAGTTCTTCATCGGGATGGACGCAACTTAAGGCATTCCCTAAGTACTCCTCGATAGGGGGAATATAAAAGGAATCTTCTTCGCAGGCAAAGCTGACGGAAATACCTGTAGCACCGGCACGACCTGTTCGCCCGATTCGATGGACATAAGCTTCGGGATCATGGGGGAGATTAAAGTTGATGACATGACTGATATCTTCGATATGCAGACCCCTTGAGGCGACATCTGTGGCCACGAGCACGTTGATCTTTCCATGTCGAAAATCTTCAAGGGTCCTAATACGTCTGTTCTGGGGCACGTCGCCGGAAAGAGAGGCGCAGTTGAGTCCGTACTCCTTCAGTCGATCGGCAAGTCGCCGAGCTTGGTCCCGGCGATTGGTAAAGACCAAGACCCTTTCAAGATTTTTCTCTATGGCCAGATTCACCAAAAGATTGAACTTCTCTTCAGCCGAAACAAGATAGACAATCTGATTGACCGAGTCGGGGGCGATGTGTTCCGGTTCGATCTCTACGTGGACAGGGTCCACGGTCCATTGCTCGCTCAGTCGTTCTACCTCAGGTGTCAGGGTGGCGCTGAAGAACATTGTCTGGCGCTTCTGCTTGGGAGGAGCGCTACGGATGATCTTGCCGACATCGGGAATAAATCCCATGTCAAGCATCCGATCCGCTTCATCAATAACGAGAATCTCAAGTTTGTAAAACCTCAGAAGCTTTTGCCTCTGAAAGTCAAGTAATCGTCCCGGCGTAGCCACAATGATATCAATCACCTTCTCTGCCAAGGCCCGCTTCTGCTTCTCGTAGCCCAATCCACCAAAAACCGACTGGATCCGAATGTTGGTATATTTCCCTATGGCGCGGGCGTCTTTTTCAATTTGAAGAACAAGTTCCCGTGTAGGCGCCAGTATCAAGGCCCGAGGTATCCCGGGACGACGTTTGCCGTGAAGGGGCTTTTTGAGGAGTTGGGTGTAAATATTGACTAAAAAGGCAGCGCTTTTTCCCGTTCCTGTCTGCGCTTTCCCTGTGGCATCCGAACCTTCAAGGGTTTTGGGGAGAATCTTGGCCTGAATCGGCATGCAATACCTGAAATCCAGGTCGGCAATGGCATGCATGATTTTGTCCGGGAGACCCAGATCGTGAAAACGACATTGCCCTTTGATAGAGGGGACATCAAACCTGGACACATCCCATTTGTCTTGGCGTCTTTTGGGTCTGGGAGGGCGTGGCTGCTCCGGCCTCTTGCGCTTTTCAGAAGAAGCCTGAACCAGGATCTTATCGGGCCGAGAGACGTCTGCCTTAGTGGGAGGAACAACGGGGTCTGTCTTTTGAGGTGGTCCTGTAAATGTTTTTTTGGCTCGAAGTGAGTTATGGAATTTTCGAATAAGAGACTTTATCAATGAATTTCCTTTCCTGGTTTAAAAGGAGGGGGCCCTGTTTGTTAGTCTGACAGTGGTGTCATTTCAAATGCGGGTTCATGAGCATCTCGTAGATATTATCGGTTGAGTATATGCAGGCCTTCTTCAGCGGAAAGGCCCTTGTGAACCATGGCGCAAGCTGCCTTTACAAAGAGTTCGGGGTTCTTGTGCTGAAAGACGTTTCTGCCTATGGATAACCCGCCTGCTCCGGCCCTCATTGCCCCTTCGATCATGATGAGGGTCTCTTCATCGCTCAACTTCGATCCCCCGGCAATGACAACCGGCACAGGACACCCTCTGACAACTTCCATAAAGGTCTCAGGATCTCCCGTATAAGGGCATTTGACGATATCCGCTCCCAGTTCAGCCCCGACTCTGGCAGCATGTTTGACGGTCTCAACATTAACTTCAATATCATCTCCTCGAGGATACATCATGGCAACGAGGGGCATGCCCCAGCGGTTGCAGTCCCTTGCTGTCCTGCCGAGGGATTCGAGCATAAACGATTCCGTGACCGCCCCAATGTTCACATGGACCGAGACAGCGTCAGCCCCAAGGGATAGGGCCTCCTCAACGTCACATACCGGTATCTTGTCATACGAGTCCGGGTTCAGCGACGTAGAGGCGGATAGGTGAATGATAAGACCGATATCCGTATCCTCGGTTCTGTTTGTGGAGGTAACAATCCCTTTGTGGACGATAGCGGCATTGGCCCCTCCTTTGATAATCATATTCACCGTTTTGTCAATATCCTGAAGTCCTTCTATCGGTCCCATGGACACACCGTGATCCATGGGAACGATGACGGTCTTTCCAGATTCTTTGTTGATGATTCTCTTTATCCGTATCTTTTTGCCCACACTCATTTGTGTCCCCATTGCGGCCATATTATTAGAGAAAAACCCTTGCCCAACTCACGGAGCTGAGGCTGAAAGGATCAAGTCGACAATCGAAATCGGCCCTTGGCATGGATCAAACTGTCTGATGATCCGGTCTGGAGATCAGCGCGATCGTCCGGCAGCTTGTCTCTTATGTTCTCTTGTATCATCAATCCGCCCCAACTTCTACTTCTTTTGGAGATTCTGGAGACTCGCAAAGGAACCTTTCCCACCGCATGACACCTCAGATCAAGGTCTTTCATTAACAATTACAAGTCGTTGCGTGAATGATCCTCATGTAGTTGGAATCAAAAGGAGGAGGGAGGTAGGGTTGTGGAACCGCCAATGATCGTTTTTGGGCATCTGAAACCAACCATATCCATTGAAGAGCCGCGAGAAGTCGACCCCTATGGAAGGGCTCCATTCTGTCCCTTGTCTCCTCTAAGGGAAGTGATGGCCCTCATCCTGGATTGGATGTCTTCCCTGAAATGATTCATTGTGTCCAGGATCTCATCAAGCAGCATTTCCCAGGTTTTGTTCATGTCAGCTCTCAGAGCATCCAGGGTCTTTTGGCTCGAGCGGCGCAGGCGTTTTCTGTATCGAAGGTAGAAGCGAGATCCAAGGAAAAGGTTAAGGAGGATATAGCTTATAAGGGCTGCCAGCCCTTTCGTGCTGAAAAGGGTCTGAATACCTGAGAGAACAAGTTGCAGGATGTTCTTTGCTCCCGGGTCGTTTATAACCTCCTGCCAGGCTGTTTCTCCCACTAAGGCCAAGAGAAAAAAACCGAGAAGCAAGAGGTATGAGATAACCTGCCATAATCGGAATCGCCGATAGGAGGGCATGACAGGTGCGGCCAAGTGTGATTCCACTACGCTAAAAAAGCGTTCCCCCAATTCCTCGAATATTCTCGGTATATCCATGACATCCTCAAGCCTTTCCTGGAATGCGGATGGCAGATTCCGACGAAGTATATGTTGACTGATCCGGTTTTCAAACCATTCCAGCCGCCTTTGAAAAGATACCCTGATCGCGTCCGGAGGAGTGAATAAGGAAGAATCCGACAGCAAAGCACGCTTTTTTGTGATCGGTTTTTTCCATCCCTGGAACATGAGGGCCAGGGCGTGACCAGGTCCCACCAGGACGGCCGGGTCGTGTTGAAGGGTCCATACATCCTGTTTTATGGATTGTCCCATCCAGAGGTCTATGGCGCTACGGCCCGCCTTTATCCACTGGGCACGCTGTTCATGAAAGGTCCTGATCGAGGTCTCAAGTATTTCATCAAAGGCCTTCAGATTGGCAAGTTCCCTATGAAAGGCCTTTGTCAGGTTTTGGACCTCAATATCGACGTTGTCAGCCTTGATCGCCTTTATCTGTTTGATGTCCCTCTGCTGAAAAACATCCCTCCTGAAATCCCCCAGTTGATTCCAAGGAAGGATTTGATCGGAATTTAGTGATTGCTGTGCGGAAATGGAAAAGAGGCGTGGGTCTTGGATACCATTCTCTTGAATGTGTTGTGCAAATCGGGCCCTTACCTTCGCCAGTTGCTTGTATCCGTTTTCGAGGCTTTCATGCTCAAAGAGGAGGTCCGCCTTATTCAGGACAAAGTAGAAATTGCCGCTTGACTTGGGGACCCTATGGAGGAATTGATAGAAACGTCCATCAGCATATTTTTCAGGAGAGGTGACCCATATCAAGAGATCGAGGTGTTCCAAGAAGTTGATGACATAATCACGATGTCCTCCCATCAGACTGTCAAAATCAGGAAGGTCGCAGAGGAGGATCTGCTTGATATTGTCTGCTTGGTGCGTGACCTCTTTCATGGGAAAATCAGGGGATACAAGGGTCGCCGGCAAAGGTGTCTCGACGTGCCGGTAGATCAGTGCCTGGTCCGTAAGGGGTCGATGATGGGCGACAGAGGCGATCTTCGAGCCTGCCAGGGAATTCATAAGGGTCGATTTCCCCACCCCCGTTCCCCCCAGGAGTCCTATCGTCAGATAGCTTCCCCCTATGGAGACAAGTTTTTGCGAGAGCATTTCTGCTTCTTGATGAAGGGCCCCAATCTCTTCAGCAGTGAATGAAAAAAAGGCCTGTTCGTCAAGGGCACCAACAATCTGGTCAAGTTTTTCTTGCAGTGATCGGATCGGATGCTTCATTTATCTGGACCTTATAGCCTGTCAATTAAAATGTTCAGGTTGACCTGTAAGGGGGCCTCTGTAGTCTGCCTTGGTGGGATAGTCCCAGGAGATTTCGGGCTTTGAATCTGTACGTCGACCCCACCGCATACTTGTTTCATCCTTCCTAAGGGATAGTCAAAGCCTTTGTCCTCGTTTGTCAAGGGAACGCCTGAGAGCTTCAAGGTCCGCAACAGGCGTTATCAGCGCCTCGAGACACTCTTCATACCTGTCACGTTGTCGACGTAAGACGGAAACGAGTCCTTCTTGATATCGTTTTGCCAGCTCTTTGGCGACCTTCTGAATTTCATGATATGCAAAGAGTTCCATGGCACCCTTGGTGATAAAGGGAGCGAGGGCGGCATCGAGGACCGCATCTATGACCGTAAAGCCCCCGCCTACCACGGTCTCAAAAGAGAGAATGAGAATCCCCCAGAGCAAGGATGTAGAGTAAATACCCCACTCCTTGGTTTTAGGTATCCCCTCGGAAAGCCTGTTGAATGTCTCTTCAAGCCAAGCCGCCATATGATCCTGTTCCGCCCAGACCACTTGTTTTATCTCTTGATCGCTCATGCTCACATCAGGATCTCGAAGTCTTAGAAAGAGAGGCGCATTTTCGTCGGAAGGCGATAGGTTTTCGAGAACCAAGCGGTTGAATTTCAAGATGGACATCTGGACAGGTGTAAGGTCGATCTTTTTGCGGACCTTCAGGAGTCCCTGTTCATGCTCCTTTCGATCCCCTTTGCTGCGGAATCCGAGGAGCCTGAACGGCGTGAGAAGGAGTGCCTTGGCCAATCTCCTGGGTTTGGCAAGGACATCATATTTTGTGAAGAGCCTTCTGATCTCGTTCTGGAGATATCCTCGGCTTTCTGTCGTAAAACGATCTTTCTGTTCCCTTATGAGTTCTTGAGACATTTCTTGGTGCAGGGCATCGAGGCGATCCAACCATTGTCCTGCGGCCAGTTCCTCCCTTTGAATAAGCTCAATCAACCTCCCGAGCCCTGATCCCAGGTCGGCCCGGCGTATTCGATGATGTTCTTCCCGAAATCCCTCAGCCTTTTCAGCAGAGAATTCGGCGGAAAAGCGGTCGATGAAATCATGGAATACTCTCTGCTCAGCTATCCATTCCCAGGAACACAAAGGAGCGAAGGGGATGGACCACACATGCTCTTTTCCGAATGAAACCCCATGGGTCTTCAGTGTGACGGCCACCTCTTCAATAGAGGATCGGTCCTGGGCCTTATTGAGGATAAAGAAACAGGGTGTTTTCTCATGACTTATCCTCTGAAGCAGTTGATAAGGTATCTCATCGGCATATTTTTCTTGGCTTGTTACGAAGATGGAGGCGTCTGAGAGAAGATAGAGGTCAAGGGCCATCCGTCGGTTCGCCGTCTCAACACTGTCCAGATCCGGTGTGTCAACCACAATCAGGTGCTCCCATTCCTGTCTATCGTGTTGGAGGACGAGGAGATGACCGGGCTGGCCATTGACACCCTTTGCACCGAAGTCTCTTGAACTTAAATATTCGATTTCAACAGGGCCGAAGGGAAATCCATTCTCAAGAGGGCAGTTCTTATGGGCAAATAGGATCGGACCGCAGGTCTTGGGTCTTTCAACGCCCGTTTCGCTCAGGGGCATTCCGCAAAAGGCGTTAAACAGTGTTGATTTTCCCGTCCCTGTACCGCCAAGAAAGACTACCCACGAATAGGGCATGGATAGTTTATAGGTGTATACAGCAAGCTTTTTAGGAAGTTCTTTCGCAAGGCGGTCTATTTCGGCCATGCCTGAGGTGAGTCCTGGGCATCGGATGCCGCCACTAAAAGGCGACACAGCATCGGTTGACTCTCTCTTTGTATGGGCAGTTCGGGTCTTTGCTTCTGCTGTGGGATCCATATATGGTCCAGGCGTTCATGATTTCTCATGCACACCCCTAAGGAATGAATGTTCGCCAATTCCGGCTGGCACCCTCCACACTCCGGGTCAGAGTAAGTAAGAGATCATTCAAGGTTTGTTAGGTCTTCCCCTCGAATAAATTTCTCAGTCATCAGGTAGGCCTCGTCGTCTGTAAATTGCCTCAATGGATGTTTGCAGAAATAGGTGGACGGCCCGATCAGCACGCCGCCCTGCTTACGATCCAATGCCAGTTTGGCACAACGGATGGCATCAATCACCACCCCCGCCGAATTCGGCGAATCTTCTACGGAAAGCCGCAAATCGAGATTCATCGGCACATCGCCAAAGAGTCTTCCTTCCATTCTTATAAAACAGACCTTATTATCTTTTTGCCAAGCGACATAATCGCTGGGTCCCACATGAATGTTTTCATCTTTAAGAGGTCTCCCGGCAACTGCCTGAACTGCGTCGGTTTTAGATTTCTTTTTGGACATCAGCCTGGTGCGGTTCAGCATGTTCAGAAAATCGGTATTCCCCCCTGTGTTCAACTGATAGGTCCGATCCAGTTTGACCCCCCGCTTGTTGAAGAGGTCGGTGAGCGCCCGATGCGCAATAGTGGCGCCTAACTGGGCCTTGATATCATCCCCGATGATGGGAATGTTGTTGTCTTCAAAACGTTTGGCCCATATCGGGTCACTGGCGATAAAAACCGGTATATTGTTCACAAAAGCGACCCCGGCTTCCAGTGCGCAGTCGGCGTAAAACCGCGTGGCTTCTTCGGAACCGACCGGAAGGTAATTCAAAAGTGTTTCGGTTCCCGTCTCTTTCAAGGCCTTTACAACACTTTCTCTTGCCGGTTGGGGCCTGTCGGAAAGGACGAATGTGAAAGAGTCCTCATATTCCTTCATATGTTCGGAGAAACCATCCATCACTCTCCCCATGCGGACTTCTACGCCCCTTAAAGGTATATCTTCTGCAAATACGGCGGTGCAGTTGGGTCTAGAGAATATGGCCCTATTAACATCCAACCCCACTTTGCGTTTGTCGATATCAAATGCCGTTACAACTTCGATGTCGTACGGTTTATATCCCCCGATTTGCCAGTGCATCAGCCCGATGGCCTCTTCGGGATTCTTATCACGATAATAGTGAATGCCCTGAATCAGGGAACTTGCGCAATTTCCGACTCCAATGATTCCGACTCTAATATTACCCATGTTGATTTTGATCCTCCTGAGATATGAGTAGACCTGGTCAACCTATCATAAGCAATCTGATAAAATCAGGCCGATTGGGAGCGTTTTCCGCAAGGGTAGAGACTGCGCCGAATCGAAGAGGGCTCCTTTAAGGTCGGTTTGACATGAGATCGAATAACGCTCCTTTATCACCGATGTTTCGTGAGTTTGTCAAGACAACCGGCCTCGGCCCCAACCCACTGAAGCACTGCTTAAGACGCCTTGGAGAGATCCATAGCACGAACAGGATGCCTTTATGACTCCAACACTTCATATTACATCATGTGGCCGATCGAGTAAACTGGATACCCACCAAATGGAACGGAACTCGGGTCAAAGATCCGGCCCCCGAGGGAGGATCCAGTAACGGCCTGACCGCTCGAGTCGAGGTCATCAAACTTCCATTTTTACATTTCTTTTACATTTCTTTTACCTCCCCATGACAACCTCTGTGATCGATTGTTGTTTAATAATAGGCACGATCGATTCGGGCATGGATCTCCCGATGTGCTGGAATGGGAAATCCCAAGAGTGCCTTTTCATGCATCAGGAACAGGTCAAAAGAAACGAAAGATAAGAATTAAATTAAGGAGGAGGAAAATGGAAAAGAGAACGAGAGTAAGGTTATGTCTGTGGATGAGCCTGGTCTTTTTAGCGTTATTTGGACCTCTTGTTGAACCAAGACTTGGCTCGGGTGTGTTCGCTGAGACTCGCGGTGCAGGTGTGGACTGCCGCGTTGAGCTGGACCGCCATGTCTTGCCGGCAGGGGGTGTCCAGAGAGCCGTCATAAAAATTACACTCGATGCTCCTGACGGACCAGGGAGGGAGATGCGTCCTCCTGTGAATCTTTCACTTGTGTTGGATCGTTCAGGCTCCATGACCGGGAGAAAGCTTCAAAAGGCAAAGGAGGCTGCTATTGAGGCCTTGAGGCGACTGGGCCCTCAGGATATTTTCTCCGTCGTTACCTATGATGATAGGGTGAAAACGGTGGTTCCGGCTCAGAGGAAAAGAGATGTTACGTGGATCGAAGGTAAGATCAGGAGTATCAGGGCGGGGGGAAGCACGGCCCTCTTTGGAGGGGTCAGCCAAGGGGCTTCCGAGGTGAGAAAGAATATGGAAGGGGATTATGTCCATCGAATTGTTCTTCTGTCCGATGGACTTGCCAATGTAGGACCGAGGACTCCTGAAGATCTCGGCCGCCTTGGAGTCGCCCTGCTTAAGGAGGGCATTTCAGTGACGACTGTCGGCGTGGGAACCGATTACAATGAGGATCTCATGACCCGTCTTTCGGAAAAAAGCGACGGTAATTCCTACTTTGTTGAGTCAGCCGGTGATCTTTCCCGGATCTTTGCAGCTGAACTGGGTGATGTCCTCAATGTTGTGGCAAAAAGAGTGCACTTGATTATTGACTGTCCCGACGGGGTAAGACCTGTGTCCATTATCGGCCGTGATGGAAGGATAAGGCAAGGCCGGGTGGAATTCACATTAAACCAGCTCTATGGAGGGCAGGAAA
This sequence comes from Thermodesulfobacteriota bacterium, assembly GCA_034189325.1. Taxonomy (GTDB): domain Bacteria; phylum Desulfobacterota; class DSM-4660; order Desulfatiglandales; family Desulfatiglandaceae; genus JAXHUM01. The sequence continues at coordinate 137,788 of JAXHUM010000116.1, forward strand.
AATTCGCCCTGGTACAGGTGGAGATAGCGGGCAGAAAAGCCGGGGAGGATATGCTTGTCGCCGATGCCCGGGTGTCTTATGAAAACATGTTAACCCAAAAAAGTGAGGTCTCCTATGGACAGGTCAAGGCCCGGTTCAGTGAAGAGGAGGAGAAGGTCAAGGAATCGACGAATATCACGGTTCAAAGAGATTATGAGTTGAATGTAAACGCAGCGGCGCAGGAAAGGGCGATCTCCCTTTCAGACAAGGGCAAGAGAAAAGAGGCTGTCCATGAATTAAAGAAATCAAGTGCTCGGTTGAAGGCAATCGGTGAGGAACATCGTGATGAAATCCTCCTTGAAAAGGCTGAAGAGATGGAACAGCAGGCCGGCAGGATAGAGAAGGAGGGTATGACCAAAACGAACAGAAAATCCCTTCGTACCCAATCGTATCAGATGAAACATCAACAGTTGAACAAGTAGACTGGGAAATAGAGTGAAAAGAGGCCGGAGGCCCGTGACAAAGTTCTCTCTTGCGGGTCTTGGGCTCACTGTTTTGATTGGGGCTATATTTATGCGGCCCAGTGTGTTTTCCTGGTGCGATTTGTCTCGTAAGGTTTTTTGTGATATCTACAGAGGGAACTTCTTGGCTTGTCTCAAACCGGCATGACGACCATGGAGGGGATATAGCAACGGATGAAGAAACGGCTCATAGTCTTTTACTGGATACTCCTCCTTGTCCCAACCCTTGTAGTTGCGGTCTTCCTGTTTCAACTGGTCAGCCATGAACAAGAGCGGATGAATCAGACCATCCGTTTTTCCGCCCAAGAACGGGCCCGTGCCATTGCCGATACCCTTCAGTTGACCGTCGAGACGGTTGAAGATGAACTGACGCAAACACTTTTGCGTATGCCGTCAGAGGGGCTTAAAGAAGCCTTGATCGATTTGGAAGTGAGCAATCCCCTGATCAGGAACGTATTTGTATGGGCAAAAAAGACCGGTCTCACCTACCCTAAGCCCGCCGATGGTATCACAGGAGAGGAAAGGGGCTTTACTGCCCGATTTTTATCCCTCTTTTCGGGCCGGATTCCTTGGGCTGCCTCCTCCAATAATCTCCCTGTTTTAGAGAAAGGGAGGGATTTGTCGGAGAGTATCAGGGATGTCAAATCGGAGCGCCAGAGGCTCATGAGCCTGGCAAAGGGGAAGAGGGATCCGGTTGCCGCTGGAGTTTTTAGCCCTGAATATAGGACAAAGCCGGATCATGGGTGGATGCCATGGTTCATGGATAACAGTCTTTACATACTGGGGTGGGTCAGGCCGGATCCAATCGGCCCGACATATGGGGTGGAACTGGAACTGATGACTCTCTTGTCCAGGCTGGTCGTTGATTTCCCTATAAACACACCAAGAGGCATAGCCTATGCCCTGATTGACGGTGAAGGGCAGATCTTACATCAAACAGGAACCTCCTTTCCAAAACCGAACGCCCGGCCCGACATCACCGCCGCTTTGGCACCGGTTTTGCCTCATTGGAGTGTGGCTGTCTATATTGTCGACGAACAGGCCGTGTTTGAATCAGGGAGAGGTTTCGTTATTCTGTCGGGCTTTCTGATCGCTATCTTCCTGATCGCCATTATATCCGGGGGTGGACTGCTGACATGGCAGGCCCATCGTAACATGGTGGAGGCGAGGCAAAAGACGAGTTTTGTATCCAATGTCTCTCATGAGTTGAAGACCCCCCTGACCAGCATCAGGATGTATGCGGAGCTCCTGGGCGAAGATAGGGTCAGGGACGAAGATAAAGCCAGAAAATACTTGCAGGTCATCGTGGATGAGAGTGTCCGTCTGACCCGGCTCGTTGATAATGTCTTGGACTTTGGCAGGCTTGAACAGGGGAGCAAGAAATATCATCTCGACGATCTGGAACTCTCTTCCTTTATCCGTGAGATCATTGAGAACCATGGACCGAGGGTTCAAAAGGCCGGGCTTGGAATCAACGCGCGGAATCCGGGACAAGAGGTCCATATACTCTTCGATAGGGACGTGCTGGAACAGGTGATGCTCAACCTGGTGGATAATGCCGTGAAATACGCATCCACGGGGAGTGAAATAGACATTCTTCTAAAAACCGAAGGAAACCATGTAGATATTTGGGTGTGTGACCGTGGTCCGGGAATCCCTAAGAAACACTGGAAAAACATATTTGAGAAGTTCTATCGTGTTGACGATTCCCTGACCGCTCAACAGCCAGGCTCAGGTCTGGGCCTAAGTATTGCCAGGGGCCTGTTGAGAGAGTTGAACGGCGATCTCAGATACGAAGAGCGTGAAGGGGGTGGGAGTTGTTTTATTGTCCGGATTCCGACGACCTAATGAACGCATAGGGTGATAGAGATGGAACAGATTCATGTCTTGGTAGCCGAAGATGATCGCAACATCCTGCAGGGCCTTATTGATACACTTGAAAGCGAGGGATATGTGGCCATACCAGCCCCTGACGGCGAAGCTGCCATAAAGAAATTCGAGGAGGAAAAATGCGACATCGTACTCCTGGACATCATGATGCCCAAGAAAAGCGGCTATGATGTGTGCCGCTATATCCGCTCCCGGGATAAAGAGGTCCCGGTGATTATGCTCACGGCCAAAGGGCAGGAGATAGACAAGGTCGTGGGCCTGGAACTGGGCGCGGATGATTATGTGACCAAGCCTTTTGGGGTGCACGAACTCCTAGCCAGGATAGCCGCCCTCTTAAGGAGATCAAAGAGGACTGCGAGACCTCTTGAGGAGGGCGAAGAAGGTCCGAAGCGCTTCATTTTCGGCTCGGCAGAAGTAGATGCGGGCCGTTACAGCGCCACTGTCGGCAGGAAAACCTTTCGGATTTCCGCGAGAGAGCTCCAGTTGATGAGGTTTTTTTACGCCCACCCATCCGAGGTCCTGACCAGGGACAGGCTCTTAAACGCCGTATGGGGAATCGATTATTACGGCACAACACGTACCCTTGATCAGCATATTGCCCAACTGCGCAAGAAGGTCGAGCCAGACCCGGGAAAACCGAGGGTTATCACCACTGTCCATGGCGTGGGCTATCAATACAAGGGGACATAGAAACTCCTGAAGTATCCCCTAATCTTGATCAAATACCCTGCTCTTTGGACCGCCTGAACAGCCATGTCATCAATAGGGTCTGTAGGCCGGACAAGAAAACAAAGTATCCCATCCATAGGGGGATTCCCGCCCACTGAGGGTGAGTCCTGTCCCATGCCCAGAAGTCCATGGAAAGCAAGAAGACAACAAGAAAGGCGATGAAATAGGGATCTCTCACCCAACGCGGCACGCGAACGCTCAGTTCCCCATTCTGTGCCATGACAACTCCGTAAGCAATGAGGTAGACAGAAAATGCCACGACCATGACCGGGACCACCGGCAAAAACCCACCCGTAGGAATCAAATTGAAATAATACAAGACCATCATACCCTCACCGGCAAGAATCGAAAGGATTGCCGGAACCGCCCTTACCCGCTTCAGATAGAGCCCGAAAATAACGGTCGGGAAGAGGACTGCTAGTCCGGTAAAGGTCTGAGTGGCGATCTGGAGGATGGTGGCCGGAGGCCTATAGGCCAGAGCCAAACCAAGGATGCTGAGAAAGATGACGAAGATTTTGCCTGAGACGTTTCCTCTTGTCTGTTTCCCTGTAGCCAATGGAAGGATGTCTCTCGTGAAAATGGAACTGAGAGTCAAAAGCTGGGAATCCATGGTGGACATAAGAGCGGCCAGGCCGCAAGCGATAACAAGGGCCGACATGATATCCCCGGAAACGAGGGTTATGACCATGGGAAGTATCCGATCCGCCTGTTTCCCGACAAGATCCGGAAAGGAGAGATGACCTAACACACCAATGGCAATGGGCATCAAGAATACCACTGTACAGACCAGGGGATAGAAGATCATCATCTTGGATATAGTTTTTTTACCTTGGGCGGAAAAAAATCGTTGAAAGAGTTGAGGGAACATGGGGTCACAGAAAAACCATAGCATGATATAGCTGAACCAGATCATGACGGTATACTTCCCTTGACCTCCTGGACGGGAGAACAGATCCGGTGTCATGGCCATGACCTTCTGATTGGCTGCGGCAAATCCGCCATGGTGTTTAGAAATAAGGACCAGAGAGACCGCTAAAAGGAGGGCCATTAAAACGCCCTGAAACATGTCGGTCCAGGCTACAGCTCTTAAGCCGCCCCTTAATGTGTATAGGAGGATGACACCGGTGACGAGAAGGGCCCCAGTGAAATAGGGAATGCCTATGAGTTCCTCCAGGGCGTAACCAGCGGCCATTGGCTGGAGCGCCAGGTAGGGAACGGTGAATACGATCATCACGAGGGCAAAGAGACATGACAGAAAGCGATTCTTATACAACACGTCAATCAATTCAGGAGGTGTGACAATCTCATTTTCTTTCCCAATTTCCCAGATCTTCCGGCCAAGTATCCAAAAGGTGAGGGCCATGAACCCGGTTCCGAATCCCATAATTGGGAAAAAGGCATATCCATCTCTGTACCCCGCTCCCGACGTCCCGAAGACCGTGAATGCCGAGAAGTTTGTTGCCACCATTGTCCCCAATAGGACCCAGGTGCCGAGTTTTCGATCAGCCAGGAAGTAAGTCGCCGGCGATGATTTCCATCGTGTACGGGCTATAAATCCTATGGCGAGTACTACAAGAAAATAACCGATGAGTACGGATACCTTGACGGTCATGTCTAAAAACCTCCGATCAGTCCTGGTGTGATTCCGTCAATAAAAAAGCCATCCCAAAAGTTGGGATGGCTTTAGCCTGACATAACTTTTTTAAAGATATTATTCAGTTCGGAATGGCCGAATAGTATTTGGATCAAGGATGCTTGTCAACAAAAAAGTAGCAGTTCCCGTAGTACTTGTCTAGCTTCCAGTAAGGGACGAGGATAGAGTCCCTTATGGCACATGATGTCTCGCCTTTATCCTGAGTAAGCCGGGGCCATGGTGAAAATACATCAGGGGGCTGTCAAAACCTTTCCGAATAAAGATTTTCTCTATCCTGTCAAAGAGGACCGGTCTGGTGGGCCATGTGTAACGTCGTTCCCTCCGCCTTAACCTTTCCCATTGATTTAAAAGATCACTCCGGTTGGCAAAGACAGAATCTTTCGCATGTTTGCAGAGAAACATCTCACATACGATGGGCTTCACACGCCAGAGACATCCTTTGTCAGCCAGATAGACACACTTAAACCCTCCTCGATCCTGGGCCAGGGCCGTTATGATGTCGGCACGCTCCTCTTCGGAGGAGAGTAAGGTATTGATCACTACATCGGCGAAAAAGGTAGCAATGCCCTCGCGATTACAACAGGCGCTGTTGCGATTGGCAAAGCATTTCTGTGTGCATATTTCTGAAAGGTATCGGTCTTGAAAATCAGCCAAGTCCGACCTGAATTGGAGGTAGGGCCTAAGGAGCCTCTTTATTTGACTCATCTCGGACTTGGTGATGTCTCTGAAATACCGCCGAACAATGGAGAAGGCCTCTATCTGGTCACGATTATACTCGCTTGTTTCCATGGTCAAGTAGAATAGAAGATCACATTAGGAGTGGCTCAAGATGGTTTCTAAGCCCTTTTTTTTGATATTAGGGATGGACATTACCCCGAAGTTGTATCAGATTTAAAGAAAAAAATGAGATTTTTAATGAGAATTGGAGTAACGTGTCCAGGGAGACGGACTGAGCTTGAGATATATCCGTTAGAACTGAAAAAAGGTCCAACGAATGGACACAGAGTATGAGGGTAAAAGACGATGATCGGTTTCGAGTTAAGCGAAGAACAGCGGGAATGGCGGGATAATGCAAAAAACTTTGCGGAAAAGGAAATCGCACCCCTCTCCTGGAAGATAGATAAGGGCCTTACAGAGAGGTTTCACTGGAGCCTTATTGAGAAAATGGGTTCGTTGGGTTTTATGGGCTTAGGTATCCCAAAGAAGTATGGTGGAAGTGAACTGGATACCTTGACAACGGCGATCGTTATAGAAGAACTGGCAGTTGGGGATGCAGGTATTGCTTTTACGTGCACTCTCAATTCCACAAACCCTGTGATGATCGCGGGAAGTGAAAAGCAAAAAGACAAGTTCCTTCCGGCGGTTTATGATAAGAAAAAGCCGCAATTGTCGGCTTTCGCCCTGACCGAACCCAATGCCGGGTCCGACGCGGCAGGGCTATCCACCCTGGCAAGAAAAGAGGGAAGCGAATATGTGCTGAACGGAGAAAAGTGCTTTATCAGTAACGGCGACATGGCTGGCCTCTATACTATCATGGCGACGGTTGACAAGAAAAAGGGGTTTGGAGGGATTACCGCATTTGTTGTTCCAGGTAATGCTGAAGGCCTGATACGTGGAAAAATCGAGGACAAGATGGGCTTTCGCTCCAGCCACACGGGTGTGTTAGCGATGCATGACGTGAGGGTCCCCGAGGAGAATGTCCTTGGAAAGAAAGGTGAAGGTTTTCTTATTGCCATGAAACTGCTTGAGGTGGCACGAGTCATTTCCTGCGGAGCGGTCGCCTTGGGTTTGGCCAGAAGGTCTTTTGAGACTACCCTGAAATTCTTAAAGGACTTTGCCGACCCGAAATCCCTGATTGGTCAACAGGCCGTTTCATTTGATCTGGCGGACATGATGGCCTCCATTGAGGCGTCTCGGCTTCTTGTCTGGAAGAGTTGTTGGATGATAGACAATGGTATCCCTGTCGGGACTATGTCCGGTTTGACAAAGGTCTATACAAGCGATATGGCCCTGGAGGTGTCACAACAGGGTATGGGGCTTGTAGGTCTCCATGCCTACAGCAAGGATTATCCTCTGGAGAAGCAGGTGCGGGACGCCAAGACTTTGCAGATCTATGAGGGGACAAATCAGATTAATAGGATGGTGGCGGCAAGAGGCATACTTGAAGGCTGAGTCATCCAAAGACCTTCCGCCATAGAGGAGAAAAGAGGGGAATTCGATTCATGCGGATAATCGTGTGCGTCAAGCAGGTCCCGGACATCGAAGAGTCGAATGTGGTGGGTTTGGATTCGGAAACTGGGGTTATAATACGAGAGGATGTGCCGGCAATTCTCAATCCCCTCGACACGTTTGCTGTTGAAGAGGCCGTAGCTCTAAAAGAGAAGCACGGCGGGGAAGTCATTGTTGTCACCATGGGACCGCACCAGGCGGAAGACGCCCTCATAACCTGTCTCAGTATGGGAGCTGATCAGGCCTTCCTGTTAAGTGATCAGGCCTTTGCGGGGGCAGATACTATAGCTACAGCCTATGCCCTGTCGTGCGCCATAAGAAAAGTCGGGGATTTTGACCTGGTCTTTTGTGGGCAGCAATCTCTGGACGGAGAAACAGGGCAGGTGGGTCCCATGCTTGCCGAGAACCTTCATGTTCCACAGATAACCTACGTTAAGAAGATCGATATTGTAGACAAACAAATAGTAGCCCACCGTGAACTGGAGGATATGTACGAGCTGGTACAATGTCATATGCCCCTTTTGATGACAGTGGTGAAAGGGATCAATGTCCCCCGTGTGCCGACTTACAGCGAGCTTGGTGAGGCCATGGAAAAAGATATCCCGGTCTGGGGACCTGAAGACCTGGAAGCTGAAGAATCTCGTCTTGGTCTTTCAGGATCTCCGACAAGGGTGACGAGGGTCTGGACTCCTGAATCCACATCTGCGGGAACGGTGTTTGAGGGCGATCCGACTGATATCGCCGATCAAACGGCTGAAATTCTAATAGAGTTGCTGGAAGATTGATTTTTAGTCGATCTTGTGAGGAACATGTTGTGGATATACAGGTCGTTAGGGAAATGTGCACAGGCTGTGGAGAATGCGAACAGGCATGCCCTTTTGGTCAAATAGCAGTTGTTGACCAAAAAGCAAAGATACTCGACTCCTGCGTGTCTTGCGGGGCTTGTCGAGATGTGTGTCAACCGGGGGCTATTGATCTGTCTCCTTTTTTGGACAATGAAAATCCCTCCCCCGATGCTTACAGAGATATCTTTGTCTTTGCCGAACTGAGAGAAGGAGAACTCAGAGAGTGTTCCCTGGAACTCCTGGGAGAGGGCAGGAGGCTTGCCGATAAACTCCATCAGGAATTGGCCGCTGTAGTGTTCGGAGATGATCCGTCGGGACTCTGCCGTCCATTAATCTCCCATGGAGCGGACAGGGTATACATGGTCGATGATGCCAATCTCGGTTTTTACAGAACCGAGACCTATACAGCCTTGTTGACCGCTATTGTGACGCGATATAGGCCTTCCATTCTTCTTCTTAGCGCCACGACAACCGGGCGTGATCTGGCTCCGAGACTGGCAGCGCGCCTGGGAACCGGTTTGACGGCTGATTGTACCTCTCTTGAGATTGAAGAAGAGACCGGGGTGCTCTTGCAGAATCTCCCTGCCTGGGGTGGAAAGATGATGGCCGAAATCAAGACGCCGGATCACAGACCCCAGATGGCGACCGTAAGACCACATGTCATGCGTAAGCAGGAGCCGGACCCCGATCGCGAAGGAGAGGTCATCGAGATCCCGGTACAAATCAATCCAAGGGGGATACCCGTCAAACGCCTGAAAGTGGTCAAGGAGGAGCAACCTACAACTTCCATTGAGCAAGCAGAAATCGTGGTCGCCGGGGGCCGGGGCTTACAGGGTCCGGAGCAATTTGCAATTATCGAAGAACTAGCCGATGTCCTTGGTGCCGCAGTGGGGGCGTCCAGGGCGGCGGTGGATGAGGGATGGACATCTCACCTTTGTCAGGTGGGACAGACCGGTAAGACGGTCCGCCCGAAGATCTATGTGGCCTGCGGTATTTCCGGGGCCATACAGCATTGTATCGGGATGGAAGGTTCAGGGACGATTGTAGCAATCAATAAGGATCGGGAGGCTCCTATTATGCGGATCGCTGATTACGCCCTTGTAGGGGATTTGTTTCAGATCGTGCCTGCACTCATTCAAGCTGTTCGAACGAAGAGACGTCGGAATTGATTTTTTTGGGAGTGCCTGCGCCTCCTGCATAAATGAAGGAGAAGACAATGGAGTTCACCTACCAACTCACGAAAAAACAGGTTTTTTTTCAGAAAAATATCGACCGCTTTGTAAGACAAGAGATCAGTCCCCGTGCCAGGGAGATTGATCGATCTCTGGAATTTCCCCATGATGTTCTGGAACAACTGGCGGGAAATCACCTTCTGGGACTGCCCGTTTCCAAAGAGGCCGGGGGTGAAGGGGCTGGTTTTCTGGACGTCTGTCTGGCGCTGGAGGGCATTGCACAAGTATGCCCTACGTCCGCCTTGATCTGCTCGGTCCAGAATCTGGGGGCCCATCTCGTTGCAACCGCAGGGACACCTGCCCAGAAGGAGAAGTATCTCAGAGATATCTTGGAAGGGGTAGCCCTCTTTGGTTACGATCTTCCCGATACGCTCTCCCTGCACCCTGGCCATGTCATGGTTTCCGCTTCGCAGGAGGGAGAGGGGTATCAGCTTCACGGTCCTGGGTGTTTTGTCATGAATGGGGATATGAGTAAGGTGATCCGCTTTTTCGCAAAAAGGGAGGAAGAGGTTTTAGTCTTTCTTGTTGAAAGAGAAACCAGGGGATTGGAAGTGGTTCAGAGCGAACTATTGGAGGGCTCTGAGGCACGCTGTACCTGCAAGGCCGTCTTAAACAGTTGTTTTGTCCCATCAGACAATCTGATGGGAAATGGGGCTGGGGGCAAAGAGATCATGGATAATCAGGTCGCATGTGCGTCTATATTTACAGCAGCCCGGAGCCTCGGTTCTTCTCAGGGTGCCCTCGACTATGCTGTCGAGTACGCCAAGCAGAGGGAGCAGTTCGGCCTTCCCATAGGGAAGTTCCAGGCCGTGCAGGTGCTGCTGGCAGATATGGAGGTAAAGGTGGAGGCCTCTCGGCACCTGGTTTATAAGGCGGCCTCGGTCCTGGATCAGAAAGGCCGGGAGTCTAAACGCTTCTCTTCCATGGCCCGCTATTTTGTGTCGAAGATGGCCGGTGAGGTGACAGCCGATGCTGTCCAAATAGGCGGAGCTTACGGATATACCAGGGACTATCCCCTGGAAAAGTTCATGAGGAATGCCCAACTCAGTCAGGTCCTTGAGGGGACCAACCATGCCCATCAACTCGCCTATGTGAAGACTCGATAATCGCATCGACGCTACCCGCCTATCTGAGGGACAGGGTGTGTTTCTTTGTCTTCCGTCTCTTGAGTCATGAGCCAGGTCGATGAAAGGAGTGAGGCACAATAGCAGGGAGGACCCGGGCAGCAAGTTATGTGAATCAGACTTTTCAAAACAGAATAGGAATATGAGACTTTCCTTTACTTGATTCTTTAGAGGTGTGCCCGGGCGTGAATAATCTCTTGAACCGAGGGATCATGATAGGCTATAATTACATAGATATGAAAGGATCCTCAATCTGGAACATGATTCCCGGGAGTTCAAACAGTGAATCGTTTGCCGTCAATAGGTTTGAAGCTGGCTCATATCGGGGGACCTCTCAAAGGGAAAACCCAGGAGTTCTTTGACGTTGAGATCTCCATAGGGCGACACCCTTCCTGCGAAGTCCGGTATTCAGGAGAGATCAATGTCATCTCCAGGAGGCATGCCAAGATTGTCAGGGAGGGCAATCGCTTCAAACTGATCGACCTTAGCTCCAATGGGACCTATGTGAACGGCGAAAGGATCAAGACAACTTATTTGAGCAACGGAGATGTCTTGACTTTTGCCAAAAATGGTCCTCGAGCCAGTTTTTCAACCCAATCTCAGGATAGCGATGACACGCCTTCCGGCGGTCCCTCTCCGCCCCAAAAACAACCATCTGCGAGTGTTGACAATAGGAAAAAGATGACGAAGAAGTCGTTGTGAAGAGCTTTCGATCTTTCTGTGTAATCCTGCCCGACCCTGCCCCTTTCTTCTCCCACGACAAGCGTCTTTGCCCGCCTATCCAGGTAAAAATATTGACAAAATGTTTTATTTAGCCTATTATAGATAAATAAAGCTTAATCTTATACGTTTCTAGCATTGTATGCATTAGGATATCTTCGTAGAGAAATTAGGAGAAGGGTTGAGGGAACCATAGCATTTTACATGAGATCAAGGGGTTGAACTTACAGTGAAAATAGTCATTTTAGGGACGGGTTATGTAGGGCTTGTGTCAGGAGCCTGTTTTGCGGAATTCGGCCACCATGTTGTCTGTATTGACAAAGATCAAGACAAGATCAATGCTCTTGAAAGCGGGAGTATTCCGATCTACGAGCCGGGACTCAAAGAGATAGTCCAAAGGGGTGTGTCGGAAAGGAGACTGTTTTTTGAGACCGGGCAAGAGAAGGAGATCGGTACGGCGGACGCAGTCTTCATTGCTGTTGGAACACCTACATCCAGAAGGGGAGATGGCTATGCAGACCTGACCTATGTTTACCAGGCAGCCAGAGATCTGGCCCCCTTTTTGAATGACTATACTGTTGTCGTGGATAAGAGTACGGTCCCGGTGGGCACGGCCCGTCAAGTAAAGCGGGTCATAAAGGAGACAAATCCGGATGCGGACTTTGATGTAGCATCCAATCCTGAGTTTCTAAGGGAGGGCTCGGCCGTTGGTGATTTTATGCGACCTGACCGCGTGGTGCTTGGGGTGGAGAACGATCGCTCAAAGGAAATCCTCAAACGGATCTACGAGCCACTCTATCTGATCGAGACTCCGATGGTGATTACAGATCTTGAAACAGCAGAGCTTATCAAATACGCGACGAATGCTTTTCTGGCTACAAAGATAAGTTTTATCAATGAGATGTCAAATCTATGCGAAGCCGTGGGCGGCGATATCTCAGATCTGGCCAGGGGTATTGGGCTGGATGGCCGGATCGGCAGGAAGTTCCTCCACCCCGGTCCAGGGTATGGGGGATCCTGCTTCCCCAAGGATACGCTTGCCCTGGTACGTGTAGCACAGGAACATGGAGCGCCTTCTCGGATCGTTGAGACCGTCATAGAGGTGAACGCGGCCCAGAAGGCGAAGATGGTCCAGAAAATCCGGAAGGCCTTTGGTGGTACTGAGTCGGGAAAGACCATCACTGTGCTGGGACTGACCTTCAAGCCTGAAACCGATGACATGAGAGAGTCACCCTCCTTGACGGTTTTGCCTGCCCTAGTGGAAAAGGGCGCAATAGTGCGTGCCCATGACCCCCAGGGGAGATCGGCCGCAATGGAGTTGATGCCTGAGATGGAGTATTTTGAAGATCCCTATGCGGCATGTGAGAACGCGGATGGTGTGGTGCTGATGACGGAGTGGAATCAATATCGTGCCCTAGACCTAAGAAGAATCAAGGCCGTCTTGAAAAATCCGATCTTTGTGGATTTGAGAAACGTGTATGATCCAAAGCTGATGTCTGAACTGGGGTTTTTTTATACATGCCTTGGAAGGGAATGCAAATGATACCCAGCAGGTTTTCAATATCTAGAAAGAGATAGAGGCAAAATGGGTGCGCTTTCTATTAACGATTTGAACGGCCCACGCAGTCGGGTTTCTGATCAGGAGAGTTCGGAGAAGGATCGCAAAAAAGCGGAAGAAGCTCTCCTTGACAGCCGACAGCAGCTTTACCAGGCGCAGAAGATGGAGGCCCTTGGGACCTTGGTGGCTGGGGTGGCCCACGAAATCAACAATCCCCTTGGCCTTATAATTTATAATATCCCTCTCTTTAAGAAAGTCTGGAACGATATCCTGCCTTTGATGGAAGAGCATGCCAAAAGGGATCCGGACAGAAAATATGGCGGCTTGACATTTGATTTTTTGCATGAAAACTTCAACGGTCTCCTTTCAGACGTAGATATGGCTGCCAACAGGGTCGCCAAGATTGTGACGGATTTGAAGAATTTCGCGAGACAGTCGAATGTTCTCAATAAGAGAGTGATGCAGATCAACACTGCCGTGGAAAATGCCGTTCGACTGGCCAAAACGACTGTTAGAAAATCAGGCGTTGACCTTGCAGTCCGTCTTGGGGAGAATCTTCCTTCATTTCAAGGAGACCTTCAGAGTATTGAGCAGATTGTCCTGAACCTGGTCATTAACAGTATTCAGGCGATTGATCATAGCCGAGGTAAGGTGGAAATTGTTACTGGATTCCAGAAGGATGACGGACATTTGTACCTCTTGGTCAAAGACAACGGGCGCGGAGTCTCTCAGTCAATTGCCGATAAGATTTTTGATCCGTTCGTTACTGACAAGCTGGCTCAGGGAGGAACAGGTCTCGGTTTGTCGGTGACCTATAGCCTGGTGAACGCCCATGATGGTAAGATCTCATTTGAGAGTCATGAAGGGGCGGGGGCAACTTTCCGAGTTACCTTCCCTACCATCATGAGACGAAAGGCGGCCAAGATTCTTGTCGTCGATGATGATGTCTCGATCCGACGGTTTCTAACGGAGGCCCTTGTGAAGGACCAGCCTTATCTGGTCGATGAGGCATCAAACGGGATAGAGGCCTGCATAAAATTGGGGACTTATCGCCCGGATCTCCTTATTCTGGATATGTTTATGCCTGAGATGGATGGTCTGGAGGTATGTCGCACCATAAGGGCAGAGCCGAAATTATCCAGAATGAAGGTGATCATTACGACAGGCTTCCCAAATCACCCAAAGGTGAAAGAGGTGGTGTCTTTGGGATTTGCCGATATATATCGCAAACCCTATGACTTGTCTGAGTTTCTAAAGATAGTGGGCAACATCCTTTCCCAACCGTAACAATGGCGTAAGTGCTGTAAGAGCTCAATGGAATCAATACCCAAAAACGATACCCCGATTCTAGTCGTGGATGATGACATAGGCCTGCTTTCAAGCATCAAGGCCACGTTGGTCAGCGCAGGAATGCCTGAACCGGCTGTGGTCTCAGATAGTCGACGTGTCATGGAAGTGATCAGGGAACATCGATTCTTGCTGGTATTCCTGGATCTGATTATGCCCCATGTAGGCGGTATGGATCTCTTAAAACAGATCAAAAAAGACTTGCCTGACATGGAATGTATTATCGTTACGGCCGTGGATGATGTGGCTTCCGCCGTCGAGGCCATGAAATACGGGGCCTATGACTACCTGGTCAAGCCCCTTAATAGTGAAAAACTCATCATCGTCGTTAACCGCGCTCTGGAAAGGTACAGTCTGAAACGGGGTCTGGCCCTTTTTGAAAAGAAACAGAGATTGTCGGATCTTCAACATCCTCAGGCCTTCCAGGATATGATTGTTGAAGATGAGGCAATGGCCTTGGTCTTTCATCAGGCGGAGGCTGTGGCCCCTACAGATTACAGTGTTGTGATTTCAGGTGAATCGGGTACCGGTAAGGAAATGTTGGCCCAAATTATCCACAAGCTGAGTAGTCGTTCAAACAGAGATTTCTTGGCCGTCAATATGGCTGCTTTCAGTAAGGCCCTTTTCGAAGATGAGTTCTTCGGGCATTCTAAAGGGGCCTATACCGGAGCTTCAAACGAGAAAATGGGTTTTTTTGAGACAGCTCAAGGGGGCACTCTCTTTTTAGATGAAATAACCGAACTTGAATTATCATTGCAGGGGAAACTCCTCCGCGTCATCCAGGAGGGAGAACTCTATCGGCTGGGAAGCACAAAGATAAAGAACATTGATGTAAGAATCATAACTGCCACAAATCGCGATATCAACGAGGAGATAGAAGAGGGCAATTTTCGGGCTGACCTGTTTCACCGCCTGAATATGTGCTACATAGAGGTCCCTCCTCTCAGGGATAGAAAAAGAGATATTCTCCCTCTGGCCCGCCACTTTCTAAAAAAACATGCAGAGAAAAACCAAAAGGAGATTCACTCCATTGCTCCCGACCTGAAAGAGACTCTGCTGGGCTATTCATTTCCAGGGAATGTTCGGGAACTTGAAAACCTCATAGCTTCTTCTATCCTTTTAGAGAAGACCGATACCCTCAGTCTCTCTTCGGTTCGCGGTCTGGCCCCTTATCCCGAGTCTCCCGAAGCACCCCACTACCCCTTGCTTCCGATGGCCCAGATGGAAAAAGAGCATATACTCCGTGTACTGGATGCGGTGGACGGCAATCGTACAAAGGCCGCCAAGATTCTTCAAATCGGCCTGAGAACGCTCCAGAGGAAGTTGAAGCTTTATAGCGAACCGACAGATACGCCAAAGTGACAGATGCTTGATATCCTGTCGCTCCTCATATAACCCCTTGGAAAACCAGATGAATATCTTATAGCTCCCTTGTAGGACATGCCAATCTGACGTGAAAGCACACCCTATGCACGATCTTTTCTCATTCCCCACCTTTACCACATAGTCCAAGTTAACTGTAACTGCCTGAAAATTAAGTCTAAATCGGAGTTCAATAAAAAGCCAATCTTCATTGGCACGAATCATGAAATTGGTCAGCACAGCGCATAAGCGTTGATGTTGGCCCGAGATATTCCACATTAATAATTTTGAAGCATATAGCTCGAAAAGGCAAACCGCTCAAAAAAGCGGGACGCAAAGCCTCTGGCCTAAGTCCCAAGAGGCGTTTGGGGATATGGTAGCAGGGCTGCCGGGCGAAGACAGCACCTCTCAATGAGGCCTGTTTCGCACGGAAACAATCATTGAGAAGGTGTTGAAATGGAAAAGCAAAGCCGGATTTCATCCCGCTCATCCAACCTATTTTCTCCACAACAGGTCTCTTTCCTGGGAACCTTAGCGGCCGTCGCCGTAATTATGTTTTTCTGGTTTTTGGGAACTGCCCATGCATTGGATGTGACCCTTTCATGGGATGCCAACACAGGTGATATTGCCGCTTATAGAGTCTATTATGACACAGACAGCGGCGTGCCCTACGAGGGCTCAACACAGGAGCATAGCTCGCCCATTACGGTCAACGTTGTGGATCTTGAAGACCCGAATAATCCACAATATGTAGTGGTCGGTTTGGCCAATGATAGTGCCTATTACTTCGCAATCACAGCCGTTGACAGCCAAGGCCAAGAGAGCGGTTATTCCAATGAGGTCTCGACCGTTTTGATAGAGAGTTTCACGGCTACGCCTTCCAGCATTGACGAGGGAGGGTCTTCCACCCTTGCCTGGACCCTATCGAACGCTAACTCAGCATCCATTGATAACGGCATCGGTCAAGTAGATCCTGACAGTGGGACGCGAGTGGTGTCACCGGTGACCACTACCACCTATACCCTGACCGCTCTAAATGATTCCGGGGGCAGTGTCAGTTCATCCGTTACCGTTACAGTGAATGAGGTGAGCTATCAAAGGCCAGTGGGCGGATACAGCTCTGACAATGTGATTCCGGCGAATCAGGTAAGTCAATCTACCAGTGGAGACGGGGTCCTGACCATCAATTTTAAGATAAAGGATGCTGAAAGCGATTCCTGCATTCTGCACACCTTCCAGTACAGTACCAACGGTGGAAACACCTGGAATACACCGACTAATGGCGACAACTCAAATTGCCTGAGCAGTGGGTGGGAAGATAACAACGGGGCCAGGTACAGTTCGGCAACAGACTTTGCAGGAGCGGAAATCCACACTTTTACATTCAATACGAGGCATCAGGATGTCAGCGGTCTGGCAGGTACGGAACAGAGTGATATTCGAATTCGATTCGTACCGAACGATAGCCTGAATGATAGTCTCTTGCCGGTAACATCTGAAAGCTTCGGCATAGACAACCTCTCTCCTGTACTTAGTAATATGACTTGCGACGATGATCCGAGTCATGTTGATGTTGGGGTTTTGACGCTTACCGCCTCCTTTGGTGAGGCCTTGAGAACGGCGCCCACGATTACTATTGATCGGCCCAGTCCCATGTCGACGATCGGTCCAGTCAGCATGAGCGGATCGGGTAGTGTTTGGAGCTACGAAATCGCCATTGGGCAACACAATGAAACAACCGTGATTGACGGTATAAATACGATTACTGTGTCAAATGCTACGGATGCGGCGGGCAATACAATGTCGGCCGACTCCAGCAATATGTTTATTACCGACACAGAAGACACGGATGGCGACGATATCCGAGACTATGAAGATGCAGATGACGACAACGATGGCCTGCCGGATGTCTGGGAAACCGCATACGGGCTAGATCCCCTGAACAGCGACGGAGTCAACGGTAGGGATGGTGATCCTGATGGGGATGGCTGGTCTAATTATGAAGAGTTTGCAAACAGTACGGAGCCCAATAATGAGAACTCCTTTCCCGAGGCATCACCTCCTCAGGTTCTGCAGACCATACCTCACGATGGAGCTGGCATAGGAGAGGACTCCACCCGGATTTCCAACAACGCCTCGATCTGCGTATTGATCGAAGACCAAGAGGGTATTGATATTACAGATCCGAACAGCATCCTGTTTAGGATCAGCGACGGATTAACAGGTCAATATTCAAGAAACCTGGGTGATCCCTGTGTAAGAGTCGTCAAGCTTACGGAAGATGCCGATGAAGAGGTAAGCAGACTGTGGGTGGTGTATGACCGGGCGAGTGAATCTGAAATAGACATTTATGCCTTTGACGCTGTAGTGAGGGCTGAGATTGAGGTCTACGACAGGAGGAGCGCCTTTATTGATCCTCCTCTGAGCTTGGAATTTGGAGTGGAATCAGAAAGTGAGCACATGGAAGCCAATGATCCCAATAATCTCCCGGAGACCCAAGATGTGTCCCCTGACGATCCTGATCTTGATGATTCGCTTTATGCCTATGATTCAGGAGTGGAAGTGATTAGTGGTGATCTGAGAGGAGCCAAAATAATCTTTGGCAGCGGCATGCCGGTTGAACCGACATTCGGCCCGACCAATGAGATTCCACCTCTTGATGTGTCCGGCGCGTATCAGCCGATGAATCTTGAGCCTCCTAGCGTGTTTGATCCCCCTGTCAAAATATTCATCCCCTATCCTAATCATGAGGATGTCAGTGACCTTAATATCTTTCTGTTTAATGGAACCGAGTGGGTCCTGGCCTGTGATAGCGCCGGTAATGTGCAGCCTGGGGGGGAAGGTTGGATGATTCCAGGCTCCCGGGTCAACCATAATAGTGGAAACCCATCAGCCATAGAGATAAAGGTGTATCATTTTTCTGCTGTGCAGGCAGGATACGCACCGCAATATGTAGACTCTCCCGACGCCGTCAATGAAACAGGTGGAAAGAGCGGATGCTTTATTGCGACCGCCGCTTACGGCTCTCTGTTTGAAAAGCATGTGAGAATCCTCCGACAATTCAGAGATGTCTACCTTCTCAAAAACGGACTGGGAAGGGCGTTTGTCAATTCCTATTACAGACACTCACCTCCTGTTGCCGATTTCATTGCCAAACATGAGGGGATGCGTTTTGCTGTCAGATGTTATTTGGCTCCTATTGTCGGTATGAGCTATGTGGCGCTTCACACCAGCCCTCTTGAAAAAGCTCTTCTGTGTTTACTTATATTCAGCCTGCTGGCGGAGGGTTTCATTATCATCAGGAGATGGAAAGGGCCTCGTCAGGCCAATAGAGAACTCGTGAACGAAAGTTCCGGAGGATAATCGCAGGAAATTATTATGAAACAGCATAGAGCTTTTACATGCAATCGATTTCGGATGATTTTAACAGGAATAAGTGTCTTGGCCATGTTGACCATCTGCCATATGAATACGGCCTTTGCAGGAGAGCAGAAAGTTGTCGTGAGGAAAGGAGTTTTTGTGGACAATCTCATCCATGGCCGTTTTCTCGAAAAGATACCGGCTGCTCTCGACATAGTCGTTGACGAAACATGGGGGAGGGTCGCCTCCATCCTTTGGGAACCAAGGCTAAGCCTGCCGCACTACGATATTGATCAGAAGCTTGAGAGGGAAAGTACCTTGCCCGCTCTTTCCGAAAGCTGGTCCTATTATGGGAAAAGATACCCTACTTACAACAAGAATGATCAAGTCGCATACGAACGGACGGATGATGACATGGAATTGGGAATAGTCGTCGGCATGAGGTTTCGTTTCAAGAAATTCGACTTTAACAGCTTTCGAAGATGCATGAAAAATAACCTTGAGAGACGCGAGGCTAAAAAAGGGATGCCCTCGGTGGTCTTTTACTTTGACATACCTTGATTGTCTCTCAACTTTTGGTCATTTTTCTGTCTTTCAACAAAACTCATCCAAAATCCTCCTTGAAAACCAATTACAACTGTTCTAACATTTCCACATAGGTGAGCTTTTAGATGCTCTCTTTTTCATAAGGCCCGGAAAGCCAAAGCAGAGGTTTCAGGCCGATTCTTGTGCCGGGGTCTTCAACAATTGCCCCTGTTGATCGAGTGGCGTTTTCTGCCTCACTGAGGTAGATTTTGCCAGTTTAATAACCGGGCCCCCTCTCTTTTTGCTGCCTACATGGAGTATTTAATTATTAAAGAGGTGACTAGGAGGACTTGTTGGACCATCTAATAAGGCCGCATGGCGGAACACTGGTAGACCTGATCTCCAGCGAAGAAAGGAGAGAGATTTTAAGAGACCTTTCTTTACATCTCCCTTCAATCGTTCTTTCAGGGCGACAGCTCTTTGATCTCGAGTTGCTGATGACAGGAGCTTTTTCGCCGCTTAGGGGATTTATGACTCATCCTGAGTATGAATCCGTCCTTGACAGAATGCGCCTGCAGGATGGAACCCTCTGGCCTATTCCCATATATTTGGACCTGACAGAGGTCGAGGCGACCAGGCTGGAATCGGGCCAGTCAGTGGGACTGCGAGATCCGGAAGGGTTTATGTTGGCGGTGATGCATATTGAAGAAATCTGGCCCCTAGATAGGTTAAGGGAAGCGGAGTCGGTTTATGGTACAACGGATACAAATCATCCGGGGGTAGACTACCTCCTTAATAAGACAGGCGATTACTGTGTCGGTGGCAGGATTGAAGGAACTGATTTGCCCCTCCATTTTGATTTCAAACATCTGCGTCTGACTCCTGCAGAGGTTCGTGCAGCATGTTCTAAGATCGGATGGAGAAATCTGGCCGGTTTTCAAACGCGCAACCCGTTGCATCGGGCCCAGTTTGAAATGACTCTCAGGGCAATCAGAGAGGCCAAGGCCGGGCTGCTATTGCAGCCTGTGGTGGGAAGGACCAAGCCTGGAGATATTGATCATTTCACAAGGGTCCGGTGTTATCAGGCCGCTTGCCGGCATTATCCTCCAAACATGGTACTCCTGTCACTTCTACCCCTGGCAATGAGAATGGCCGGCCCCAGGGAGGCCGTCTGGCACTCACTCATCAGGAAAAACTATGGATGCACTCACTTTATTGTGGGTCGAGACCATGCCGGTCCTGGTCTCGACAAGGAGGGGAACCTCTTCTATCAGCCGTACGCATCTCAAGACCTTTTAAACGAGTACAAGGATGAGATAGGTATTGAGATTGTTCCCTTCGAAGAGATGTTATATGTACCGGAGAAAAAAGCTTATTTGCCGCGAAGCGAGATTTCGAAGGATGAAGTGTCGAAGGAGTTGTCCGGTACAAATCTCAGAAAGCTGTTGCGGGAGGGTCTTGATATTCCGGAGTGGTTTACGTTCCCTGAAGTTATCGAGGAACTCATCAATGCTTATCCTCCGAGACATAAAAAAGGTTTCACCCTGTTTTTTACAGGTTTTTCCGGTTCCGGCAAATCGACAATTGCGCGAGTTCTGTTGTCAAGATTTCTTGAAATGGGCGACAGGCCGGTTACTCTCCTTGACGGGGACATTGTTCGCAGGCACCTTTCCAGCGAGTTGGGCTTCTCAAAAGAAGACCGAGATATTAACGTGCGCCGTATCGGTTTTGTCGCAAGTGAGATTACCAAAAACAGGGGGATCGCTATCTGTGCACCGATTGCCCCCTATGAGTTTTCCAGAAGGCAGATCAGGGAGATGATAGAAGAGTATGGAGGTTTTATCGAGGTCCATGTGGCAACCCCCCTGGAGGTCTGTGAACAGCGGGATCGCAAGGGCATCTATGCGAAGGCTCGGGCAGGCCTGATTAAGGGGTTTACAGGAGTCGATGACCCCTATGAAACGCCTCAGAAACCCGATGTCGCAATCGATACAACAGATTTAACCCCTGATGAGGCAGCCCAGGAAGTGCTCCTGGAAGTGCAAAGACAGGGATACATGAAGTAGCTGGGGGCGGTCCAAAATGGATCGCGATGCAGAAAATGTTATCCATTGATGTGGGACACTTCGCCGGCGTAATGTCGGGCCTCATCCCTCGGTTCGGTTGGAAAAAGGCCCCTGAATTGACAGGTTGCCCTGTCAGTCCTTTTAGAGACTCACCAAAATCACCTAATTGGCCTATATTTAAATAGATATCACCTATTGATCATTAAAATAGCCTGGCTAGGCTCTTCCATCTTGGATGGGTCCTTAAGGCTCCTGAAAAGGGCATCCATTCAGTCCCGCCTGTTGGGGAGGATCGTTGTCTGTCATGGTATGAGTTTTGCAAAAATAATCGTTGGTTTGCGGAGGTTTTGTTTGCGGTCAGACCCCGGTATTCATGACCGGGCCTTTTTCAAAGGGATTTCTTTCCAACAGACCGTCGTATTTTGGAGATGCAAAAAAGGAGGTTATTATGTCATTGACCGATTTTCTAAATATCGTGCCGGGCTATCCTGTCGTATCGGTTGTGATATGGATGGCGGTGGCGATTGTCATGTTGTATTTGGCTCGATCACCGGCTCATCGGACCATAAAGTCGTTTAGTTCTATTATTCGAAATGGAATGCGATTGGCTTCCAAGTCGGTAATGATGATTGAAAGACGTCTGAGTCAGCGGAACAAAGAGGTCTTGTTGGCCGAGGGTAGGGAAGCTGTTGAGAGATCCATTGAGAGGGAATTTCAGAGAGTGAACGCCGTTGTCAATCGTGATCTCAGTACCTATCCTGCGCTTCAGCTCGTTCTATCTGAGCAGATCACACATATTGATGAGGACTACAGGGAAAGCGCTGAGTTGCCTCCGCCACCGCCAACATGGACCAATGCTGTTAAGGCGATCGCGAAGATACCATTTAATGACGACACAACCGTAGCGACCATATTCAAAGAGATTCACAAGACGATCAACAGGCAGTACAAAGATGCAATGGACGAGTACAGGAGAAGTATGGGTGTTCGGCATGGTCTTTTGAGAAAAATGATGCCCTATTGGCGAAAACTTGAAAAGACACTGGATGAAGTGGGCAAGACCATTACGGGCCTCCAAGAACGTTCCCGAGTGATCGACAGTAGAATGGATGAATACGAAGCGATCAGAGCCAGGACTGATGAGTCAGCGCGGACGTTGAGTTCATCGAGCATGACACAGTTTTTTATCTCCGCCCTGGTTCTCCTCATCGCAATAGGCGGTGCTATTATCAACTTCAATCTCATAGCCCTGCCGATGTCTGAAATGGTCGGAGGTGGGAGTTATATCGGCCAGTTCAAGACCTCAAATGTGGCGGCCCTGGTGATCATCCTGGTCGAAGTGGCTATGGGTCTTTATCTTATGGAATCGTTGCGCATAACCAAACTCTTTCCGATGATCGGTTCCATGGATGATAAAATGCGCAGAAGAATGATATGGATCACTTTTTCCATCCTGTTTATCCTCGCAGGAGTTGAGTCGGCCCTGGCCTTTATGCGCGATAGGATAGCGACGGATATGCAGGCACTCAGACAATCTCTTTCAACTGCTGAAGAGATTGAGGTCGTTACTAGCTGGATCCCGACCGTCGGTCAGATGGTAATGGGCTTTATCTTACCCTTTGCCCTCACTTTTGTGGCGATTCCATTAGAGTCGTTTATTAATTCATCAAGAACAGTCATTGGCGTCTTCTTGGTGGGGATCCTTCGGTGGGTCGCTTTTCTCCTTCGGTTAGCGGGGAATATTGCCGCCTATACAGGTGAGTTGCTTGTAAATATTTATGATTTATGCATATTTCCACCACTATGGGTTGAAAAGGTCATTCAAGGCAGAGGACACCAGACAGAGATGAGGGCACAGGAGGAAGTGACATGAAGAGAGTATTGATTTGTCTGACCCTGCTGTCTATCTTTCCCTTTTTATTGGGTTGCCCCGATACGGCGAGCCATTCCCGTGGCGTGTATCTGCTGATGGACACTTCCGGGACCTACAAGAACGAGTTGAACAAGGCCCGTTCGATCGTCTATTATCTCTTAAGCGCCTTGGAACCGGGAGACTCACTTGGAGTGGCCAGGATTGATACGGCCAGCTTTACCGAGAAAAACATTATCAAGAAGGTTACTTTTGATGGCCGTCCCTCTGTTTCTAATGGACAGAAACGGGCCTTTCGAGAGGCGATCGATCGATTTATCTCTTCCGTCAGGGGGAGTTCTTATACGGATATTACAGGTGGAATCCTACAGGCGGTTGAGTATCTGAAGGAGACAGGAGCGGGGAATAAGTACATCTTTATTTTCTCCGATTTGCAGGAGGACCTTGCCAAAGGATTCATTCGCGATTTTGAGATTGAAATGGATGGCTTTAATGTTGTAGCATTGAATGTCACAAAGCTCAGAAGCGATAATATGGATCCTCGGGAATATATGAAACGTCTGAAAAGCTGGAAAAAGAGAGTCGAAGGCGGCGGAGGACATTGGAAGGTAATCAATGACCTTGAACGACTCGATTCCATGCTGACAAATGAGACGTGACATAGATATTCTAGGATGATGGTCTTACCTTGAAGCGTGAAGGCAAAGGACCGACGTAAAATCACATAAGGTAAAGAGGAATGAATCTATGAGTAATCAGAAGCGTCATACACTTCTTATTATGCCTGCCACACCTGGAAAGAGGATCTTGAGAGTGTCCCTCTCCTCCCTGTATTGGAAAATCTGCTGTGTCTTTATCGGTGCCGTCATGATCTTGACCGGGTTGGGAACATGGAGCCTTTTTCAGCATTACAATATTTCCAGGTTGGCTCATAACCTGGAGATGGAGAATGAATCAGCCAATCAGGCCATTGAAGAGCAGCGTCAGGAGATTGAATTCTTAACCCAAAGGCTTAGAGAGATTCAGGAAAAAGCGGCCTTTGTCCAGAAGTTTCTTGGGATGGAGACTCAGGATGTCGGCGAGGGAAAGATGGGACAGGGCGGACTTGAAGTATCTCCCAGGTTTTTTCCTCCGGAACTGCCCGTAAAGGGCGCGGTCAAGCCGATGAGTCTTGAACACCCTGGCAAATCCGGATGCTTGTCCCGTCAAGAAGTCGGGAACATATATGCTAGCCTGGATATGATTGTAAGGACACTTGAGGTCAGGCAGGAAGAATTGGAACATACTCCCTCTATTTCGCCTGTTGATGCTGAAAATGCATGGATTTCATCTCCCTTCGGAATGAGGACCAGCCCCTTTACCGGCAAGAAACAGTTTCATATGGGGATAGATATTGCCGGTTGGAAGGGAACGCCTATCATCGCCACTGCGAATGGAAAGGTTGCTTTTGTCGGAAAGAACGGGTTGCTGGGATTGACGGTAAAAATTCGACACAACTCGACATACAGTACCGAATACGGTCACCTCCTCAAGACGGTCGTCAAAAAGGGACAGTATGTCAAACGGGGCGAAATCATAGGACACATGGGTGATTCGGGAAGAAGCACCGGTTACCATGTCCACTATGGAATAAAGAAAAAAAGAAAACATATTAATCCTTACTCCTGCATGATGGATTGGGATAAAGGCTGATCAGATTGATGGATCGACTCTGCCTGGATTTTTCTATATTGAATGAATTCGGAGGGAAAGATAAATGATATTTGGAAAAGAGAAGACCAAGAAACATGATACCATGAAAATCGATACTGTCATTGGACATGATGTTTGTCTTGAAGGGACTTTGACGTCAAAAGAAACTTTGCGTATAGACGGTAGGGTCAAGGGAAGAATTGAATGTGAGGGTTCTCTATTGATTGGGAGCGATGGAAAAGTTGAAGCGGAAGTCATTGCTGACAATGTCTATATCGCCGGGGAGTTGAGAGGGAACATTACGGCCAATAACTACCTTGAAATCAATGAAAGTGGGAAAGTCTACGGAGATATTACCACTGCAAAATTGGTGGTGGATCAAGGTGTGTTGTTTGAAGGGAAGTGTCACATGATTTCCAAAAATGAGACCGAGGAATCTGTTGATTCCCTTTCTCTTCCGTCCTCCATTGAGACCTCTTATTCACCCACCACCTGTTGAATGATGTCCTGCCTTTTTTGTCGTCCTCCCAGATCGTTGTTGCTGAGAAAGAACATTCCGGAGTCAGCAAAGCATCACTTCGAATGGAACTTGTTTCCAGCGGCTCGGTCGGGTAATATCTTTTCTACTTGAAAGATTTTTGTGACTCAGGCCTTCGTAGGATATATGCGGGCCTCCCATGGATTTAGGAGTAGGAGACAATGAAAATCCTGGTAACAGGAACAGCCGGTTTTATCGGGTCCTTTACCGCTTTGAGACTGGCGCGACAAGACGAAGGTGTCGTCGGCATAGATAATATCAATGATTACTATGACGTCTCTGTTAAATATGGTCGACTTGCCAGGGACGGGTTTGATCGTCTCGAGGTGGACAGCGGCCGATGCATTCAGAGTCAGATGTATGACAACTACTGTTTTAAGAGGTTGAGTATTGAAGACCTGGCCGAACTTGACCAGCTGTTTTCAGATGAGAAGTTTGACATGGTGTGTCACCTGGCGGCCCAGGCCGGTGTCAGATACTCCCTGGTCAACCCCCACGCTTATATCGATTCGAACATCGTCGGATTCCTTAACCTTCTGGAATGCTGTAAAAAGTACAATATCAAGCATTTGGTATATGCCTCTTCAAGTTCTGTTTATGGCTTGAATGAGAAGTATCCCTTTTCCACGCACGATAATGTGGACCATCCCGCCTCTTTGTATGCGGCAACCAAGAAATCCAATGAATTAATGGCCCACACTTATAGCCATCTTTTTCTGCTTCCAACTACGGGACTTCGATTCTTTACTGTTTACGGACCCTGGGGCAGACCGGATATGGCCCTCTTCATCTTTACCAAGGCTATTATCGAGGGAAGGCCGATCGACGTGTTCAATCATGGGGAAATGAAAAGGGATTTTACCTATATTGATGATATCGTCACAGGTGTGGCAAAGGTCCTCTTCAACCCTCCAAAAGGAGAGCCCCGGTGGTCCGGGAAAAATCCCGACCCATCCACGTCGAAAGCGCCTTATCGTCTTTACAACATCGGCAATAACTCACCTGTCGGGCTGATGGAGTTCATTGAAGCTATTGAAGAAGCTCTGGGCACAAAGGCAAAAAAGAACTTCTTGCCGTTGCAGGCCGGGGACGTTCCTGCTACATGGGCCGATGTGGAAGACCTGACGAGGGATATTGGATATGCTCCAAGTGTTACGGTGCGGGATGGGGTAGACAGGTTTGTAGAATGGTACCGGGATTTTTTCGGCACGGATTGAACGCTGTTCGCGACCTCTTAAGTCCTCTCAGGAAGTGGGCTTCTTGATTTGTACCCGCCGAATTTCGCCACAATGATTGACTCCCTCTTGATTGCCTAAGGATGCCTTTTGCCTCTGGTAAGGAGGAACATTGCCTTATATCCTTAAAAAGTGAAAACCAAGCAGGGACCGACGTCCGGAATTGATGCCAGGATGCAGACAGAAAACCACAAGCCCATAGCCAAGCTTGTCTTCAGTCGCCCTATGCTGGTTTCCCTTTCCATGGGCTTTTCCTGCGGTCTACCTTTGCTCCTGACCATATCCCTTTTGCAAGCGTGGATGAGGGAAGAGGGGGTAGATCTGACGGTTATTGGAGCGATGGCCCTGGTGGGTCTCCCCTATACGGTGAAGTTTCTCTGGGCTCCTCTGTTAGACCGCTTTACCTTGCCTTTTCTGGGCCGAAGGAGGGGATGGTTGCTTGTCGTCCAGGTCGCCCTGAGTCTGTCTATTGCAGGCCTCGGTCTTACCGACCCGGGGAGAAGTCCATGGATGGTGGCCTTTGCGGCATTCCTGGTAACTTTTTTCAGTGCTTCTCAAGACGTCGTGGTAGATGCCTATAGAAGGGAGGATCTCTCGGATAGGGAACTGGGACTGGGATCGTCTCTCTATGTCAATGGGTACAGGGTGGGCATGCTTGTTGCCTCGGGGGGCGGTCTGATCATGGCCGACCACATCTCCTTTTGTCTTGTCTACATGATCATGTCGGCCTTTATGTTGACGGGTGTTGTCACCACTCTTGCGGCACCGGAACCTGAGATCGATGTCAGTCCCCCTAAGTCTCTGAGGGAAGCGGTGGTTCAGCCGTTGTCGGAGTATTTCTCAAGGCAGGACGCCCTGTTGATGCTGGCATTCATCCTTTTCTACAAAATCGGAGATACCATGGCCAGTACCATGACCATGCCCTTTTATCTTGATATCGGATTCTCAAAGACGGAAATAGGGGCCGTTGTGAAGTTTTTCGGTTTTTGGGCGACCGTGACAGGGAGTCTTTTGGGAGGGGTGCTTATGATTCGCCTGGGCATCAATCGGTCGCTCTGGATTTTCGGTTTTCTCCAGGCCCTATCCACTGCCTGTTTTGCCGTGCTGGCGAGGGTCGGCCACAGTGTTCCCCTTTTGTCGGCGGTCATAGCCTTTGAGAATCTGGCCAGTGGTATGGGAACCGCCGCTTTTATCGCGTTTATGGCGAGCATCACTAACAAGAAATACACTGCCACGCAATATGCCCTGTTGAGCAGCCTTATGGGCATTCCAAGGGTGTTCGCCTCGGCATCTACAGGGTTCCTTGCCAAGGGCCTTGGCTGGGAGGGATTCTTCATTGCATGCACATTCATCGCCATTCCAGGTATGGTGCTTCTCGCGAGATTTGCACCATGGCGTAACAAATGACCGGATCAGCAGGAGAAGTTCAGGGAGAGCATAAAAAAATACCAGCGATCTCTTCGAAGGGGTCAGAGGCTCGCAGGGATGAGGGCGGGGAAGAGGACCCGGCCCAAGGAGCCAGGTCCTCTTTTGGTCTATTTAAATATCGTAGTAAAGGAAAAACTCGTGGGGATGGGGTCGTAATTTGACAGGATTGACTTCATTGTCAATTTTATATTCAATCCATTTTTCTATCACGTCCTTGGTAAACACATCTCCTTTGAGCAAGAACTCATGATCCGCCTCAAGTGCGGCAAGCGCTTCATCCAAGGACCCGGGCGCTGACTCTATGTTTGCCAGTTCCTCGGGAGGAAGATTATAGATATTCTTGTCAAGAGGATCCCCCGGGTCAATCTTATTTTCAATACCGTCAAGTGCGGCCATCAGAATGGCGGAAAAGGCCATATAACCGTTACAGGAAGGGTCAGGTGTCCGGAACTCTACACGTTTTGCCTTGGGTGACGACGAGTACATGGGTATACGGACGGCAGCGCTCCTGTTGCGGCTAGAATAGGCCAGGTTGACAGGCGCCTCAAAACCGGGGACGAGCCTTTTGTAGGAATTTGTAGTCGGGTTAGATATAGCGCACAACGCCTTACAGTGCTTCAAGATGCCTCCAATGGCGTACAGGGCTTCCTGGGAGACCCCCGCATATTTGTCACCCGCAAAGAGGGGTTTGCCATCTTTCCATATGCTGATATGGGTGTGCATACCGGTTCCATTGTCCTCAAAGATCGGTTTGGGCATAAAGGTCACTGTGTGTCCATGGCGATAGGCCACGTTTTTCAGTACGTACTTGAACCATACAAGCTGGTCTCCCATCTGGACCAGCGGTTTGAACCTCATATCGATTTCAGCCTGGCCTGCAGTTGCCACCTCATGGTGCTGGCACTCAACATCGATGCCCAAATTCTCCAGGGTAAGAAGCATTTCCGTTCTCAGATCCTGAAACTTGTCCATTGGGGGTACAGGAAAATAGCCTTCTTTGTGCCTCGGTTTGTATCCCTGGTTTGGGGCTTCATCCCTGCCCGTATTCCATATTCCTTCAATAGAATCCACTTCGTAAAAAGAGATATTCCTTTCCGATTCAAAACGGACGCTGTCAAAGATAAAGAACTCCGCTTCAGGGCCGAAATACGCCGTGTCTCCTATCCCACTTCTCTTAAGGTAGGACTCCGCTTTCTGGGCGATATGGCGGGGGTCGCGGGTGTAAGGCTCACGTGTGATCGGATCGACGATGTTTCCGATCATGACGAGGGTCGGCTCGGCAAAAAATGGGTCCATCTTGGCGGTGTCGGGATCCGGTACAACAAGCATATCGCTTGCGTTAATCGGCTGCCAGCCGCGAATACTTGAGCCATCAAAGCCGTACCCATCTTCGAAGCTGGACTCATCGAGTTCACTTATGGGGACTGTAAAATGCTGCCATACGCCGGGAAAATCCATAAAACGGATGTCCAGTACTTTTGCACCTTTTTCCCCGATCATGTCTAAGACTTCTTTTGGTGTCATGAGAAGAATCCTCCTTGATTAAATGGTGTTTTCAAAAAAAGGGTTTTTCCTTTCCATTGATTATTCACAGGCCTGCAAGGGACGGTTAACCGACCAAATCCGAACGAACCAGACCATAGCCATGCTCTCCATGAAGAGATTGGTCAAGCCCTTCCACTTCTCCGGTCTCGTCAATGCGGAAGCCGATGGTCTTTTCTACCAGGAAGTATATAATGAAAGTACCTACAGCGGCCAGGGCTATAGTGGCTGCGATCCCCGTTAATTGGACCATGAACTGATCCCAGGAATTCCAGACGCCTGTGGATGTTGCCCCGGCAGCGTCATGCATCCAGGTTTCACGAATAAAAAAACTCAAGAGCAAGACACCCAGTCCACTCCCTATCCCATGAATCCCGAAACAATCCAGGCTGTCATCGTAACCTATCTTGGTCTTCATGTTCAGCGCGAAGTAACAGGCGATTGAAGAAAGAGAGCCGAGAATCATCGCCCCTGGAACTTGGACAACACCGGCCGCAGGAGTGATGGCGACGAGTCCTGCAAGGATCCCCGAGACAAAACCAAGAGAAGTTGCCTTGCGGAAAACGATCGCCTCAATGACAATCCACGTCAAGGCCCCACTGGCAGCGGAAACCTGGGTCATTGTGAGGGCCCTGGCCGTATCCAATCCGCTCTGTATGGTTGAACCGGCATTGAAACCAAACCACCCCACCCAGAGCAGTCCCGCTCCCATTAAGGTCATGACCAGGTTATTGGGGTGTATGGCTGTCCGGGGATATCCTCGCCGCGCCCCGAGTAGAAGAGCCACCACCAGGGCACTGATCCCGGCCGAGACATGGATAACCAGACCCCCTGCAAGATCGATGACGCCCGCGGCCCCGGCGTTATACAGCCAGCCGTCAGAGGCCCATACCCAGTGGCAAAGAGGGCAATAGACCACAACGAACCAAAGGGCAATGAACAGGATGTAGCCCCGAAAGTAGACCCGTTCAGCCAGGGCCCCACTGATAAGGGCAGGTGTGATGATCGCGAATTTGCCCTGAAACATGGCAAGGACATATTCGGGGACCCCATCAATAATACTCTCGTCTATTCCTTTGAGCAATAAGTAGTCGCTGTCCCAGCCAACAATCCCCCCGAAAATACCCTTGCCGAAGGTCAAAGCATATCCGAAACCGGCCCACAAGACGCCGATAACAGCGATGGCGACAAAGCTGTGCATCATCGTCCCTAAGACGTTCTTGGTCCTGACCAGGCCACCGTAGAACATGGCCAGGCCTGGTACCATAAGGAGAACCAAGGCGGTGGAGGTCAACATCCAGGATGTTGTGCCTGAATCTATTCCTGCGGGCTCTCCGGCAAAAACCACTTGAGGAAACAGCAATAAAGTGCCTATAGATAACGATGTTGCAGTTTTCATTCGCGCGATACTCTCCTGATTTAGAAAAACAATCTGTCTATTAGGCAACAGCAGCAACTGTGCCAAAAGACATATGACATGTTATCTGTTTGAAATGTAAATGGAAACATGCGGTGCTGTCGGGAGCAGGCGCATCTTTATTCTTACAATATTGAAATAAAATGGATGAAAACACGACAAAATTGTACTTTCATTCCTTTGGCTAAACGGTTTCGCTTTCGTTGAGAAACGCCGACTCTATGGGTTCGAGAATTGGAAGAGGTGATGCTGGTCCTGAATCATGATGGCGGAAGGCGTCGCATCCGCCGAGCAGGGCTCATTCTACGCCAAGAGGTTATTCAACCGGCCCGGACGCGTTGGACAAAGAGATTTTCTTCATGAATGGTCACCGAAAAGAGAAAAGGGGTGGTTCCCGGGGATCCGTCAAATTCCGATTCTAAGGAAATGCCGATGGAGGCGCAGAGGAGCATTCAAGCAGAACGGCGTTTTCAGATTTTATTGGTGCCCCCGGCGCGACTCGAACGCACGACACCCAGATTAGGAATCTGGTGCTCTATCCACCTGAGCTACGGGGGCGCTATGTTAACGCATAGGTTTCAATAAAGGAAAGACCTTGAATCTGTAAAACGTGAGGTCGTCTTTCACAATGCCTCATAATACTCTATCTGGTCGAAACCGGGGAATGTGACCCCTTGAACCCATTTATCTGATTTTGAAACTCTACTATGATCTAACAATTTGATATTGGGTTATTTTTTCGACCGGCGAATCGTTTCAAAGGCCTCACATTATGCACAACATGGACAAGGAAAGTCAAGCATTTATGCTTGCACTAAATTCCATAACAGAGTCCGTTGGCTTTTCCTGCCTTACGTGCATTGATTATAGCTCATGATCTAGAATCCGGGCCCATCCCTACCAGCCACACCGCGCGAGAGAGGTACTTTGTCTCTCAGACAGCACAGTCCGATTGTACAAAATATCATTCTAACAAAGGTCGTTCTTTCTATCCCTTACTGACAACTAGGAACAGAAACTTCCGGGAGACTATCCATGGCAAAACCATGGCATTATCCAAAATGTACCTCTCTAGGCCAATTTCTCATGTCTATTGACAAAAGAGGACTCAACAAATAGAGTTAAAAGATATTTGCTTTTCATTGCAGACAATTAGCACTTGAAATCTCCTCACCCGAAATGATTTATCATAGGCTCCAAAGCCTGTTCTTTTTGTTATGCCGTTTCAATATGGATCATTACAGGTAAATGATAGAAAAAGATTTCGACATACCGTTTATTTCAAGTATTGCCCTTCGGGAGAAACAGATACAGCAAAATTACCGCCCGGTCATTGCAGTGCACAAATGGTTTGCAAGACGCCCCGGCTCATTGTTCCGTGGCCTGTTGTTGTCTGAATTTTCTGGAAAACCATTGCAGGAGATGTTTTACAGGGCCAACAATCTTT
>JAXHUM010000117.1:0-5869 GCA_034189325.1 Thermodesulfobacteriota bacterium
TCATCAAAAAGATCCTCAACCACCTGGGATTGTGGGCGGTTAAGGCCCGCCCTCCACCCAAAGCGAATTCACCACCAATGACTCCGGAGTATCATATCGACTATACGGATTCTCAACTTCCGGTGTCTAATAATTTCCTTTATGTGGACCCGGCCTACTCGGAGATTTCCCCTTTCTGATTTTTGAATTAAGAATCGGGTTCAACGGGTTCCTTTACTCAAATTTCCACAATTTCCAGATCTCCCCGCGTCATAGGAGCGCGTGACACGCTCACGACATCCAGGCTCGCCCTGAACTGAGACCTCCATATTGAGGCCCCGTGTTGCGACCACAAGATCCTGCTGTTAGATTTTCCTTGAGCCCCAAGGCCATTTTACCTATACTTTACTCCAGAAAAAGAGAGTTCTTATCAGCATCAGCTATCAGCTTTTCCTCTCCTCTGATGACCTTTATCCCTTCTCATTCCCGAATATGGCCACAGCGCTAAGCTGAGGTGGCCCGCCGAATGTATGTGACAAACCGCGATTGGCATTTTTTATCTGGCGTTCCGGCAGGTCCGCTTTGTGCTGGAGCTGTTTATAGACCTCGTATGTCATTCGCAGCCCGCTTGCCCCCACAGGATGGCCAAAACACTTCAACCCCCCGTCGCTGTTTACAGGAAGCCCCCCCTCAAGTTCAAAGAAGCCGGAGTCTATGTCTTCCTTGGCCCTTCCCCTCAGGCTGAAGCCGAAGTCTTCGTATATGGCTAATTCGGTTATACTGAAACAGTCATGGACCTCGGCCAGGTCAATCTCTTCCCTGGGGTTCTTGATGCCTGCCATTTCGTAGGCCTGTCTGGAGGAATTCTTCAATGCCTCGAAACTGGTCCATCCGAACTCAGGCCTTGTATGAGGGAGCCCCGCGTCCATTGAGATCCCGAACCCCTTAATATAGATGGGATCATCACAAAACCTCTTTGCAATATCTGCCTTGGCCAGTATAGCGCATGCGGATCCGTCACTGTTTCCGCAACAGTCAAAGAGACCCAAGGGGTAGGCTATTATGGGTGCGTTTACGACCTTATCCAATGTTATCTTGTTGCGGAAATGGGCCTTTGGACACATGCTTCCGTTTCGATGGTTCTTTACTGCGATTTTTCCTATGGTTTCCTTCCCTTCTTCCATGGAAAGACCGTACTTGTTGAAATAACTTGTAGCGATCAGACCGAAGGAGCCAGGCGCTGTTCTCCGGGCCTCGTACACCGGGTTCATACCACGGCCGGTCCCAAGACCGGGATAACCTGTGTCTTTCAGTTTTTCAACACCTATGGCCATGACAACATCGTAGACCCCGGATGCCACGGCGAGGGCTGCTTCAATCAGAGCTATGTGACCGGCTGTGCACCAGTTCTCATTTCTGATTATAGGGATATTTGTGAGTTTCAGGGTATCTGCGATGGTTGATCCTGCAATCCCATTGACCGGGGCATACATCTGGCCGACCCAGCAGGCCTCAATGTCATCGGGCCCCACCCCGGCATCTTCATAGGCCTCATATGCTGATTCAACAGCGAGATCTCCTGCTCCCAGACCCCACCTCTCACCAAATTTTGAACATCCCATCCCAACGATTGCAACTTTGTCTTTGATACTACCCATGATTAGCTCCTCCGTTCCTCAAAGGCCGACATTTCCAAAAGTAATTGTGGAAATTTGCGCCTTCATAAATCCTTCTAAAGGTAAACTCAACAGGCAGCCCAACTTTCACCTCCTGAGGATTACAGTCAGTCATCATAAGATAAAATCTGGTGCCATCTTCAGTCTCAAGCACGGTCTGCACCACAACAGGGTCGTCACTCCTACCTGCAAGTTGATCCCTTGTAAAAGTAAAGACCTTTCCACGGCTATCGGAGTAACGGACCTTTTCATATTCATCCTTGCTACGGCATTTGGAGCAGATCCTCTGAACAGGAAATTGGGTGCTGCCACATTTTTTACATCTGCTTCCGTAGCACCTAAGGATGCTCTCCTGGTCCCTCCAGTAAGCTGAAGCAGAGGGAAAGAGGCGAAACGGTTCTCCGCTGGCTGCTTCGACTATCCCCCTGAAACTCAACATTTTTTGATAGGAGGATAGATCCGCTTTGCTTTGTAAATGGCCTTTTATACCGCGAGCGTTTTTCAGATTTCCTATCTCTTCAGTGACCTTCAGTATAAGAGCGTCTGCCCCATCCCCATAGCTTGCAGCCAGGATCGTATCTCCAGGGCTGGCCTCTTCAAGCGCCGAAATAAGGAGCATCAAAGGATGGGCTACACCACAATGTCCGAGAGAACCGAGCAATGAATCCTGAAGCTGAGAGTCAGGATCAAAGCCGAGTTTCTTGGCAAGGCTCATGGATGATCTGTAGTCAGGAGATGGGATTACAGCCTTTGAAATACGTGAGGCCTCCATCCCGGACCGGCTTAAAACGCCTGAGATGGCTTCAGCCATGGAGGACATGTAACCCTCGGTCAGGATAAAGCGACCCTCTCCCGTCCTGACAAACATGTCGTCATCGTTCCTCCACACATCGGTTATCTCCCTGTTGATTGATAATGAGGCTTCAATCGTGGCAACAACCCCATCGCTGCCAACAAGGAGCGCGGCCGATCCATCACCAAAGAGCTGCTCCTGATCGGAACGTGGATAGGCTAGTCGGCAATCCGCTGCCGTTACCAGGACGCTGGCTGCCGTCCCAGCTTTAACAGTGTCCCGTGCCGCCATCAAAGCAGAGGTTCCTGAGCGGAGGGAATTTGCAAAGTCAGCGGTCACGACATCGCTTCGAAAATCGAGTACGGTGGCGGCCAACCCTGCAGAAAGCTTCTCCTTATAAGGGGCGCTGGTAGTGGCAAAGAAGAGCCCGTCGATTTTGCCTCTGTCAAATCCCCCTAAACAGTCAGTCCCGGCCGCCACGGCCATGGTCAAGGAGTCTTCATCGTTGTTTGCAACGCTCCTTTCTCCCCTCAACGAGCCTCTTTCCCATGCTTTGGCAATCAAATCACGCTTGATTCTGTAGATGGGAATATACGCACCAAAAGAAGTAATCCCTATCATATTTTTTTCCTCCCAGTTATTTGATGCATTCGTAAAAAGTCAAAAATGAGAACTTCGCACCTAATGATGTCAACAGGTTACCCCTACCGAAAAGGCCAAATTCGGACTTTTTACGAGACCATCAGTTATTTGATTAATGTATCGACTGCTTCCATATATCCTTATCATAAGGTTCCAGCGGCATGGTATTTGCCAAAGACCTCGCGGAGAACATCACAGATCTCCCCTAATGTGGCATAGGCCCTGACCGCTTCCATAAAGTGGGGCATCAGGTTGTCCTCTCCCTGGGCCGCCTCTTTGACGGCCCTCAGGACTGATCTAACCTGATCGTTGTTTCTGGACTCCTTCAAAGAGCGCAGCTTTTCCTTTTGTCTCCGGGCAACCTCGGGATCTGACTTGAATAGTGCTGAATCCAGCTTTTCATCAACCGTGAACTTATTGACGCCTACCACCGTTCTTCTGTTTTCTTCAATCTCCTTTTGTATTTCATAGGCTCGACGCTCGATCTCCTTCTGTATGAAACCCTTCTCTATTGCAGGTATGGCCCCTCCCATATCGGCTATTTCGGCCATCAGGGCCTTTATCTCCTTTTCCATCTTTCTTGTTAAGGTCTCCACATAATAGGAGCCTCCTAAGGGGTCAACCGTGTCTGTGACTCCGGCCTCATGGGCCAGAATCTGCTGCGTTCTAAGACTGAGCCTGACAGATTTTTCCGTTGGGATGGCAAGGGCTTCGTCAAAGGAACAAGCAGCCAGTGATTGGGCGCCTCCCAAGACTGCGGCCAGGGCCTGATAGGCGACACGAATCAGGTTGTTTTCCGGCTGTTGGGCCGTGAGACTCACCCCTGATGTCTGGGTGTGAAATCGGAGCATCCACGATTTGGGATTCTTTGCCTTGTATCTGTTACGTAGGAGGTCTGCCCAGACCTTCCTCGCAGCGCGATACTTGGCTACCTCTTCGAAGATTTTGTTGTGGGTATTGAAGATCCAGCTTATCCTCGGGGCGAATGAGTCTATGTCCAGTCCTGCTTTAAGGCCTGCGTCTATATATGCAATGGCGTTCGAAAAGCTGAAGGCAATCTCCTGGACTGCCGAGCAGCCCGCTTCGCGCATGTGATACCCCCCCACGTTTATGGTATTCCATAGCGGGACATGTTTGCTGCAAAATTCAAAGATATCGGTTATCAATCGGATAGAGGGCCTTGGAGGAAATATATACGTTCCCCTGGCAGTGTATTCCTTGAGGATGTCGTTCTGGATCGTGCCTCGAAGCTTTTCTGAAGGGATACCCTGTTTTTCAGCTACCACCACATACATTGCCAGCAGGATTCCGGCAGGGGCATTAATGGTCATGGAGGTAGAGATCTTGTCAAGGGAGAGGCCATCAAAGATGATCTCCATATCCTGAAGGGAATCCACGGCCACCCCCACCTTCCCCACCTCTCCCTCGCTCAGGGCACTATCAGAGTCGTAACCAATCTGTGTTGGGAGGTCAAAGGCCACGGAAAGGCCCGTCTGCCCCTGTTCCAGCAGATATCTATACCTTTTGTTGGTCTCTTCAGCAGTTCCAAAACCGGAATATTGCCTCATTGTCCATTGCCGGCCCAAATACATGGTTGGATGAACCCCTCGCACAAAGGGGAACTCACCTGGAAAGCCTATATCAGAAAGATAGTCCAAATCCTCGAGGTTCTCAGGTGTGTATAACATTTCAACCGGGTCTCCCCAATCAGAAAGACGCTCTCCTACGGGCTTCTTCAGCGAGTCTTCAGCCCAACATCTCTTCTCCTCTCGAATCCTGTCAATATCGTTGTTCATCTAGAACCTATCCTCGTCCTTTAAGGTTGATGTTATTGGGAAGTCAAAAAGCTTAGAGTTTCCAGCAAAGAAACCTGGCCTGAAAGAGCAGGCCTTCAGTTAACCCAAAGCTACTCTCCCTTGAATTCCGGCCTCCTTTTTTTAAAAAATGCCTTCATCCCTTCAGCGCGGTCCTTGCTAGAAAAAAGGAGGCATTCTACCATGGCCTCATAGGCCAGGCTGGCGCTCAGACTCACATTCTTGCCCATATTAATCGATTCCTTGGCCCACTTAAGGGCGAGGGGGCTCTGCTTGGCTATGCGGGCTGCAATATCCATGGTTACCGATTCAAGCTTTTCGGGGGGGCACATTTTGTTGATCAGCCCCAGCCTGAAGGCCTCTTCAGCATCGATAATATTCCCTGTAAATATCAGTTCCTTTGCCATGCTATCACCAATTAGCCTGGCGAGCCTCTGGGTCCCTCCGCCCCCGGGAATAATACCGAGCAAAATCTCGGGCTGTCCGAACTTGGCCGAGCCTGAGGCGATACGCATGTCACACGCCATGGACAGTTCGAGCCCTGCTCCAAGGCAAAGGCCCTGGATCATCGCTATTGTCGGCTTTTACTTCCGGTGTCTGATAATTTTCTTTATGTGGACCCGGCCTACTCAGAGATTTCCCCTTTCTGATTTTTAAAAAAACAATCGGGTTCAACGGGTTCCTTTACTCAAAATCCAGGCTCGCCCTGAACTGACACCTCCATATTGAAGCCCCCCGTTGGGACCACAATATCTTGATGTCAGATTCTTCTTGAGCCCCAAGGCCATTTTACCTATATTTTGCTCCAGAAAAAGCGAGTTCTTATCAGCAAGTCATGCAAGGTCGAAATGAAGCGACCCTTTCTAGTGGTAATGCCTCCGGTCTTGCATGATGAAACTAGACTAGAATTTGAACGTGAATTCCTAAACGAACATATCCCCACACATCCCAGCATGGATAGGATT
>JAXHUM010000118.1:0-15774 GCA_034189325.1 Thermodesulfobacteriota bacterium
AAAAATCAGAAAGGGGAAATCTCCGAGTAGGCCGGGTCCACATAAAGAAAATTATTAGACACCGGAAGTTGAGAATCCGTATAGTCGATATGATACTCCGGAGTCATTGGTGGTGAATTCGCTTTGGGTGGCCATTAGAGCGATCTAAACAATCTCAAGGCCTCTGAGACGGATTTGTTATGTGCCCTTTCCGTGTCATAGAACTTTTCTCGCACTTCCCGAAACATGAACCACACGTCAAAACGCTTTTTTCTGTCAGCATCTCTATATTGTTCTATAATTTTCTGAGAGGCCTGGTTCCTCATCTCATAAGAATGTTCATTAGCGGTACGGCAAATATCAACAATGACGGTATCCTCATTTTCAATTCTTCAGGCGCGATTTCTTGAATCCTTCTTTCACCGAATTTCTCTGGGAACTACCTGTACCTTAAGCATAACTTCGCCGTATCCCATACATTCAACATCCACATCCGGGCACCTTAGATATCTCATGAAGTGAAAGTCATTCGGTTCATGACCTTCACTCAATCTTTCGTTGATCAGGGCGACGGGGATTGTCAATTGAGAGATGAGATAGACGCACATCTTCTTTGGGCAGAGTTTTGTGATAAAATTGCCGTCGACGTCCATGACAATTTTTTGACCAACCTCATGACCGGAATTGCAGTGTCTGGAATTGACGACTTCCGCCTCAATGGAATAGAGGGGTGCGACTTTGGCGATCCTCTTTAAATGCCTGATCCTGTGCCCTCCTTCCTGTAATTTATCCAGATCCGAATCAGAGTAACCCACTCGTTCTCCGTAATGTCTGATGATTTTATCTGTCATAGCAGCTCTCCTCCAAAATATGGCCGTGTTTCACTCAAAATCGGGCCGACATTGAAATCTTGGCTGTCTCTTACCCTTACCTGTGCGGTAAGCATTCGGTCTCTTTACAGGTAGCCTCTCGGCAGCCTTTACATCCCGGTTGAGCCAAATATACCAGGATCTCTTTGAGCTCCGGCTGATTCTTGAACTCAGGTAGAGAGGGTGAAAACCGATCTGCACAAACGTCGAAATTGTCGGGCAGCTTTTTGGGCTCATTGCTAGGCCTTCCAGTCTATTCTTTGCTATAAACAGATCACTTGCCCAACTCAGTCCTCAGGATGGAAGGTCTTAATAGTATTTTGTCAAATCCATTATTTATCAACCGTGCGTCAAAACGACTTTTTCAAACATTCTTACAAGACCGGTTCCAAGAGTATAGAGAGATTCGATGTTGAGATTCTCTTCAGCGGTGGAATCAAAAAAAAGATTCAGGTCTGATTCCAGGCCATCCTCCGGTTTCCAATAACAGATCAGCATCGGGACCAACGGCAGAGGATGCAGCACAAGGGAAATATCAGACTGATAATGATTCTCCACCTGTTTGCCGCTGAAAACCTGAATCATGTATTGGAAGAGATCCGTATGGGTGTCGGCGATTTTCTTGAGGGGCTTTTCACATTGATGGTTGAAGAAGCGGCCCCACGTCTTTCCCCCTTCCAGTTCCCTGAAGGGTATCCATTTCCCTGACACAGGAAGCCCGGCGCCCCCGATGATATAGTTCAAGACCGGTATGGTAACCCAAGGATGGATATGAATTTCCGACGAGAAGTTCCCCTTTGAATCAACACTGAAGTCCTTGCCGAGGACCTTGATAGTCAGTTTATTGTCATGATATTGGGCCCCCAGCCTGCGGGCTGCCTCAGCGAGGTCAATGTCGGCCAGCTTTTTTATCAGTTTTTCAGCAAATTCTTCGCGGTCCGGATTCATCGGCACCCGGTTTGAGGATGTCTCTCCATACTCTGCAATAACCTCCTCACTCAAGTGGGGACACTCGTTGAGCTGTCTTTTCCCCAGAAAGACCGAACCGGCAAATGCAAGACATGTTTTTTCGTTGCATTTGCGGCAATTTGATTTATCGAGCAATGTAAATATTTCCATAGCATTCTTAAATTGGGCCATCCAGTAATTCTCCTTATCCGTTACTCCTTTGCCGATGGAGCATGTCTTTTGATACATTTCATGCCGCGTTTTTCCATATTCCAATAGAAACAATTCTTGGGCCATGTCCGGCATATTTCCATATATTTACCTGAAATTTGCGAGACGACCAATGGTTTTCCCTTATGCTGAGACAGTACGCCCACAGCCTCTTCTTTTGAAGCGTATTCTGCTTTGCCCACTTGAACCATGGCGTCGGCCAACTCCTCCAGGAATACGGCACAGGAAGGTGGAGCCTCAGGAAACTCACACTGGCACAGACGCTGACCAATTGCGCACCTGTCGGCCGTTCTGATATATTTTGACGCCTTTTTTTCATCCACAGCCAGCGGTGCCAGTTCCTCAATGTTCTTTGCGAAGATTTTCGCCAATTTCGTTTCCGGCACCAGTTTTTCAATGGCCTGCATCTCTTCAAATGCCAGCCTGACTGCCTTGGCTGCTTCACCTGATTTGTATTGGTCGATTGTCGCCATCATACTCTCCTTTTTTTCAGGGTTATTTCTCGTGGCGCACTTCTACGATCTGTATTATAAAATCTCTCACTAAGTTTCTGATGCATGATCCGGATATGACAACCTGTTGTTCTTTCAGCATCTATGTATTCTGTAAGATCTCAAAGAGTTGGGGTAAAATAGTTGAGATAAGGCGGCGGCAGTATCTTTTTAGAAGTCCGCATAATGATAAGTCATTCCAGGCTGACGGCAGCAATCTACGCAATTTGTGATGAGGGTCGTCGAACAGTGCGACTCCCGGGCGAATGTTGCCTTCTCTGCCTTTTCCGTTGCTTGGAATGGAGGCTTGACGCGTATAATCACATTTTATGTGGGTGATGCGGATTTCTAAAAAGACACCACCGCGCCTCCCCCGTCCCGGATTTTGAGGTCTTATTGTATTCTTCTCTAACTTCCTGAAAAATCATGTTTTGCAATTTGTGGAAATGTTCATTGCCTGTATGGAAAAGAAATAGATCGTTTGTTTAAGGTGCAGCACAAGTACAAATAGATGTTAATGCTTAAAATGTCTTGTTTTTATGGATGTCCCGATCACAGCACAGATAGTGTGGCTTTTGATAAGCGCTGCTATTCAGACCAGTTCATCATGCCTCTGAAAACGGTTCATGAGCTACCGGTTTGTTTCCCCCCAGGGCTTGTCTATGTCTTTAATCTATTTCAAAGATAAATAAATCCCCCATTTGGGGGGCTTGAAGCGCTTTTTTGTGGTTTTTGGGTGGGTCAGATCAGATTCTGGCGGGTCGCCCAGACCGCAGCCTGGGTCCTGTCGTTAACTCCAACCTTATTAAAAATATGGATTACATGACTTTTTACAGTATGTGGACTGATTTCAAGATGTCTGGAGATTTCTGTGTTTGTATTCCCTTGCGCAATCAGGCGGAGAACCTCCAGTTCTCGACTGGTCAGTGGCGAGGGTAGAGATGAGATTGCCTCATCTTTCATAGGCTTGTTGTCTTTTGAGAGGTCAGAAACCGACTTTTCTTGACCTCCAAAGGATTGAGTCTCGGGTATCAGGTTATGATTGGCCTTTTTAGTGTTGATGTCAATGGTGACTGTTGAACGAAGATTCCCTTTGCTATCGTAAACAGGGTAAACAGCCTCTTCGGCCATAGGAGATCCCAGATGGGGACATTGTGCCGGAATCGCCTCCTGAAGGCTGAGACAAGCGGCAAAGGCCATGCAGGTTGGAAAGCCGCATTCGCGGCAGTTGGTTTGGGGCAGGAGTTTTAAAATATCAAGTACGGACACTCTTCTAAACAGTTTGTGGTTCGGAGAAATGTCATCCATGCACGAGTAGATATCGTTTAAAAATACAAGGAGCCGATCAAGAAGCAACTCCGCTTGCCGGCGATCATAGAGCGGTGTTACTATCCCATGTTCAGGATAAAGCACACAGCGATACTCATCATACATAAACCTGATCATCTGAGGGTTATCATACAATTCCGATCGTGCGGCAACAGCGTTGACGTAAGGGAATAAAGCCGATACGTTCGCGTCAAACTTAAAAGATGCTATCAAAGAACCTTGAGAAGTCGCTCCAGGTTTAGCCACCGCCCCTCCAGAGCATAATGTCATGGCATAGTACCCTAACCTGATCTCCGTGGTATTCATAGGACGAACTCCATAGATGAATTGAATAATCTATGCTTGTAGTGCCAGTCTTGTATTATCGAACCTTTCGAATATAGATTAAAACAGAAGTATCTGTTGCGTCAATCCTGGATGTCAGAGAAAAGAAATTTAACGTCAAATAGATTCCTTACATAAAGCCCATTTGTCACTCAGTCAATTGAGAGGATCCAGGCCTATGCGGGCCGTGTGGGCCGCAATAGCATCCACAAGATTATCCCAAAGCCGGGGATACGAAAGCCCGTGGCCAAGACCTTCCACAATGTGGAGTCCGGCCCCTTCAATGGCGTCTGCCGTGGCGACTCCATGCTCCATGAGAGCAACAGGATCTTGGGCACCATGTATCACAAGGGTGGGGATCCGGATCTTGTTCAACGCCTGTTTCCGACTTCCGGAGGCCACGATTGCGGCAAACTGTCGGGCAAAACCCTCCAGATACAGGTCTCGATCAAATGCATATTCTGAGATCTCCCTCTCGAGGGCCTCATCAAATTTATCCGATCCACCGGCAAAAACACGAAACACATTTATCCTGTGCCTGATGTTGGCATCACGTTCCAGCGGCGGACTGGCAAACAATACCTCCAAGGCCTCTGGAGTGGAGTCGGGCAGAGAGGCTTCCCCTGTGCCGGACCCCATTGAGACAAGACTCAGCATCCTGTCAGGGTATTCAATAG
Source organism: Thermodesulfobacteriota bacterium (assembly GCA_034189325.1). Classification (GTDB taxonomy): domain Bacteria; phylum Desulfobacterota; class DSM-4660; order Desulfatiglandales; family Desulfatiglandaceae; genus JAXHUM01. The sequence goes on from JAXHUM010000118.1 coordinate 4,849, forward strand.
CCATGGTTTGAGCGATCATGCCGCCCATGGAAAAACCGCACACATGGGCGGTTTTCAATCCAATGGCATCCATCAGACCAATGGCGTCTGCAGCCATGTCCGAGAGGTTATAGGGCGCCTCCACGGATCTTCCCTGGTTCCGTGCGGCCAGGCATTTCATTACATTGGGAACTCCGGCATGGTCCATCTTTGCGGAGAGACCTGTATCCCGGTTGTCAAAACGAACGACAAAATGTCCATGGTCGGCCAGTTTTCGGCAGAACGCATCGGGCCAGGCGATCATCTGTGTGCCGAGCCCCATGATGAGAACAAGGGGTCTGCCTGTCCCGGTTCCAAATGTGTCATATTCGATTTCGATTCCATTAGCTTGGACCTGAGTCATCGTGAAGCTCCTTTTTCAACTTGGGAAATTTAACATGATGTCGATTGGGACGATCACGGTGCCAATTCTTCATGAGAGGATAAAGATGAGATTGTATCTCTGGAGATAGTTTCGAGATATCCACATCCGGGACACCGATGATCAGATCAATATAGCAGTCATCGCAAACCTTCCTGTCCTTGAAGGTATAGGCCATATCGCCTTTAAGCCGGCCGCCGCATTTTTCGCATTTCATAGAATGAACTCCTTTTCATAAATAATATTTCTGAGGATGAATGAAATAGGTGTTTTTCAATCTCAGCATAAATCGTCGGAGATTATTTTCGTCATAATCATGCGAGCTTCCGGTTGGATTTTACAGAGCATTTTAGAGCAAAACTCTCTTATTACTCCGTCATCGAGAGATCTTTTGCATTTGTCATGCTTCATGTTTTCGCCAATAACCTCCAAGGGCCTTTCATGTTTTTCAGCACGCGATCTCAATAAGCTCCCTCGCGCTTTTTGTCAATATCTCATTTTTCTGCTTTCCAATAAGGATCATGTCTTCCAGTTTTACAACGCCAACCTCTTTTCTATACAGGTGCATTTCAAGGGCGACTACATAATCTTCTTTGACGGTTGAATGCTCATATCTTGAAATTATTGGAGGTTCAGTGCATTCCAGTCCGATGCCATGGCCGATCATGTGGCTTTTATTGCCATTGCCAAAGTTTAAAAAGGCGTCGGTCACGTTTTCTTCTTCTGCCTTGTCCATGGCCATTTGATAGATCTCACGGCATTCCATGCCCGGTCTTATTTTGACTATGAGATGATCAGCAATCTCCTTAAGACTGTTATACATGGATTTTGTTTCGTCATCAGCCTGGCCCAGTATATAGGTCCTTGTCTGATCGGCATGATATCCTTTGACCAGTGTCACGATATCTACAACAATGAGATCTCCCTTTGAAATGATTTTTGTGGATGGGCCGACAGGGACTGCCGGACTCAATCCCACACCTGTCACGCTGTATACAACACCGCTGAACTTCGAAAGGTTTGAGCCGGAACCCACGGGACCCCTGCTCATAGTGAAATCGGGATGTCTCATGAAAAATGTTCCTTCATGGCCAGCCAGTCTATGGGCATTCTCGACGGCAGCAGCCAGTTCAAGCTCGGTTATCCCCTCCCTTAAGGTAGCCAGAACAGCATTATGACCTTCATGCATCACGTTGCAGGCCTCCTTAAGCCTGCTTATTTCTGAAGGTTCTTTTGTTTTCCTCTGCTCAAGGACAAGAGGAGAAAGGTCAACGAATTCATAGCCCGAAAACACCTTCTTAAGATTTCTAAACTCTAGGACCGGAATCACATCCAGTTCAGTGGCAATCGCTCTCTCCTGCAAATTCGATGATAGGTGCTGGAAAATATTTTCAAGACTCCGTTCTTTTCTAATCTTTTCCTTATTAATGAATGCATCGTTCCAGACAAAATCAAACCCGCTCCTAACAAATAGATAGTAGTCATCATGCAGAACAACGAGGTAGGAAGGTTGTGCCGTCCCAGTATAATAAAAAAGGTCTCTCGAATAGGAAATCAGGGCACAACCTATCTGTTTTTCTTTCAGTCTTTTCTGCAAGAGGTTAATTCTATCAAGTGGTCTCATTCTTAACCTCTTCTTTTGCCACCTGTGAAAAAAATATATTCATCATTTCCTGGGAACAATCAGATTGAGCCGGGTGGGGTTTGATCATGCCGGAGCGGGCATGTGGGCATCCACACTCGTAAAATAGAGCTCTGATACAGTTCCCTCCAAATTCCCATTTGCCCTTAAGAGAGCGGTCTTTACGGAGAAGATTCCAGCCTTTGACGAGGTCTTCTATAGCGTCAATGCTTTTGCCAAGGTATCTCTCACATAAGGCCAGCAAGTTTGAAGCGCAATTATTTGGTTCCGATTTTATATCCATGACAACTAGACTCCGTCCAAACAGGCCAAGGCGTTTGTCCGCTGGTGCTACTCTTTTTGTTGCTTTCTCTAAAGTCTCTCAGTAGTCATATCAGAGGGAATAACCTTCTTTTGATACACCAAACTAAGCAGCGCAGGCACCAGGAAAAAATCGGCTGCCAGGGCAAAGATCACTGCGCAACCGGTTAGCAGGCCGAATCGTATGTTATTTGCCAGGTAAGAGGTCATATAGATAAAAAAACCGCCACAGAGTACCAGGCTGGTAATGACCAGGGCGCGGCCGGTTGAAAACAGGGTCTCTCGCACTGCCGCCTCAACATGGGATGTTTCCTCATAGGCTTCGCGAAAATGATGGAGAAAGTGGATCGTATCATCCACGACCAGCCCCAGAACAAGACTGCCCACAAGAATAGTGGACATGTCCAACGGAACATCAAAGATACCCATGATTCCGAAGATGCAGACAATCGGGGTCATGTTGGCGATCATGCTCATGAGCCCAATGCGTAGACGTCCGATCATCAACACCATGAGGAGGGTAATAACCAGCAATGAAAACGAATAGCTCTTGACCATGCTGATGATGGTATTCTTGATGATATGGATAAAAAGGATCATATGGCCCGTGAGGGAGACTTTCTCGAAGGGAAATTTTCTGGCGAGATACGCCTTGATTTGATCCACATAATCTTTGTAGAGGATCGCGTCAGTGAAGGGGGCAAGAATGGAGAGCCGACCTGTCTGATAGCTGCTTTCGACAAGATCCTCCATATCATCACTGCCGCTGGATTCGAACAGAATGAGTTCCTGGGCTATCATTTTCCGTGTGCCTGGTACGATATAGGCTTCATCAGTGTCCTCATGGAGGGCGCGGTTGATCTCCTTGAGCACATCGGCCATGGACCAGGCCTTGCCCGCCTGGATACCGTTTACTTTGAAACCGGAAATAAATGATGCCGCCTCATCGAGCCGTTTCAGCAAATCCGGGTTGTGCAGTCCCTTTTCAGTGGTGGAATCGATCAATACTTCGAGCATGACCGTGCCGCCATTGACCCGGTCAAGAGTTTCCGAGGAAACCCGAATTGTGTTTTTCTCCGGAAACCATGTCAGGGCATTATGGGACATGCGAACGAAAAGGGCGCCACAGGCGGCGCTTAGGATGATTATCAACGAAATAGAGACCACGAGTAATGGGCGTCTCGTTGTTATCCCCGCAATAGCGTCAAATAAGCGATCCGGAAAAGGGTATTTGTCTCTTGAGGCAGGTTTCATCTGCTTTACAGGAAATATCGCAATCAAGGCCGGTAAGAGAAAAACCGAATAAAAAAGGGCTAAAAGGACACCAATAGGCGCCACAATTCCCAGTTGGGCCACGGACCCCACATCGGCCCAGACAAAAGAGAACAAACCGCATGCCGTGGTCAGGCTGGTCATGAGGATCGGGAGCCCGACATGTCCGACGGTCTCAGTGATTGCCTGGTGTTTGTCATTCATCGCGCAATAAGACCTATAGAAAATGGTCAAAATATGGACACTATCGCCGATGCCCACGACAATGAGGAACAAAGGCAGAATTTGTGTGGCCAAGGTAATCGGTATTCCAATCAATGCCATGATCCCAAAGGAGGCGATCACAGAGCAAAACACGACGATCATAGGATAGATGACTCCTGAAATCCTGCGAAAAAGGAGAAGGAGGAAAAGGACGATCATGATCAAAGACAAAGGGATCATCCTGCCCAGATCTTTTTCAATAGATTCCTGGAATTCGGCCACAAAGGCCGGGGTCCCGGCATAATAAAATTCGATTCCCCGACCTTCATACTTTTTCATTGTTTCCCGAATAGCATTATGGATCTCGACATTTTCTTCATTGCTCAGATAGACATGCCTGGTATTGGTTTGTCGGGGGGTATCCTCATCAAAACCCTCCAACGCTTCATCTTCCGATACCTCCTTGACCGCCTCCGCCTTAATGAGAATGGTGAAAATGGTCCTGTCGGCCGACACAAGCAGATTTTCGTAAAGCGGGTAATGATCAATAAGATTCAATATCCGATTCATCTCCATGTCGGATTCGGGAGGTCTTTCCATCAGGTCTTCCACAATGAGTGTGTCGCCCTCAGCCCTGACAATGCGTCCATTAACCAGGCTTGTGATATCGTCGAGATAGGGTGTTGAAGCTTCGAGGTCCTTGTGGATCTGATAGAGGGAGGCAAGGAATGTAGGGGTCAAACCGTCTTGGGGTTTCAATCCAATGATGAAGGTGTCATCCTGTCCGAATTCGTCCCGGAACTTATTGTAGGTGATCAACGTTGGGTCATCGTCATGGAAAAAACTCTCATCACGTGTATCAATCTTGAGTTTCGGGATGTGACTGGCCAGGGCAAAGGTGACAAGAAGCAGGCAGGTAAGGACCCAATACTTGAACCGATAGATCATGGCGGTGAGAGCGGCGAAACAGAGTCCCAGCTTTTTATGAATATGTGTCATGTTTCATCCTTAGGTGCCCGCACTGTCTTTAAAGCCGCTTTTCCAGCAAAAATCTGAGTTCGGCAAAGAACCGGTCTCTTGTTTCCTGTAAGTGTAAAGCCTCTTTATAATCGACAGATATCTTGTCTTTTGTCATGAGCCTTTCAGGCTCAACCTGTAATGCAAAAGAGTTTGGGCACCTTTCCCAGAACCATTGGGCGCTGCCGAACTGGATGTATTGCGGATCGAGCCATGGAATCTTTTTTAAATCCTCGAAAAACGCCATTCCACGCTCGCTGTTCTCAATACAAAAGGCGATGTAGGCTATCCTGTACTCGACACTCCTGATTTCGGCCGACAAAGGTAAAGGTTGTAGGTCGTGAGGGTCCTTCTGAGAGTTATGCAAAAAGTGCCCCCAGCAGCATTGGAGGGTAAAGCAGTAGGTGAGTTCGGCGAAATTTTCCACAATGTCGACAATAGGCTCGTCAATAGAGTCTCTATCGAGTTTGGTCAGTGACTCCTGCCTCTGCTTCTCGAAGCCGGGATATTCGACAAAGTTCTTTGGTTGTACGAAAGTCTCCATTTATTCTCTCAATAAGCTCGTCGCATTCGGAGAAGTCCTGGCGGAAGAACTTATAGAACCTCATCTCCCACGGCCGGACCTTTTTGGGGTCCCCTCAACTCAAATGGCGTCGGCCTATACCATCGGCATAGGCTCTGATTTTCCCGAACTTGTTTCGTGGTCATATTTGAAGTATCCATCCTCAGCTTTGTCGGGATTTCTGCATGAGTGTCATTCAAGATCAAGGTGCTGTCAAGAAGCTGTCAAGGGTTCAGCTTCCAAAGATCTTGATGATCGCGCAGGCATCTTCATCGGACAATCCCTGGTCTACGGCGGAGGCTATCAGGTTAACATTGGACAATGTGGTGGGAATAAAGGCATTCATCTGATAGGCCGCATCTGTGATGTGTTTGAGCAGTTCTCGCACCGTGCCTATGGATGCCTGGGGAGAGAAATCCTGTTCCATGATCTTTTGTGCCTTAATGGCAAACATATCGTTTCTCAGAGGACCCCCGAGAATGAGCTGGAAGAATGTCTCTGCATTGAGTCCCGATTTTTCCGCAAAATGAGCGCCCTCCACCAGCCCGGCAATGGAGGCGCACAGGACGATATTGACGGCCAGTTTCATGAGGCAGGCATTGGGTACGGCCCCGCACCTGACGACTTTATTTCCGACAGCTTCAAAGATCGACTCCAATTGGTCAAGGGCTCTGTCCGGGCCGCTCGCCATAATCAGTAACGAACCCTCTTCAGCCTGCACCTTTGTCCCGGAGACAGGGGCATCCACAAAAAGAACTCCAGCCTTGTCAAGATAAGTAGCTATTTTTCTGGAGAAGTCGGGAGGGTTCGTGCCCATGTTGACCACGCATTTGCCTTTCAGTTCCTTTGCCTGGTTGTGGAGGACCGGCCCCAGGACCTCATCGATAGCACTCGGTCCGCTCAACATCATTATCACGGTATCGGCCCATCTGAAAAGGGCCTTCGGGGAATCGGCCTCCAGGGCCCCTGCTTCCAGGGCCGGGCCGGCCTTGTTGCTTGTGCGGTTATAAACCATTAATTCCAGACCGGCCCGGGCCATATTCATTGCCATAGGGAGGCCCATTGTCCCTATACCTATCAAACCGATGCGGTTCATCTTCTCCCTCCATGACTTCGCCTGTTCAAAGGGACTCAGCTTAAGACCTCAAGAAAGGTGGTCACCTTGTGCATTGTCTGTTCAGGGGAATAGTTCCTTTCATCCGTCATGTCTCCTTCCAGATCAAGGAGGGGTATGCCTTTCTCCTTCAGGGCATCACTGACAAGACTGAGGGAACCGTTCTCATGGATACAAGCCGGGGTTGAGAAATGGATCGCTCCATTCACCTCATAGTCCTCGGCCAATCCGACAATATCCCTGACTCTGTTTTCAGCCGTTCCCACGAGATAGTTCTGAAGCGCCTTTAATGCAAGGGCCTCAAAGGGATCGCCCTCGTCAAGCTCATCCCACCACACCCTGGCCGACTCCGCCATAACCACATTGGCATGGCTTTCTCTCAATGTTTTGAATATGTTGGTCGGTTGAACCGGTACCCAGGGAAACCAGAGGATCCTATAGGTTTCGGGATAAGTCTTTCCACCGGAGATCCGACCCTCCATCTCTCGGATGAGCATTTGATTGATCTCCTCTCGGATAGGAGAGCCCCAAAACAGGGAGCCGCTGATCCCCAGAGGGCCGGCCCTGGACCCGTCCCAGGGACAGGGCTTCTCCTTCATCAGGGCATTCACCTTTTGGTAAGACGACCTGGCCTTGTTAGAGTGTCGGATTATCTGTCTGAACTTGTCCAGATCCAGTGTCTCTCCTGTCAGGTTCTCCAGCCTCGCCGCAATTTCCCTCAACTGAGTGACAACATATCGTATAGAGGAGGCGCTGATTTCGTTGGGAACATCAAGAAGGATGCTTTCCTTGCCGTGGGATCGTGCGATGATCTCATTGGTCTTTGCCTTTCCGTTGCAGTAGTAGCTGGAAGTGAGAAACAGATCACCTCTGGGGAGGATGCCTTCAATGTGTGCGCCTAATACGAGCCGATAAAAGGAACAGATGTCTCTTGAATACCCCTCCTTCTCCGCGCTCATCATGATAGATGATCCGTTCCCGCCGGAGGCAGTGGGGAGGGTATTGCAGGCGATCTCAAAATCAAAGGGAACCACGTCAAAGGCCCACAAAAGCTCCATGGGAAACGCATAGTAGGATACCCAGACCACCTTGGCCTCTTCATCGAATGCGCGTAAGAACGTAGATATCATTTCTTTGCTGAACAGGTCGTAAGCGGAAGGTCTTCTGGCGATTTTGTTGTCTAGTAGCTTTAAAATATTTTCGAAATCCGCTTTCATCTTGCCACCTCCTTGATGTTGAAAGATGCTCTAAAAAGACTCAATCAGATTCTCTTATCATCTCCAAAAATGCCTCGACCCTCGTTTTCATCCGTGCCTCATCGGCCCACAGATAATCATTTTCGAGGGAGAGAAAGGGGAGGTCCCGGTTCTTTGCGAAATTCTCCAATACTGGGCTTTCAAGGAGGGCATAATCGCAAAACTTCACCCGGCTTTGAATCACGCCGTCGACTGTGTAGTCCCGGCTGAGTTGCCTCATCCGCTCGATCTTTTCATTCAAGCCGGGCATCCTGTTGCAAGGCGGTCTGAGCAAATATCTTCGAGCCAGGCTCGAAATAGGATCGGCTTCTGTTTCAACAGGGTCGGTGTAATGTCTCAGGCCGAGGCAGGTATCAAAGGCTACCACCTCAGCGCCGGCGGATTCTATTATTCTGAAAAGATTCGGCTTATCCAGGACATTCCCGGTGACGAGAATCCGTACAGGCCTAGGCCTAGGATTCGTCGATAGCGCATTTGATGGTCGCCCACCCATTTCTTGTATGATTCGGGCGGTCTCCTCTTTTGGACGGGTGGTCTCCTCTAGACATAGGTCGAGGAGTTCGCTCCCCCTGTAAGGTGGTTCCTCCTGCTTTTGCCTCTCAAAAAGGTCCATTAACCTCCCCCTTCTATCGTTCAGAAGAGAGACAGCGCCTTTAAGTCCTTGGCTTGATATCTCTTTCCCTGTAAATCGCTCCAGTTCCCTCTTCAAGTGCTCCAGCTGCTCTCTAAAATAGTGTAGGCCCTTTTCATCGCGGTGTTTCGGTATTTCCAGCATGTGCATGAAAGGGCTCCCAACATAATGGTTCCACAGATCATGGAGGCGGCGCATCCCGTCACATGAATTGGTGAATATGATCCCTGCCAGGTCTTCGGTTTCTCTATTGAGTCCCGCCTCCAGAATATGTTTCACATAAGGGCACACATTCGAAAAAAGATACGAATCAGCCTCTTTCACGTTTTCCATCTGTCCCTCGAGACGAACCGGCTCCATTCCTGCCGCCATGATCAGCTCTTCCGGAACATAGTCGCAGATCCAGCCGATTTTTTCCCCCTGTGAACCGTCGTTGTTTGAGGCCATCCTTTCCTCCTTTCCAGGTTGTGAAAACAGTGTGGATCTTAAGATCTTCAGATGATTGGTTTCAGGTTAAGATAGACAATATTCCAAACTACAGTGACCGATCTGTATATTTGGCCTGAAAGACACAGGTCTCCGCAAACAATGGGGGAGGGCGCCCTATGCGGCCGCGGGCACTGACTCTCCTGCCTGAGCGAGGTTCTGAGGATTCGGAATGTCGATCAAGTTGTGCACCCTTCAATGACCGCCTTCAAGGCCCCTATCGTTTTTAAGATCGCCTCCTTGTCCTTGGAGGCCTTACTGATGAGAATACCTCCTTCAATACCGCTCATAATTAACGCGCTCAACCCATCATAGTCGGTATCTTTCTTGAGCTGTCCCCTCTCCGTTGCCTCCTGAAAGAGCCCCAGGAGGACCTTTTGCCATGTAACGAAGAAATTGTGGGCCGCGAGCGCCAGTTTCCTATGCGTGTCGCCCAGTTCCAGGGCGAAATTCCCAAACAGTCACCCTCCCTTGCATCCCCGTTGAATAATATAACTCCCCATGCCGTCCATCATGGCATAGATTTTAGACAATGGATCGGTCTGTCGGGACGTAATCCTCTCGATATAGGGCCATTCTCTTTTGTAGGCGCTTTCAAGGACCTCGCAGGCCAGCTCCTCTTTGCTTGCAAAATGGAAATAGAGGTTCCCTCTCTTAACTCCTGATTCTTTACAGATATGATCTATAGTTGTGTCCCGATATCCCTGGTACTTGAAGAGGTGACAGGCCGCAGCGATAATCCTGTTTTTTGTTGAATCTCCTTTGTGTCCCATGTGGCGCTCCAAAATAAATTGACTAGTCAGTCTATTTTGATATGCGACCATGGAAGATAAGTCAAGATTTTTCATCGCTCTGAAGCATTTCAAATCGCTCTGATTTTATCAATTCTCTTATTATATCCACAAATGCGTCAGGCGCTGCATAGTCCGGATGGCTTCTGAAAAGAAGCGTCATGCGCATCAACTCGTCAAATTCATTCATATTCTCCCTGGCTTCATTGCTTTTCTTAGGACGGCACGGGTGATCGGCAAAAAGCATGTTTTTGGGGTCAATGGTGCCGGTTTTCTCAACATAACAGGGAAATATTTTTTCACAATGACAGCGATTGTCAGGATTGAAGAGGCCGCATTGGGCGGCCATGAAATCAAGGATCATCTTTCTCGCCCGTGAAAGGCGCTTTCGAAAAGAGTCGGACGTGATATCCAAAATCTGTCCGCCTTCAAGGCTTGTGACTCCAAAGACATCGCCCAGGATAAAAGTGATGCGGTTCTCTGGACTTAAGCATCGGAGCAAAGTCTGCATACAAAGGAGTTTCATCTCTTCGACCATAAGAATCTGTTCGGATTCGTTGTAGACCTGATTCCCGGAATAGGAGAGCCCCTCTTCAATCATTGTCTCGGAGATCTCGAAAGTCAATTCACGCCGTTTCACCCGACTTTTTCGATTCGTGAGCAGATGATTGGAGGCGACGCTGTATGCCCATGTCATGAATCTGCTTTCTCCCCTGAACCTGCCTAAATGGGTGATGATCTTGATCAATATTTCCTGCGTTTCATCTTTTGCGTCATCCGGATAGTAGAGCATCCGAAGGGCGAGACCGTAGATCCTGTCTTGAATACGTAAAACCAGTTCCTCGAGGGCACGTTTTTCGCCCTCTTTTGCGCGTTCTACCAGACTCTCCAGAGAAATGGCCATTATTTCTTATACCCAGTACGTGGTCTTTATCTCTTTAGACGGTCTTAAGTCCCTATCTGTGACGTTGTTACTGAAAAAGATCATCACTCATCAAAAGAATTCGGCTATTGATAGGTCTTTTACCCTTATTGGAAGGCGCAAAACAGATGGAGCCGGCGCCATTTAAGGCCCGGCATCACTGTAATCAAACAGAAAGAAAAGAGGGAGGCATTGTAAGGGGATATCCGCCACCCCGCCGCCTTCGTTGAAGGGAGGTGGCGGATTTCCCGGTCATAGGGAATGGACAGGGATAAAGGCCCGATCAGCGATAAGGTCAGCCGTGCTGCTCGGAATGGATGATTGACCGG
>JAXHUM010000119.1:0-48237 GCA_034189325.1 Thermodesulfobacteriota bacterium
GGCTACAACTCGACTTAAGGATTAGCAATGAGTGGGCTTTCAGCCAAGCCCATTCGGGACCGGCATAGCCTGTCCCACATGACCACGCCCATAGGGCGTGGATTTCTATACCAAATTAAAAGGATACTCTATCTGCTTGAATTCTTTCTTTAAACTCATTTTTTTCATGATTTTGTATGCAGATTTTAGGTATAACCTTATTCAGTTGGTAACCTATGGACCCTCTTGAACTTATAAGGCAGGGCAAAATAAAGAGGTATTTTCGCGCAACCCGCAAAGTGAATACCCCTAATATGGTTTCTCATATTACTCAGAGGGCAGCAGGTAAAGAGCCGTTATTCCTGGAAAATGATGACTATCTATTCATGCTGGGCCTTCTAAAGGAAATAGCGGATAATTACGCGCTCAGAGTTTATGCTTTCTGCCTGATGGAAAACCATATCCATTTGTTGCTAAGCCCGGAGCAGGAGAACCTATATGACGCAATGCGGGACTTGTTTTCAAGATATGCGATGAAGTTCAATCGAAAATATGAAAGAAAGGGACATTTGTTTGCCGGTCCTTATAGACAGGCTCTATGCCTGGATGACAGCTATCTACTGGCAGCATCTCTTTACATACACATGAATCCAGTAAGAGCAGGTATTGTACCCCAACCCAAGGACTACCGGTGGTCATCATGTCGATTGTATAATGAGGATAAAGCACCGGAATCATACGTAAATACAGATTTTGTATTGCGCCTGCTTTCTGAAAACAAAATTGAGAGAAAGGAAAAATACCGGCTTTTACTAAAGCAAGGTAGCGATTTAAGGATTGCGCATATCATGGAACAGGAGGATGCCATAGAACACTTTCAGTCAAAACTAATGTCCATATTCCCCTCTATCTTCAATATAATTTGTAAGAACAGGCAGATTGCAGGATTGTTAGGCGTTGATGTGCCAAGTATAGGGGAGTTGGAAAAACAGATTGAAATTGTGGGACAAAATCATGATCGTGGAGGGCCGGAGAGTAAGAGGACAAAAAAATACCTCATAGAACAACTCATTTACCGCGGATACAAACGTTCAGAAATAGCAGAGCGATTAGGCGTGTCACGAAAGACTGTTTATAATATCTTGAATGCGTCACTATAGGGCTGGCCCCTTTACCCATTTCTGCTCAAAGCCCTTTTGGGTAAAAATACCCCTGACTTGATCGATCCTAAAGCTTTTTCTTCCAATTCCGTAAGGTATTTTAAAATAATCGCTGATAGCCAGTGTCATAAAAATGGAACATGTGACGTATACAAAAAGATACAATTATGCTGGAAGCTAATCAAAAAGGCTTATAAAAAGATTTTCTCATTTACACCGAAAACATCTGCGAATTTTTGCCTGGTTCTTTTTCGATATACAGCCTCTTTCATTTCCCATTTTGCTACTGTTGACTGTTTCACGCCAAGCTGATCAGCAAGATCTTTCTGGGTCCATCCCCGTTCAAGGCGTTCGCGTTTAACAGGATTCATAAAAATATAGTCTTCCGCTTCTTCCTGCTCATACAGCGGATCTTTCCTAGCCTCTCTGATAACACGCAAATCGGATTCATCCTCAAGACGGTCTAATATAGCTTCAAATAATTTGACAGGCAAAACTACAAATTTAGCCTTTCCATTTTCTTTTATTGTTTGGTATTCCATTTTTACCCCTTGTAAATGTCTCCTCGTGGCCGAATTTTAACTACTTCTATTACTAATTGATCTTCATGCCGTGTATATATTATTCGGTACTGTCCTACTCTGAGGCGATAACCCTTTCCGGCTTTTAATTTGTCTATATCTAAAGTTGAATCATCAGGGTTTGCTTGAAGTTCATGCAATTTAGTTATAATTTTCGATTTTATTTTAAAAGGTAATCTCGCCAGATAGTTTCTGGCTTTTCGTCTATATTTCAACCTATACATAGTTTAATTATATCCTAAAAAGCTATATTGTCAAGCTAATTTACTCCCGGTGAAGAAAAAGAAAAGAAGGACAGGATAGCCTAACCGCTTTAAGCTGGACCAATCCCACTGATAGTAATTTTAAAGGGACAATGATAAGCTATTCAATAGAAGGCGAACCTTACCCGGCCACTCACGATGAAGGTACACTTTTGTGTGCAATAAAGAAGCGGCTCCTGGTTCAAACGACAGCCACCCAGCACAGGTTTAATTAACGGCACTAAATATAACTTCTCAGCTTTCACTTATGACAATGCATATCATTATTCGGAAACCGCTCATGTCAGCGCTACACCACAAGGAGGAGGAGGAGACATTTTACCTCCAACTACATCAAACCATTTTCCTCCCAATCCTTTAGAAGGACAAGTTGTTGTTACTCTAAACGCCCAGGGTCTGGCAAATCCAGCAAATGTAATGCCTCAAGAAACCTATACTTTTACCGTTAGCAGGTTAAACTTTGACTAAATACTGTAATATCTAATCACACTGACCCCACCTTACCCATTTCAGCCCAAGGCTGTTTTGGGTAAATGCCCAATGAAAAATACGTAGACACAGTACTCACAACAGCATTCAAAATGAAAAGGCCGGGGACTCTCACCGGCCTTTTTTCATAACCGACCCACTACAATAGCTCGCAACCCTATCTCATTAACTGAACAAAACACCTTTAGAGGTATCGTCTTGAGATAAGAATATAATCGATTGTGATATCCGAGCGTAAAAAGGATATTCCGGTCTTCATATAATCCAGGTGGATTTCACAATACTGTGGCCTAATTTTTTCACAAAGGTCCTGCCTTCTCTATAGATAGTGTCAGGAATAGTGTGACAAGCAAAAAGCCTAACCCACAGGGTCAGGCTTTGATTACCCCTATAAGGGGATAGACTGCCTCTACCGACCCCGTAGGAGGCAACGTTGAGTTTACCCTGTTGGAGCTAACGAAATCTACGAACGATCTTTTATCGTCTTTGTATCTTACATATTTACGGATCATTTCTGCGTCCAGCCCAGCTGTATCAACACAGCAACCTCTGATCTAAAGATTATTACACGATAGGGTGAGACCTTTGCAAAACGCCCCCTTTTGCCAATTGCTGTGTCAGTTAACATTTTTATCCCCTAAATATTCAAGATATTCCTCCGGTTAAAATTTTCGCCTTCCTTGCACTTGAACAAAATTGAGCACTTTTCAAAGGTCTCACAAAGTATCGGAATTACTGCGGCAAAGTGGCCACGGTGCGCCATCTTGTTATTCGAATTTTAATGTTTTGAAATACTTAACAAATCATAACAAACCCACCATCATGGTATGCCATAATGACCAGGGAGCGAAGGTTTTGTCTCATTTCTCCCCTTGCCGTCTCTGGATGATTCCTATCTCGAAAATCTCATCTACATTCTCAGGCCATGAATAAGAGGGGTGCCGCATAAAACCGATGCTTCTCTTCCAGAGGCCTTCCATTCTTTTTTCCTGTTGGACATGCCGAAGCCAATAAAATCATCCCAGAGAAATGGATTCCTCAATCTGATTTTCTAATCCAACAGGTCGGAAATACACAGAAACACAAAGGGGTCGGGAGGTACGGGAACGTCATAGGCAAATAGCATGATAAAGTATTTGATATTGGATATCAATTGTGCTAATGAAATCGACTGAATGTGGGGACGGGATACACAAAACCGTGGTTAAAACTGCACGCCTCCAAAGATACTGAGAGGTTTTTAGGCATTTCGTTTTGATATCAGCTTTTATTAGGAGCTTTAGAAATTTCAGAAAAGGAGATGGAAGATGACGGCAAAACTAATTAAAGGGACCGAAATCAGGGAGCAGATTCTAGAGGAAATCGAAGAGGAGGTCAAAAAAATAAAGGCGGAGCATGGTGTTGTCCCGGGCCTGGTGACCATCCTGGTGGGCGAAAACCCTGCCTCTATTTCCTACGTGACCCTCAAGATCAAGACTGCCAATCGTCTGGGTTTCAAGGAGATCCAAGACAATCAGCCCGAGGATATTTCAGAGGCTGATCTTCTCGCCCTGATTGACAAATACAACAACGACGACTCAATCAACGGCATCCTGGTCCAATTGCCTTTGCCGAAGCATATAGACGACAAAAAGATTCTTAACGCCATTGACCCGGATAAAGACGTGGATGGTTTTCACCCCGTCAATGTCGGCAGGTTGATGATCGGAGGTGATGAGGTCAAGTTTCCTCCCTGCACCCCTGCCGGTATCCAGGAGTTGATCGTTCGTGCCGGCGTGGAGACGAGCGGCGCCGAGGTTGTGGTTGTGGGCCGCTCCAACATCGTGGGCAAGCCGATCGCCAATATGATGCTCCAAAAGGCCGAAGGCGCAAACTCAACCGTGACCGTCATTCATACGCGCACAAAAGACATGGCCTCCCATTGCAAGAGGGCGGATATCCTTATTGTTGCCGCGGGAGTGCCCGGTCTGGTGAAACCGGAATGGATCAAACCCGGGGCCTGTGTTATTGATGTGGGCGTAAACCGGGTAGGTGAAAAGATCAGCGAAAAAACAGGCAAAAAAATAGCCATTCTCAAGGGTGATGTGGATTTTGATGCGGCCAAAGAGATTGCAGGTTCCATTACCCCGGTACCGGGCGGCGTTGGCCCCATGACCATCACCATGCTCATGAAAAACACGCTCAAATCCCTCAAGTTCAAGATGGGCATTGCCTAAACAAAGAAAGCTAGGTAGTAGGGCCTAATAAGGTTCAAGGTATAAGGGAAAAAAAGAGGGGATCGACCTTTTAGGGTCGGATCCCCTTTTTATTTACACCTGAATCCTGCAATTGTCGCATTTGCCGGATATGCAAGATGGCAGGCACGTAGCTGTAGTATACTACCGCAAGTGCCTGCCAATGAAAGCGTATCAGCCTAGGCCTTCTCACCTAAGGCCATGGGCCATCCAAAAACAATAGATGTATAAGCCAAGACCATAACCACATCCAGACCGAGCACAGCAAACCAGGAGCCGAACAATTGCCACACGGCTCCGGATAGTACAAAAGTTGGGACGATCATGACCACACCAATACCAAACATCCTCGGAAAATCCATTGAAACCCTCCTATCGAATTCCCCCTAAAATACCATTATCAATTTAGACCGGACTATACAAAAACATCCTCCACCGGTCAAGAATCAAGAGAATCCTGTCCATTATTTTCTCTCGAGCATTTCTTTGGGCACCTCAGCCTTATCAGGCCAATTACTGGGTATAAGCTGCCCTTCTCTCTCTTTTAATTTCTCTTTCATTTGGATCAGTTTGGGCCTCTTGAATTCAGGTCGTGGTTCTTTTGGTATCCTCCCATTCAGGATGGACTCTGATCGAAGCCTTCTGCCGACAGTCCTCTCTATCAAGGTGCCCAGCTCCAGTATCCTGTCGATGTTTATTCCACCGATATCAATACCCATCTCGTCCAACATGACGCACATATCCTCAAAAGTGGTCAATCCAACCACATTAGGATCCCTATAATAATAGGTGCCGGTGCCGGGCACAGGGACCCTGTCCAGAAAATTGGCGGGCTGCCCGCCCATACCTCCCAGGCATCCTTCAAAAATCTCAATCCCTGCCTGAAGCGCCGCCAGGATATTGGCAGAGCCCCATCCCCTTGTTACATGAAAATGGCCCACATGAAGGTCGGGATTGGGGATTTCATCCAACATCATTGAGTAATAGCGGTACACCTGATCCGGAGGAGCGGATCCGTCATGATCGGCATGTTCAATGTCATCGGCCCCGATGGAAAGCCACCTCTTTGTAAATTCTATGGCATCCTCCAGTCTGGTGGGACCGGATATAGGGCTGCCCCAAATCGTACTGACGCAACCGCACATCTTGATCCCCGCGTCTTTGCATTTTTTTATGCATCTTTCCGCCTCTTCCCAGTAAGTAGGCAATGTCATCCCGCTGTTTGCAAAGTGATGCTGCTCATCTGTGGAGACCATCATCAATACCCTGTCGGGACCGAATCCCTGCTCTTTGAGCGCAATGGCCCTATCCACGGCAGATTCCCTGATGGTGATTGCCGTCCATTCGATATCTTCAGGATTGATGCCTCGCTTGGCCAGCCTTTTGTTAAAGATATCTCCCCTGACACCCTTGAGGACCTCTTCCGCGTCTTTGAACTGGGGCATGACTCGAGGATTCCCAAGGTTTGTTACCTCCAGTCTTTTCACACCGGCAAGGGCCAATTCCTGGAGATAATAGATCTTTGCCTCAGTCGGGATCCAGACCTCCTCATGCTGAAATCCGTCTCGAACAGTGATGTCACCAAGCCTGACCTTTTTCGGCATCCTTTTGTTTGCTTTGAAGATATCATGCTCGCTCATCTCGTTCCTCCCTTCTACCCCCTTATGGATCGCGGGAGCAGCATCTGATGGTGTGGACATATGGCCGAGGGATTTTGATAGGTCGACCCCGCAAAGGCCACCAAATAATCCCTCATTCCTTCCAGGGGAACAATCTCGTCTACCAGACCGGTCTTGGCACAGTACAGTGGCCTGGACTGATCATGGTACTGTTGGGCCAGGGCATTCATCTTTTCGATGACCGGCTCCAATGGATTGCCCGCGTCCTTCTCCTTGACCAGCCTTCGTGAAAATGCAGCGGCTGCGGCTGTTTCTCCGTGCATCACATATATCTCGGTTGTAGGGACTCCAAGTGTGAAGGCATTATTCCTGTTTGCCTGGGGTCCGCCCATGATGTAATGGGCTGCTGCAGTCCCTTTTCTCAAGACAATCGTCATCATTGGGAGGGATGAACTCTCAATGGAATAGATGAGCGACTGACCGAGACCCAAGAGTTCCGCCTCTTCGGCTATATCACCTACATCAATACCGCTGGTGTCTTGAAACCAGACCATGGGGATCTTGTCCCTGCCGCAAAACATGACCATCTCGTTCATCTTGATAAGGCCCTCTCTGTAGAGCTTTCCCCCTATACCCAGGTACTTCTCCTGCGCATACCTGGGGTAGTCTTTTCCAAGAAAGCCCTGACGGTTTGCGATGATCCCCACTAAAAATCCATCCAGCTTTGCCAGCCCACAATACACCTCCGGACCGTAGTCCGGTCTGTACTCCATATGCTCGCTTCCATCGACAACCCTACCCAGCACCTGTTCAATCGAATAGGTCCTTTTCTGGTTAACAGGAATGATCGAATTAAGATCGTCTCCACTGAAAACAGGTTCAGCAGGTTCCGCCACCCTAAAAGTGGAAGGATCATACGCGGGCAGACCTGCCACGCATTTCTTAATCGCCTCGATCACTCCTTCTTCAGTATCAAAGACCTCTCTCATAAAGCCGGTCTTTTCCCCGTGAATCTTCACACCACCGGGAGGGACCTGTTTGAACCTCCTTGTCGCATCAATGAGGGTCTCAGCTCCTTCGACATCAAATCTCCCTTTGGGAGACATACCACCGACAATGCCGCCGCCTCCAACCGCCATGTTTGACTTCTCATGGGCGAAGATGATGGCAGGACTGATAGCGTGATACCCTCCACCCGCAGGGTTTGTCCCGTACATCCCTACAATGACGGGAATGCCCTTTTCGATCAGTTCAGCATGTCTGAAGAAGGTCCTGCCACCAGACCTCCTTCCCGCGTAAACCCGTTCCTGTTCAGTCAGTTTCACACCGCTGCAGTTGAGTATCCATACGAGGGGAATCCTCAGACGTTCGGCAATGTCCTGGGCCCGAAAGACGTTTTCCGGCTGACCCGCTATCCAAGCACCTGCCAGGACCTTGTTATCGGAGGCAATGATAGATGCGTATCTCCCGGCAATTTTACCGATCCCGTTAATGACGCCGGTTGTCCCCTCCTGGTTGAACTCGGGGTCATACAGGGAGTTAAGCGGCAGAAAGGTCCCCGGATCAACCAGATGTTCAATTCTCTCGTAGGCGGTCTTTTCCCCTCTCTTATGAAGCTTCTCCGCAGGGATACCTGACATCCTGGTCTTTTCCAAAGCCTCCTCTACCCCTTTCACAACCTGAGATATTTCTTGGGCATTGGTCCCCTCTTTCTCCTTTTCTCTTAACTCTCGGCCAATCAGACTCATTTTTTCAAAGTATTGTCGCATCTTGACTTGTCTCCCTTAGTATTTATGCCGAATCTTAACAATCAATAGCCCATTCTTAATAGAACCTCTTGATTCTACTCATAGTTAGGGGGATCTGCGCTACTTGATGAACCGTCATTCGAAAAAAAGCCCTATATCCATATGGGCATATCAGCTCAAACAGCGTCTATGGTCTTCTATTAGGTAAAAACATAGCACAGGATCGGGGAAACGTTCAAATAAATTCAGATTAAGGGGCGCGGTTGGGATACTTTACAGTATTACTCAGGAGGTACGGAGACATTCTCATGCTTCGGGGCCATGTTCGAGCTATGAAAAGAGAGCAGAAACCTTTACAGCCACGACTGAGATATTTTCATCTTGACCATTATCAATTCCTTTTCCTATTATCACTTTCATATACCCAAATGAAAGTTGGCTGAAATGATCTCCTTTTTTCAGTCAGGGAGGTAAAGACTATTTTTAAGGGACTCCTTACTTAGTAGAGGCATGGTGTAAACATCCAGCTTAAGGAGGATTTTAAATGGCCGACCATAATTGCAAAAATTGCGCTTTCAGAGGAAGATATGAGCAGAATCCTAAATCATTCCTGGGAAGAATATGGAGATGGCATGCAAATTGGTGCCCTGGATGGAAACGGTATATGAAATCCCTTCCCGATATGGAAAGAATCACGCTGGTAGATAAATACGGTATGGAAAAATACAGATCACTCTGAGATGGCGCGTTCCTCTCTTCCTGCAAAGACCGCCACAAAATGGTATGTTCCAAATCATGAGGTCCGAATGTTTGACCCTGATTCTCCCAATTTTTGAAAGGTCTTTACAGAAAGACTTAAACAATGAAAGGAGTTTAAGGTTATGTTTAAAAAAATGTGTTCATTTTCTGTGTTGATGTTGTTGGTGGCCCTCCCTGCGTGGGGACTGGATCTCAAGCCGGGCAAGTATGAAATCACCGCTAAAGTAGAGATGCCGGGAATGCCGGCAGGGATGGCTCCCCAAACCACGACTCAATGCCTGGATGAGCTGAACCCGGTGCCAAATTCCTCTGCGGCCGCCCAAGGATGCAAGATTATAGACATGAAGACCAAAGGCAACACAGTCACCTATACGATGGAGTGCACCCAGCAAGGCATGAAAATCAAGACCACCGGCAAAATAACCTATAATGGGGACTCCTTCGAAGGGACCTCACAAACCAGCATGGGGCCCTCAGCCGGCGGCATGACCGTCAAGACAACAATTAACGGCAAACGGATCGGAGAGTGTGACTGAGGGGCACCTCTTGTCCAAAAATGCCAGCCAATAGAATTCTTTGCGCGACCAGAAAATGTTTTCGCAATACGAATGACGCTTTTCCCTTCAGCATATCCTGAAAGCAGATTGTGAGGAAAAAATCATGATGCCTGCGCTGCCTTGCTGCTTGCGGCTGAGATCCATTCTGTTTTGTCCCTTCTTCTACGCATGCCTGCTTTTTATAATCCTTTTCCCACTGAATTCCATGGGTGCCGAGCCACCAAAAGAGATCCTATCAGCGAAAATCGATCTGAAAGTCAAGTGGGATAAGCGGGACGACGCAGGTAACCGGTGTCATGGTCAGATGCAAATCAAAATCCAGGGTATTCTGAAATTGAATCAGCAGTTCAGCTCTTTGCAACAGGGACTCCCGGCAGTTATGGTGCCCTACAAAGCAACGGCGATGAGCGGCCATTACACCTATAAAGAAACAAAAGAAATTGCCGACCGCAACCACTGCAGCAACCCCGAAAGCAGATTTGAAGATGCCGGTACGTTTATCATAGAGCCCTATCCAGGTCCGGGCAACCTCATGTTACACTACATGGGAAATATGTCCAAACAGTTGGCTCCAGTCAAAAACATAGCGCCGGCAGGAGCGTTTGATTCTCTTATCGATCGTTATCTCTTTGCCGTGACGATTCCGAAAAAGGAAGTAAAAGGCATTCTACGGCCTGATGCCAAACCATGTATAACGAGAAATACCACCCGAATGATATTGGGAGATAAGATCCAGATTCATTTCAAATTCAATGAAGATGGTACCATGTCCGGTCAACGGACCTGGTCATCCGACAATAGTCCAAGTGCAGATGTGGGCGTCTCGAATTTGCCCGCCGTCTTTAACGCCAAACCCTATTCACCGCAAAAGGTGTCATCAGGAGATGTCAACTACAATCTTCGATGGGAAATAAAAGAACCCTGTCTCGCGAGAATATCATTAGAGGTTGAATTGCCGTCAGGGAAAAAGACATGGAAAGATATCACCGACTCAGAGGCGGAGATTACCGTAGGGAAAAAACTGCGTTTTAAAGGGATTGTGCTCCCTGAAGGAAAGGAGAAAAAGCCTATCGGGGACTGGATCCTGCAAGGGGACGGTGGCGGCAAGCACAAACCTTATTTCAAGCAATTTGATGCCAATACTCGGTATGGTCGGAGGGTGGAAGTAAATCCGGACGAAGATTTGAAACAGAAACATATAATCACCCTTTACTGGTCCGGAGGTAAGCAGGGATCTGTTCGTTTCCGTACAGAGTCATGCAATGAATCTCTGACCGCTGAAGCGAAGTTAAAAGTTATCAAGCCCAATTACAAAGTTGACGTTATTGCTCAACAGGGATCGACCATTGGACCGGCCTTCACGGGCGGTGCTTTGAATAAGGATTGCATGGGATCCGGTGCTCATGGGGCGGTCAAAGAATATAAGTGGTGGCTCCAGTATGACGGCATTCAATTCAACGCCGAAAATCAAGACAAAGGCAAAACCGATGGTAAAGAGCAATGGGTACAGATTTTGAGGAAACATGATCTCTGGGTTAAGTTTGACGATGCTTACAAAAGCCACCAATATGTAACACAAGCCCTGGATGCGTGTTATCCTTACGAAAGAGGGCCTAAGGCTATGGATCGGCCGGGTGTACCTCTGGGCGAGAACGAAAACGACTCCATGACCGAAGAACACCGTTGGGTCGATGATCAAGACAACATCATTAAGACCACTCATGGTACCTTGATGTATACCAAGGCGATCCAGGATTGTCGTATGGTCCTTATGTTTAGGCCTAGAGGGAAGAAAAAGGAAACCCAGTGGGTGCCTATCAAAGAAATCCTCTGGACCTGGACCTCGAGCGCAGGGTACTCACGATCCAGCAATTGGCAGCTTTATGAGAGTAGCGTATCTCCTCAAACGCCCAAGGCGGAAGATACGGACAGATTCCCGGAATGGGAAAAAAATTCAGCGGATATCAAAGCTTATGTGATTGATTAAAGTAAATGAAACAGCAGTTTTCATAAAAAATATAAGAGAAGGAGTATGTAGCGAAGGGGACTTTTGAGACAATTACCCTATAGAAGTATTGAGAACCTCCTCTAGGGTAAAAAAGGCATTTGTAGCGTGGCGACCGTATCTACAAGCAGACTCTCTTTGGTATCAACCGGAGGGCCGGCTATGTCGTAATAGGGTCTATTGTTTGATTTGAAATCCGCCCTTGTCAGGAAGGTCAAGGGATCAGATTCCATTTTCATTAAGTTGTGTAAACTAATGAAGCAGAACACTCCAAATTCCACATCACCGTTACTTCCGCCACTGTCGATCAGGTCAAAGTCATCGCCGATGTCGTGGGTTCTGCTCTTGTAGGAAGCAACCTGAACCGCGTTCATTGCGACCCACCCCTTTGTAAAGTCCAGATACCTGGTTTTCTCAAAGAAAACGAGCCCTGCCCCAATAAGTGTCTGCAGGGCAAAACCGGCCCTGCCGAAATTTGCGGTCTCGCTCTCTTCAAGGGCATCATTGGTATGGACGGCGAGACCGGACGGAAAAGAAGCTTCCATGTCCCAGGAATTCCCTGAAAGCTCAAGATACAAGATATGCCCCAGTTCGTGGACCAAAACAGAGCTCGCAGCTCCAATGGCGACTTCATACCAATTGCAGTTTTTGAATGCCTTCAGGTTTTGCCCAAAAAAATAATACTCGAAATTGCTCTCGGCATGTGCCTTTTCATAGCCGGCAATTGATAACAATATCATCGCCAGAAACAGGGCCATCTTCCTTCTACAAAGTGCTCTCATATTCATTTTCCCATGGAGTAACTTGTTTTACGAATCACAATTGCTCAAAATTACGAGAACTTTCGAATCTTGACTCATTTTTTTTGGGTGACTTTCTTTTACTTATCGCCATTATTTACAGAAACTTTAGATTTGACGGTATAAAAACGTGGGGGCTGAAGACTTTGGGTTGTACGAAAGGCCCGGAATGTTGTTAAGAGGCGCCCATCCGGGAATAGATGCTTTCAGGATGGATTAATGAGATCCTAGTCCTTAGATAGCCAAGCAGTTTTCTTGCCTTTTGTGCCGCCAGCCAGCCTCTGGTGGATGGCAGTTTCCATCCATAAAGGCCGTTTGTGGATAGACGCTAAATGCTATGTGAAGGGTCAATCCCCGCTTTCCACTTGCTGTATTGCCATAACACGCCAAGGGCCTTTGCAGCCATCTCAGGGGTATCAATAACAGGGACCTTTTCTCCAGCTATCTCAGACATATTGTCAATAAACTGCCGGTGCCCGACAGAACATACCACTAAGGGCTTAGCAGGAGCTGTCTCGCGGATTTCAGCGATGTTGCCGAACCAGCTATCAGCACGGAGTCCCATAGGTTTAAGCATTCTGACTACGGAAAAGGGGATAACCGTGATGGCCAGAACCATATCGATTTTGTCATCCACCAAAAGAGAGGAAATTGCTGATGCAAATTGCCGGGAAGGGCCCACATCAAGTGGGTTCTTTATATTCATCCACGAAGGCGCACCATCCATCACCCTGTCAATGGTCGCCTGTGAAACAGCGGGAAGATTCAGGCCGAGAGAGACCGCCATATCCGTGGCCAGTGCCCCCATGCTGCCGCTTGAGGTCACAACGCCCAGTCGAGGCCCTTTAGGAAGCGGTTGACTTGAGAATACCCGTGCCAGCTCAATAAGCTCTTCAAGGGTATCGGCCCGAATAGCCCCTGTCTGTGCGAACATGGCATCATACAATGCATCTACACCTGACATGCTGCCGGTATGGGAGGCCGTCGCGGCCTTTCCAGCGGAAGTGCGCCCACTCTTGAGTATCAGAACAGGTTTGTCCTGGGTGACCCTGGACACGGTCTCCCTAAAGCGCGATCCATCCGCAATTCCCTCCAGATACATGATCACCACGTCGGTCTTCGGATCCTGATGGAGGTATTCCAATACATCGCTTTCATTCACGTCCAATCGGTTTCCCAAGGTCACCGCCTTGGAGACTGAAAGCCCGCGCTGGGGCATTCCATCGAGAAGGACGTTTCCAAAGGCTCCGCTTTGGGCGATGATACCGATATTACCGGGAGAGAGTGATTCCTCGATGACTTCAACTGATGTGAAACCATTCTCCGTATTGACCACGCCAACGCAGTTTGGCCCGATAACACGGATCCCATATTCTTCGGCCACTTCCTTTGCCTTTTGTTGAAGGTCCCGACCGCCCTGCCCTGCCTCGGAAAAACCTGCGCTTTCTATGATGATATGTCTGATTCCATGTTCACCGATCTCAGATAGCATATCCGGGACCGCATGGGCGGGGACTATGGCTATGGCGAGATCCACCGGCCCTGGAATATCCTGTAGTGTTTTGTAGACGGGCATCTGGTGTATCTCCCCGCCGGAACGATTCACCAGATACAGTTTATCTCCCCAGCCCTGTTTCTTCAGTTTGATAGGTATGCCGTATCCAAAACCGGGAGACTTGCTTGCTCCTATCAGCGCAATTCCTTTGGGCTCAAAAAAAGGTCCGAGTGTATTCATGAGATTTATCTCCTCTACTCCCTGTCAAAGCAGGTCATTGAAAACCGATCATTCATCACGTCCATCTCTTCTATCGTAAGAGAGTGATGTTGCCAAGGGGTTTGTGCCTTCCTTAGTGGCGAAGACAATGAACCAAAGGCACCCATTCTTTGGGTTTAGCTTTTTATTATTGTATGACCGCACCCCAGAGCTTGACTATATTGCGTTTATGTTTATCTATATAAGATAAGGATAATAGATCAAATGAAGCATTATGGAAGATATCCCTTTCTTATTCTAACGTCTCTCGAGTCTACGGACTCTTTCTATCACTGACAAAATCATATTTCGGAAAGACTTATGGCAGGTAAAGACTATTACAAGACTTTGGGGGTGCAGAAGACATCTACCCAAGAAGAGATTAAAAAAGCGTACCGTAAATTGGCATTGAAATACCATCCGGACCATAACAAAGAGGACAAGACAGCAGAGGCCAAGTTTAAGGAGGTGAGTGAGGCCTATGCTGTTTTGAGCGATCCGGAAAAGAGAAAACAGTACGACATGTTCGGTGCTGAAGGATTCCAGAATAAATTCAGCCAGGAAGACATTTTTCGAGGATTCGACTTCGGAAGTATCTTTAACGAGTTTGGATTTAAGGGCAGCGGAAGATCACAGGATATCTTCAGCCAGCTTTTCGGCGGGATGGGTGGACGGGGCCATTATAGATATAGTACGGGCGGTTCCCCTTTTGGGTCTCATGGCCAGGGCTTTCAAAGGCCCTCGCAAGAAATGAAGGGGCAAGATCTGATTTATGAACTTCCCATGACCCTTGAAGAAATATCTCAGACTACGAGCAAGATCGTTGCCTACCAATTGGACGGAACTCAGGAGAGAGTCTCTGTAAAGGTCCCGGCCGGCATTCCCTCAGGTCACAAGCTAAGACTCAAGGGGAAAGGGCAGACAAGCCCCTACGGCGGACCTCCCGGAGATTTGTACGTCCAGGTTCAGGTCCGTGATCATCCGGTTTTTAGAAGAGAGGGCAATGATCTCTACTTCAAACAGCCGCTCACCTTCTCTGAAGCTACCCTGGGTACCGAGATTGAGGTCGCCACGATTGATCAGAAGCATTTGAAACTGAAAATCCCGGCCGGGACACAAAGCAACGCAAAATTCAGGCTTAAGGAGTGTGGTCTTCCCCATATGAAGGGTAACGGCAGAGGCGATGCCTACGCTGAAATCACCATCACCGTACCCAAGAAGCTCAATAAAAAGCAGAAAGCAATCTTAAAATCCCTCGCTGAGGAAGGATTATAAGACTACCGGAGTAAGTTATTCATGAAGGCCCTATGCGTTTTTTCCGGTGGGTTGGACAGCATGCTGGCGGCAGAACTCATCAGGGTCCAGGGCATTGAGGTCCTGGGCCTTTTTTTTGAGACCCCCTTCTTCGAATCGAAAAGGGCCAGGAAATCAGCGTTGTCCATGGATCTACCCATCAGGATCGTCGACATCACCGAACGTCATCTGGAAGTGGTCAAGGCTCCAAAACATGGTTACGGCGGCAACATGAATCCCTGTATTGACTGTCATGCCCTGATGTTTCGAATCGCTGGAGAGATGTTGGAAGAGGAAAAGGCCGATTTTGTCCTGACAGGCGAGGTCCTGGGACAAAGGCCCATGTCTCAGAACAAGCACGCCCTTGATCTGGTGGCCCGCTCAAGCGGACTGGACGGACTCCTTTTGCGTCCGTTGACGGCAAGATGCCTCCAAGAAACCATACCGGAACAGAAAGGATGGGTGAAGAGGGAACTTCTGATGGATTTTCAGGGGCGTACCAGGAAGCCCCAGATCGCCCTCGCCCGCAAGTTGCATATAAAAGATTATCCCGCGCCTGCCGGCGGGTGCATTCTGACGGAGAAAGCCTTTTCACGGAGGCTAAAGGACCTATTGTCTCACAAAAGCAGTGCCGGTCCACGTGAAATTGAGCTTTTGAAACTGGGAAGACATTTCAGAATTGGCCCCGACTCGAAACTGGTTGTCGGAAGAAATAAGAGTGAAAACGAGATTATTCAATCTTTGTCAGGGGATGAAGACCTTATCTTGACGACAAAAACAGTGCCCGGACCGACGGTCCTTTTTTCCGGGGATATCTCGCAAGAAGCGCTTCAAATATCATCGGCCATCACGCTCGCTTACAGCGACGCGCAAAACGGCGTCACGACGGATGTCAGAGTCAGGGGAAGAATGGGGGAGGAAATCGTCACGGCAGCAGTCCGTGACAAAAAGGAATTCAGGGGGTATATGGTCTGAAAGGTCTCTGTCGATCACAGCCTGAAGAGCCTTTTAAGGAATGGTTTATTTTTCAGATCGTCAAGCCTGCGACGTTCATCTTCCAGGGCCTTCTCCTTAATCTTTATGTCGATCAGGGCCCCTTGCATCTCTTCGGAGAACTTGTAGGCCTTAAGATTAATGTCAATGAGATCCACTATTTCTCGCCTTCCCAGGTTCTCCAGTTGGATGGTCTCTATCTCCTTTTGCGTTTTCTTGTAATCCGCTTCGAGCTTGGATAGGTACAATTTTTTCTGCTCAACACTCTCCTTTGCCTCTTCGATTCTCTTGAGAATGGCGCCTTCTTTTTCCATTGTGAAGTACAGGAAAGGACAGGCTATCAAACAGACTAAAACAACCACAAGGCAGATTTTCATTATAAGCTTAAAGCCCGCGACTACGGATGACCCTGCCGACTCGAACTTCTCAACGAGTCCGGAAACGGAATCACCGGTACTATAGGAGACAGATTTTCCCTCCAGTCTATCCTTGTAAGCATTGAAACCGTTTGCCAGGGGGAAGATTTTTTCCACAAGTTCTTTGCCCAACCGGCCTTGGTTACAATGGCTCTTGACGTTTTTATCGAGTTTCTGGAGGCGCTCTGCAAATTGGGTAACGGTCTTTATATGTTTACTCAGGTCAATTTCCCCTACCGGCTTACCCACATACTCTTTCTTCACCTCTTCTACCAGATCTTCCAGTGCTCCCAGTCTTTTCATTATGCCGGAGCCTATCTTCTTGAGAAAACGGTCCTCACAGAGATATTCGCCGGCAATATCAAGCATGACAGCCATGTCTTTTATATCATTGAGTGGGGGGGCAAGAATGCGGTCTTCGATATTCTTCATACAGATATATCCTTTGCCTTGGTCGGCTTGCGAATTCTGCTCAGGGCTTAATGGCTTCCTGATCCCTTGATGTTAATCCCATTCCATCTCCTCAAGAGGTTATCCGGTTTAAGGGGCCCCATGTTATTTCGATCCAAGAAACTGTCGAGCCCATCCGAATTTCCCTGACTCCACCACTTTTCCAGAATCGTCCCCGTCTCTTTTCGAAACATCCAATTGTCTCCCAAACGACTCCTCAAATAGTCCTCCATATGTGCCTCAGCCATCCATGCCATGAGATAATCCAGGCAGTAGAATTCTGGGGCTAAATCTAGAAGATGACATTCAGGTTGATAGCTGAAGCCTGTGTAACGGAGCATGTGATGAGAATAGACTTCACCATCGGAGATGTCACCGTTATGAAAAATCTCATATTCCGCCAGGAATTTCGCGGCGTACCGTCTGAACAGAGAAAAATCCCTGAGGATCTTGTAGTTGAGAAATTTCTCGGAATCTTTCGAGTTAATGCCCAAAAATCTCTCTAAGAAAGGGGCTGACAAAGCCAGGTTTTGCAGAAGAAAAGCGAATGATTCAGACATATTATATGAAACACCCATATCCTTGTCAACAGCAGGAAGCTTTGGCGACAAGAAAACGGCGCTAAGGCCATGACCCAGTTCATGCCACAACGTCTCGACGTCCACCCATCCCCCTTGAGGTTTTATCATAATATAGACCTCATCCGGGGCCTGAAGTATGAAACACATGGCTTGGGCACTCTTCTCCTCTCTGTCTCCAAGATCCAGATGAAGACCCGGCAGATTGTCGAGTTCCATACCCCAGTAATGAAAAAAGGAGGTCATCACCCCCAAATCGGTTTCAGGAAGAAGGGCGTCAAACTGACCCAGACTCAGAAGGTTGATGGCATCGAACCGGCTGAGGGCCTTAAGAGGCCGATGGAAATGCTCGAGGCTCCATTGCTCCATGGCATCAAAGTAGATTTCATCCGTCTCTTGGAGCAGGTCTTTTATCAGCAAGTAATAATGATGGTAGTTTATTCCTTTTTTTTCCTTACAATAATCGATATAATCTTCGAATTTGAAATCCTTCTGCAAAGTTTTGAGCAAAATGCTCCAGTAGTTGATGGCAAAAACCCGCAAGAATTTACACAGAGGGCCTGTCTCGTTGGCCAATTCCTGTCTCTTCTCATAGGTGCTGTCCTTCTGGCACCAGGTAATAATCTCATCAAAACCGATTTTCTCATCCTGCACATAGGCAGATGCCCCTCGCATCCAGGCTCGCATCTCTGTCTCATGAGGGAGAAGGACTCTTTGAAGATAATGATCAATGAGCGCGAACCTGAGACGAGTTCTCACATGCCTGTCTTCGAGTGCATCAATAGACGACAGGGTCTTAAGACTAAGAAAATCTTTGTAACCTTCATACATTTCGTGTGGCTTGAAAGGCAATCCTTCCCCTTTGTAAAGCGCCATCGCTTCAAGGCTCCACCGATAATTCAGGTGATGAAGAATATTTTCAATCTCCAATTGATCCATTCTGTCTCTCTGAGATGAATCTCAAGGCCACTCTTGGGGTAGGCATTAGTCAAAGGGCCTGAAAATAATGCTTATAAGTGTATAATTATCCTATTTATCCCCGTTAAATTCAACTCTATTCTGCTCATTCCCGCAATTTAGCCACTACTCACCTCTTGCAAAATCAATCGCATTATGCAATTATTGCTTCCACTTGAAGCCAAACAAGAATCATACGCCGGCTAAGGCTTTTCTTTGTGTAACCGATCCCTGACAGTTGAGGTTACATACTCGATGTATGTGAAAAACGGAGAAGAGAAGACAATGACAAGTATATATTTCAGCTCCTGGAACAATATGGTCGTTGACAACCGTGACAAGGATGTTCACAACTATGATCCGGTCACAAACATATCATTGCCTGAGTACTTCCGACAGGATGAAGAGATAAAGGCCCTCATAGGGTGGAATGGAATTGTCCTGCGTTCCCAGGAAGTCAATGTTGTGGATCTCTGTAGGTCCTACATGGAGGCTGTCAGGGATCATTCGTGCGGACAGTGCTTCCCGTGCAGAATAGGGACAAGCCTCATTGCCGATACGCTTGGGAAGATCTGCAAGGGTGAGGGCTCTCCCAAAGATATCGATAAACTACTGAGACTGTCCGAATTTGTTAGTGGAACATCAAAATGCAATATCGGAAGATCAGGACCGCTCCCTCTCCTTGATGCCCTTCGATACTTCGGCGACAGCTTCGAAAAGGCCATTGCAGAAAAACAACCTATTGAGGCGGATCATTATCATTCTACCTTAACCGCCCCTTGTATGGACGCTTGCCCCATTCATCTCGATATTCCCACCTATATCGGATACATTAAAGAGGGCAAATATGCACAGGCTCTGGATACAATATACGAACGTCTACCCCTGCCGGGCGTTGTCGGACGGGTATGTGTCCGACCTTGCGAGGAACACTGCAGACGAAACAACCTCGATGAAGCGGTTTCCATCAAGTACTTAAAACGATTTGTGGCGGATTACGAATTGTCTTTAAACCATTGGCCGGTCTGCAAGGATCAGTCTTCTGAAAAGACGGGGCAGGTGGCTATTGTCGGCGCTGGTCCTGCGGGTGTCACGTGTGCATTTCACCTTGCCCGCAAAGGTCATAAGGTGACGATATATGAGCAACTTAAAGAACCGGGCGGTATGGCGGCGGTGGGAATCCCTGACTATCGATTGCCTCGAACCATATTGCGTGACGAGGTGGAACAGATTCAAAAAATGGGGGTGACCATCCACTACGGGACTTCAGTCGGAAAGGATATTAAGCTTTCCGAGCTCGAGCAAAACTTCGATGCCGTCTTTATCAGTATTGGAGCCCATTCAAGCTCTTCCATGCGCGTTGAGGGAGAAGACAAAGGCTACGAGGGTTTTGTCCCCGGGGTAGAGTACTTACGTGAAATAAATGAAGGGAGGGACCCCTATCCTAAAGGCAAGAGAGTGGTTGTTATAGGAGGAGGAAATGTTGCCATCGACTGTGTCCGTTCCGCCTTCAGGATTCACAAAGAGGATGTTAACCTCGTTTATCGCAGGACCCGAAAAGAAATGCCCGCTGATGAGGTGGAAATACGTGACGCTGAAGAGGAGAATGTGATATTTCATTTTCTCACGACACCTGTACGGATTATCGCGGAGGACAACAAGGTTGTTGGTCTTGAGTGCATACGAATGGAACTTGGCGAGCCGGATGCAAGTGGAAGACGCCGGCCAGTACCTGTGAAAGGCTCTGAATTTACCTTTGATTGCGACACCGTTGTCCCGGCTATTGGTCAGGCCGTTGACCTGTCGGTTCTTGAAGGCACGGATGGTGTCGAAACAACCGGATGGCATACCATCGTCGTCAATGATGTAACGAAGCAGACGAGCAGGCCTAAGATATTTTCCGCTGGAGATTGTGAGACAGGACCGGGGGCCCTCATTACCGCCTGCGCAGGAGGAAGAAAGGCAGCCCAAAATATTGATCATCTCATTAACGGTCAATCCCTTGAACCTGGCGATGATGACTATTTTGACCAGTTCTTGAAGACCGTAAAGGTCTACGATCCTGACGAAAAAGTAGGTATTGTCGGCGGCAGGGAAAGAAAACATCTTGTCATGCTACCTCCTGACACCAGAAAAACCAGTTTTGAAGAAGTGGAAAAAGGATTTTCAGTAGAGGATGCCAGGACAGAGGCCAGCCGTTGCCTGCGCTGCTACTGTATTGCCACGGTAAGTGTTTGATGTCCTAAGTTGTTTGAGAATGGTCAAGACAAGTTTCGATTTGCCTTTTTGGGTTTGAATAAAGAGTTTCCCACCTGTTTCCCTTTATCCTGAAGCTCCCCGGGTTACCTCTCCCATATCTGCGAAGCCATGATGCCCTTGCCTTCAGCATTTCTTCCTAGAACCACCTCCCATTGACCATTCATCTCTTATCCATGACACTCCCGATTCCTGGGGCTAATCGTCAACCCTTTCCGTTAACTTGGTTGACAATGGTGACAGGAAGAGTTATAAGCGCCTCGTAGTCGAAGTCTACGTCGGGTCCACAATAAACCAGTGCCCTGTTTCATGACACACGATCCAGCTAACAAAGAAAGTTCTCCTCGCTGCTTGCTCCAATTCGACAAGGAGCATGTGTGGCATCCTTATACCTCCATGCGTGACCCCCTCCCGGTCTACCCTGTTGCTGGAGCGCGTGGAGTACGTCTGACCCTGGAAGATGGCCAAGAGCTTATCGATGGGATGTCCTCTTGGTGGGCCGCCATACATGGTTACAATCATCCTGTTCTGAATGAGGCTGTCACTAAGCAGGCATCCAGGATGGCCCATGTCATGTTTGGCGGCCTGACGCATGGTCCCGCAATAGAGCTTGCCTCACTCTTGATAAATCTCTCGCCTGATCCTTTGCAAACAGTGTTCTTCAGCGATTCAGGTTCAGTGTCTGTTGAGGTGGCAATAAAGATGGCCATACAATATTGGTATGCAAGGGGTCGTCGAGACAAGCATAGGCTGTTGACCATCCGATCGGGTTATCACGGGGATACTTTTGGGGCAATGTCTGTGTGTGACCCTGTAAGGGGGATGCATGGAATATTCAGACATCTTATGCCGACCCATCTTTTTGCTGAGGCACCTCAGTGCTCTTATCATGACCGATGGGACGATGGAGACACAAAAGGCCTTGCAGACCTTATAAGAGCGCATCACCGGGAGATCGCGGCGGTGATTCTGGAACCGATCGTCCAGGGCGCTGGAGGCATGCGCTTTTTTTCCCCTGAATATTTGCGAAGGGTAAGGGAACTCACGGAGGAATTTGACATTCTTCTGATCGTAGATGAAATCGCAACAGGATTCGGCCGTACAGGGACCATGTTCGCGACGGAAAAGGCAGGTATCTCACCGGATATCATGTGTGTGGGCAAGGCCCTCACAGGGGGGTACGTCAGCCTGGCCGCAACCCTTTCCACCGTGGAGATAAGTAAAGGGATCTCTTCCGGGAGCCCAGGAGTATTTATGCATGGTCCCACATTTATGGGCAACCCCCTTGCGTGTGCTGTGGCAATTGCCAGCATCAAACTCCTCCTTTCCACCCCTTGGAAACAGCGCGTCATTCGTATAGAAAAGCAGCTTACCGACGAACTATCACCCTGCCTTGATCTCCCCAATGTGTCGGATGTACGCGTCTTGGGCGCTATCGGCGTCGTGGAAATGCATGATCCCGTCCATGTGGGAGTGATGCAGGAACACTTTGTGGAAAGAGGGGTTTGGATCAGACCATTCGATAGGCTTGTGTATACCATGCCTCCCTATATCATAGGAGAAGAGGACCTGTCACAGGTCACAAAAGCGATGTTTGAGGTCATTTCAGAAGAAAGTAGGCGTCCGTAAGGCATTAATGAAGAAGTACGGATTTATACGGGATGAATTAGAGAAGCGGGAAAAGGAGTGTCGCCGACGTTTCTTGAGGACTGTTGCGCCTGTTTCCGGTTCGGAGGTGCAGGTGGATGGTCGACGTTTACTCAATTTTTGTTCCAATGACTACCTCGGTCTTTCAAAACACCCGTTACTAAAAGAGAGGGCCCTCGAGTTTGCAAGGCTGTACGGATCGGGATCCACAGCCTCGCGCCTCATCTGTGGAAACTACACTGCCTTTGATGATGTTGAAAAAAAGCTGGCGTCATTAAAAAGTACGGAAGCCGCCCTGATATTAAACTCCGGATACCAGGCGAATGCGTCCCTCCTCCCCGCCCTGACAGATCAAGACTCCTTGATTTTCTCGGATCGACTGAATCATCGGAGCATCATCCAGGGAGCCATGCTGTCCAGATGCAAGATAGTGGTTTATGATCATAATAATATCAATAAATTAAGACAACTCATAAAACAATGTCGTGATACTTATTACTCCCGCATTCTCATCGTAACGGAATCAGTCTTTAGCGTAGACGGAGATCTGGGTGATATCGACTCTTTGATAGAACTGTCAGAGGAGTTCGAAGCCCTTCTCATCGTGGATGAGGCCCACGCCACCGGAATTATGGGCCCACGGGGGATGGGTCTTACTGCCGGAAAGAAAGTTGATCTCACAATTGGGACTTTTGGAAAAGCCTGTGGTTCGTTTGGGGCTTACGTGACATGTTCCGAGGAGATGCGCGATTATCTCATCAACTGTTGCCCGGGGTTCATATACACGACAGCACTGCCGCCATTCGTCGTTGGATCCATTGACGCAGCCCTGGAATTGATACCCCAGATGGAAAAGGAGCGCCGTGATTTGCTATTCAATGCGGATTACTTACGAAAGTCGCTCCATGAATTGGGTTTTGACACGGGCGAATCAAGCTCCCATATTGTACCGGTAATCATTGGTGATGAAGAAGAGGCCCTGTCAGCGTCGGCATGGTTGGAGGAAAACAGCGTCTTTGCTACAGCCCTGCGTCCTCCGACCGTGGAAGAGGGTCGGTCGAGAATACGCCTGGCGGTCACGGCATTACACCCCAGACAAGACGTGGATAAGGTTATAGATATCTTCAGACGGTGGAAAAAAAGAGATGCATAACAGATTACCTAAGGAGATTTTTGTCACAGGCTCGGACACCGACGTCGGCAAGACAGTCGTATCGGGCATTCTCCTGGCTGGGTTGGGCGCAGAGTACTGGAAGCCAGTCCAGAGCGGCACCGAAGAAATGACGGACACGGAATGGCTTAAGGAAAAGACCGGCCTTCCCAGGCAATATTTTCATCAAGAAACCTATCGGCTCAAAAGGGCACTCTCCCCCCATGCATCGGCCGCTCAAGAGGGTATTCGTCTGGATATAAAGGCATTTCATCTGCCGGAAAGAGACAGATCCAGACATTTGGTGGTGGAGGGGGCCGGTGGATTGATGGTGCCCTTGAATGAAGAATGTTTCATTCTCGACCTGATCAAATCGCTCAATATTCCGGTTCTCTTGGTGACTTCAAGCAGGCTCGGGACGATCAATCATACCCTTTTATCCCTTGAGCAAATGAGAAGACACCACCTCGATTTGCTTGGTGTGGTCATCAACGGACCCAAGAATCCAAGCAACCGTGATGCCATCACCCACTACGGAAAAATAGAAATCCTGGCTGAGATAGAGCCGCTGACCGAAATCACTCCCCAGACCCTGAAAAGGGCTTTTGAACGATATTTCACGTGAGCTTTTGTAAGATCTTAAAAAGTTCGGGCAAAATAGTTGAAATAGGGCGGCGGCAGTATCTTTTAAGACCTTACGAGCTTTTGAGTAAATACACAAGGAGGACCCAATTTGAACATAATACAATCGTTGGACCTGGCAAAAGTTATTCTCTCCGGGGCTGAGCCCGAGATGGAACAGTTTATGGAGCTTGCCTTTCTGCCTGATCGTGATGTCTTTGCTCTCTTACCCGGGGCCAACATGATCCGGGAATTTTACTTCGGCAATGAAATACATCTTTGTGCCATCTGTAATGGGAAATCGGGTCGATGCACAGAGGACTGCGCTTTTTGCTCTCAATCGGCCTTCTCCAGGACAAAAGCTCGTGTCTATCCCCTCTTGCAAAAAGAAAAACTGCGAGAGGGAGGGATATGGGCATCTGAAACCCCCATAAACAGATACTCCATCGTGACAAGTGGTAGGAGTCTACCTTCTGAGGAGGTGCGTGTCGTTGCAGAGGCCCTGGCTCATCTTGATCAAGATAGAATTAAAACATGCGCATCGTTGGGCATTCTTAACGAAATCGATTTGGACACGCTGAAGGCAGCCGGTGTCACCCGGTACCATCATAACCTCGAGACATCCAAGAGCTATTTTGATCAGATCTGCACCACACACACCTACGAGCAACGTGTTGACACCATTGCAGCTGCAAAAAAAGCAGGTCTCTCTGTCTGCTCCGGAGCGATCTTCGGTTTAGGGGAGACCGAGGAGCAGGTCCTTGAAGTAGCATTGGCCCTTAGAGACCTTGATGTTGAATCCGTCCCGATCAATTTTCTGATTCCTCTTGAGGGAACAGCTTCAACAGACTTAAGAGCCCTAACACCTCTCAAGTGCCTCAAGATCATCTCACTCTTCCGTTATGTTCTGCCTCGTAAGGAGATCATTGTCTGTGGCGGGAGGGAAAGAAATCTCAAGGATTTGCACCCTTTGATTTTCTATGCGGGAGCAAGCGGTATAATGACCGGTGATTATCTCACGACACCGGGACGCTCTCTGGAAAGGGATCTGGAAATGCTTGAAACGCTCTGCCTAAGACCCCGAAACAGGTAAGAGGCTGTTCAGCTATTTGATGTGTTCTGTACAGTCTGCCTCAGTCACGAGAAACAGACTACCGTTCTGGTAGCTAAGACAAGACTCCCATGACTCTTCAGGTAAAACCTCAACATCAGAGGGTTATGAGACCTTTTCCATTCGAACAGCACAGACCTTGTACTCAGGTATCTTGGCTACAGGATCCAAGGCCGAGTTTGTCAATTTGTTCGCTGCTTCCTGGGCATAATGGAATGGGATGAACAGGGTTCCTGCCACGGCTTTCGTGGAGATCATAGCCCGCGCCTTGATCTCGCCCCTCCTGGAAGCGACTTTCAGGATATCGCCATCCTTGACCTGGTATTCCTTTGCATCATGATCTGAGATCTCAACAAAACAGTCAGGTGCCAGTTCATTGAGGCCCTCGGATTTCATGGTCATGGTTCCTGTATGGTAATGATAAAGTACCCGCCCCGTTGTGAGATAAAGGGGATATTCCTCATCCGGTAACTCGGCCGGTGGAGCATATTCTACGGCATGAAACTGGCCATGTCCCGACGCAAATTTGTCGACATGGAGGCAGGGTGTGCCTGGATGTTCAGTATCCGGGCAAGGCCAGTGGAGGCCGTCTACCTCCAGCCTGTTATAATTTACCCCACCATAAGAAGGGGTTACCTCAGATATCTCCTTCATAATATGAGGAGCGCTGTGGTAATTCATTTCATGTCCCATGCGGCCTGCCAGATCGCAAACGATTCTCCAGTCTTCCCTCGCCTCTCCAGGTGATTCCAGCGCCTTTCTGACTCGTTGAATCTTTCTCTCGGTGTTGACAAAGGTCCCCTCTTTTTCAGCGAATGCAGACGAGGGCAGAACCACATCGGCCAGTTGGGCTGTTTCCGTGAGAAATATATCCTGAACGATCAAAAGCTCAAGATTCTGAAGACTCTTTTTAGCATGGTCAAGGTCAGGATCGGAGACCATGGGATTTTCTCCGATGATATAAAGGGCCTTCATCTTGCCTTCGTGGGCCAATTCCATCATATTGGTTACAGTCAAACCAGGTTTATCAGGGAGTTTTTCCACGCCCCAGGCCTCTTCCATTTTGTTTCGTACCGAAGGGTCATCCGCCTTCTGATAGCCACTGTACACATTTGGAAGACCGCCCATATCGCAAGCGCCCTGCACGTTGTTTTGTCCCCTCAAAGGATTCACACCGCCACCGCGGATTCCTACATTTCCGCACAACATGGCAAGGTTGGCAAGGGATTTGACATTGTCCGTCCCGGTGACGTGCTGAGTTATACCCATTGCGTACAGAATCGATGCTGCCGGAGCGCCTGCGTAAAGACGAGCCGCTTCAATGATCTTTCCGGCGGGAATACCGGTGATTTCTTCTACATATTCGGGTGTGTATTTTTCAATACACTTCTTCATGTCCTCAAATCCCTCGGTTCGGGAATTGACATACTCCTCATCATAAAGCTTTTCTTTAATGATTACATGCATCATCCCGTTAATCCAGGCCACATCCGTCCCCAGATCCTGTCGCAACCAGAGGCTCGCATATCTGGTGATAGGTATGTTTCTGGGGTCCACAACAATGAGTTTGGCCCCCTTGAATTTCACGGCCCTTTTGACGTAAGAGGAAATAATCGGATGGTTTTCGGTTGTGTTTGAACCGGTAATCAGAATAACGTCGGACTGTTCAATATCACCAATGGGATTCGTCATGGCCCCACTCCCGAATGCCGCGGCCAGACCGGCCACTGTGGAGGAGTGTCAGAGTCGTGCGCAATGATCGATGTTGTTCGTCCCGATCACTGCACGGGCGAATTTCTGCGCCAGGTAATTTTCCTCGGTCGTCACGCGGGCGCTTGTCAAGACCATGATCGAGTCAGGCCCCGAGTTCTCCTTTATCCCTGTCAGTCTGTCAGCGATAAAATCAAGGGCCTCATCCCATGAGGCCTCGCGAAACGTGCCGTTTTCTTTGATGAGTGGGGTCTTAAGCCTTTCAGAGTCATGAATAAAATCATACCCAAAGCGTCCCTTGACGCAGAGACTCCCGTAATTTGGGGCAACATCTTCAACCCCCGTCACCTTTACGATCCTATTGTCCTTAACATGTAGAAAGATCTGACACCCCACCCCACAATATGTGCATGTGGTTCGTACTCGGACAGCGTCGTTGACAGACACCTGCATATCGAAGTCATGCTTGGGAACAAGGGCCCCCACAGGGCATGCCTGAACGCATTCACCACAGAAAACACAATCAGAATCTTTGAGCGCCACATCATCCCGAGTTACGATCTTCGACAAGGGACCATGATAGCCGAAGTTGATGACCTCGTTGACCTGGACTTCATTGCAGGCCTGTACACAGCGGCCGCAGAGAACACACCGAGAAAAATCTCTTACAATAAAGGGGTTCTGGGCCTCAATGGGGTATACGGTTTCCTCCGGAATGTAATGCCCCGTCTTTACCTGATATCGAATCGCAAGATCCTGCAATCGACAATCGCCGTAGGCTGGGCATCTGTGCTTGTGTTCCGCTGTTTCCATTGTTTTTAATTGGAAATCGGTCCACGAATCCACCTCCATCTCCTGGACGAGGCAATTGTGATCTCCTGAACCCAGGAGCAGTTCCAGGTTCATTTTTCTCTCTTTCATGACCTTCTGGGTATCTGTTCTTACGACCATACCCGGTACGATCACTTCCGCACATGAGGCAACGGGGTCTTCCACACCTTCAACCTCAACCAGGCAGATTCTACAGACACCTGTGGGAGAGGCCCCTTTGAGATAACAGAGCGTCGGGATATCCACATGATTTCGACGTGCCACCTGCAAAATGGTTTCGCCGGGAACATAGGAAAACTCCTGGCCATCAATCACTATCACATTCTCCGAACTCATATTGACTCCTGATTGTGGGTTGTAGGCGCCTTTTCTGGCGCCGGCACTTCTATGTTATGATTTGCCAACTCGAGGAGCCCCTTTGGATATGAACCTCTCCCCATGTTTTTCGGCAATCGCCCTGTCCGGGCTCATCTCTGAATGGCTCACATGAGACAAATTCTGATCACAATACCCTGGCAGCCCAAGCTGGCC
Organism: Thermodesulfobacteriota bacterium; assembly: GCA_034189325.1. Taxonomy (GTDB): domain Bacteria; phylum Desulfobacterota; class DSM-4660; order Desulfatiglandales; family Desulfatiglandaceae; genus JAXHUM01. The sequence goes on from JAXHUM010000119.1 coordinate 28,492, forward strand.
GAGTATAGCAGAAAAGATCCTTTTTTTTCAAAACTTTTTTGGCTTTTTTTTATTATCCTACCCCTAGAATCTCGATTCAAGGTATTCCATCACTGAAAGACCAAACAGATCCCTTCAACAGACCCATCGCAGATTCCAGGTCTTTTCGATTTCTTGACATCGCCTGTGGTCATTGATAAACTACTCTAAATAGGGTTTTTTATTTGAACAGCGTTCAATACGCTTAGGTAGTGTCCATCCATAAATGAGGATTTTTGTTCAAGATCAAGGCATGCGAAAAAAATAACCGCAGGCATATGTTTAATATTCCGAGGATTATTTTTTGAGCATAACACCGAGATTGGGCAAAAAGACCATTTATGGATGGACACTAGGTAAGTCTTAGGAGCAGCGGGAATAATGCCTGGTGGGGTCGGCCAAGTGCAGGGCTTGCTCCCCATGCGGGAGAACGACCTTCTAAGCTCATGGCAGATCAGACTTCTCTAAGAGGACCAATAAAAGCATATTGCTTGGACACAGATATGAGTATCGCGTACCGGGGAAAGTCGAATTTTGCTTGAATGAAGGGGAAAGAAGATAGTGTTCGATCGATCTTAATGAACGGCGTTCGGAAGGGCGTTTTTCCAGGCGCAGTGCTCTTGGCGGCACATGGCCATGATATCGTCCTGATCGAGGTTGCCGGTAACCGATCCCTTTCTCCAGATGACTTTCCCATGAATGGAGATACGATCTTTGATCTGGCTTCCTTGACCAAGCCCCTTGCAACCAGTCTGGCGCTCATGAAACTGGTTGACGAGCAATCATTATCGCTTGACCAACCCCTTGAGACATTGCTTTCCGTCTCTCTCCCCCTCTCCAAGAAGTCCCTGACCTGCCGGCAGATCTTGAGTCATAGCGCAGGTTTTCCTGCCTGGAAACCCTATTATGAAGATCTTGTCAAGTTCAGGCCGGATCAAAGGAAATCTATGGTCAGGAGGTGGATACTGGACTCTGAGCTTGTATACCCTCCAGGGCGAGACGCCCTTTACAGTGACCTCGGTTTTATAATCTTGGAGTGGGTCGTTGAAGAACTGGCCGGCATGGCATTGGACCTTTTTGTCGAAGGCATCTTCCGCCGGCATCTCCTGCTTGACAATACCTTTTTGGGTAATCCCATGATCAAGGGGGATCATACGGAAGAGGACTTTGCCGCCACTGAGCGCTGTAAATGGCGAAAAAGGGTTATGCGAGGGGAGGTTCATGATGAAAACGCCTTTGCTTTGGGTGGATTTTCCGGTCACAGCGGACTCTTCGGGCCTGTCAGAGATGTCTACAAGATCGTCGATCTATTAAGAGAACACTATGCCGGGTTAAGACAGGACGTTTTCAAACCCGATACAGTGAGGGAGTTCTTTACAAAACAAAAGGAATCGGAGAGCTTCACTTGGGCACTCGGCTGGGACACGCCCTCTAGAGGGAATTCCAGTTCGGGAAGACACTTTCATCCCGGAAGTGTGGGGCACCTTGGTTTTACAGGGACATCGATGTGGTTGGATCTTGAGCAAAACGTGATTGTAGTTCTTTTTACAAATCGCGTTCACCCAACCCGTAACAACCTGAAGATCAAAGAATTCAGGCCGTTACTTCATGACGCTGTCATGGAAACGTTGGGGTGCGTATAATCTTTTTTTAACTTTAATGTGACAAGAGAATCATCGGACATCTTTCTGATGTCGCGTTTTCGGTAAGTTGACAACAAGCTCTCTTCTCAATTCAGAGTATAAAGCTGTGTTGCACGTCTTTGGGAAACGATTACTGGAGGAAGAATATGAAGCAACCTTTGGAGGGTATTCGAGTACTTGAATGTGGAATGTACCATGCGGGGCCAGGCGGGACTGCCATACTCGCGGACATGGGGGCCGAAGTCATTAAGGTAGAGCCACCGGGCACGGGTGATCCAATAAGAACGAGCAGGCGCGTTGGAAGTATCTCATTTGAAATTGCGGGCAACAGGAACGTGTTCAACGAAGGGGCGAACCGGAACAAAAAGAGCATCACCGTCAATTTGAAGACCAAAGAGGGGCAGGAAATCGTTCACAGGTTGGCGAGACAATCAGATGTATTTATGAGTAATATGAGACATAACGTTATTCAGAAACTGAATTTGGACTATGCCACCTTACGTGAATTGAATCCCCGTCTCATCTACGCGACTGTTTCCGCCTTTGGCCACAAAGGACCTGACAAGGATAGGGGGGGGTTCGATTATCAGGGTCAGGCAAGATCAGGCTTCATGTACTCTATGGGCGAAGCTGATACACCGCCAACGGCGTCGCAATTTGGGATTATCGATCAGGCGACCGCCCTAAACACATGTCAGCAGATCACAACGGCGCTCCTGATGCGTGAACGCTTCGGAATGGGGCAAGAGATAAAGATATCCATTATGGGCACTGCCATGTATTTGTTGTACTTCAATGTCCTGATTGCCCAGATGCAAGGGATCGAAGTCCCTCGACACAAACGCGCTTCCGAACATCCCCTGAGAAACTACTACCAATGCGGTGACGGCCGGTGGCTCATGATGACGCTGACCCCTCCTGAAAGGCATTGGGGGCCTCTATGCAAGGCCTTAGATCGTATCGACCTTCAGAACGATCCTCGTTTTGATACGGATGATAAAAGGCTCGACAGAGCGGAAGAACTTGTGGCCATTCTCGATAAGGCTTTTTCAGCCCGGCCCCGTGACGAATGGCTCGACATTTTCGGGAAATACGACCTTTTCTGCTGCTCGATCAATTCATTAATGGAACTTAAAGATGATCCTCAGGTCCTTGAAAACGACTATCTCGTCGATCTTGACCACCCAACGCTTGGAAAAATCAAAGTCCCTGGATATCCGGCTGATTTCAGCGAGAGTTGGATCAAGACAACTGCCGCCGCACCTGAATTAGGGGGCCACACGGAGGAAGTCCTTCTTGGTATCGGGGGTTACTCAAAGGAAGAGATAGGGAAATTGAAAAAAGATCAGATTATCTGAGAAGCCTGTTTCGGGTTATGCTGAGTCTGCACCAGCTAAAGGGAAGGGCTCAGCAGCCACGCATTACCGGTCTTCTACGGCTGAGTGGGGGATAAGATTATGGGAGAAATCAAAAGTACCCTTGATTTGGTGATGGAAAAGACCAGCGGTCTCACCTTGAGTGACGAGGAAAAAAGGGAAGTAAAGAGGGGCGAAATCGAAGGAAAGGTCAAAGGCCTCCTACAAAGATATTCAGATCACGTCATGAGCATTGAGAAGCTGAAGAAAGAAATAGATGCCTTGGACAAAACAGAGGAAGATGTTCGAGGAATCCTGGTAAGGAAGTGTGTGGCCCTTATCAAGCCTGAAACGGATAATACCTCCCTCATCGAAGCCCTGTCTTATGTAGCAGGCATGGATCCAAAGCCTTTTAACAGAGTGCTTGAGGGATATGATGAGGACCTGAAACACAACAAGAGCCTTTACGAAACGAGACTTGCTGAACAGCTATCAAGGCAGGGAATATCAGGAGGGGCGGTAATTCCAAATGTTTCTGTTGATCCTGAATGGGTCCGTTTTTCGAAAGAAACCAAAGTCGCATTCCAGGATCAGCTCCATTCACTTGTAGAGGAGGTCTTGTCAGACAAATAACCCTGAACACTCTATTCCTTTTCAATAAATAGGATTTCACAGTAGGGATCACCGGCCATCATGAGACTTGTGTGCTTCACCTCGATATTTGGGTTAACAATCCTGGCAGCCTCCTCTTCAAAACAGCCCATTGCCTCGCAAAAGCTTGGAGGGATATCCAGGTCTGGAAACCACAGGCAGGGGGGATAGAGTTTGTAGCTCACCACGTTTTCCTCCGGTCTTGACAATTCCGCTTTGTACCCTATCACATCTCCTGTGGCCATTTTGAAATAACTTGCGAGGGACCATGCGTCCTTTCCATCAAGACCGAAGGACTTCATAGAAGGCACGACATACTTCCTGGCATTTTTTCTCATAAAAACCTGGAGTATCTTTACGGTCTGCTCTTCCCCCAACTCGGAGTGAAGGGTCTTTACCAGGTTCTCAAAGTAACTCCAACCGGTTTTGTTGGAAGCCTTCACTTTCCTTATTTCGGGCCATTGATCTTCCGGTAATTCAGGATACTTATCCATTTCGATCTATCTCCTATGAATTAGGTTCACCACGATGATCCTTGTTCCTTTGCCATTCGGCGCAACCTTACCTTTAGCGAGCAATGGGAAAAAAGATACGAGACGATAAGAGAGACCCAACATGGCCACCACAATGCGCTGGAATCAAGAACCGGGGGTCGTTATCTAGGAACCGACCGAGGGAAGAACTCTCAAGGAGCAAAAGCTTGACAGTTTAATCACTGGTCAATACTCTAACACATAGCCACAGATCTGATCAAGATCCAAAACCGGATCGTTCAACAGGGCATCATCGAGACAAAAGAGGAATTGCCTGATAGAGAATTAGAAACGTATTCAAGACAGATTGTCCTGGCCGACATCGGCTACGACGGGCAATTGAAACTCGGAAATGCTCGGGCGACCATCATCGATTCGGGTCTTTAGCCGAAAGCAGATAAACAAAAACCTATTCCAGGAGATGCATCTATGATCAGCAAAATTGCAGACGCAACATCTCTCAAATATCCTCCGGTCGCCCTGATCTGGTCGGAGGAAAAACCTGAAGGTGCCATACAGTTCAAAGAACAGAAATGGGGCTGCGTTATGTGGCTGGTGGCCGGCGCTGCACGCGGTAAAACCGCTGTTTGCGACCGCCGGACATTTGGTTGTGTGGGCGGCGGCGTTGGCATGGGCTTCGGCAACCAGTATAAGAATTTCGCAGGCGGTGAGGATTGTTTTTGTCACTTCTTGTCCTCCGGCAACGAACAGTGGGAGCAGGGCCGGCGCACAGCGGAAGAGGTGAAACCCTATTTGACCAAAGAGATGCATGATGATTTCGTTCAGGGCGAACGATATCTCAAAGACCCGGGGGCGGTCAGAAAATTCATCGACGGGCTGCCGATAATGGATATCCCCGCAACCTTTGTGGTCTTTAAACCGCTTTCGGAAGTGGACAAGGCCAAGGAAAAACCTCAGGTAGTTGTTTTCTTTGCCGACCCGGACCAACTCTCCGCGCTGGTGGTACTGGCCAATTACGGTCGGGGAGACAATGAAAACGTCATTATCCCGTATGCCGCAGGGTGTCAAACCATCGGCATCTACCCTTTTCAGGAAGCAGCGGCTGAAAGACAACGGGCCGTAGTGGGGCTGACAGACTTGTCCGCGAGAGTCCATATTCGCAAACAGCTCGGAGAGCATCTCATGACATTTGCCTTACCCCTTGCCATGTTTGAAGAGATGGAAGGGAATGTGGAGGGTTCCTTCCTGGAGCGTCCCACCTGGCAGAGCCTGGTAAAAAACAAGTAGCGGCGAACCGAGACAATACCCGCCGGAAGATCCATAATAGGATCCCATATCGCCTTCTGGTCGTCAGGGACGATTAAATGCCTTGACCGCTCTAAACCCTAAGCTTCCACCTTATCTGACGTGATGGGACAGAAGTCTTCCACTAATTGCTGGAAGACTTCTGTCCCAAGGATAAAAATCCCCGCCCGGGCCTTGCCCACTGGAATCATTTTAAAAAGGAACTCTTCTCTCTGCACAGCCTAACATAACCAAACGGATCATGGTCATCTCAAAGGAGAACAGTCCTGTTCCAGACTGTCTTTGAGGGTCCTTGAACGTGAATTACCTGGAAAAAGCTTGACAATATTGGTGGACAGACTAAATTTGACCAAACGTTCGGTCAAATTTTTCCTGAACTGAGAAGTTCGGGGTTGGGCGACCTCAGGAATGCTTGCAGGTCCTTTTTTGAGTTTCGTTTTTTTCGTGCATGGGGAGGAGATGATAGATGACTAATAGTAATGATATTGTAATTGTCAGTGCGGTAAGAACACCTTTCAGCCCTTTCGGAGGCGTCTTGAGGGAGATGCACAGTACAGACCTAGGTGCTCTGGTGATCAAAGAGGTGCTTGAAAGGGTCGACCTCTCGGGCGATGTGGTGGATGAACTCTATTACGGCATGTGTATACAGTCCGAGGCCGCCCTGGAGAGCAATGTAAACGGCAGGCAGGCCCTTCTAAAGGCTGGGATGCCGGCAGACCTCATTTCTCTGACAATTGACAGGGCATGCTGTTCTTCCCTGACGGCTGTTCAGCTCGGCATTCGTACCATAATAGCCGGGGATGCCGAGGTTTTGATGGCGGTCGGTGCCGAGAATATGAGCAATACGCCACTCGTTATGAATGGTCACCGTTGGGGGACGAAATTGCAGCAACCTGTTTTCAAGGATCACCTGAATCCTATTTTCTATACGAACCACAATGCCCTTGCAAAGGATGCAGGAGAGGTTGCCCTCGAGCACGGCATTGACAGAGAAGCGCAGGATCGGTGGGCCTTGGGAAGCCAGCAGAAGTATCAGAAAGCCAAGGAACTTGGCAAATTCAAAGACGAACTCATGCCGGTGATCATCCCTCAGAGAAAGGGGGACCCGATAGTCTTTGAGGAGGATGCCTTTCCTAAGCCTCATACAACCATGGAAGGCCTTGCCAAATTAAAGACAGTGTATGCCAGCCCCACTGTGACCGCCGGCAACGCCCCTGGTCTTGATGCGGGGGCCTCGGCTGTTCTTTTTATGAGAAGATCCAAAGCCGAGGAATTGGGACTTGAGCCATTGGCAACGATACTCACGGTCAAGAGTGTAGCCATGGAACCCAGATATATGGCAGAGGCCCCAGGGTACGCTATCCTGAAGGCCCTCAAAAAAAGCGATATGACCATGTCGGATATAGATCTTGTGGAAATCAACGAGGCATTTGCCGCAATGCCCCTGGTTTCCACCAAGATTTTGGCAGAAAATGACATGGAAAAGTGGGAGGAAATAAAAAAAATAACCAATGTCAATGGAGACGCCATTGCCCTAGGCCATCCTGTCGGCGCCAGCGGTGCCAGGATACTTATGACATTGATGTACGAGTTGAGGAGGCGTGGTGGTGGTCTTGGAGCTGCCGGCATATGCGGAGGTTTGGCGCAGGCCGATGCTGCGATTATCAGGGTCTGATAAGTGCGCCCATGTGAGCTTCATCCTCTTGCCAATGTTCACACATTGAGAAACATAGGGGGAGCCACCTATTATTACATCATACGAACAAAGCTAATAATATCAAACTTATTGGTAAATCTGTTAAGGTTCTCCCCCTACTTTCCGAAAGGGCAATCGGGGAATTTACATGAGGGACATGACAGGCAGATACCTCCATGCCCCATCTCAACCAAATCCTGCTCCGTGATCATGATATCGGCCAGCAATCTGGGTAGTAAGAGGTCAAAACTTGTTGTTTTGTGATAGAGGGCACACGCTGGCACACCGATCACCTGTACCTGATTGATATGGGCCAGCAAAGTCATATTCCCGGGAAGGATGGGGGTGCCGTATCGGAGATCAACAGCCCCGGCGTCCATCAGTCCCCGGCGAGTGACATCGTCGGGGTCTACGGATAGACCTGCCGTGGTGACCAACAGGTCCACATTACGTGTCAAAAGATCGTTGATATGGTCGCATATCGCCTTTCGGTCGTCAGGGACAATGCAAGTTTTAATGACCCCGCATTTGTATGCTTCCACCTTCTCTGTAATAATGGGGATGAATCGCTCTTCCACCATGCCGAGAAAGATCTCGGTGCCGGTGACGAGGATCCCCACCTTGGCCTGACGCATTGGAATCACCTGAAACAGTGGCTCCTCGTTCAGTAAGGCAATGGCACGATCAAACTGATCACGGTGTATGTACAGGGGAACGGCCCTGGTGCCGGCCAGCTTGTCTCCCTTTGATACGACGGAAAAACTGTGACGGCTGGCGCACTTGATATCAGCGAGCCTATTGACGTCCGCTAGACGCCTTTTGTCTACGACAAACAGACCGTCCCGGGCCGCGACCATCTCCACCTTTCCTTCGCTCGGTGTCTTTGTATAGTCAACCCCCTGCCCTGACATGGCGCCGGCCATGGCCTTGGCTGCTTCATCTTCATGAATCCACTCCCCCCCTTTTGGACTCAGCTCAGACACATAGACTGACTGCCGACCCATTCTCTGTAATCGACAGATATCCCCGACAGATATGGTCTGGTTCCGTTTAAATGCCGGACCTTTTTCCTGGCCCGGGATAATCCGTGTCATATCGTGAAGGGCATGTTTTCCCACTGCATCCTCAACAGGTATAGCTCTCAGTGAGGGCCCTTTCGAGGCTCTTCCTCCTCTTGATGGTGGTTTTTGGATGTATGGGAGTTGCCCCTGGCAACCGAGGCAGACAGGGCCGTCCTTGGAAAGGTAGCCCTCGCGGCATGAGGGACAGAGGGCAAACCCTCCTCGCCCCCTTTCACTCATAGACTCCATTTCAATCCTCACCTGTTCCAGTCCGCATACTGTGGAACCGGCCCTAACGATTTCATGCAGCAGCAGATCACCGTCCTGTTCCCGCTTGGGCTTGAGCTTGAAAAACCAACTCTTAAGTTCCGAAAAAGATTCCAATTTTTTCGGATCCACATAGACTCGAACGCCAAGACCTCCATATTTCTCAAACAGGGTGAGGGCGTAGCGCCCCGCATCAATGATCCGCAACCATCCGTTTCCAATGGTACATGGCGTCAGGATCTGTATAGCGTCCGGCAGGCACGCTTTTGTCTCACAGAGGGCATCGAAAAACTCGCCTTCAGGTAGATGTCTGTATGCCAGGTCCACCATAAAACCTCCTAGAACCATGCCAGGAGCAATATGTCCATGAAACGACCGGACCAATTCCAGATAATCATGGTATCTATGATTGCATATGGTGAGTTCCTGCCCTGTTTTTTCTTTTGCTTCCATTTATAAGGCCTCGATTCTGCATGGAATATATCGATGTAATGGAGTCCCTGCAATCCGATCCCTGTGGGTGTTTTTGGCTAATCTATTGGCATTCGCCCCATATATCTCTCCCTGATGCACCAGACCGAACCCATGAGGCACCATTACATAGCCCGGCCTCGTCGCCTTTGTCACTTCGAGTTCAATTTTTTCTTCCCCTGCCTCGGTCATTACCTTGACCATCTGTCCGTCACTGAAACCGAATGCCTCTGCATCGCCGGGGTGCATGATTAATGTGCAGGCTCTCTTTCCTCTGTTCCAGGCAGGGTCACGCATCTGTGTGTTGGCGTTGTAGTCCATATGCCGGCCAGAGGACAGAACAAAGGGATAGGCCTTCTCATCCTCTTTAAGTCTTTCTGATTCCATAGCTGGATTAATCTCTTGAATCCAGTCTTTCATTTCAGGTACATCCAGGTTAATTCGCCCATCTTCCGTGCCCAGGGCCTGGAAATGATCCCATTTTTCGGCATCTACGCCGCCAACCCAAATACCTTCAGGATGTTGCAGGATAGCCTGGAAGATCTCTTCTCCAAGGCCCGGCCCGGGATGAAATCCCACCTGCGCAGCCTTTTCATGGGCTGAGGGCGGCAGGTTCTGCAAAAGCCCCCAAAACGAAGCCAGGTGTGCTGAGCCCAATTTCTTCCCAAGCGTTTTGGAAAGGATGTAGGGCATTCTCTTTCCGGCTTCGGGATGAGACTTTATGTATTCAATCAGTGCCGCACCAAACTTCAACCTGTCTTTACTATCGGCCGCCTCATACAGAGTGCCTGGAATTTCAGGAATGAATCCCAGGCGATCGGCCAGCCGAAGGAATATCTCACCTGCTTCGATCTGCTCCCCCTGGGGTTCCACAACAGGCCGTCGAAATTGCAGGAAGATCTTGGGAAAACCTTCCCCTGGTAGACCTTCCACTCCAAAGCCTCCGTCCCACGATTCATAGGCGGATAGAGCAGGCAGCACATAATGAGAAAGTGCGGCCGTCTCGGTCATGGCTAATTCAACGCTCACCAGAAGGTCCAGTTTTTTGAAGGCCTCCTCATAAGCCGTGGTATCGGCATAAGAACGAAGGGGGTTTGCGCCACTGACTAATACCGCCCTTAGTTTGTCGGGATGATCCGTCATGATCTCTTCGGGCATCACATTCGGAGGATAGGCGCCGCCTATGACCGGATAATCAGTCGCCACCGTGCGCCAGGAGCGAGATTCTATTTCATCAGGGCTTTTTTTTGGTCTGCCTCCTCCGCTACGGAGGCTGACAGGAAAAATATTTCCCCCTTCGACCCCGGTTCTGCCACACACAGCTCGAAGGACATTTTCTAGGTAGGATATCAGGGTACTGTGTCTGTTCATAAGAACCCCCAGGTCGCTGTGATGGCTGGATTTACGAGTGGCAAACATGTGGGAGACCTCTTTCACCTGGTCGTAATCCAGCTCGCAAACTTCAATTGCCGCTCTTGAATCGAAATCCATGAACCAGGGCCGGATCACCTCAAACCCAGTGACATGCTCTTCAATATAGTCCTGGTCGTGCCACCCTTGGTTCAGGATGATGGAGATCATCGCACGGTAAAAAAGGGCATCCGTTCCAGGGCGGATAGGCAGATGGATATCAGCAATCTTGGCTGTTTCCGACACACGGGGATCGACAACGACAAGCAATTTATCCGGGTCCTTTTTGAATCGTGTGAACACACGCCGCGCCTGAGGGGTATGGTGACTCATCATCGGATTCCACCCTACCGTCAAAAGCATATCTGTTTTTGCCAGATGAGGGGTGGCATGAACATGCTGGTTGCCGTAAGTTTTACCATCCACCCAGTACCTTCCGGTCAGCTCTTGGCCAAGGGCGTTGTAATAATACTGTGAACCAAGGCTTCGAAGCACGATAATGGCGAAGACGCCCTGAGATGGGGAGGCTGCCGTGCCTCCTCCCATCAAAGCAAGGGAACGGGGCCCATGTTCCTTCACAATGGAGGACAGCTTTTCAGCCACCTCGTCTATGGCCTGGTCCCAGGATATCCTCTCAAAGGCGCTACCAATCCTTTTGAGCGGATGCATCAGCCGATCGGCGTGGTGTTGATGATAGATGATATTCAATCCCTTGCGGCAGGCATAGCCCTCGCTGCGAAGATTGTCCTTATCCCCACGAACCTTAACGATGTTGTTGTTTTCGACTCGAACCTCGAGCCCACAGAGATTTCCTCAAAGCACACATGTTGTCTTTTTCCAATCCATTGCCATACCTCCCTTTGATGCAGCCAAACCACCTCTACTGTTGAGTCGGATCGGAGATAATCATAATCCCGAACAACCAAACAGCCCGTCTCTCTTGCAATAGACCCTAGTGTAAACAGAGCTTCAAGGTGAAATAAGAGAAAGACTCCGGCCATATATCTATCGTATGTCACACCAACCACCACAGGGGAATGTATGAGAGGAGTCGATGCCTTTTATGGAAGAAAAAACCGTTACACCTGTTTCTCAGACAAGTCGTTCAGAAACCAGACCTAAACCATGGCTTGATAGGGGCATTAGAATTGGAGAATCCTCTTTCAGGGGGAAGTAGAAAAAAGAAAGACGCGACTGATTGAATTTGTCCTTGAGTTTTCAGTTGATTTCTGATTAGTTTGTATACGAACATATCAGTCGAACCATCCGGTGTCAATCAACAAAACTTGAGTCCAGGTGATTTTTAATTGGGAGATCAAAAAAGGAGTTCAGGAAAATGGCAAAAGACAAAAAACGTTTCGAAGACCTTGAGCAACTTGCCAAAGACCTGGTATTAAACGCCGGGGCCATTGACGTGGGGATCGCCACGGTTGAGACTCTGGAAGGGGGACCACCCTCCACCGACCTGACGTATGTGATGGATGGCGCCAGGTCAGCCATTGTTTTCGCCCTTCCCCTGGACCAGGAGAAGATCGAAAGGTTCCTGAAAAAAGAGGACTTTTCTGGGCACTGCCTAGACAATGTCCGCGTCAACACCCTTGCCAGTGGTATTGCCCTGGAACTGGCCCGATTCTTGGAGATGAAGGGCCAAAAGGCTGTTCCGGTTGAATCCAATTTCTTCTATCGGAAAGATACGCCCAGGGGTCCTCATGATGAAAAACCCACGATTTCTCATCGATACCTGGCTGTACGGGCAGGACTCGGGCATTTCGGTCTATCCGGTAACGTGATACGGCCAAAGGACGGGATCCCGGTCATTTTCGCCGCAGTGGTTACCGATGCGCGATTGACACCAACGGATCCCCTTCCGCCTGAAGAGAATTACTGTGACGAATGCGGCCTGTGTCTGTCAGCCTGCGCCTCAGGCCTGATGCATCCAAAAGAGAAGGCCTCTGTAACCATGGGCGGAGTTGAATTCTCCTATGCCAAGCGGCAGAGCTACAACCGATGTGATTATGTCTGCGGGGGTTTCACAGGCCTATCCAAGTCCGGCAAGTGGTCCACCTGGTCTCCTGCCCGCTTTCCCATACCGGAAAAGGACGAAGAGTTCCTGGATGCTATCCGTGCGGCTGTTAAGCCATACGCCTATCGCCCCAGACCTGGAATAGGCTTTTACCATCCCCAGCTGCCGGGCAACAAAGGCCAGATGACATGCGGCCATTGCCAACTTATCTGCCATCCTGACAAGGAGATCCGGAAGAAGCGTTTCAATATGCTGACCAAAGCCGGTGTGGTCATCCAGCTAAAAGATGGATCCCTGAAAGCGGTTTCGCCCGAAGAGGCAGAAAAACACCTCGACGCCATGCCCCGGGAACAGAGGGCCCTGTATGAAATGGTAGACTGACTATTATACAGGCATAGTAAAGAATCCTTGCCCAGAGGACCAGGCTTTGGTTATCCCCATAGGGGATTTGCTTTGGACGTTCGTTTCTCAGAGAAAAAATATACGACAGAGCCATCTATATCTGATCTGGCCCAAAGGACCAGGTTTTTCAAGACTCAATAAAATCACCGCCCATCCCGTGCACCTGTCCTGTTGCTCCCTTCCGAAAACGTCCGTAAACACAGTTCCGACAGCGCTGGTCTTTTCCTCCCCTCTCTGTTTAACTTGTTGACCCAAGATCCGTTCGACATGAGAGTATCGGATTGACCGCCCATTATAAAAGATGTTAAAAGGGCCGGTATCTTTGCGAAAGGATGACGTTCAATGGACACGGTCTTGGAGATACTCTCTACCACCCCGCTATTCGGCGGCCTACCGGAAAAACAGCTCCTGGAGATCAAGAAGATTGCTGTCAGCAAGGACTTCACCAAGGGCCAGATTATCTTCTTGGAAGGAGACGAAGGTGACGGCTTCTATGTGGTTGGCCAGGGGATGGTCAAGGTCTTTAAGACCTCTTCAGAGGGAAAGGAGCAGATCCTCCATTTACTTGGCCCGGGAGAACCTTTTGGGGAAGTCCCTGTTTTTTCAGGAAAATCTTTCCCGGCCAATGCGGAGGCCATTTCGAAGTGTTGGCTCCTGTTTTTCCATCGAACCTCCTTTATCAGTCTGATAGGCGCCAATCCTTCTCTTGCCTTAAACATGCTCGCTGTCCTATCAATGAGGCTCCGTCAATTCACGGTCCAGGTAGAAAACCTGTCACTAAAAGAGGTCCCGGCCAGGCTCGCCTCCTACCTGATCTATCTTCATCAAGAGCAGGGAGGCAAGGAGATCGTGGGCTTGGAGATCTCAAAAGGGCAGTTGGCCAGCCTCCTTGGCACTGTTCCAGAGACCCTTTCCCGCATTTTTTCAAAAATGACGGACCAGGGGTTGATCGAAGTGAAAGAGCGTAAGATCAGACTCCTTGACCCCGAAGGCCTGGAAGATCTTGCAGCGAGTGGTAAGTAAAGGCATTATCTCGTTTTTGAGAAAGGATAGGCCATGACAATTCCTGGAGGTCTTCTGACCACAGCTATGGCAGTGATGCCACACAAGGACGTGGACAGGGCCCTTGAAGTTGCCCTGTCCCTGGATATCCCTTTCTGGCCTCAGCTCCCACATTACAACTATTACGAGGACATGTATGTCCAGGCATCGGAGCATTTCCCAGGCATTGTATTGAATATGGAAGACCGGACCCTTCGGTTCTCTATGGACAAATTTGTGAGTGAATTCGAAGGGGTGATGACCCATTTTGATGAGCCGGAGTATTTCGACATCAGCGATACCTACTCCGTTGTTTACAGACGATTCCTGGAGATGGACCTGTCAGACCGGCCGGCCATTCGAGGACAACTGGAAGGCCCTATCAGCTTCGGATTCAATGTTGTTGATCAAGATGACAGGCCCATCCTCTTTGACGATACGGTCCGGCCCTTTATGCTCGAGTTTATGGCCAAACGAGTCAATATACAGCTACAGCGCCTCAAAGAACTCAACCCCAATGCCTTCATGTTCGTAGATGAGCCGGGGCTGCAGTTTCTTTTCAGTGCCATGGCAGGCTATGGAGACATGGCCGCCCGCAAAGACATGGAGACGTTCTTTTCCATGATTGAAAGACCCCGAGGCATCCACCTATGCGGAAATCCCGACTGGGATTTCCTGCTGGGTCTGGATCTTGATATCCTTTCTCTGGATGTCTACACAAACGGAGAGATATTCTCAACCTATGCGGCATCTATTGAAAACTTCCTAGGCAGAGGGGGACGTCTTGTATGGGGGATTACGCCTACAAACATTGAGCCTTTTGAAAAAGAAAGCCTGGATTCTCTTGAAGATCGTCTGGAAACAATATGGTCTGTTCTGGACGGAAAGGGCATTGACAGGGATTTTCTTCTTTCCAGGAGTCTGCTTTCTCCCGCCACCTGCTGTCTGGTAAACCCCGATGGAGAAGAGACGGTTGAAAAGGCGTTTCTAATGATTAAGCATCTTTCTGAAAGGCTCAGGGAGAAGTACAAGCTTTTTGCCATTTCCTGACATGCAGAATGTCAGGACTTATCAAATTCCCTTAAATGAGATTGCTCATTTATCAATTCGACGCGAAGCCCCCCTCTCTCTTTACGAATAACGCTAAACGCGGCAGTGACCTGCCGTAAGTCTCGGAACCTGTCGAGGGAAATCTCCAATGCGTGGCAGAGGATACTGAGGACCACGAAATTGTGGCTGCATATGGCCAGGGTACTTCCCGGCTCGTAGTCCATGGTGATCCGATCCAGGGTATCAACGGCCCTTTTCTGGACGTCTTGAAGGCCTTCTCCTCCCGGCATTCTCACGCTGCCGGGATTTCTTATCCAGGCCTCACGAAAGTCGACGTGTTCCCTGTACCATTGTTGGGCGCCTATGCCATCAAAGTCCCCCAGATCCATCTCAATGAGACCCTCTTCCTCACAAATAGGGGCTGAATCGTGGAAAGATCTGACAATCCTAGCGGTTTCCCTTGCACGAGCCAGAGGACTGGAATAGATGGCTGTAAAGGTTTCTCCTTTTAATGCCCTGGCCAGTGCCTGGGCCTGTTTTTTGCCGTTGTGGTTGAGTGGTATATCACTCCTTCCCTGGAAACGATGCGTTCGATTCCATTCTGTCTCGGCGTGGCGGATCAGTACGATCCGAATGCCCGAAAATGTCTGTTTGTCAGCCGTCACCAGGGGACCTCTCTCAAGCTCATTCGTCGTCATCGGCACGATCATCCGGTCTTGAATGCTTCCTCACTCGAAACATTATGTAAAAAGACTGATCTTGCACTGTCTCGCATACTTTATAAAATCTTCGGCTGTCCAGATAGATACGCCCTCTATCAAATCCTCAGATGAGAGCTCCATCATCTCCATGGTCATGTGACAGGCAACAAAACCCACGCCTTCGATTTCCGCCATTTCCTGCAATTCGGAAAGGGAGGGGATATTGGCTTTATCCATCTTTTTTTTCATCATGCTCGTGGCCATGGTGGACATACCTGGAATAGCGCCCATAACGCCGGATGGGATGAATTTGCTCTTATCAAGACCACCTTTGAGGAGGAGATTCATCCCCATGAACGTGAAAAACACCTTGCTCTCCATACCCTGCCTTACTGCGTTGGTAGCCAGAATAAGCGGGGGATATGCCCCGTCCAGGCTGTCTCTGCTGCATATAAAGGCTGTCTTTTCTTTGTCCTCTCCCATATGCTCACCCCTTTCACTTTTTTGTCGATGTTATATACACAAGCTTTTCGAACAGCACTTTTCTGTACCTTTTCTTAAATATTTAACGAGGACTCGATAGCAGGTATCTTACCGATCTTAATTGTTTTTTTTCTCACCGTTCAAAAGCGCAAAAAAAAGTGCATCACGCTCGTCTTCAAGGGCGCACAACTCGGCCATCATGGATGGTTTTGTCGAATGCGCGGGCAAGCGTTCTTCGAGTTCCTGAATTCTTTCCTCGAGGCACTTTAACTGCTCTTTCATTGAATCTCTATCCGTCTTCATGCTCACCCTGGCTGATCTATCTTGTTTGAGACATGAGGTCATTCCCTATACCGGAAAGATCACCTGTTGCACAAGTTCCTTTTCCATAATGAGACTACGAACCTTTTCCTGGACCTCTTTATCCCGAATCGCCTCAATCTGAGAGACCGACAGGCCGTCGGTATTCTCTCGGACTTTCCATTGTTCGACAAAACCGGGGACGAGTGCGTATCCGCAGCCGCCTGTGCCGCAACAGCTGGAATCGATCACACCATATCCTGTCACATAGAAAAGATCCTTATCTCCAAAAGGTAAACGAACCTCCTTGGTCAGGACATAACCTCCGCCAATAGCCCTGATTTCCTGATTCAAATCATAGTGTATATATTCTTTTACCTGTTGTTTGTCCGTCATGCCTTTATCCTCTGATTCTAAGACTTAGATCATATTGGGCCACACATATTGAGCTTTCTATTGGGCGCTTTCAATGTAGTGTTCGGCGGATACGGCGGCTATAGCGGCATCCCCTGCCGCAGTGATTACCTGTCTCAAAGGCGTCGTTCGCACGTCGCCTGCGGCAAAAACCCCGGGGACAGAGGTCTCCATATTTGAATTTGTAATCACGAAACCGTATTCGTCAAGTTTTGGAGCGTCTTCAAGAAATTGGTTGTTGGGGACAATTCCCGTCCATATGAAACACCCATCAACAGTGAGTGTCCTGGTTTCACCGGTTTTGACGTTTTTCACGTCAACGCTTTCCACGCCACCGGTATTGCCATTTATAGAGGTGGCAATTGAGTCCCAGACAAATTCGATCTTGTCGTTCGCAAATGCCCTCTCCTGGAGGATCTTCGATGCCCTTAGTTCATCTCGTCTATGGATCAGGTAAACCTTTTCCGCGAATTTTGTAAGGAACAGGCTTTCCTGAACGGCCGTATCACCGCCTCCCACCGCAGCCACCATTCGACCTCTGTAAAAAGGCCCATCACATGTGGCGCAAAACGAAACCCCCTTTCCATAAAAGGTGTCCTCACCGGGAATCCCCAGTTTTTTCGGTGAAGCCCCTGAAGCTATGATCAGGGCCTTGGTAGTAATGGTTTTCCCATCAAGCCTCACCTCCTTTATCGGACCGGATAAATCCAGAGAGAGCACCTCCCCTGTTTCGATGTTTAGATCAAAACGTTTGACCTGTTCTGTTATTCTTCCCACCAAATCGGTCCCGCTGATTCCCTCAGGAAACCCTGGATAGTTCTCGATCCAGTCGGTTGAAACAATTTGACCTCCAGGGACAAGCTTTTCAAGCAATAAGATGTTCAGCCTGGCACGAGCCGCATACAATCCAGCAGTAAGGCCGGCAGGGCCCCCACCGATTATTACTACATCATGATCAACGTTCTTCATTTATCAATCCTCCCGTTTTCAAATCAGCAGCCAATTCAAAGGTCTTCGACCGATATCAATTCCCTTATGCCCACCTTGTCTCCTCCCCTGCCACTGTCAACAGACATTTTGTGAACCGATTATCCCGTTCCATTTTTACCACACAAATGGCATGTCATTTGCTATCTGTTTTGGATATGATATTAGATTCTTAACCTTTTGACAATACATGAAAACTATATCATGCCCCGCGAAGGGAGGGTTTCTTCGGTGACAGACTTACCAAAGAGTTAACATGTCGCCTAACATTACCTGCTATAATGAATCGTTGCGTCAGCACAACCTTCAGATGGCGCTTGATCGGAACTCTGCATAACCCGGCCAGATGACTTCACTATCTTCCCTGCATTTTGGCGAATCCGCTCAGCTCGGGCGATAAGGAAGATTTAGATACTCATAAATAAACCCAAAAAACTTGACTAATAAGATTTCATGGATATAATACTTCATACTATGAACTATTTACACAGCAAAGTCGGGAATGAAATCCCATCCTATCAGGTTCTTGAATTCCAGAGACACATTACCAAGCTGTTTCAATGCTGCACAGAACGCATGCAATACCAAAGTGAGAAATTTCAGCTGCCTGACGCAGAATTGAGATGTCTCATGCTCTTTGGCGAAGAGAGGTATCTCACGCCGGGAGGGATCGCGCAAAAATTGAATGTGGTCAGGAGCAGGGTTTCAAAAATTGTCAATGGTCTCCTCAAAAAAAACTTGATTCAACGCACAAAAGATCCAGAAGATTCCAGGATATACCTTCTTAGCCTAACTCCAGACGGACAACGCAAATGGAATGAAATCAACGCCTTTGTTCAACAGACAAATCGTGAGATTCTATCGCAGATGCTGCCAGAGCAGAGAAGCGCCGTGATCATAAGCCTGGGGATACTGGAGGCGTCGATGGAGGTGGTCAAGGAATTGATGGTGTAGAATTGAGAAAATGTTTTTGTGACAATTAACTTCATACTGTGAAATGGAATCAAAGGAAACGTTCAGTGATGAGTACAAACTTGCATGTAAACATCAAAAAGGGGGCACAAATGGAGAATATCGAAAAACAGATTGAAGATCTCAAGGCCAAGATCGAGGCAGTGGACAAGAAGACTGCCGAAAACAAGCTCTCCATGATCGTCTTCAGTGGAGATCTGGACAAGGCCCTGGCTGCCTTCATTATCGGCACAGGGGCCGTTGCCATGGGAATGGAGGTGGTCATGTTTTTCACCTTCTGGGGAACACCCATGCTGAGGGATAAAAACAAGAAAGTCGGGGGGAAGGACATGATGGGCAAGATGTTCGGGACCATGTTGCCCAAGGGAGTCGACAGCGTCAAACTCTCGAAAATGAATATGGGCGGTATGGGAACCGCTATGATGAAATCGCTGATGAAAAAAAAGAATGTCGCTTCCCTGGACGAAATGATCACCCTTGCAGGTGAATTAGGAATCAGGATTTTCGTCTGCGAGATGTCAATGGATCTCATGGGCTTCAAACGCGAAGAAATGATAGACTATCCCGGACTGACATTCTGTGGGGTCGCCAAGTTTCTGGAAGAGGCCATGACGAGCAAAATTCAACTCTTTTTGTAATGGCACTATACAGGGGTCTCACAGAACCTGGAATTCGAGTCGGTTGAGGACTTGACAAAATGAATACAAACGAATGATTAAGGATAAGGAGGAACAAATGGGTGAAGAAATCAAAGCGGATAAGGTTATGGATCTTAAAGGTCTGCCCTGCCCCATGCCGGTCGTGAAGGTGAGCAAGGGCATTAAAGAAGTCGAGATCGGTCAGGTTATTCAGGCGATATCCACCGATCCAGGTTCTCTCACGGACTTCCCGGCCTGGGCGAAAACCAGTGGGAATGAAATACTCAAGACGGAAGAAAACAATAACGAAATTAATTTCTACATTAAGCGTCTTGTGTAGTCGAAATTTGACGGTCAGAGAGAT
>JAXHUM010000119.1:48337-98406 GCA_034189325.1 Thermodesulfobacteriota bacterium
GAGAGATGGGTCTCTCTGCAATGTGCAGAGACATAAATCTTGATTTCTGATGCCATGGTCTTGTGGACCCTGAGATGCTGCTCTGATGCAGGGCAAAAAAGGGTCCTGTAGAGAGCGGATTTCTCGTCGTCACTTGAGACGGCATTCTACGGCCCATCAGCCGTTGCCAGACGCCAGGAAGGGCTTTACGGCTTTTAAAAAGCTCCGCATGCCCCCTGGACAATAGGCTGAAAGTCTTGAGGAGTTGTCTAAAGGCCTCATTTTCAGAAGTAGGTCCGACCGGAGGAATTTAAAATGGAAACGATAAATTATATCATTCTTGTCCCCATGGTATATCTCGCGTTTGCTGTGTTTTTTGTGGGGATTATCGTAAAAATCATCTCGATATTGCGAAGACCTCCTCTTGTTCCCCATTCACCTATCTACCCCAAAAACCGCCCTGTCTGGTTTTGGGCATTGTATGATGCTTTTCTGATGCCCTCCGTAAGAAGGCATAATCCGGTCCTATGGTGTTTTCTCATGGCCTTTCACGTCTGTTTTCTTCTCCTGATCATAGGACATCTGGAACTCATCAAAGACTTTAGGCTCTTTCAGATCGTAGAACATGAGGTTTTTCTCGGACGTGGCGTCATCGGGCTGCTTCTTTCAGTCTCACTCCTTTTTTTCCTATTTCGACGCTTTGTGGAGCCGGCCAAGGACCTATCAGTCCCAGAGGACTACTATCTCTTGATTCTTCTCTTCCTGACCGTCATCTTTGGAAGCCAGATGGATTGGGCCAGGACACTCTATGACTATGAAGAAATGGGAGTAGAGGCCTATCGCGCCTATCTCATGAGTCTCCTCACCCTAAAGCCTGAAATAACCGATCTGAGTCTCTCCGGGCATTCGTTTATGTTGATTCTACATGTGTTTTTTGCAAACCTATTCCTGATGTTCTTTCCATTCAGCAAGATTATGCATTCCTTTTTTTCGATCCCATTAAACGCACTCCGAAGAGGTTAGCCATGGATACCCAGCTCCAGAAAGAATTGATCCACCTTTTTGACGGCAAACTAACGAAGACCATGCAACTCTATCTCGATACCTGCTCCAGGTGCGGGATATGCACTCCTGCGTGTCACGCATATGCCTCAACGCCGCTTCCCAGATACTCGCCGGCTCACAGGGCTGAAGTTGTCCGCCGCATTTACAAGAAATACTTCAAGGGACAGGGGAGAGTACTACCAGGTCTGGGACAGGCCAAAAAGCTTGACGACACCGCTCTGACGGAACTCCATGAAGCCGCCTATACATGTACTGGTTGTCGCCGATGCATGGTCTATTGCCCCTTTGGAATAGACACACAACAGATCATGTCGATTGCAAAACTCCTTCTTGTGGGAGCAAATGCCGAGCCTGAATTGCTCGCTATGTTGGCAGATGTCTCTATATCCAAGGGAGAATCCATTGACGAGATCAAGGAGGGCTTCTTAAATGGGCTCAAGAGACTTGAAGCGGATGTTGTCCAAAAATGGAAACAGGAGGCAGGCCAGACACCTATCCCGGCCGATGTAGAAGGCGCAGATATTCTGTATGTCGCGCTGGCAGGGGCCCATTCGATTATTCCCGCAGCGGCGGTTTTTAATGCCGCAGGTGAAAATTGGACCCTAAGCTTTTTTGAGGCCGTAAACTTCGGTGCCTTTGTGGGCGATCCTACAAAGACAAAAATGATCCTGGACCGGATTGTGAATGAGGCCAAAAGGCTCAAGGTCAAAGAGGTCTGCATTTGCGAGTGCGGCACTGCGTTCCGAATCATGAAACAGCTCTCAGGAGAACAGCCCTTTGAGGTTTCTTCCATTACCGACGTCCACGCCCGCTACATAAAGGAGGGACGGATCAAGCTGAAAAAGGGCGCGATTGACGGCCCGATGACCTATCATGATCCCTGCCAGATTGCCAGAAATGGAGGAGTCATCCAAGAGCCTCGCTATATCTTAAGCCACCTGACGGATGATTACAGGGAATTATCACCCGATCCCAGATATAATTGGTGCTGCGGCGGAGGAGGCGGCCTCGTGGCCCTGGGAGAAGAGACCATTGATTTTCGAATGAAATCATCCAGAGTAAAGGCCGATCAGATAAAGGAAACCGGAGCAAAAGTATTGGTTACGGCTTGTGAAAACTGTCACGCCCAGCTCAACGATATCAATGAGCACTTCGATCTTGGAATCGAGGTAAAATACCTCTCTTCCATGGTTGCCGACAGCCTGACACGCTGATTTCCGTTGATCGGATACCCCTGGTGACAGCCCGTCCCTTGTGGGGCGAATAAATTTTGAAAACAGTTTTATTCCGCCCCACTTTTCCTTGCATTTTTCATATTTTGCGACTATCAATAGGCAATTCGCTGAGAGAGTCCTATTACGCAAAGTCTTTGCCGACCCGCTAAAATTCTCGACCGGAGACCATGCTACCCAGGGCCTTTGCCGAAAGAGATCGATTTGAGATGGTCTGTGCGGCAGGTTTTGCGAAAAAGGTCTTCTGGAGAGTCAACCCATTTTCAGAAAGGAGCAACTATGGAGGCAAGAAAAATCCTTCTACCCGAATCGGAGATTCCACGTCAATGGTACAATATCCAAGCGGATATGCCGACTCCTCTTGAACCTCCCCTTCACCCCGGCACCGGACAGCCTGCCGGTCCTGAAGATCTGGCACCTATTTTTCCCATGCCCCTGATAGAACAGGAAGTGAGCCAGGAAAGGTTTATCGACATACCCGACGAGGTCATGGAAAAATATCTGATCTGGCGGCCTACACCCCTATACAGGGCTCGTTCCCTTGAAAAATATCTCGATACGCCCGCTAGAATCTATTTCAAAAATGAAGGTGTCAGTCCAGCTGGTAGCCATAAGCCCAATACGGCGGTGGCCCAGGCCTATTACAATAAGATCTCAGGGACAAAGCGGATTGTGACGGAAACGGGCGCTGGTCAGTGGGGAAGTGCCTTGGCCATGGCCTGCTGCCTCTTCGGCCTTGAGTGCAAGGTCTATATGGTGAAAGTTAGTTACCAACAAAAACCTTACCGTCGCCTTATGATGGAAACATGGGGGGCAAACTGCAGCGCAAGTCCCAGCACTGAGACGGAATCCGGCAGGTCTATTCTGGAGCAGAATCCGGATTCTCCAGGAAGCCTCGGGATCGCCATAAGCGAAGCTGTGGAGGCCGCGGTTACCGGTGAGAACAGCAAGTATTCCTTGGGCAGTGTCCTGAACCACGTCATGCTCCATCAGACCGTCAACGGTCTTGAGTGCCAGAAGCAGTTGGCTGTTGCCGGTGACTACCCCGATGTGATCATCGGATGTGCCGGGGGAGGCAGCAACTTCGCCGGGAACTGTCTGCCCTTTGTCCGTGATAAAATAAACGGCAAGGAGATCGATATTATCGCTGTCGAACCGACTTCCTGCCCGACAATGACACGTGGCCCCTTTGCCTATGACTTTGGAGACACGGTCCAGAAAACGCCTCTTTTGCCTATGCACACCCTGGGACACAATTTTATGCCCGAGCCGATTCACGCAGGCGGATTACGATACCATGGGATGTCCCCCATTGTCAGCCAGTTGGTACTTGACAACCTGGTCAGGCCGGTGGCCGTCAATCAACTGGAGACCTTTGAGGCAGGGATCACCTTTGCCAGGACCGAAGGCTTTATAAGCGCTCCTGAGACCGACCATGCCATTGCCGTGGCTATCCAGGAGGCAGTTAAGGCGAAAGAGGAGGGCAAGGAAAAGGTTATCCTGTTCAACTGGAGCGGTCACGGTCTTGTGGATATGGCGGCCTACGAGGCTTATCTCACAGGAAAGCTCACCGACCATGCCCTGGGACAAGAAGCGATCGAGAGGGCACTAAAAGATATCGAGCCTTTTCCTAAGCCGCGTCAATATAAAGGGTAGCGGGATCCGACCCCCGTTACATTTGAACTCATGTGGATATTTGCGCTCCCGGAGGCAATTCAGTTCTTCGGGAGCCTCCTTTTCGATAGATCTCATGGATAAAGAGAGTACCCCTCCAGCCGACGATTTTACCATACGATGCCCCAGACTCGGCCATCAGATCACCTTTTCTTACTGTAGATCGGAGACCCTCGGCCTTCCCTGCTCCAAAATCCTCGATTGCTGGTTTGAACACTTCCAGGTGGAAGACTGGCTGAGAAAAGACATGTCGACGGAGGATTGGGAAAAGACATTTCAGAGGGACCCAAAGCCCAAAATAACCTCTTTGCTGGAACTGATTGAACAGGCAAAAAAAAGGGGGGAAGAGAAGGATCGATAGGCTGGGATAGAGACTCACGAGGGGAAGGGTTTTTATCTGCCGATCACATGATTCGCAATGACCTGTCTCTGAATCTCTGAAGTCCCCTCATATATCGTGAAAACCCTTGCATCTCTATAATATCTCTCCACAGGAAATTCCTTGATATACCCATACCCGCCATGTATCTGGATCGCCTTGTAGGCCACCTTGTTGGCCATTTCCGAGGCAAAGACCTTGGCCATGGAGGCGGCCTTGGTGAAGTTCTCTCCTCTATCCTTCATGGCGGCGGCATTAAAAGTGAGGAGCCTTGCAGCCTCAATCTGAGTGGCCATATCGGCGATCATCCATCGAATCCCCTGAAAATTGGAGATTGCCCTGTTGAACTGGACCCGCTCTTTGGCGTAACTGACAGAGGCATCCAGGCAGGCCTGGCCCAGCCCCACAGACTGGGACGCGATGCCTATTCTTCCTCCATCCAACGAGGCCATCGAGATAATGAATCCATCACCCTCATTCCCCAGGAGGTTATCTTTTGGTATGCGGCAATCCTCGAAGATGAGTTCGGTTGTATCAGAGGCACGTAGACCCATTTTCTCCTCTTTTTTCCCCACATAGAACCCGGGGGTCCCCTTTTCCACGACAAACGCGCTAATCCCTCGATGCTGCTTTTTCTTGTCTGTGTAGGCGGTAACTACGGTCACATGGGAGTTCTTGCCTGTGGAAATGAATGTCTTGGTTCCATTGATCACATAGCTGTCTCCATCCCTCACCGCCTTTGTTTTCTGCCCCGCTGGATCCGAACCCGCGCCCGCTTCCGTCAGGGCGAAGGACCCGATTTTTTCACCTGTGGCCATGACCTTTAGATAAGTCTCTTTGAGATAGTCCGACCCAAAAGAGTAAATGGAACCGCAAACGACCGAATTGTGCACCGACATGACCACGGCCGTGGAAGCGCACGCATAAGCGACTTCCTGTAATGCCACCGAGTAGCTGACCGTATCGGCGCCGGAGCCATTGTACTCGACAGGGACATTCATCCCCATCAGGCCCAGTTCCCCCATCTTCCTGAGGTTGTCAGCGGGAAATTCCTCGGTCCTGTCTCTCTCCGCCGCGGTTGGCAAGAGAGTCTCCCTTGCAAACTCTCTCACCATCGTTTGAATCATTTTTTGCTCTTCTGTCAATGGGTAAGCCATCATTCAGTCCTTACAGGGAAAACAGAAAAGAAATTACGGTGTATAAAGCACGACCAGAATCTCTGCCTTTTCCTTGCCGATATTTCGTAGTTTGTGCACAATAGAGGAGTTGAAATGGAGACACTGGCCGGGAGAGAGGACATTCTTGTTTTCCCCCACCATCACTTCGATCTTTCCCCTAATCATATAATGGAATTCCTCACCAAGATGCTGATAACTCACGCCTTCATGGACCGTTCCAGGATCTATAAACACTTTGAAGGCCTTAAGATGCTTGTGCCTTGCCTCAGGTGTCAGGGTCTCATAGGTGTAGGCCTCTGTTCTCTTCTGATAGGCCTCGTCTGTGGATTCTTGTCCATCTCTTAAGAGGATACTCGAATCTACTTCGAGGGCCCTTGAAAGCTGGAGGAGAACGGAGACAGGAGGAGTTGATTCTCCCTTTTCCACGCTGGAAATGTATTTCTGGGCAAGGCCTGTTTCATTGGCCAGGTTCTTGAGGGTCAGGCCCTTCTCCTTCCTCAGCTTCATGAGCCTTTTGCCGATTGACGGCACCTTTTTTCGAGCTATCATGGGTCATCCTCTCTTACGAGGTTAACATCACACTAAATCAGAGGGCACAAGTCTGTCACATGCCGTATAAGGGTCCAAATCTCCCTTCAATACGGCTGCCACGGTCTCCTCAAATGCACCTGTTTGCAATATTTTTGAGAGAGCCCCTTCAACGAGCCGGGTCGTCACCATCTCTTTCAACTCTTCCCGCACCCTTCCCTCTATTCTCCTTGAGTGTGTTTCACCATATTTATCAATAAGGTGTTGTCTGTGCTTTTCTATTTCTTCAAGGAGTTCGGCCACGCCAATATCAAAGACGGCCTGGGCCTTCATGATGGGTGGTCTCCATCCGCGATCCGCATGCTTCTTATGATCCATATCGAGCATTGTCCTTAGGTCACTATAGGTCTTGTCAGCACCATCCCTGTCAGCTTTGTTGATGAGAAAAATATCACCCACCTCAAGGATTCCCGCCTTGATGGCCTGGATGTCATCACCCATCCCTGGAATGACCGTCACAATGGTTGTTTGGGCGCTCTTGACAATGTCGACTTCATCCTGGCCAACGCCTACGGTCTCAACGAGGATATAGTCCTTGCCCATGGCATCCATAACGTCAATCGCACTCCTGGTCGACTGGGTCAGGCCACCGAAATGACCTCGTGTCGCCAATGAACGGATGAACACGCCCTGGTCAAGACTGTGACGCTGCATTCTGACTCGATCACCCAGAATGGCGCCACCGGAAAAGGGACTGGTCGGGTCGACAGCCAGCACTCCGACGGTCTTGTCTTTCTTTCTTAAATGACTCACTATCTGATCCACCAGGGTGCTTTTCCCAACACCCGGCGCCCCTGTGATGCCTATCACATAACCTTTTCCCGTTGCCGGATACAGCATCTTTAAGATATCTCTGACCTCAGGAATGCCGTCATCAATGTCTCTGATAAGCCTAGCGACAGTTCTAATATCACCGGCTTTTACGTTTTCCACGATTTTATCCATGTTTCTATCAGTCCTATCGAGGTTTGACATTATCCTTTACCCAATGAACAATATCGTCCAGA
Source organism: Thermodesulfobacteriota bacterium (assembly GCA_034189325.1). Taxonomy (GTDB): domain Bacteria; phylum Desulfobacterota; class DSM-4660; order Desulfatiglandales; family Desulfatiglandaceae; genus JAXHUM01. Next base: position 55,440 of record JAXHUM010000119.1, read on the forward strand.
GACGATCCCGGCGTAAAGATTTCTCGAATACCGGCCTCTTTCAGTATCGGTATGTCTTCGTCCGGAATAATCCCTCCTCCGCAAACGATAATGTCATCGGCTCCCTTTTCCTTTAAGAGTTCAAGAGTCCTGGGAAAGAGGTATTTATGGGCCCCTGCAAGGCTGGAAAGACCTATCATGTCGACGTCTTCTTGAATGGCTGCTTCAACTATCTCCTCGGGGGTTTGGTGAAGTCCGGTATAAACGACCTCAAAACCGGCATCGCGATAGGCACGTGCAATTATCCTGGCCCCTCGGTCATGCCCATCCAGACCCGGCTTCGCTACCATCACTCTGATTCTCCTATTATCCTTCATCACCACCTCTCTAATCTCCAGGATTACTCCAGCTTGCGGAGCAGTTGTCTCATGTAAGGTTGATCTCAAACAAAGAAAGGCGCAATCCTCTTAGCCCTAGTAGATTCCAGGATCCCGATATTCACCAAAAACCTGTCTGTAGACATCACATATTTCCTGCAGGGTCGCATGGGCCTTGACAGCTCCTATAAGTGAATCCATAACATTTCGATTTCCTGCGCAGGCGTCACCCACATCTTCGAGACAGGACTTGACCCTGTTGTTGTCACGTTCGGTTTTGATCCGATTGAGTTTCTCGAGCTGCAGCGCTTCAAGTTCGTCATCGATTTCGAGGATCTCAACAGGAATATCTTCTTCGGAAATGTATTTATTGACACCAACGACGGTCTTCTCTAGCTTTTCTATCTGCCTCTGATAGTTGTAGGCTGCATCGGCAATCTCTTGCTGGGGATAATTCTTCTCTATTGCCGCAAGCATTCCCCCCATGTCATCGATCTTTTGAATGATCTCAAAGGCCTCCTCCTCTAACTGGTTGGTCAGCTTTTCAACAAAGTAAGACCCCCCCAACGGATCGATGGTGTTGGCCACACCTGATTCCTCAGCGATGATCTGCTGGGTCCTCAGGGCGATAGTCGCTGCCTCCTCCGTGGGAATGGCCAGCACTTCATCCAATGAATTGGTATGTAACGATTGGGTCCCTCCCATGACTGCCGCAAGCCCCTGGAGGGCCGTCCGGACCACGTTGTTATAAGGTTGTTGTGCAGTCAGTGAACAGCCTGCCGTCTGGGTGTGAAACCGCAGCCACCATGACCTGGGGTCTTTTGCCTTGAACCTTTCCTTCATGATCTTGGCCCACATCCTTCGGGCTGCTCGAAACTTGGCAACCTCTTCAAAGAAATCCAGGTGGGAGTTGAAAAAGAAGGAGAAGCGGGGAGCAAATTCATCAACATCCAGTCCCCTATCAATAGCAGCCTGGGTATAGGCAATGCCGTCTCCAATGGTAAAGGCAAGTTCCTGAACTGCTGTTGAACCTGCCTCCCTGATATGGTAGCCACTTATGCTGATCGTGTTCCACCTGGGAATTTCCCTTGTCCCGAATTCAACTGTATCCGTAATGAGACGAACCGATGGGTTTGGCGGGCACATGAAGGTCTTTTGGGCCGAGAACTCCTTGAGCATATCATTCTGGATGGTCCCTCCAATGACGGACCTGTCGAGCCCCCTGTTTTCCGCGACGGCAATATACATGGCCCAAATAACCGAAGCCGGAGGATTAATCGTCATGGAGGTGGTGATCTGGTCTATGGGCAGCCCTTCAAAGAGGTCCTCCATATCAACCAACGTGTCAATAGCCACCCCACATTTGCCGCACTCACCCAGTGCCTTGGGCGAACCGGTATCGTAGCCCATGAGAGTCGGCATATCAAAGGCCGTGGAGAGACCGGTCTGGCCTGCCTCCACGAGAAGATGAAACCTTTTGTTTGTGTCTTTGGCGCTTCCGAGGCCGGCAAACATGCGCATTGTCCATAGTCGTCCCCGATACATGGAGGGCTGGACACCTCGTGTGAAGGGATATTCCCCGGGAAAAGCGAGGTCTTTCATGTAGTCGGTGTCGGCAATATCCAACGGAGAATAGATCCTCTTGATTTCTCTGTCCGAGACAGTGGAAAATCGTTCAAGACGCTCAGGCTTTGATTCGAAGATCTTGTCAAGCTTCCCTTGCCATTTCGCCTGTCCTTCTTCAATGTCTCGAAAGACTTTTTCGTCAGAGCGCATAGACATACGTCACCTCGCTTATCTGAAACCATGTATAATAGATGGAATCTGTTAGCCTTTAGCAGTCAGATTTCAGCAAAGAGGAAGGGAAAATCATTCATCAGCTAAGGGCCAACAGCCTATTTCTCCATCCAGACGTCTTCTTAGGAATTAGCACCCGTGAGTACTCGGCGAGAGCAACAACCTACTGTCATTTATCGGCCTTTGATCAGGTTGCTCGATATGACGACTCGCATGATCTCGTTGGTGCCCTCATAAATCTGGCATATCTTTGCGTCACGCATGTGACGCTCCATGGGGTATTCCTTGCAGTAACCATATCCACCGAGAATTTGCACCCCTTCCACAGAGGCCCTCATGGTTACATCCGATGCATACATCTTGGCCATGGCAGCTTCTTTTTCATAAGGCTTTCCATGATCTTCCAGCCATGCGGCCCTGAGAGTCAGGAGTTCCGCCGCATCGAGTTCCGTGGCCATATCCGCCAGTTTCCATTGAATCGCCTGAAAAGAGGTTATAGGCTTGCCAAACTGTTCCCGTGTCTTGGCATACTCTAAGGACTCTTCCAGCACGGCCCTGCCTATGCCGATCGCCTGGGAGGCAATGCCTATCCTGCCGCCATCAAGGGTGGTCAACATCTGCTTGAACCCGTCTCCCTGTTGCCCTAAAAGGGCGTCGGCCGGTACCTTTGCGTTTTCAAAGATCAATTCCGCAGTTCCGGAGCCCAGGATGCCCAGTTTGTCTTCGAGCCGCCCTACTTTAAAACCTGGTGTATTGTCGAGGTCGATAACAAAGGAGCTGATACCTTTGTAGCCCTTCCCCTTATCAGTGATAGCCGCAATAACGGCATAGGACGCCACATTGCCATTGGTAATAAACTTCTTCTCTCCGTTTATAATCCATCCATCGCCTTCCTGGACGGCCATTGTACGCACTGCCGCTGCGTCTGAACCGGCGCCTGCCTCTGTCAATCCATAGCAACCCAGAGTTTCTCCCGAAGCACATGGAGCGAGGTATTTCATTTTCTGATCTTCCGTACCAAAGGCATAAACAGGAAAGCAGTAGAGAGAATTATTTGCCGACATGATAACGCCTGTTGACGCGCAGGCCTTGGAGATCTCGATAAGGGCCACGACATAGCTGACATAATCCATCCCCCCCCCGCCATATTGATCAGGCACGGCAATTCCAAGCAATTTCAACTCGCTCAGCTTCTTAACGATTTCTTCCGGATGGATATGTTTTTCATCGAGTTCCGCGGCCTTTGGTTTGATCTCTGTCTCTGCAAACCGTTTGGCCATATCACGGACCATCTGTTGCTCTTCTGTCAGCTGAAAATCCATTTTAGTCTAATTCTCCTTTAAATTCGGGTTTCCTTTTTTCGAGAAACGCAGCGGTTCCCTCTTTCATATCAGGGCTGGAGGCGCAAGCCATAAAGGCCTCTGCTTCATAGTAACAACCCGAGCGAAGATCAAGGTTGACTCCCCGATCCACAGATCGCTTGGCCGCTCTCATGGATACTTTCCCCTTTGACGCCATAATGCCGGCAGTCTTCATTGTTTCTTCCCAGAGTTTTTCAGGCGGAAAGACCTTGTTTACAAGGCCGATATCCTTTGCTTCATCAGCACTGATCATCCCACCGGTCATGCACATCTCTTTTGCAAGGGCCTTTCCCACGAGACGGGGGAGCCGCTGGGTCCCTCCAAAGCCCGGAATAAGGCCGAGGTTAATCTCCGGCAGGCCGAACTTGGCATTGCTGGAGGCATAAATAAAATCACAAGCCATGGCTATTTCGCAGCCGCCTCCCAGGGCAAACCCGTTAACAGAGGCGATAACCGGTATGGGCAACATTTCAAAGCGGAAGAAAAGCTCCTGTCCTTCCCGTGAAAACGTGCGGCTCTGAAGAGGATCGAGCTTTGTCAGATGAGCGATATCGGCTCCCGCCACAAAGGCCTTTTCACCCTCCCCCGTAAGTACCAGAACCCTTACGGACTTGTCCGCCTCGATCTTGTCCAGAGCATCAGCAACCTCACTAAGGACTGCTTGATTGATGGCGTTCAAGGCCTTCGGCCTGTTGAACTTGATAACAGCCACATCCCCATCTCTTTCAAAAATGATATTTTCATAAGCCATCATTGTCTCCTTCACATCTATTTTTAAATTCATGACACTCTTTCGAGAACCGTGGCCATGCCTTGGCCACCACCTATGCAGAGGGAGGCCAGTCCGAGATCATGATTCCCTCTTGTCATAAGGCCGATCAGGGTCAATAGGATACGCGCCCCGCTGCAACCGATCGGATGACCAATAGATATCCCGCTCCCCACGATATTGGTCTTTTCAGGGTCACACTTCAATTCTCTCATACAGGCAATAGCCTGAGAAGCAAAGGCCTCATTCAATTCAATCACACCGAAATCATCGATCGCCAATTTTTCCCTGTCAAGGAGCTTCCTCACAGCCGGAATCGGACCGAGCCCCATGTAAGCCGGATCTGTGCCTGCAGAGGCATAGGCCTTTACTCTCACCAGCGGCTTGAGCCCCAGCTCTTTCGCCCTGGAATCGGACATGAGGAGAAGGGCGGCTGCCGCATCATTGATTCCCGACGCATTTCCCGCGGTAACAGTCCCCCCCTTCTTAAAGGCCGGCTTAAGCTTGGCCATTTTTTCAGGGCTCGTGTCCATCGGTCTTTCGTCGGTATCAAATGTCAGAGGGTCCCCTTTTCTTTGAGGAATCATCACAGGGACAATTTCATCTTTAAAGAGACCTTCCGATATGGCCCGTCGTGCGCGACTGTGACTCAAAGCTCCCAGTTCGTCCTGTTCTTCCCGGGAAATGCCATACTTCTCGGCGATGTTCTCGGCTGTCATGCCCATATGGTATCCGTAGAAGATCTCAAAGAGTCCATCCATTATCATAAGATCGACCATCTCAACGTTGTTCATACGCGCCCCTGTTCTGGCTGTCGGCACCGAATAGGGGATGAGGCTCATATTTTCCATGCCGCCGGCCAGAACAATGTCCGCCTCCCCGGCCAGGATCGACTGCGTTGCAAGGGCCACCGCCTTCATACCGGAGGCGCAGACCTTGTTTACCGTATACGCCGGTGTCTCCTTGGATATGCCTGCTCTGATCATCGCCTGTCTGGCCACATTTTGTCCCTGACCTGCGCCGACTACATTGCCGATAATTACCTCATCGATCTGAACAGGCTCGAGGGAATCACTATAGTCGTATCTCTCTTTTTCCAGATCAATCATGCCCAGGTCTCTCAGGCTGTCCGGTTCAAACTGTGTGAACGCCTCAGTCGCCACAGGTTTCAGATTCGCCTTTTCCAAAGCCGCCTTTAACACGAGTGCTCCCAGTTCCACGACCGGCGTCGACTTCAGACTTGCGCCGAAACTCCCCACCGGCGTCCTTGCACCCGAAACAATAACAACATCTCCCATATAATTATCTCCTTCTTTGCTTCCTAATTACGGTTATACGGCCCATAATATTATAGAGACCCCTCTCTAAGTCAAGATAATTCCATTCGAACCGAGAGATCTGTATTGCTTTCAAGGGCTCTTCCATGTTAATTTTAATCCTAACAAATCACTACCTTAGAGATCTACAGGAGACCTCACCTCTTAGCGGTCGGAGTCGGGTCCTGCGGAGGATTTTACTGTGTAGTTGTCCCGTATGATATCTTCTTCAGGACCCAAAGGTATGGCATCGATCCAGGTGTAACAAAACCTCAGATGTTAGGAGAAAAACGCACATGAGCAGATTCCTCATGATTGATGTCGGCGCCGGCACCATGGATATCCTTTACTATGACAAGGTTTCCAACCACACTTATAAGGCGGTCGTAAAGTCCCCGGTACAATCTGTGGCTGAAGAAGCTGAGACCCTGACGGGAGATATCATCATCACGGGATGTGAAATGGGAGGGGGGCCCATAACCAGGGTCTTAAGGAGGCACGCAAAGGAGAGGGAAGTTATTATGTCCCTTTCTTCGGCCCAGACCCTGAGTCACGACATCGATAAGATCCAATCATGGGGCATAAGAGTGATCACAGACCTGGAGGCGGAAAAGCTCGTTGAAGCCGGCCGACACAGTCATCTGAACCTGCAGGATATCGAGGCGGAAAGGATACGCCGGATCATAGAAGGTTTTGGCGTGCCCTTTTCCTTCGACGTGGTTGCTGTGTGCGCCCAAGACCATGGGACTCCCCCGGTTGGCGTGTCCCATCTTGACTTCCGCCACAATATGTTTACAGAGAGGCTTGATATGACACCCCTTCCACATGCCCTTTTGTACGCGGGAGATGAGGTCCCGGTCACAATGAACCGTTTGGACTCCCTAGCTCAAAGCGCAACCTTGTTGCCGACCAAAGAGGTCTATGTCATGGACAGCGGCATGGCCGCTGTTGTTGGAGCCTCAATGGACAGCCAGGCAAGAGCAGAGCAGAGGGTCTTGATCCTTGATGTGGCGACTTCTCATACCCTGGGTGCCGCCATGGAGGGGGATGAGATAGCCGGCTTTTTTGAGTATCACACGGTAGATATTACCGCTGAAATCCTGGACTCCCTTATAAGAGATCTGGTCGATGGAAGACTCAAACACCAAGAGGTTCTTACAATGGGGGGACATGGGGCCTATATTCGCAGGGCCATTGGTTTTGATAAGAATCAAGTTGTTATAGCCACGGGCCCGAAACGCGGTTTGGTTGTCGGTTCAAGACTCCCCATGCTGTTTGGGGCTCCATGGGGGGACAACATGATGACCGGCACAGTAGGGCTCCTGGAAGCTGTCAGGCGACGCAAGGGGCTCCAACCAATAGACTACTCGTGATCAGCCGTCTTAGGTTTTGATACTTGGAGCACAAAATTTCGAGTTGCTTTCGATCGAGGTTTTGCTATCATTGCGGCATCCAAAAACCTAAACCGGAGGTTTCACAGAATGATTACTAAATTCAATCACGTAGGTATTGCCGTCAAAGATGTCGATAAGTCGATTCAGTTCTTCGAGGAAAAGCTGGGAGCACAATTGGTTGAGAAAAAGGAAGTTCCTGAAATGAAACAGATATCCGCCATGATGACTCTGGGGAATTTCACACTAGAGATCATGCAAGGGACCAGCGAGGATGCCGTTGTTTCCAAATATGTCGCCAGCAAAGGAGAAGGCATTCACCATTTGTCGGTGCTTATGGAAGACTGGGATAAAGACATCGATGAATTAGAGAAGAAGGGCCTGACTATAATAAGCAAGGATCCTGAGACCAAGTTTGGTTTTGTGCATCCCAAAAGCTGCAAGGGCGTTTTACTGGAAGTAACCCAATAAGGGAAAGTCGACTACTTGTTGACTGAGGAAGAAAAGAGGAGATCCCTTCTAACCCCCTCTTCCTCCCCTACAAGTGTTCTGCCCGGGGCGGGCCTGTTTCTTCCGCTGAAATATGGTTTCCCATCCGTTTCATTTTTCTACTTTTTCGACGCTGTCAGCCTGTAAATGAAACTGGCCCTGATATTCAGTCTCGATACCGTGATAGAGTGAGGAAAGGGTGGAAACGGGGCAGCCTGTCTGATCGCTCTCTCAGCCTCTCCGGCAAGAATGCTGTGGGCTGCATTCTCGAGTCTATTCGTAACCAGGAGATGGCCTTCCCTGTTCAGGCTGAAGACAAGGAGGACTTCCCCCTCAATGAGGTTTTCTCTCGCCTTTGGGGGATATCTCCATTGGCGCATCAGTCTTTCCTTGATCACCCTGGCATAGGAACTGTATCGCCTGTCCGTGGTATCCAGTGAGATGGTGTCTTCAGAATCAGATGCTTTCGGCTTTTCCTTTGGCTTGATTCCCGCCAGTTCCGTAGTAGATGTTTCATCCTCGTCCAGGTTATGCACGGCCGGTCGAAACAGTTCAACGTGGTACGTTTTTAACGGTTTCATAATCCAGCTTACGGGGAAGGCTTTTTGCATAGCCGCAAACAGGAATATATGACATCCGAGGGAAACGACGAGGCTGATCCTCATGACCCTCTGTCCCCCTGGAAAATTGAAATTGTTATTCGGCTTTCCGCTTGTTGAAAGGACCATTGACCCACCGCTCTGTCTTTTTTTCAAACCACCAATCAGCACTATCCGTCTCCAGGATTTCCTTTGCAAGATCCTTTCCGTTTTTGGTGGTCAGCCTTTGGACAGCATAGTGGAGCCAGTCCCTGGCATAGGCATTACCCAGATCCAGCTGCTCCTTTAATTCGAGTATCAGGTCGAGCTGGTCCGCATCTCTTGTCAATCGGGCCTCCAGTGTCTCAGCCCTGTTAAACTCTTCCGTGAGGGCCATAATCTGATCGCCAAAGACCAGGCCCCGTACCTGGTCTCGAAGAGCACTCTCTTCGTCCACCTCAACGTATCTTTTGTTCACATAGTTCTGATCGCCGGTCCTGGTCTCGGCAAGGTCATGGAAAAGGCTCATCAAGACCACCTTCTCTCGGTTGACATCATCAGTTTCCGACGCAAGGACATAGGCAATGATTGCCGTTCGAAATGAGTGATCCGCAACTGACTCACCGCCCGAACCTAGGAATTGATACCCACTCCGAGGGGTCTTCTTCAGCATCCCAACTTCAAATAAAAATGTCGTTTTTTTCTTCATAATGCCATCTGTTTAGGTATATGGTGCAAAAAAGTCAAGGTTGTTTTTCCCTTTCATCCCTGCCCTGAGGACAATAGTCCATCCATTAAAAGCAAGAAAGAGCCCAGGGCAGAGGTAAATCGAAGTGAGAAGGAGAAATATCGCAATAGTCTCGCTTATTCTCTTCTTTGGCAAAAACTCTTATTGACATGACTTCTTTGTGAACTTATAATAAAAGGTTACGAACATGGAAGATAATTGTAATTTATTCTGGGTTTCTGATGGGAGAAGACATGACCACTGAACGCCCCACGGCGCATATCATAGGCACCGGATCAATGGTGCCGGAGAGGATCCTGTCCAACAGGGATCTCGAAAGCATAGTGGACACCTCTGATGAGTGGATCAGGCGGAGAACAGGAATAGTTGAAAGAAGGATCTCATCGACAGCGCGCAACGAAAGCACGTCGGCAATGGCCATCGAGTCCTCTCTGAGGGCCATGGACATGGCAGGAGTGGGCGCATCCGACCTTGACATGATCGTCGTGGGGACGGTAACTCAGGACAGGATGTTCCCCTCTGCGGCATGCAGCATTCAGGATGCCTTGAGCGCGAAGAACGCGGCCGCCTTTGATATTTCAGCGGGGTGTTGCGGTTTTCTATATGCCCTCTCTACAGTTGACAACGCCATCCGGTGCGGTACGGCCAAGACCGCTCTTGTGGTCGGTGTCGAGCGTCTTTCAAGCGTGATAAACTGGACAGACAGGGGAACATGCGTCCTTCTGGCTGATGGAGGAGGGGCGGTCGTAGTCACATCGAAAAACAATGGAGGGGGGATTCTTTCAACACATATACAGTCGGATGGAAGCCTTTGGGAACTTCTCTATTCGGCCAAGGGAAATGATTCACTTCCTGAAATACTGAGTGACATGGACCAAAAACCCTTTCACTTAAGAATGGAAGGGAACCGACTCTTCAAAAGGGCTATCGAGTTTCTGACTTCCATTTCCAAAAAGGCCATGAAAAATAACTCCCTTTCAAGCGATGACATATCTATCGTGATTCCTCATCAGGCCAATATCAGGATCATTCAGGGCATGTCGAAATATCTCAAAATCCCGATGGAAAAGATCTTTGTAAACCTCGACAGATACGGCAACACATCTTCCGGCACAATACCGATTGCCCTCGATGAAGCCAACCGTCAGGGTCTTATCAAGAAAGGTGATTTAGTACTGATGACGGCCTTTGGCGCTGGTCTGACATGGGCCTCCTCCATCGTTCAATGGTCGATCTAAACCCCTTTTCTTTGCTCCGCTTACCTCTTTACCCTCTCACACAATAGTCTCGATTGGATGGCATTGCCGCAGCTTTGTGGCGGCATTGAGACCATATCTGGAGACAAAATCCCGGCATCATATCGATACTTTCCCGGACATCCGCTTTAAATGTTTGATAAGTTCAGGAAAACGATTCATAATAATTTGATAAAGGAGGTTTCTTGACGCGTGGAAGGATTAGGTGCAGGTGGTGAGCAAGGAGAGAGAGTCCACTCGGGTTTGACCAAAAAAAGGGTCCTTATTATCGGCGGGGGCATAGCAGGTCTTTCAGCGGCACGAGAACTGGCTCGATTTGATATCAATGTCGACCTGGTCGAAAAGTCGGTTTTCCCTGGAGGACATGCCATCCAGTATGCCTGCAAGGCCACGGATGAGTGTGTCAAGTGCGGGGCCTGCCTGGTTGAGGATAGTCTCAAGGAGGTTGTTCAAGAACAGCGCATCCACCTATTCGCCGGGAGTCAGGTGGAAGGGATAACAAAGGGAGACAGATTCTCCGTCAAGGTTTTTGGAAGGCCGCACTCCATCGATCCTGAAAAATGTGTTGCCTGTGGAAATTGCAGGGATATCTGTCCCGTAGAGGGGGCGATCGTCCGCGGGACATCAAAGAATCAAAAACCGTTTTACGCAATAGACGAAGCCCTGTGCCTCTATCATCTGGACCGCTCTTGTGACAAGTGCCAAGACGTCTGCCCTGAAAAGGCGATTAATTTAGAGGAAAAAGGATCAAGGCTCCTTCTTGCATCAGATGCCATTATCGTAGCAACAGGATTCGAGGCCTTTGATCCCAAAGATAAGCCATATGGGGCCGGACGGTTTGAAAACGTCATCACGAACCTTGACCTGGAAAGAATGCTGAGGCAGGAGGCCCTGGTCAAAAGACCTTCCGACGAACAAGAGCCGAAGAGTATGGCGTTTATTCAGTGCGTCGGCAGCAGGGATGCCAAATTGAATCACCTCTGGTGTTCCAAGGTGTGCTGCCCATCGGCCCTGCGTATGGCACGTCTCATCAAATCACGACAATCTGGGATCAAAATCACCTTTTTTTACATTGATATTCAGACCTTCGGCAAGGATTTCGATTCTTTTTACCACATGCTGAAGTCGGACATCCGCATGATTCGAACCATACCTGGTGACATCTTTGAGGTGGAAGACAAGTCCTTGCGGCTCTGCTATTTCGACGGGGGAACAGAAGAGAGCCGCGAAGATCTATTTGATCTGGTCGTTTTATCGGTAGGGATTCAGCCCGGCAGGGATAACCGGGACCTGGCCGACCTGCTCAGCGTCGACCTTGATGATTCAGGATTTTTCCCCGGCTGTGAAAGCAGCGTCTCAGGAACCTGGAAAGGGGTCTTTACGGCAGGTACGGCAAACGGCCCGATGAGTATCCCTGAAACTATGAACCATGCGCTGAGTACAACCTTCAAGGTCGTGAAATATCTTGAGAGCGGCGATTGTTGAGCAACAGTCAAAATGCGCTTTTTCAGTAAGTCAGCGCGGGAGGGCTGGGGCGTCGCATGAAATCAGAGAAGACTCTGAGGCCTTTCAGGAAGAGACCCGCATGCCCTGAAACAGGAGAACAACTATCGACCATTTAGGATTTTACAAAACTCCAAACCATGCAGGGGAGATCCTTGATTAAGAAAACAATGATATTCGGAAATAGCCTCTGTGCCCTGGACCTCGCAGAGGAACTTGTTGGTATGGGCATACAGGTCACAATAGTCTCTAGAGATCCATGTTGTGATTTCTCCTCTCTTGACAAAAGATCGGATAACACAAACAGGAAAAAACCGGAACGCCTTTCAAACACCAGACTGCTTGCCTGTCATGGCGCTGTTGGAAACTTCAAGGTTTTTCTGGACAGCGATGGAGAGAGGGTATCAAAGACTGTCTCCAACATCGTGATCGCCGAGGATTACCAAAGAGCGCCTAACTTCTCCCTATATAATCTCAAACCTTCAAAGGCTCTTCTCTCTTTATCCGCAATGATGGAGATACTGGATAATCGATCAAGGAGAGAGGATCTTCTTTCAGACGGCAAGAAGGTCGCCTTTTTCACCGGGCTGGTCCATGAGAGCGATCCCCTGATCCACAAGGAGATAATGAGGTCTTGCCTCACCTTGCAGTCCGACGTGGGTGCCCAAACTTATCTGTTTACCAAAAACCTCAAGGTTGCTGATGAGGGGCTGGAGATCCTGTACAAGAAAACCCGTGAGGCCGGGACCATCTACATAAAGGCTCTAGACTCTGTACCGGAGGTTGGGGAAGAGAAAAATAGAAGCAGGGTGATCACCTATTATGATGAAATCACTCGCGAAAGGTGTCGATTAACAGCGGACATTATTGTAGTGGATGAAACGATTCATCCCTCCAATCACCACCGGAACCTTGCTGAAATACTCAACATAGACGCGGACGATTTGGGATTTCTACAGGCAGACAATGTTCATCGCTATAACCTGTTTACCAACAGGGTGGGTATCTTTGCGGCAGGCCCTTCTCGTGCTGTTCTATCGCCTATAGATCAAAGGGCCGATGCTCATAGTGGAGCTATCCAGACAATGGCGCTGATGGCCGGAAAGCACAGAAAGGCAAAGGAAAGTGCACTGATCGATGGGGGCGCCTGCATCCGCTGCCTCACATGCTATCGCCTCTGTCCCTATCATGCGGTTTTCGTCAACAGCAGGCCCTATATCGAGCCGGATGCCTGTGAAGGATGCGGGATATGTGTTGCTGAATGCCCGCGACAGGCCATCACACTGGAGTCTTCCCTTCGCAGGGTTCTGTCCGGACAAGTCAAAAAAGAGGGCGGCCCAAGAATTCAACAGGATTTTGCACCTCGCATTGCCGCCTTTTGCTGTGCTCGATCCTCCATGCAGGCCATGGAAACCGCGGCATCCCTGGGATATCCCCTTCCTGACCAAATGGATATCGTTGAGGTCCCTTGCGCGGGAAATCTGTCTGTTGAGGATATCCTTGGTGCCTTCAATAATAATTATGACGGGGTCCTTGTCCTGAGCTGCCATAAAGGAAACTGTCATTCGGAAAAGGGTTATTCCTTGATAGTAAAAAGAACAGACCATCTCACTGATCGTTTGACGACAATCGGCCTTGAAAAGGAACGGCTTCAGCGATATACACTGGCCTCTAATATGGGGAGAGAATGTGCGGAGATCTGCACGCGTTTCAGAGATAGGCTTGTCGCACTCGGACCGATCAGACTCAGATAAAGGACCGTTTGATGGAACAAGATAAAGGAAGAGAAGCAATGGCATTATCGGATGAAATCGACATGAACAGCCTCAATCACGGGCGATTCCGGTCATGGCCCTTCTCCCAGGAGCAGTGTGTTACATGCGGGATCTGTTCAAGCTCTTGCCCTGCATCAGGCATAGACGGATTTGATCCGCGCAAGGTGGTGCGAATGGTGGGACTCGGCCTTCAGGATCGTCTAATAGAGGCGAGATGGCCCTGGATCTGCACCCTGTGCGGCAAGTGCGAGCATGTCTGTCCGATGAGTGTTGATATCGCCGACATCGTACGCAATATCCGATCCCTTCGAGAGAAAGAAAAAGTGCCGGGAATTCTTCAAAAGGGCCTGTCTGCGGCCCTGAAAACAGGGAATAATCTCTCCCTTCCAAAGGAAGATTATCTCTTCATTGTCCAGGATGTTGCAGAAGAAATCGCTGAAGAACCTGGTTTTGAGGGCTTTCAAGTCCCCATCGACAAAGAAGGCGCCAACATCCTGACAACCATACACAACAAGCTGGTCAACACCCATACGGAAGATCTCAAACACTGGTGGAAGATCTTTTACGCGGCAGAAGAGGACTGGACAATCATTTCGGAAAATTGGGAAGGAACAAGTTGGGGATATTTTACGGGGGACGATGAGGCCATGAAGACGATGGCCGGCCGCCTTGTTGAACAGATGGAGAAGCTGAAAATCAAGAACCTCCTCTGGCCGGAATGAGGCCATGCCTATCTGGCGACCAGGTCTGGTCTTGAAAGATGGTATCCAGAATCATTGACGAAGTTCGGTGCGGTTACCGTGTTCGATCTTCTTATCCGGTACATCAAGGATGGGAGAATACAGGTCGACAGGTCAAGGTTCGATGTCCTGGCCACCTACCATGATCCGTGCAACTATGGTCGAAAGGCCCAAAAGAGGTTTGGACATGGGTTCTTTGACGAACCCAGGTGGATACTTGATCAGTGTCTGGAAAACTGGGTTGATCTTCACCCTTTCCGGATGGATCAGATCTGCTGCGGAGGTGGAGGCGGAACACTGACAACCGGCTACAACGAAGAACGCATACACTACGGCCGGAGAAAAATGGATCAGATCAAGGCCACAGGTGCGGACATGATCGTCGTTCCCTGCCACAGCTGCCACGGTCAACTGAACAATATTAAAAAAGAACATGACATGGATGGGCTTGTCGTCAAGTACTTGTGGGAATTGGTTGCTGACTGTCTGATCATGTAAATTTCAACTTTGTTGATCTCAGATGAAACGCTCAGGTGGAAGCGTGTGACGGAAGATAAGGTGAGGTGCGGACGGAAATCAAGAAGAAATTTTCCGAGAATCTTTTCCTCTACGGAAGGGGCTGACGGTAAAGCAGACAACCCCGCCACAAACGGATGTAAGACCCCTAACCCATTTCAGGAGGGCATGCGGGCAGGATGGCCGATCTGCCTCGGATATATGCCCCTGGGAATCGCCTTCGGTGTTCTGGCCCAAAAGGCGGGTCTCCATCCCTTGGAAATCCTGCTCATGTCTCTCGTGGTCTTTGCCGGGAGCTCCCAGTTTATCGTAGTATCCATGCTGGCAGGTGGAGCAGGGATATTCTCCATGATAGCAACTACTTTCACTGTTAATCTCAGGCATCTTCTTATGAGTTCGGTCCTTTCCGTTCATTTGGGGACCCTTAACAAAGGCCTCGTCCCCCTCTTTGCCTACGGCGTCACAGATGAAAGTTTTGCCGTCAATCTCTCCAAATTCAGCGAGGGTGACTGGAGCTGGCAGAGGGCGCTTTTCGTCAACCATATCGCTAACGCGACCTGGCTTATCAGCACTGTTTTGGGAGGCTACGGCGGACAGTTCATCCCTGTTGGTGCCTTTGGTATCGATTATGCCTTGACTGCCATGTTTCTATGCCTCTTGGTGTTTCAACTCAAAGGAACGATTTACATATTTACAGGATTGATCGCGGGAATCCTATCAATTGTTATGGCATTGCATATACCCGGCAACGCCTATATTGTCCTTGCTTCTGTAGCAGCCGCCACCATAGGTGTCCTGATTCGTCATGCCCATGAAGACACGAGTGAATAGGGACGACATCGGCAGGAGATCTTTTTCCTCTTAACCGCTTGATACATCGATTTCGAGAGTATCACGCCTCTAACGATCAGTGGTGGCGGGGCATTGAAAGCCCTCCCCCACTATCGGGCAAGGCCCTGATGACAGATGACGACTACGGAATATCTCTTTCTCATTCTTGGCATGGGTATTGTCACTTTCGTACCAAGGTGGATCCCCCTTCAATACCTATCCAACAGGGATCTCCCCGAATGGTTTACCCAATGGCTCGACCTCCTACCGGTGGCCATTTTGAGTTCCTTGATTCTTCCTGCCCTTGTCACTACCGGAGTGCCACGTCACCTCGATTTTCTCCAACCAGGTCTATGGGTCGCCCTCCCCACATTCCTCTTTGCACTCAAAACCAAGTCTCTTGGGGGTACGGTGCTTGTAGGAATGCTTCTTTTCTGGTTCGCAGAGAAAATCTTATGATATGGGGTTCTGACCAGCACCTGAATAGGCCTATCGTTTGTGTGACTCCCCCTAGCCCGAGAAAACCCCTCTAAAAACGATATGGTTTCCAAGAACAATAAGTCAAAACAATAAAAAACCACCCTCCTTGCACATCACAAAAAATGTTTTTCCAGGAATAGACCTTTATATAGATACAGGTTACCGACAACTCAAAAGACACCCCTTGCAGAAATATGACGGTATCTTAAGTTCAGCTGCTTTTCACTTAAAAACTTCTTGACATATGCCCTTCGAACCCAATATTATCACAAAAATGATAGTGATTTATGATGAATAAAATTTCACAACTAAGGAAAGGCCCATGACATTCTGGCGTGTTCCACTTGATGCGGATGAGATTCAGATTTCACGGGGTGTAGTTCATATCCTTGAAGATCGATGTAAAGGCTGCGGTTATTGCATTGAGTATTGCCCAAAGGAGGTCCTCGAATTTGCAGCCCGATTTAACCAAAAGGGCTACCATCCACCTGAAGTGAAAAAAGCCGATGACTGCGTCAACTGCCACTATTGCGAGATTATTTGCCCGGAATTCGCCATCTATTCTGTTGAAGCCGACCCAATCTTAACAGGCGACATGTAGAGATGCATGGGGAACTCATGGACGTAACCGTTGAAAATGGAAGTGCTCGACTTCGACAGGAGGCCCTTTTTGCGAAGGTGTCATTGTTGCGATCTCTTGTCGGCTCAAGAGTCCATTGGGAGATAGAATAATGAATCCAGCAGTGAGGACGGGAGAACATTTTATGACGGGCGATGTCTCCTGTGCTGAAGGGGCTATTGCAGCGGGCTGTCTTTTTTTCGGGGCCTACCCCATTACGCCTGCCACTGAAATAGCCGAGCATATGTCAGCCCGGCTACCTGAGGTTGGCGGCACATTCATCCAGATGGAAGATGAGATCGCGGCGCTCGCATCCGTCATTGGTGCGTCATGTGCCGGTGTGAAGAGCATGACCGCCACCTCCGGGCCCGGTTTCAGTTTGATGATGGAAAATATCGGCCTCGCTTTCTGTACGGAGTCCCCCTGCGTGATTGTCGATGTCCAACGTGCCGGACCTTCTACAGGGCTTCCGACCCAGGGGGCTCAAGGGGATATGATGCAAGCGAGATGGGGTGCCCATGGTCATAACGAGATCATAGCACTGGCACCGTCATCACCGCAGGAAATCTTTTATCAGACCATTACGGCGTTCAATCTGAGCGAGAAGTACCGTACCCCCGTATTCATTATGACTGACGAGATGGTCGGACATCTCAGTGAACGGGTTACGATCCCTAAGGCCAGAGATATCAAACTCCTATCCAGGACCCGAGCAAGAGGGCGAAAGGACCGATTCAAGGCATTCGAACCGGGGCCTAATGGTGTAGCGCCTATGGCCTTCGCCGGAGAAGGGTACAATATTCACGTAACCGGCCTTACCCATGATGAACGAGGGTATCCGGTCATGACGGTTGAGGCCCAGGCTGAGATGATGGCCCGTTTGAGGGCCAAGATTCATAACAATCTCGATGATATTATCATGACTGAGGGTTATAGGATTGACGATGCCGAGATCATCATAGTCTCTTACGGTGTATCGTCTCGGACAAGCCTGGCAGCCGTTGACGAGGCCCGAGAAATGGGCATCAAGGTGGGCCTGTTGAGGCTGATTACGGTCTGGCCATTTCCTGAGGCCCTTATCAGAGATCTGGCGGCAAGGGTCAAGGCCTTTGTCACGGTTGAAATCAATTTCGGACAGATCCATCTGGAAGTGGAGAGATGTGCCTGTGGGAAGGCCCCTGCATTTCTGGTTGGACATCCTGGAGGCACGATTATCGCCCCTGAGACCGTTTTGGAGACGCTTGAGAAAGTATCTTGAGGTAATGAGGCAACAACGTCTCAGAAGAAGGGACAGCAGGATGGGCCCGACTCTGAGAAGAGATTATCGATGGACGAGGCGCGTTGTGGTTGATCCCGATTTTTGGGCTTCAGCGAATTTGTCGAGTTTGCGTAGGCACGAGGTAGATGATAATGAACCAGGTTCATAAACAGGAGGTCCATCCCCTGGACCATCTCATTAGAACAGATCGTATCCCCCACATCTGGTGCCCGGGATGCGGCATAGGAACGGCCTTTGCATCCTGTTTGAACGCACTCATAGAAACAGGCGTTGATCTTAAGAAGACAGCGGTGGTCTCAGGCATAGGATGTTCGGGGAGGGGCGCGGGATATGTGAATCTGGACTCCTATCATACGACTCACGGCAGGGCCATACCTTTTGCCACCGGCATGAAGTTGGCCAAGCCTGAATTGAACATGATCGTCTTCAGCGGTGATGGAGATCTGTTTGCTATAGGAGGCAACCATTTCATACATGCGGCACGCAGGAATGTTGACCTTACGGTCGTCTGTGTCAACAACTTCAACTACGGCATGACAGGGGGGCAGGTGGCTGCAACCACCCCTTATCAGGCAAAAACCACGACGACCCCCGTGGGAAATCCTGAACCGCCCTTTAATCTGCCCCTGCTGGCCTATGCCTCGGGGGCCACCTATGTCTCGAGGTGGACGATTCTCCATGCCCGCGATCTGACCGAATCGATCGAAGAGGCGATTCTCCATAGAGGTTTTTCTTTTGTCGAAGTCCTTGCCCCCTGCCCTGTCAACTACGGCAGGAGAAACAAGGAAAGGTCTCTTGACACACTCAGACTCTACCAGGAAAAGACGATTATTAAGAACAAGGCCAATCCCCAAGAGCTGGCTATCGATTTCGACAGAGGAGTGGTGTTAGGAAATTTTGTTCATGTCAGCCAACCCACATGTGTTGATATGTATGACGCCACGTGTCGTCCTAAAGACCTCGATGACGGGGATAAAAGAGTATCAGGCGGAAACTGAAAGACAGAAGAGAACTTTAAGCTCCCCTTGGGTGCTTCAGATTTCAGACCCTTTGGGAGTGCTAGGAATGCCATGGCAGATAAAAAGTCAAAAATGGACGCGCAGGAGATCATCATTACCGGGTTCGGGGGCCAGGGGATCGTCCTAGCTGGTCGTATCCTTGGAGAGGCCGCCACCCTTGGAGACCACAAGCAGAGCACCCTCGTTCAATCTTACGGCCCGGAAGCCAGGGGGGGCGCTTGCAGCGCGGAGGTGATCATTTCCGATAACTCGATTCACTATCCCTACGTCAGGAATCCTGATATCCTCGTCTGCATGTCACAGTCCGGGTATGACAAGTTCGTAAAAAAACTGAAGAAAGAGGGTACATTGCTTATTGACCAGGACCTTGTCCAGCCAAAAGGCGTGGGCAGGACCTACTTTTCAATCCCTTCCACACGGATTGCCGAAGAGCTTGGAAGAAAAATGATGGCCAATATTATTATGATCGGTTTCATTACAACGCTTACCGGAGCCGTATCCGTCAGCGCTGCCGAGAAAGCCGTGGCCCAATCCGTGCCCAAAGGAACTGAAAAAATGAACTTAATCGCCTTTAAGAGAGGCTGTGATCACGGTCTGGCCGTGCTGAAGGGCCGCGAAAAAAAGGCCACAGGAAGACCGGGGGCCTGAACATGAAGCGGACTAAAGATCGGCTACATAGGGTCATTGTCATTGGAGCCACGCCGGCCGGTATTGCGGCCACCAACAAATTGGGGGAATTGGGCGTCCCCGTGACACTCATCGATTCTGATCCGGATCTCGACAAAAAGCTATCCAAAGATAGATGGAAGCTGGCTTCCGGTGTCCACCTGAATTATGCCTACCGCCCGGGACTCTTGAGACTGCTCAGAAATCCGAACATACAGACTATCCTGCCCGGTCGGATCACGTCGCTCAAACATACGCCACAGGGATTCCGTGCCGTGGTGAGGCGATTACAAACATACATCGATCCGGATCACTGTACCCTATGCGGTCGTTGTATTGAAATCTGCCCTGTTACGACGCCCAACGGAGGTTCACCAATCCAATTTGCCGGTCGGAGAAGCCTTCCCGGCCGCCCGGTGATTCAAAAGGCCAAGCAACCGCTCTGTCAAAGCACCTGTCCACTTGGTGTAAACGCCCAGGCCTATATCGCCCTGGCAAGAAAGGGCAGGTTCAGGGAGGCCCTTGAAGTGGTCAGACGTGACAATGTCTTGCCCGGCATATGCGGGCGGGTGTGCACCCATCCATGCGAGGAGGCCTGTAGAAGAGGCGAACTGGATCAGTCCATAGCGATCAGAGATATCAAAAGATTTCTGGCTGACTATGAGTTGGCCCATCCCAATGTTTCAGAGTCGGGGGAGATATCTCAAAGGCCGGAAAAGATTGCTGTTATCGGTTCCGGTCCTGCCGGTCTGACTGCCGCAGCCGAGTTCGCTCGTCTCGGTTATCATGTGAAGGTCTTTGAAAAAGAGGCCGAGCCCGGCGGGCTCCTGAGGTATGGTATTGGGTCGTATCGCCTGCCACGTGACATACTCGACCATGAGATCGACCTTATCCGAAAGATGGGGGTTGAATTCGAGACCTCTCATCCGATAGACCTCCCAGATGGACTTATGACGCTCGGTCGGACATTTGATAAGGTTATCGTGACCGTTGGCGCCGGGACAGACCGCCCGTTGGGCGTGCCTGGATCAGATCTTGAAGGTGTAGAGGGTTGTCTGAGTTTCCTCAACAGGGTGTACAACGGGGGTGTTGAATCTGTTAAAGGAGAGGTGGCCGTCATCGGCGACGGCAACTCCGCCTTTGACCTGGCGCGGGTTGTCAGACGATTGGGGGCGAACGTGACAATCGTCTCGTGGTTTCCGAAAGACCTTATCCCTGCCGATAAAGAGGAAATCAGGGGGGCCTTAGACGAAGGGATCTCTATCATAGATCACACCCAGGTGACTTCCTTTGAGGGGAAAAACGGGAAGCTGAGCCATCTTCGCTGTTCACCAACGGAACCGGGAGAACCGGATAAGGCAGGGATTCCCTGGCCGGTGATTGTCCCGGCAAGCAAACCCTTTGATCTCACATTTGACCATGCCTTTGTGGCGATCGGACAGGCCGGTGTGTTAAAAGGTGACGGGGATTCTTCCATACTCAAGTTAGACAGGCTCGGCCACATTGACACGGACGAATCGTTTCAAACAAGTCTCTCTTCGGTCTATGGAGCCGGCGACGGCATGACAGGGCCTTCCTCTGTTGTGGAGGCGATGGCCTCAGGCAGGGCAGCGGCCCGCTCGGTGCATAAGGAGTTGAGCGGAGAGGATCTCCTTATGCCGGGGTCTTCAAGACCCGACGAGATCGACTTTATGGAGATTCCAGCGGATATACCCTCCTTAGCCCGGCCCACCATGCCTGAAAGACAGTCCGGTTCAAGGTGTGAAGGATTTTCCGAGGTGGCCTTGGGACTGAACGAATCACAGGTCCTTTTTGAATCGGAACGATGCCTCCAATGCGGTATCTGCTCCGAATGTCTTGCTTGCGAAGAGGTATGCTCCCAGATCGGGGCCATCAAGCATCAAGAGCAGGAAATTGAGACCATTGAACAGGGAGGGGTCGTCATTATCGCAGACCCGGAAGCAGCACCTCATGTCAAGGGGGAGGATGTGATACGAGCCTACGGGCCGAAGGCTGCCAAACCGGATACCCATGCCATGATTACACGGGGTTATGCCGCGGCCGCTCGCACCATGATCCTCTTGGAAGGCAGTTTACCGAGGAAAAAAGGACATGGGGTCTCTTTTTCGCCTCCGGACCCTGAACTCTCTCCCCAGGTTCGTATTGGTGTCTTTGCCTGTAGGTGCAATGATTCCTTCGGATGGCTTGGAGAGATGGATGAGTATGTGACCGGTCTGTGTGACCGGGAAAACATCATTCATGCCGAAGTCGTGCCCTCTGCCTGTACCCCGGAAGGTTCAGCAGGCATATTAAGGATCATCAGGGAAAAGGGCATTACACGTGTGGTGCTCGCCTCCTGCGTGTGTTGTCCCCTTGACTTCGTGTGCAGCGCCTGTACGGATCAACGAAGCAGGCTGAAAGACAATCTGTTCAACGGAACCGGTGTCAGCCGTTCAATGGTAGAGACGTGCAATTTGAGAGGGGAAGTCCTGCGACATATAAGCAATAATCCCCAGACCGCTCTGGCACTTTTTAAGGGGCTGGTAGATCGCTCCATCCAAAGGGCCCGCCGGTTACGATCTCTTCCCTCTCCAGCAAGGACCTATAACTTCACTATCGCCGTTATCGGAGAATCCGAGGCGGCAGTCAACAGTGCTTTGACCCTTGCGGACTCCGGATTTGAGGTCTTCATGTTTGGGACCTCCGAAGGGTCGGATTTGGAGCAGGTGAAACATCCCAATATCCATTGTTTTTGCGGAACCGTGGTTAAGGGTATGACCGGGACTCTCGGTGATTTCAAGGTTTTTGTCGAGTCAAACGGTTCGCCCCAGGTGTTTCAGGTGGGGACCATCATTGTCGGCGAAAAACAAAGGCGCATGATCCCCTACATCCAGCAGGAAGGACTGCCCAAGAGGATTGTGGCCTCTTCGATGCAAAAAAGAGGTCGCCCGGATATCCCTTTTCTTCACCCTGGAACCACCTCTATCCAGGGGCTCTTCCTGGCCAGTCCACCGGGGATCCATATATCTGAACGGAGAAAAGGCGATGCAGCCGCTGTTCTCGCTGCGGCCATCATGCCGAGGGGACCGAGACAGAGTAAGGGATACACAGTCGTTGTGGATGAGGCCAGATGCCGGGGCTGCGGGCGATGTATTCAAGTCTGTGCCTACCAGGCCATCACCTTTACGAGCAATGAGGTTCATGGATGGAGTGCTGTTGTGGATGAGGCCCTCTGCAAGGGGTGCGGAAACTGTATTTCAGTATGTCCCACAAATGCAGCCGACAGTCCGTACAGAGACCAGATCTATCTTGAGCAACTGCTTGAAGAGGTCTTGGTTCAGTAGTGCTCTCACCGAAATGATTGAACAAGGACGGAATTGGCAATATGGTAGACTTCAAGATCATTCTCTTTCTATGCAGCTGGGGACCCCACGCGGCGTATCAGAAACTGCAGGACAGCCGCGCAGAGATACCGCGGGAGATAAAGATGGTCCGAATCCCTTGCACAGGGAGGATCAGCAAAGCCCTTTTATTCAAACCCTTTGAAATGGGGGCTGACGGCGTCGCCCTTGTAGGGTGTGAATCAGGGACCTGTCGTTACGGCACAGGGACGAACACCGCCCTGGAAAACGTGGAGGATTCACGGGGCATCCTAAAACTTATGGGGCTCGGTGAGGAACGCCTTCGTCTTGCCACCTTTATGCCTGAAGAGTCGGATAGTCTCCTACAATTCCTCAAAGGGTTTGTCGAGGAGATAAAGGCTATAGGAAAGACCCAGGTAACCCCCAATCCGATTACGGACAGTGATGGGACTGAACTTTCCGTCACTGAAATACTATCCTCCTATGATGTGTACGCCTGTCAGGACTGTGGAAAATGCTCCTCGGCCTGTCCCTTGACCCTTTCAGGCAAGTCCTTCTCCCCCCGGGCCATTGCGAGCGCAATTATCGCCGGGGATGTCGACTCACCCTCTGTCCAGGAGGATGTCTTCTCCTGCCTCACCTGTGGCTTGTGTTATGATCGATGTCCTTCGGCCGTTGATTTTTCAGCCTTTACCAGGGATATGAGGTGTTTTCTAAAGGCCAAGGGCGTGGACGGCAGGGAGACACACGGCGGGTTCTTCCACTCACTAATGCGTACCATGACGTCTAAGGATCTAAAGGGCAGACACTGGGACTGGCTCTCGAAAGATATTCGAGTTGATCCCAAAAGCAAGCTCCTTTTTTTTGGAGGATGTGCACCCTATTTCGATGTCTTTTTCAAAAAACACTTTAAAATTAAGACGAAAAACATCCTGGTAGACAGCCTCCGGCTCCTCAACTTTTTTGATATCTCCCCTGCAATACTCGATAACGAACGTTGCTGCGGTCACGATCTGTTGTGGTCCGGTGACAGAGAGAACTTTTTGAGACTTGCCAAGGCCAATGTAGAGGCGATTCACGACGCCGGCATTGAAGAGATGGTTACGGCCTGCCCTGAGTGTTACAGGTCTTTTGCTCACGATTATCCGGAACAGGGAATTGAAATCGACTTTAAAGTGACCCATATTTATGATCTTCTTGAAAAAGAGATTGAAAAGGGCGCTGTCGAGTTCAAGAAGTTGAATCGCCTCTTGACCTATCAAGACCCCTGTCGCCTCAGTCGCCTGGAAAACCGCTCCGATCTGCCCCGAAGGCTGATTAACCGTCTCAAAACAAACGGCTTTGTTGAAATGCAGGACAGGGAGGCAAGCGCCATTTGCTGCGGCAATTGTGCGTGGACAGGATGTGATTCGTTCAGTAAGGCCCTTCAGGTCAAACGTATCCATCAGGCCCATGATACGGGGAGCGATCTTCTGATCACCTCCTGCCCCAAATGTCAGATACACCTTCGCTGTGCCATGGAGGATCCGATCATCGGAGAGGAATTGACCATGGAAATGTCAGACCTAACAAGTGTTCTGGCCAAAACGATTCATTGGAAATAGAACGCTGAGGAAGAAGATGAAAAAAGATTTGCTCGTAAAGGATTCCGAGATTGTAGAGGAGCCGAGTCGTATTGGAGTCTATGTGTGTCATTGCGGCTTAAACATCGCCAAGACCGTTGACTGCAAAAAAGTGGCGGATACGGCCGCCGATCTTGAGGAGGTCGTTGTCTCTAAGGACATCGGATACGCATGCTCCGAGCCGGGTCAGCAACAGATAAGAAAGGATATTGAAGATTACAGCCTCGACCGGATCGTGGTCGCCTCCTGTTCACCGAGACTCCACGAACCCACATTCAGGGAGATGATGAAAAAGGCGGATCTCAATCCTTATCTTCTGGAGATGGCCAACCTCCGTGAACAGTGCAGCTGGGTCCACATGAATGAACAGGAAGCTGCCACGGACAAAGCCGTAGACCTCGTGAAGATGGCGGTGAGTCGTGTCCGCCTCCTTTCGCCCCTCACGGAAGAGACATCACCCCTGATTAAGCGGGCATTGGTGATCGGCGGTGGTATCGCCGGTATCCAGGCTGCTTTGGACTTGGCAGACAGTGACTACGATGTGGTCCTTGTCGAGAAACAGCCATCCATTGGCGGGAACATGGCCCAGCTTGATAAGACCTTTCCCACGATGGATTGTTCCATCTGAATACTCGGGCCGAAAATGACGGATGTCGGTCGACATCCCCGGATTAAGCTCTACACCATGGCTGAGGTCATGGATGTCAAGGGGTCGGTTGGTAATTTTGAGATCAGGATTCTAAAAAAATCCAGATACATCAATGAAAGTGAGTGTACCTCGTGCGGTGAATGCGGCAAGGTCTGCCCTGTGGTCCGACCCGATGAATTCGACCTCGGACTTTCATCACGTAAGGCGATCTTTGCGCCCTTTCCACAGGCGGTCCCTTCCTCCTACGTTATTAACACCAATGAATGTCTCGGGCACAACCCGGTCGTGTGTGCCAAGTGCATAGATGCGTGCGATAAGGATTGTATCGACTTTCATATGTCTGATGAAGAGATCGTCGAGAAGGTGGGGTCTATTGTTGTGGCAACGGGATTCTCCCCATACGATCCTAAGGAACTGGATGAATATGGATACACCAGGTTTGAAAATGTCCTGACCAGCCTCGAATTTGAGCGTCTTGTCAACGCCGGAGGCCCCACCCAGGGAGAATTGATTCGGCCTACCGATCGAAAACGTCCCCGGTCCGTCGGATTCATACAGTGTGTCGGTTCCCGGTCGGCGAGAAAGGGAGGGTCTTATTGCTCCAATATCTGCTGCATGAACACCATCAAGAGCACTCTAATTCTCAAAGAGCGCTATCCCGACATAGATATAAAAGTCTTCTATATTGATATTCGGGCCTTTGGAAAAGGCTTCGAAGAGCTGTATATGCGCAGCCGTCGACTGGGCGTTCATTACCTGAGAGGCCTGCCCGGGACAGTGGAGGAAGAGCCGGATAAGAGTCTGAAAGTGGCTGTAGAAGACACCATGACCGGCAAGCTGGAGATCTTGAACCTCGACATGCTCGTCCTTGCCGTTGGGATCAGGCCGTCGCCCTCCAATCAAAAGCTTCAGGAGATGATGGGGCTCCAACTAAATGAGGACGGCTTCTTTTTAGAGGCCCACCCCAAGCTCCTACCTGTTGATGCGGCCACGAGAGGGATCTTTTTTGCCGGATGCGCCGAAGGGCCCAAGGACATTAAAGAGACCGTTACGCAAGCCTCTGCGGCCGCCTCACGGGCCATCAGATTGATGCACAAGGGGGAGGTTGTATCAGAGCCTATCACGGCGGAAGTCATCGAAGATCTGTGCAGGATCTGCGGGAAATGTGTCGAGGCCTGTCCCTATAACGCGATTACCATGGATACAAAGAAGAAGATCCCCGCCCTTGTAAACACCGCCGCTTGTGCGGGGTGCGGTAATTGCGCGGCGGAATGTCCCTTTGACGCCATCGTCATGAACCACTTCACCGATCGTCAGATCCTGAGCCAGGTGGAGTCCCTTCTGGAAGAGGAGAGTCCGCAGAAGATCCTCACCTTTGCCTGCAACTGGTGTTCCTACGCAGGCGCCGACTATGCCGGGGTATCAAGGCTCCAATATCCCCCAAACGTCCGTCTCGTCCGGACTATGTGCTCTGCCCGTGTAGATGAAAAGTTTATCTGGGAGGGATTTAGTAACGGGGCCCCGGTGATCCTGGTCAGTGGTTGTCATATCGGTGATTGTCATTATATCGACGCCAATAAGTGGACCCAAAAGAGAGTGGACCGCGTGCGCAAGAAAATGGAAAAGCTGGGCATCCGCCCTGAAAGGCTTCAGCTGGAATGGATAAGCGCGGCAGAGGGGGTCAGATTCGCCGAGATTATGAAGAATATGGAATCTCTCCGCCAAAGTGTCACTCCCGATGAAATCGCCGAGACCATTGAAGCTCTGAAAAAGAAAGATGAATAGCCGCCAAGGCTATACAGGAAAAGGCACATTCAAAAGGCGACTCATCACGTTGCTGCTTTCGCATCCAAACAGGGGAATTGGCATTGAATTTTTTTGACACTTCTGGTAGCGTTTCCCTAAATTGTACCGTAAGGTATTCAAACAACAATCGAAGTCTTTGAAAGGGGAAAGGTACCATGGAAATTAAGAAAGTGTGTGTCGTGGGAGCCGGCCTGATGGGTAACGGCATAGCGCAGGTTTGTGCCGAAGCTGGTTTGGAAGTGTCATTGAGAGATATTGAACAGCGCTTTGTCGATGCTGGAATGGATAACATCAAGAAGATCCTATCTAAAAATGTGAGCAAGGGGAAAATGACCCAGGAGGATATGGACGCGGTATTGGGAAGGATCACGCCCACCCTGGACTTGAAAGAGGCCGCCGGCGACGCGGACGCGGTTGTTGAGGTGATCATTGAGGTGCTGGATGCCAAAAAGCAGTTGTTCAACGAGCTAAAGGAGGTAGTCCCTGAGCATTGTCTCTTTTTTACCAATACTTCCGGTATCAGCATTACCGAGTTGGCCGCGTCAACGGACCGACCCGAAAGGTTTATTGGGACCCACTTCTTTAACCCTGTACCGGTGATGCGCCTTCTCGAAATCATCAGGGGCTATGAAACATCCGATGAAACCCTTGAGATCGCCAAGGCCTGGGGGGCGAAACTGGGAAAAGAAGTCATCGTCGTGAATGAGGCCCCGGCCTTTGCCGTTAACCGCGTGCTCTGCCCGATGATCAATGAGGCCTTTTTTGCACTGGGCGAAGGAATTGCCAGCGCCGAAGATATTGACAAAGGCATGCTCCTTGGCTGCAATCACCCCATTGGGCCCCTTGCCTTGGCCGATATGGTGGGCCTTGATACCATGCTCCATGTCATGAAAGGACTTCAAGACGAGTTTGGAGACAAATACCTTCCTGCGCCGCTTCTGGTGAAGCTTGTCCGGGCCGGACGTTTTGGCAGGAAAACCGGGAAGGGCGTGTACGATTATACAAGAAAATAGGATCATCTGAAAAAAGTAAGGACCGAAAAGATCCGGGACGTAGCAGGCGGCTGTAGTATCTTTTGGAAGCCCCCATGTCTCAACTATTCTACCCTAACTTTTTGAGGTCTTACAAAAAAAGCGTGGAGTCAATGTCCAGGGTGAAGACCCAACTCCGCGCTTTCATTTTTCTACAAAAGGGATGCCCTGGGACATAAGCCCCTAAACCATATCCTGGATCAATCAAATGACTCCTCTTTGAGCACCAAAGGTATTCCCGCAAAAACAGCAACGACCTTCCTGGAAACAGCGGCCACTTGCTGGTTCAGCATACCGGCCCGATCGCGATACCTTCGAGACAGGGCATTGTCCGGGACAATGCCGGTCCCCACTTCGTTGCTTACCGCAACCACCGACCCCCTTATATTGGACAATTGACCTACGAAGGACTCCACAACCCGTTCTATTGCGTCATTGTCGTCTTTGTATTTCATAAACAGATTACTCAGCCAGAGGGTCAGACAATCAACCAGAATGATCGTGTCTTTTCCATCCTCTCTCCGGATGATCTCCGTTATTTCGATCGGTTCTTCCCTTGTGGACCATGCAGGACCGCGTTCCGCCCGGTGTTTGCGTATCCGTTCCTCCATCTCCAGGTCTCCTGCCTGGGCCGTGGCCAGGAAAACGCGCTTTTTCCCTGATCGGTTACATGTATCCAGCGCATAACTGCTTTTTCCGCTCTTGGCTCCCCCCAGAACCAGTATACATCCATGTTTGAATGCCATCTGAACCATAGACCTCCCAGTTTGAGATTGAAACTCCTTTTATACGCCCCTTGTCAGGTGAGTTGATCCGGGCTCTCAATCGCCCATCGATTTTCTCAACCGACCTGTCATTTTTCCATCCCTGGACCCTCTTGACTCCGGAGCCTCTTACAATTGACCGGCTGTATACCTCACGTGTGAATGAAATGCAAGGGGCCAGGGATTATCGTATTAGTATAGCCCGGCGTTACGCACCTTTTGAGCCTGTCTGACCTCTCCTTGTCCCACCGCCTTTTTCCTTGACTCACAAAAACAGTTTGCCTATTCTATTTTTGAAATACCGACTAAGCGGCTTGTGTGTAATAACCTTATCAACTCAATACCTTCCTTTCAAAAACGCCTTGTCATTATCGGTGCGAAACTACACATGGTATCGTCTTTGACCTGTTTAACGACAATATCCGCCTTGCTTTGATGACGACCAATCCAAAATGTTTTAGGGCGGGATATTCCGGAGATAGAAAAAGGGCCGGTATCAAGGCCCGGCAAAACAAAGTGAGCAGGTGATCGCGATGACCACCGATCAGGAGGGGGCTTTGTGAATCCTGGAGACGAGCTGGACTACCTTTTGAAGGCCAGGGCTCTGGAGATGATCCAGAAGAAGGCTAAAGGGACCAAGGTAGTGGGCTATTATCCCAACGGGTATTTTCCGGAAGAGATCGCTCTGGCCTGCGACGTGATACCGATCGGACTTTGTCGGGGGGGTGATCACGAGCCGGTTGATAGATCGGCCAAGTATGTTAACGGAGCGATCAACGAGTTGTGCAGGGCCCAGATTGGGTATTTGACTGGAAAGGATGATATCTTTTACGCCCTGATCGATCTTTACATATCTCCCATCGTCGAAAATAGCCAACGGTTGATCGCCGACATTGTCAAGGCCTTCACCGACATCCCTGAATTTCGATTCGAAGTGCCACGGGAAAAGACTAAGAGAGCCTACGATATTTACCTCAAAGCGCTGCAAAGTCTGAAGGGACGCCTCGAAGAACTCACCGGTCAAAACCTGTCCCCTGCCAGATTGAAAGAGTCTGTGGAGCTTCTGAACAGGCGGAGAGAGCTTTTCAAAACGATCAGTCTTGCCAGAAAGACCGATACACCGCCTGTAAGTGGAAAAGACTTCATTCATCTCATGCAGCTTTCCTATATCCTCGACATCAGGGAGATGCTGAAGCTCCTTGAAACCTACGCAGAGGAGCTGAAAGCCAAGGAAGGACCTCGTCCAGGACCAAGGATTCTGCTCACCGGTCTGGAATTGGCTTGGGGAGACGATCGCCTTATCGATCTCATAGAGGGCGCGGGAGGACACATTGTTGTGGAACAGTACTCCTCTACGCTTCGTGACTACTGGCACAAGGTTGAGACTGAGGGAGACTTAATGGAGAACCTCGCCGCACGATACCTCATGGATAAAACGAATCATGCCGCCTTTGTTCCCCGCCATGAGAGACATGACCTCATCCTGAATTTGGCAAAGGAGTTCCGGGCGGATGGCCTGATCTGGTATTCGCCGCTCTATGGCGACAACGCAGGCATTGAGTTTATGGTCTTTGAGAAAAAATGGAATGACCAAATTGCCCTGCCGATCATGAGAATAGATGCTGTCTACGACCTTCAAAAGAGCGGCCGAGAAGAGGCCTTAAAGGCCCGAGTAGAGGCCTTTATAAATGACATAGAGAACTGACGGATCGCATTTCCACTCATCCAAGACCTTGATATGTTGGAGGATTAATGCCTGAAATACATTTATCCGCGCCGATCAGGAGGGCAGCCGGAGGGGTTGGAGTCTTCAATGAAAAAGGAAAGGATCTCAATGAGGTCATCACCAACATAGATGCCAGACACCCCGGTTTCAGAGAGAGGCTTATGGGCCCTGGGGGAGAGATCAAACCCACAGTTCTGATCTTTGTCAATTTCAATGATGTAAAATCATTAGAGGGTTTGAAGACTCCCCTAAAAGAGAATGACATCGTCTCCATTTTGAACCACGTGATTGGCGGTTGACCAATCTGTGCCTCATCTTTATTGATACGGCAAAGTGATTCCCACCACGCATCGACCCTTCCAAGATACGGCCTAGACTTTTTTGAGAGGGAATCCCTATTGCCGGAAAGAGGTTTGCCATGATTCAAGATAGACCCAACCGGAATTGGATCTATATCGTCCCCTCCTCGCCTGAGATCTCATTTCCCAACTATCAAGGGAAAAGGATAACAAGGGAAGAATACATTGAGCACTGGGGCAAATGGGTGATCGCTGGTGATAAAGGGCAGCTCGACGACTGGGCCCAAGACCTCGATCTGGCCGTGGAAGAAGGCCTGATCTACATGATCAAGTATCTTCGTCAGGCACCTCAAATCATCGATATGGATACGCCCCTTATGTGTGTCTACTGTGATGACAGGGAGCGTGGGGACATACTCTACCTCCTGTCTTCCATAGGAATAATGCCCCATGGATGGGAGTATGAAAGAGAGATGTATGAGCAGTGGGGACCTGGCGGCGTGCTGCTGGAGCGATGGATAGAACTCCAACACTACACCCCTCAACAGGCTGAAATGGCACGGGAGGACTGTTTGAGGGAACGTAAGACCTGGCTCGACTATTTCTTTGTAACCAACGAAAGAGTCGGAAGGATCAGACAAAGCCGACCCATCTCATCTCCTGAAGACATGGATAAGCTTCCGCCTGAAAAAGACCTCAGACGCATGACGCCCGTTGTCGCTTTTGTGGGTATGCTCAATGTGGGAAAGTCAATGCTCTTCAACCAACTGATCGGCGAAGAAAGGGCAATCGTGGCGGATTCTCCCGGAACCACTCATGATCGCCTCTATGCCGGAGTCTCCTGGAACGAGTGTCACCTGACCCTGATGGACACGAGAGGCCTCGAGGTAGCCGACGGTTCAGGGCTGTCTCGAGAATCCGTTCAAGAACTGGAAACCGTTATTCAGGATGCTGACTTTATCATATTGGTGGTGGACGGCCAAAAGAGGTTGACCTACTCGGAACGAAAAGCGGCCCAGATCATTGCGGGATCCGAAAAACCATCCCTGTTGGCTGTAAATAAAGTGGACCATGGAAGACTACGAGGCGATGAAGAACTTCCATTCTGGCAACTCGGCTTCAGCGAACCTTTTTTTGTCAGCGCCTCTAAGGCTATCGGTCTCACTGAAATCAGAAATGAGCTTGTATCCGGATTTTCCAAGACCCTTCCCCATTTTGATAAAACAGGTATCCTGAAACTTGCCGTTGTCGGCAGTTCCAATGTGGGGAAATCCACCCTCGTCAACAGGCTTGTAGGCTATCAAAGAGCGCTCGTGGAAGAGGCCAATGGGACGACACGGGACGCAACAGATACGATCTGGTACTACATTGACAATGATCCGGTGCTCCTCATTGATACTGCATCGATCCATCCTGAAGGGGCGATGACCGATGATATCGACCGCCGAAGCACGGAACAGGCGCTCAACGCAATTGGACGATCCGACGTCGTGCTTTTCGTTCTTGACGCTTCGACAATCGGGTCCTCTCAAGACAAATATATTTCACACTCCATTGAAGAGGCCTCGAGGGCGGTCCTGATTCTAGTCAACAAATGGGATCTGGCCAATAATCAGAGTCAGCAGGCCATGGAAGACCTCAAAGGGGAGATTAGCTCTCTTTTCGGGTTCCCCTCAAAACCCCCTATTCTGTTTATTTCAGCCGAACGCGAGGACAACATCGATCGGATTGTCCCAGCCGCGAGGGAAATATTGGCGAAAAAGAGATCGCGCATATCCACTTCTTTACTCAATGATAGACTCACGAGCATTATTTCCTATCGTCCCCCTCCCATCCTCAAGGAGAAGGCCCTCGATATTTATTATGTGGTCCAAGGTGAGATTGATCCACCGAGTTTCGTCTTCTTCGTCAATGATAAGGCTCTGGTTTCTCCCTCTTACAGGCGTTTCCTTGAGAGTGAATTACACGAATCCTTCGGATTTGAAGGGGTCCCCTTCTGTCTGATCTTCAAAGATATCGTCTGACTCCATCTATGAATCAAGATCTCTTTTTCATTGACTCTCAGTGGACACCCGACTATCCTTCGCCAGTGTAGGAGCGGTTCTTCACACCGCTTAGCGGCCGATACTCAAAGTCTACTCGATAAACCCCGATTGAACGGAAACACCATCTTCGTTTAGAGTCTCTTAGTTTGAAAACCACCAAAATATCAGGAGGTAAGAACATGAAGGTAATTGACGTACAGGCACAGATGACCACCCGGAAAGGCGCTCTGTTTCCCGACAAGAAAGACTTTTTCGAGACTTCGTTTAAGACCAAAATCCCCTATTTTCAGACCGAAGAGGAAATGATGGGGTATTACAGATCTGTTGATGCCAGCGTCATTCTCGTCACGCCGGCAGGGAACAAGACGGATATGGGAGAACTCAGGGATGTGAATGATTATGTCGGCCAATTAAAAAAGGACTATCCCGATGTTGTTGCCGGGTTCTGGGTGGGATTTCATCCTGACCTCGGTATACATCAATGCCTTAAGGAGTTGGAGCGATGCATAAAAGACCTGGGGGCGGTCGGATACTATCATATGGCTGATCTTGGCGCCGGCATTCCAGCCAACGATCCTCGGAATTATCCCCTCTATGGCCTGTGCCAGGAGGCTGGTGCGGTCATAAAGACAAGCATAGGACATACTGCCGCCGGTGCAGGGCTTCCCGGCGGAGGCGGGGTCCGCCTAAAACATGAACGCCCGATCCCTGTCCTGGATGACATAGCCGTGGATTTTCCTGACCTCAGCATCATCGGGGCCCATTGTCCGTGGCCCTTTCAGAATGAGATGATCTCCGTGATGCTCCACAAAGCCAATGTGTATTGTGATCTCCACGGCTGGTCTCCCAAGTATTTCCCGCCGGAGATAAAAAAGGAAGTCAACGGGAGACTCAAGCACAAGTTCTTTTTCGGATCCGATTACCCCTTCCTATACTTTGACAGACTGTATGAGGATTGGGAATCTGAAGGATACAGGCCGGAGGCACTGGAAAACGTTTACTACAAAAATGCCCAGAAGGTGTTTAAGCTTTAGTGCAAACACCCACTAAATCAGAATAGCCCTACCCCATTAAACGGGGTAGGAAAAGCGTTATCTCCGGGAAAGCCACAAGGATGATCAATGAGGCCATCTGAATCAGAAAAAAAGGCAGAATACCTTTAAAGACAACCCCCAGAGGCACATCCTTGGCCACGCCGCTTAAGGCATAGGCGCACAACCCCACCGGAGGGGTAATCAGGGCCATGGCTCCTGTCAAGGTCACTATCACCCCAAACCATATTGGGTCAAAGCCGAGACCTTTCACAACAGGAAAAACAATAGGCAAGAGAAGGACCAGAAGGCCTACGATATCCAGGACACAACCCATAAGGATAAAGAGGACCAGTATTAATGTCAGAATGACATGCCTGGAAAAGGGCAGACCCGCAACGAAATCAGCCAACTCCATGGGCAGGTAGGTCAAAGCCAGAAAGTGCATGTACAACATGGCCCCTATAATTATCAAAAATATCATGCATGTTGTGCGGCCCGTCTGTTCCAGGGCTGTGAACAGCCCTTTCCACGTCATACGCCCTCTACTCAAGGCCAATATAAAACTCCCGAAAGCCCCTACCGCAGCGGCCTCCGTTGGTGTAAAAAACCCTGCATAGATCCCCCCGATGACAAGCAAAAAGATGATAATAACCGGGGAGGTCCCCTTGAGCGATACGAATCTCTCTTTCCAACCCGATCTCGGTCCGGGAGGGGCTATTGCAGGATTTCGCTTTGCCCAAAAATAGATCATTCCCATGAATAGAGCGGCGCACAAAAGCCCGGGGACAACACCCGCCACCAAAACCTTGCCTATGGAGGTCTCTGTCAAGACTCCATAGACTATAAGAGGAATGCTTGGCGGGATAATGATCCCGAGAGTACTTCCCCCGGCTACTGATCCTGTGGCCAGTCGGGCATCATATTTATATCTGGACATCTCGGGGAGCGTGGCCGTACCCATGGTTGCTGCCGCGGCAATACCTGATCCGCAGACAGCGGCAAATCCGGTGCAGGCGACGATGGTGGCGTGCGCCAGTCCACCGGGCAGATGCCCCAACCAGCTGTAACCGGATGAGTAAATATCTCTCAAGAGCCCCGATACCGAGATGAACATACCCATAAGAATAAACAATGGAATACAGGTAAGAATGAAGTTGGAAATATTGGTGAAAGGTACCATCCCAAGGATACCCAAGCTGGCTTTCCATCCCACCAGGTAGGCATTACCCAGGAGGCCGATCAAGAGGAGTACAACGGCAATCGGTATCCTTAGAGCCAGAAGAAAAAACAAAACGAAGATGCTAATCACACCTAGGATAAGAGGATCCATTAGATTCCTTTTGATTCTTTTGCCTAACCTTTGGTGGGACCTCTCAGGTTAGACGTTGATCGGACAAGCTCGACAATAAGTTCGAAGGCCCACATAAGTGCCCCAAAGGCTATCAAGAATTTAAATGGGAAAAGGGGAATTTGGAGGGCACAGGTAATCTCCCCTGCCCTCAATGACATCATCCCATGCAAAAAGGTCTGCCATACCAGGAGTATGGCAATAATTAAACCTGCAACAGAAGCCAGGCAATCAAAGAACGCCTGGGTTCGCGGTGAAAAACGGTCTACAAGTATGCCTACAGCCACATTTCCCTTCTCGGCTTGTGTATATGCCAGTCCCAATCCAATCAAGACCACTATAAGCAGTTCATTGAGTTCAAAGGCCCCGGGGACCGGGAACCCGAAGTAACGACCCACGACATCCCCTGTTACGACGAGGACCATAATCCCCAAGGCACACAGCCCTATGCCGTTTGTCCATCGACTGACGGATTGTATGGTTTTTTCCACTGT
The DNA here is from genome assembly GCA_034189325.1 of Thermodesulfobacteriota bacterium. Lineage (GTDB taxonomy): Bacteria > Desulfobacterota > DSM-4660 > Desulfatiglandales > Desulfatiglandaceae > JAXHUM01. The sequence continues at coordinate 91,109 of JAXHUM010000119.1, forward strand.
CTCACTCTCACCTAAAAGGGTTCAATGCCCCGGTCCTTGAGAATACGCACAAGATCATCCATGACCGCCTTGCCGGGTAATCCTCTCTTTTCAGTATCTTCCACCCATTTGTCCCATACCGGTAAGACGGCCTTTTTCCACCGGTTCATCTCATCGGGAGGAAGGGAATAGATTTCGACACCTCCCTTTTTGCACATCCCCTTTCCCATGGCTCCAAATTTATCGAATCCGGGCCCGATACTCTTCTGAAGGACCAACCCCTGCTCGTCAACAATCTTCTGAAGATCTGAAGGGAGTTTATTGTACGTGTCTTTGTTCATGAATATCCCGAGACCGGTAGGGCCGATCCCAAGTTGCAGCACATACTTGGATACCTCCCAGGCCTTTGAAATCATGACATCGGTGCCCCCGAGGAGAGCCGCGTCCATAGTGCCTCGTTGCAGGCCTGTATAGACATCGGGGATAGGGATAACAAGAGGCACAGCCCCAAATGCCTTGATCATTTCCAACTGGAGTCCCACTCCCCTGACCTTTAGGCCGCGCATGTCTTCCAGCTTGTTTACCTTTTTCTTGACCAGAATCAGGTCATCGGAAGCGCTGATGCAGGATGAGAGCATCTTGACGTTGGGATGTTCCTTGTGGATGTGCGATTCATAAAGCTCCCACAGGATCTCGGCCCCTACAGTCGCATTGGGAAAGGCAAAGGGGAGTTCGGAAACCATAGACAGGGGCCACCTCCCAGGAACATATCCCCAACAGATCAGGGCAATATCCGCCACGCCGTTCAGGACAATATCATACTGGTCCTTTGCCTTGCCCAATGCCTCGGCGTGGAACCACTGAACCTTCAACCTTCCCTGACTCGCCTGCTCTAAACCCTTGCCCCACGGCTCCAGGACATACTTGATGATAGGGAGGGCAGGAGGAGCAAAAGTAGAGAATTTGAGCACTTTCTCGACAGAGGGCTCTTGCTCTGCATTGCCGTCGACGCTGATGAAAAGCATAAGCACCACACCCAGCAGGATCATAAAAATGGTTGAAATCGAGTTCTGTTTCATTTCTCCTCCACTCTTAAAGTTAAACCCACAAAATATTGATTATTCACCTAGGATCTATAATATGTATAAATAATCACCTAAACTGGCATATTTTACCAGGATTAAGTTCATTGACAATCTCCCATCACGGATGCCTGTTTCGAGACCCTACTCCGATATGTAAGGAAGGGGCCAGATCCTTAGATAGTCCCGAATCCTGATCCATATGCCAACCAGTCCATCAGGTTCGAAGATGATGAATAGAATGATCAAGGCCCCGAAAATCCATTCCTTCATGGGGCCGAGCAGCATCGTCACATTGGGGTCATAGACCTGGGCGAGGTAGCTGACAATGAGACGCAACAAATGGGGCACAAAGGTAATGAAGACGACTCCGAAAACAGTCCCCACCAGTCTTCCCATACCCCCCACCAGGACCATGGCCAGAAACGCAATAGACTCAAAAAAGGTATAGTTTTGGGGTATGGCCGTCCTGAGTAACCCGGTATACAAGGCCCCTGCCACCCCTGCGTAAAAAGCGCTGATAGCAAAAGAAAGCAGCTTATAGCGAAAGATGGGGATTCCAATAATCTCGGCGGAGACATCGTTGTCACGTATAGCGACAAATGCCCGCCCTATCTTCGAACGGATAATATTCTTGGCCCCCCACGTCAAAAGAACAGCAAGGACAAAAAGGAGCAAAAAGTAGGCCTGATGGGTCTCGAGGGAGAATCCGAATAAACGAGGAGAGGGCAGCTCAATTCCCCTTATGCCTCTTGTGACGCTTTCCCAATGTATGATGATATAGTCAATGACAAACTGGAAGGCAATGGTCGCCACCATCAGATAGAAGGCCTTGATGCGAAGGGAGGGAACGCCTACAAGGAATCCGGCCATTGCAGCCACAAGACCCGCAACAAAGACCGTGAGGATGAAAGGAAATCCCAATTTCGTTATGAGGAGGGCCGACGTATAGGCCCCTACCCCCATGAACGCCGCATGACCCAGGGAGAGCAGACCGGTGAACCCGATCAGAATCTGAAGGCCCATGGCCGCTATAAGATTGACCAGGATCTGATTCATGATAAAGTAGTGACCTTCATTGGCACCTATGCCGATCGTCGACCCGATAAATGTAATACCGACAAGAATCATGAGGATCACAAGCCATGCCCTCATAAAACGTGTTCGAAAGATCCTTTCATCCTCTCTATAACTGAAGACTGAGGTCGAAGCGAAATAGGCGTTGTATCTATCGGAAAACGATCTCACCAGTTGATCTCCTTAATAGCAACACTTCCCTTGAACATCGAGATTCGACCATCCTCATAACGTATCTGGATATCCAGATCATGGGTCTCTTTGGACCGATAGAGATCCTCGATAAGAGGTCGATATCTCTCATTGACAAAACCCCGCCTTACCTTTCTTGTTCTCGTCAATTCGCCGTCATCCGGATGAAGCTCCTTAAGGAGAATAGCGAACCGCTTTATCCTGATGTTTTTCGGAAATCGTTCACAGATTTTTTTTACCTCACTATGGATGAGGTCGTAGACCTCGTCTCTCTGAGAAAGATCCTGCAAAGTGGTGAAGGAAATGCCCCTCTTCTTAGCCCAGTTACCCACATTCTCCAGGTCAATGCTCACGACGGCCGTGACATAAGGTCTTTCCGCTCCGCAGACCACGCTTTCATGGATGTAGGGGCTGAATTTGAGGCGGGTCTCAATGTCTTGGGGGGCGAACTTTGTGCCGTCATTGAGCGTCATGATATCTTTGGATCGATCAAAGACGTAGAGATGGCCGTCTTCCCCGAAATAACCGTTGTCACCTGTTTTGAAATATCCATCCTCTGTAAAGCTCTCTGAAGTAGCCTTCTCGTTTTTGTAATATCCCAGATGGACGTTCTTTCCTAGAACAAGGATCTCCCCATCCTCGGAGATCTTGACATCCACACCGGGGATGGGGATGCCGACGGTCTCAGGTCTAACATCCTCTTCCTTGTGGGTGGTCACAATTCCCCCGCATTCGCTGATCCCGTATACCTGACGAAGATCCAGCCCTAGGGATTTAAAATATTTGAAGACCTCAGGCGAAATAGCCCCTCCGCCTGTTACGGCCATTCTCACCCGTCCGAGACCGACCTTATTTCTCAAAGGTCGAATAACGGAAAAATAAAGGACCCGGGAGACCAGTCGAGTCCATAGACCGGGCTCTTCACCAGTCAGTTCGGCCTCCGTGTACTTCATTGCGGACCCCATGGCAAAGTTATAGAAGAATCGTTTCAGGAAATCGGCATTGTCCATAGCCGCCTGAATCGTGGATATCAGCAATTCCCAGGTCGCCGGGGTCCCACCGAAATAGGATGGCTGCAGCTCGATCAGGTCTTTTCGAACCGTCTCTGTTTCCTCCGGGAAATTGTAATGGGCTCCCACGGTAAGGAAACGAGTCAAGACGTAGAGTTGTTCTCCAATCCAGGGCAGAGGTGCAAGCGAGAGGAGTTCATCTTCCCTGTTCATTCTCACCATCTTGCCGTAGTTCTTTGAAGCAAAAATGAGGTTTTGATGGCTGAGGATGGAGAGCTTCGGTTTGGCGGTTGTGCCTGAGGTGGTCAGCATTATAGCCGGCCCTGATGGATCGATCTGTTCGGCCATTTTCCGCAGGAAGTCCTTATGATCCCTCTGCTGTTCGTCACCCATCTCGAGGACCCTTTCAAAACGTTCCAGAAAGGGATATTCCTCATAATAATGGCTCATCCCGCGAGAGTCCCAGACAATAACCTTATGGACACCACCTTTAATCTCATCCCAAATCGTGAGGATCTTGTCTACCTGCTCCTGATCTCGAAGGATCAAAAAGCGGGCCTCGGAATAAGATATCAGATAGGCCATCTCTTCAGCCAGGCTGTCCGCGTAGACTCCCGTGGGGATACCTCCTGCGGCCATACATCCGAACTCGGCAATTATCCATTGAGGCTTGTTGTCACCAATGATGGCGAGCTTGTTGTTCGAATTGAAACCCAATACCTTTAGGCCGAATGCAAACCGTTCGATATTCTTGCTGAAATCGGCCCACGTCATCGGGCTCCAAACGCCGTATCTCTTTTCCCGCACTGCCACTGCATCGGGTATCTCATCCGTGTTCTTTACAATAAGACCGAGTAGTGTATCTTCAAGCATATCAATACCTGGTGGCTTGTGAGCCATGGGGATGACGTCTATCAGATCATTGACGCCTCTTTTTGCCTCCCCAGATAGGCCTCAATAACGCGAGCGTCCTGTTGGACTTCTTTGGGCGATCCTTCCGCGATCTTGGTCCCGAAATTCAGGACACACACCCGATCCGAAAGGTCCATGACGGCGGCAAGGTCATGTTCAATCCAGATGATCGTCACGCCCATGTCTCGCTGGACATCCATGATATAACTCGCCAGATCCTCTTTTTCTTCAACTGCCATTCCCGCCATGATCTCGTCTAAGATGAGCAGTTTCGGCCTCATGGCCAGGGCCCTGGCCATATCCACTCTCTTCCGGACCCCAAGTGGAAGGATTCCCACAGGGGAATATCGAAAGCTTGACAGGCCCATGAAATCGATGATCTCTTCTTCGATCTCCTTTCGATGATTCATTTCATCACGGACAATATTGGGAAGTCGGAAAAAGCTGCCGATGAGAGAGAACTTCATGAGGAAGTGGCGGCCCAATTTGATGTTGTCAAGGACAGTCATGCCCTGGAAAAGCTCCACCTTCTGAAAGGTCCTGGCTATGCCGAGGGCCGAGACCGCGTGAGGTCTTAACCCTCTTATCTCCCTGCCGTCAAAGCTGATATTCCCTAACTTAGGGCGATAATGCATATTGATGCAGTTGATCAGGCTGGTCTTGCCCGCTCCATTGGGCCCTATAATAGAAAAAATCCACCCCTTGCGAACGGTGAGGCTCACATCATTCAAGACGTTGACGCCTCCAAAAGAGAGATGGAGTTTCTCTACGTTTAAAAGCGCCTCTCTGTTTTTCTCCATCACAACCATCTCTTTCGTCTCTTGTATCTCTTGGCGTCTTTATAGCTCTTCCGACTCTTTTCTCCGGACCCCAGGTAGAACTCCCGCACATCCTCATTCTTCATGAGTTCCCGGGCGGTTTCGTCCAGCACGACACGGCCCATTTCCACAACATACCCACGCGTACCGATATGAAGGGCGGCATGCGCATTCTGCTCGACAAGCATGATGGTGATCCCTGCCTGGTTGAGTTGTTTGACAATGCCAAAGAGTTCCTCAGTGATGAGGGGGGCCAGTCCTAACGAGGGTTCGTCAAGTAGGAGTATCTTCGGCCTCGTCATGAGGGCCATGCCAATGGCGAGCATCTGTTGTTCTCCCCCTGAGGCGTAGCCGCACTTTCTATGGCTTAATTTCCTCAGTACCGGGAAGTAGCCGTAAACCTTATCCATATCGGCCTTTACCTCCTTATCCCACCTGGAAAAAGAAGCGGCACCCAGATTTTCGTTGATCGTGAGGTACCAAAAGACCGGTCGATCCTCCATCACATAGGTGAGTCCGTATCGTTTCATGATGTCTGCGGAATCAACACCTTTTATGGAGACTTCATCCATCTTGATGTCGCCCTCGATAATGTCTCCGTCGTAGAAATCGATCATACCTGAGATGGACCGCAGAAGGGTTGTTTTGCCGGCGCCGTTTGCCCCGATTATCACCAGCACCTCTCCATCATTGACCGTCAAAGAGATCCCGTTGAGAACGGATATCACGTCATGGTAAACCACCCTCAGGTTTTCAACCTTGAGCATTGCTATACCCTCTCGATACGGACTGTTCCGAAAAGGCCGTAGGGTCGGATTAAGAGCACGATCAACAGCAGGATATAAGGGGCGACATCCTTGAAGCCCACCAGACCCAGGGGCTCTATGTAGCTGCCCGCAACAGCCTCGCATATGCCGACGATAATCCCACCGACCAGGGCACCCGTAATGCTGTCCAGGCCCCCGATAAGGACCACCGGGATGGCCCTGAGACCCACGATCGACATGGTTACCTGAAGAGCCCCGAAGTTGGATATCATAACGCCTGCGACAGCGATGCACAGTGCGCTCATCGCCCAGACAATCAGGAGAATAAAGCGGGCATTTATCCCAAAGGCCATGGCTTTTGCCTGATCTTCAGACACGGCCCGAATCGCCAGTCCCCATCGAGTACGAAAAAGGAAGAGGGTGACCATTCCGAATGTCAATAGGGAGAGAATCCCGGCCCAGATAGGATCGGATAGGAAAAAAAACTCTCCCGCCTCCAATGTGATATCCGGCAGGTCCAGAGAGAATGGAAAGGTGTGGGATCCAAAAACCAGTTGAACGGATGCCCTCAACAAGAAGCCCAAACCCAAGGTCACGATGGTCATGGAAATAGGAGATCGTCCAAGGAGTGGCTTGATGGTGAGTCGTTCGACAACAGCCCCCACGATTCCAGCGAACAGCAAGCCCAGGGGGAAGGCCACAAGAAAGGGAAGGCCCAGATCAAAAAAGAGGATATAAAAGAGAAAAGCGCCGATAACGAGAAACTCTCCCACGGCAAAGTTGAACGCCTCTGACGCCTTATAGATAATAACAATGCACAGGCCCAGGAGAGCATAAACCAGGCCCACTAATACTCCGGTCCCCACGCTTTGAAGGAGATCAGTCATATAAAATCCTCGTAATGTCCGATCCTCTCGCCGAGGTGAGCTTAAGGGTTCATCCCGGCCTTCTTACCATTGGATCTCGTCGGTGTTAATCCAATCACTGATAGGGACACAGGCTCCCGTCGGTACGGGTTTGCCTCCCGACTTCACCATCTTAACTTCTCCTCTAATGATGGTCATCATCGGGATGGTGTGAGATTTGTACGAAAAGGTCTTTCCGTCAAACATGCCTTTAAAGTCCCAGACCATGTTATCCAGGGCCTTTTTGACGCCAAGCCGTGTGAGTTCACCGGCCTTGTCAGCCCTTGTAAGGGCCTCCTGGATGAGAAGCGCATAGGTGAGTCCCTCTGTGTAAAGGAATATGTCCTTTATTCCGCCCTTCATACCTTTTTCGTACTCCTCAGGTCGGTGCTTTTTGGCAAAATCATGGATGAATTTGACCATGGGGTTGTCCATACTTGTACTTGACCTGGGCAAGGCATCCAGAAAAGGCCTTGTGCACACTCCAACATATCCATCATAAGCCTCCTGGCAGGATAAGATGGTGAACTTTGAGCTGGTGTAGTGGGTTCCCATG
>JAXHUM010000012.1:0-11318 GCA_034189325.1 Thermodesulfobacteriota bacterium
TGTGTTGTCGGTGCTGGTCGTTGTGGCCATCATGAGTGTGTCTGTTTTGCCCATAGAGGGGAGACTCAGAAGTCCCAACAGCAATATGGCTGAGATAAACAAAGCTGTTTTTCTCATCTCAGTATCTCCTGTCTGATTGAAGTCGTTAACAAATGATCCCTTTACCTATCTTGAGTGATCCTCAAGGAATCGCTTCCGCAGAGTAGAGGGGTTTTCCAAACTTCTCTTTTCCATAATCCCTGAAGATCTTTTGACCCGCCACAGATGTTATGAAACCGATAAAATCAATTGCAAGCTCGTAATTTCTTCCCGGATATTTGGCCGGATTAACGGCAATAGCACTGTAATGATTGACTAGGGAGGGGTCGCCTTCAAAAAGGATATCTAACTGAAGCTCTCTACTCAAATAGATGTAGGTGCTCCGATCGGTCATGAAATAACCTTGCGAATCATCGGCCATTTTGAGTGTCGCCCCCATAAACAGGCCGCTTGTCCGATACCATGGCCCTTTAGGTTTTATTCCGGCCCTCTTCCAGATGGACATCTCCTTTTTATGGGTCCCTGAATTGTCTCCCCTCGAAAAGAAGAGGACCCCTGAGTGGGCAATCTTTCGATAGGCATCGGCAACGTCTTTTGCCCCCTTGATCCCTGCCGGGTCTTTTGAAGGTCCTGCAATGACAAAGTCGTTACTGGCAACAAGCCGTCGATTGACACCAAAACCATCTTTGATCAGTTTGTCCTCGGCCGTCTTGGCGTGGACCATAATCACATCTACCTTTCCAGACCTGAGTAGTCTGATGGCCTTGCCGCTTCCCGCTTTTATCACCTCTACCTTGCATTTGTATTTTGCCCCAAAAGGACCTGCCACCGCATCAATCAGCCCCAATTCGTAAGGGCTTCCGGTGGATAGGACCAATTCCTCCATTGCCGATCCAGCATGAGGAAAGCCCAGGAGGACCATCAAGAAAAAAATGAAAAACCTTATATCGAATCTTTGGGTCCTCATGTCATCCATAAATCTGTCCTCCCCTTCGGGTTTGCGCTCTTCTGCAGCGTGCTCATATCATAAAAAAGACAGGGATTGGGCATGCTGGGAGTGGTTTCCATATTTATTAAGAGTAGATAGGTTACGATGAGTCAATATGCATAATTTATACACCATCGTCAAGTTATTCCATATTGAAATAACCGAAAAGGCTTTTGAATGTGATCTTTGCTAATGGCACCTCAAGGTGGAAGGACTTTCTACGTCGGCCTGAGGGGGGAGTCCATCACGTTAGGGGGACTGTGTTGAAGTAAAAAAGAAGCACCTATAAAAACCATCCACTTTGAAGCAGTTAATATAAGTAAGTATAAGAAACAAAGAAAGCTTGTGAAGCTCAAAAAAGTTATATTTATAATATATTGACAAATAAGAACGCATGTGTCTATTATCCGACTCGGGATCAATGGGGGTTGTGCCCGCGGCAACTGATTTTGATCAGGCAGGACATGTTGATTGGAGAGTATCATCATAGGGCAAGGCGTTTGAACGGATGGACAACTTCCTTTTTCTAACTTATGTGTGTGCTTTCATCCTTTATGGTCTGGCATTCTGTTTTCATCTTTTTGATCGGAAGACCCCTGAAGTCTTTACCGGTTTTTCGGCACTGGGTGTCAATCTTCTCGTCCTGGTGGTCCTGATCATATTGTCAGGGCACGGACCCTTTTTTGAATTGTTCGAATCCTTCCTATTGGTGACTTTTATTCTCGGGTGCCTGGGATTCTTTTACCCTGAGACCGGCGATAGGCGCCCCGGTCTCAGGATGTGGGTCTGGATGGAGATTCTTCTCCTGCTGACCATTGCCCTCTTTTTCCCGAAAAGACCCTCTCCCGCCCTCTATGATCGAACGTATCTCTACCTTTACCTCTTTTTCGGCTTGAGAAAGATCGCCCTCTCAGCCCTATCTTTTGCCGCTGCTCAGTTCATCCAGTTCCGGGTTGAACGGAAAAGAGGTGTTCGCGGAAAAAGCCGCTTCCAGAAAGGGAGAAACTTCCTGTTACTTGGGACCCTGATTTTTTTGATGGCCGAGTATTCGGGCATTATCTGGTGTCAGAATGGATGGGGCGATTTTTGGCACTGGAATGGGGGATTTTTTCAGTCAACGGTGATTGTGCTTTACTTGATGTTGACCCTCCACCTGCCCGGCAAAGGCCGCCAGTCGGAAGGTATCCGGTCCCTCATAGGCGGTATGAGCGCCTGTTTGATGTTAACTCTGATGATCCTTAGGCATCTGGGATGAGAAGAATAAGCGAACAGCTTTCATCTTTGCACTTCACAACCTGGACGGTGGTTGTCCTGATCCTCTGGTTCTCAGGAGGGATATTGCTGGCAGGCCATGAGACCTATTCAAGAGAATTTGCCTTGATGAACAGGGTCCCTCTCAGGCACTGGATTGTAGATCCTCTGCAGGGGAGTTTCTTAATAAAGTCCTGGTTTGTCGGCCTCTGTCTGGTCATGGTTATCCTGGGAGTGAACCTCGTCTTTTGTTCATGGACCAAAATAATGAGGATAATCAGGATAAGGCTGTCGGCTTCAAAACTTCTGATGCTGGTGATTCATATTGTCTTCGGATTGGTTGCCCTGGGTCATTTCGGGAGTTTTATGCTCGGCTATCGGCATGAGAATATTCGTTTGGCTGAAGGAGAGATCTTTTCTTTTGGAGAGGATTATGAACTTGCTCTTGTGAAAGTGCATTTCGTTGATGAGCCGTGGGTCCTCGACAAATCCAGGAGAGAATTGACTCGAAATCAATTTCATTATCGCTCCAACTTTGCCGAAGTTATGCTGAGCCGTAAACAGAAGAAGGTCGATCAAGACCGGATCCACATCCTGCGGCCTTTCCGCCACAAGAATATTCAGATAACGCTCAAGAGATTTATCCCCCTTTCCACTAGAGCGCAGTCAAAGGGGAATGACAATGCCCCTGTAGGCGTTGTGTTAGTCGTATCAAAGAATCCCGTCATATGGATCTTCTTGACACTCTACCCCTTGATGATCCTGGGGATCATGATCTATATGCTGATGACCTGGAGAATCTCATCGCACTCTACGAACTCGAAAGAATACTCAGAAGGAGGAAGAGAGAATGAACGTGAAAATGAATAAGCTGCTGATGTTGTTTGTCTTGATGTTTACTTTCAGCCCGTTTTCTGTATGGGCGGAGCAGGATCAGGAGAAACGAAATGACGAGACAAGTGGTGTTTTCGACCTTGGTGAGGTTGTGGTAACTGGAAAGAGGGAGACCATTACCACTGTCAGTACGGTCGATACGATAGACAGAGACCGTGTAAAGATGACCAACACCAACAATGTGTCCGATGCCCTCACTACGGTTCCCGGCACTTACCTCAATGTAGGTACAAAAAATGAGAGAAACATCATCGTCCGCGGGCTGAGTCAGAAGTACGTTCCTGTGTTTTTCGACGGGATTCCTATCTATCTCCCCTACGACGGGTTCGTGGATACGGGTAATCTGACAACCAACAATATTTCAAAGATAACACTCACCAAGGGGATCAGCTCCGTTCTCTATGGTTTTAATACCATGGCCGGAGTGATCAACGTCGTTACCATGAAACCTGAAAAACAATTTGAGGGCGATTACAGGTTGGAGATCAGTGAGAACAACACCTTTGACGTCGGCATCAATGTGGGATCAAGGCTTGACAGATTCTATTTCATGTTGAACGGTAATCGGTTCTATTCAGACGGTTTTTCACTTTCCGATGGTTTTGACCCCACAGACAACGAAGATGGGGGGCTCCGTGACAATTCCGATATTGATGACTGGAACGGATCGGCCAAGATAGGTTTTATGCCGGCTGACGGCCATGAGTATGCCTTCGGTGTGCAGTTGGTGGAACGAGAAAAAGGATTGCCGCCCAGCACGACCGGAAGAGCGAGGTATTGGCGCTTCACGGATTGGGAAAAAAAGACCTACTATTTCATCGGCGATACCCCTATCGCCGATCATTTCTTGGTAAAGACCCGGGTCTATCGGGATGAGTATTATAATGTCCTCGATTCCTATGACGATGATTTTTACAGTGATCAGACCAGAGGATATGCCTTTCATAGCACTTATGACGACTATAGCAACGGTGGTTCCATCATCCTCAGATCGGATATCATTCCGAGGAATACGATAAGCTTCTCATTTCATTGTAAGGAGGATGTCCATCGCGAACAGGATGATCGGGACGAAGCCTGGGAAAAGTACGAACAGAAGATGATCTCTTACGGTTTGGAGGATGATATCAAGGTGACCGAAAAGGTCGCCCTTGTCATCGGCGCGAGCTATGATATTCAGAAGGCGGAGTATGCCAATGGCGGTCCACTCAGGGATGACGAAAAGGCCTTTAATCCTCAGGCAGGAGTCCGTGTGACAGTCCTCAAAGATGCAGACCTCCATTTTTCCGTCGGCAGAAAGACAAGGTTTCCCACCCTCTTCGAATACTATTCCGGTCAATTTGGGAGGATGGAGCCTAACCCCAATCTCGAAGAGGAAGAGGCGATGAACTATGAGGCTGGCATTAAAAAGCCTATCGCAGGAGAAAGTGTGATCGGACTCACCGCTTTTTACTCCGATATAGAAAACCTGATTGTGCAAAAAGAAATCGCCGAGGACACAGATCAGTATCAGAACATCGGCGAAGCTCGGTTTCAAGGCCTTGAGTTTTCTTTTCAATCGAGTTTTTTCGAGAACAATGACTTTGAAATCCACTACACTTACCTGGACGCTGAGGATCGGTCCCCTTACAGGACGAGCGATAACCTGGAAGAGAGTTCAGAGCACAAAATCTACATAAGTGATCTCTTTAAGCTGAATCATTGGATCTCTTTCTTCGGAAAAGCGGAATACAACTCAAAGAGATACTACGAAGATTTTGATTCAGGTGAATGGAGGACCCTGGATGGATTCTGGGTTGTCGACGCCAAAGTCATCCTCACCGTCTCCAAAAACCTTGAGGTAGAGCTTGGGGCCAGGAATCTCCTTGATGATAATTACGAATTGAGCGATGGCTATCCGAGAGAGGGAAGGAACCTCTTTTTTGCCGTCAAAGGGACGTTTTAAAGGAGATTATGATCGTTATGAAAAAGACAGTAGTGTTTGTTTGGGTTGTTGCGCTTTCTTTTCTTGTTGCTGATCAGTTAACGGCATTAGAGGCACCTCTGAGCATTACCGGGCTCGTCAAGCAGCCTCTGAACCTGACATTAAGCGATCTTGGCCAGTATCAGACCATCACTGTTCAGCTCAATGAGGTTATGACCGATCATGGTTATCGAGGTTCATTTCATTTTAAAGGTGTCCCTCTCAGGACCTTACTTGACGTTGCCTATATAGAAAAGGAGGAGAGTGATTTCCATAAAAGGGTGGATCTGGGTCTCCTGGTTCGAAACGGACAGGGGAAACAGGTGGCGCTTTCATGGGGCGAGGTGTTTTACCGAAATCGGGGAGAGATCGTCATTGCCACGTCGGCCGTCCCTATTATGCCGCACCACGACTGTATACAGTGCCATGAACCTGAGGTCTATCAGCCCAGGTTGGACCAGCTTCACCGCACAATCAGGTTCCCAAAACTCGTTATAAGCAACGACACTTACGCAGATCGTTCGATTGAAGGGATCACCTCCATTGAGGTCGTAGATCTTCGTCCGAAAATGCCGACAAAAAAGATGGACAAGTTGTTTTCCCCCGAATTTGCTGTGACCGGTAGGGTTCAAAAGGAGGTGCTCATCAAGGATCTCGCATCCTATCCGCGGAGGGAAATCGACGTCAGGCATCTGGGAGAAGGAAAAGGCTATCATGGGATCGACAGGTTTGAGGGAGCCTGTTTTAAGGCGGTTCTTGAAAAGGCCGGTATAGAGGATGATTTGACGTTGGTATTTCTGGTCTCGGCTCCCGACGGATACCGGTCCCTTTTTTCATATGGTGAGATCTTTCTCAATCCAAACGGAGAACGCATGATTATCGCCAACAGGATGAATGATGAAGCCCTTGAAAAGGGCGGGAAGTTTTTCCTGGTGCCGCCTGATGACCTTATGGCGGATCGGGATGTCAAGTCCGTGCAAAATATAGAGGTGATTTCTTTACGGCAGACCCCGAAGCTATATGTGATCGGGATAGGAAGCGGGGATACAAACCTGGTAACCCTGGAGGCTGTCTCGAAGATGTCCAGGGCCGACATGTTTGTATGCCCTCCGGACATCAGGGATCGGTTCGCCAAGTACATGGGGGGCAAACCTGTCTTGTTTAATCTGTATGATTTTGCTCCTCCTGTCTTAAAGAGAGAAAATCCAGGGCTTTCAACCGATGAACTGGCAGAATTAGGAGACAAAAAAAGGACCTTGGCAGCGGGAATTATCCGGGAGGCCATAGACAAAGACAAGAGCGTTGCCATTCTTGATTATGGCGATCCGACAATCTGGAGTGGATCGAGCTATGTGAGGGAATTGTTTGGAGACGACATCCTGGAAATGGTGCCAGGGCTCAGTTCATTTAATGTGTCAAACGCCCTTTTGAAAAGAAAGCTTGGATGTAACGGCTCTATTGTTCTGACGACACCTCGTGGGGTAAGAGAAAACATCGGCATGATCCGTGCTTTGGCCACATCAGGCGAAACACTGTGTATTTTTATGGGCATCAGGGAGATCCCTGCCCTCGTGGGCATCCTGAGCAGATACTATTCAGGAAATACCCCCTCTCGTCTCGTGTACAAAGCGGGTTATTCGGCAAGTGAGCATCTGATCACGACCACCCTCGACGGCCTCGAGAATGCGGCCGGGGAATACCATGAGAAATATCTCGGTCTCATCTATGTGGGGCCCTGTCTAAGTGTCGCCGAGAAAAGAAACGAACGACTCTAGGCCCTGCTCTGCTGCTCCCTTCCCTCACTTTTGTCCGAAAGCACTTCTTCGGTCGAGATTGTTATGAAAAACAGCGAAAGACATGATCGGGAAGAAATAGATAATTGTGACCTCAAACGGCAGATCAGCCTGGCGTCAGCGACGATTCTTGTTATTGCGAACATGATAGGGACCGGCGTGTTTACCACGTCCGGTCTTATCATGGAGATGCTCAAAAACTCACAGGCAATGCTTTTTTCCTGGTTTGTCGGTGGCTTGATAGCACTGTCCGGAGCGCTCAGCTATGGAGAGCTTGGGGCCATGTTTCCAAGAGCGGGTGGGGATTACGTGTTCCTTCGGGAGAGTTTCGGAAAGTTTATGGGCTTCCTTTCCGGTTGGATATCTCTCATAGTCGGCTTTTCAGCCCCCATTGCAGCGGCCTCAATGGCCTTTGCCTCCTACCTCTGTCGTATCTTCCCTGGAAGTCCGGGAGAAGGTCTCTGCCCTGGAGTGTTTGAGGAGCACACAGGGGGCCTATCATCTCAATCTATAATCGCGGTTGGGGTTATCCTCCTCTTTTCATTGGTCCACGGCCATAGTGTCTCTTTCGGCAGTCGTGTCCAGAACGGACTGACGACATTCAAGGTGGCTGTTATTCTGCTCTTTGTCATCTATGGGTTCCTGTTTGGGCAAGGCACAATAGACCATTTTTCTCCCCCGCCCCATTTGGATGTCTTTTTCTCAGGCGAGTTTGCCATATCGCTTATTCTCGTCTCCTTTGCCTACAGTGGCTGGAACGCGGCCGCGTACCTCGGCGGTGAAATCAAAGACGCCGCAAGGAATATCCCTCTCGCCCTTTTATTGGGGACGGTGGTTGTTATCGTCCTTTATGTCGCCTTAAATGGGATCTTTGTTTACGCCCTTTCTGCGGAAGAGATGGTCGGCGTTATAGATGTTGGGGCGAAGTCGGCTCTTGCCTTACTGGGCGGGAATGTGGGCAGGGTTTTCTCCATAGCGATGGCAGTGTGCCTGCTTTCGGTCATCAGTGCGATGATTATGGCCGGGCCAAGAGTCTATTACGCAATGGCAAGGGATGGTCTGTTTTTCAAGCTTTTTTCCGCCCTAACCGTTGATCGAAGCACTCCCTCCCGATCGATCCTGCTTCAGGCCGCCATTGCCGCCTTTATGGTCATAACATCCACTTTTGAGACTCTCCTCATATATATCGGATTCACACTATCCCTATTTGCCTCCCTGACAGTCGCCGGAATGATATTGTTGAGGATCAGGCGACCCGATATGCAGGCTTCCTACAAGACCTTCGGCTATCCCATCCCTCCTCTCGTATTTATACTGGGGAACCTGTGGATTATAGTCTTTTCAATAAAGGAAAACCCTGCGATTTCAGTCTACGGTGCCATAACAATTGTGATCGGAACCTTGGCTTATCTCTTTTTCAATCATGCCCACGGGGTCAAGGAGTCATCGAATAATGAGTGGACTGGATAGAACAGATGATAATTTATTAAATCCTTTCACGAAAAGATTCCATGTGATGTGGCCGGTCCTTTGTGATGCCGTCATCATGCTGACTGTTCTCCTAGCCTTTGTCCCTTCCTTTGCAGGAGAAGAAACAATCAAAAAGGACACGAACCAAGATGGCAAGATAGATCAAATCGCCTATACCAATCAGTCTGGTCAATTTGTCAGGCTCGAAATGGACATCAATGGAGACGGATTCATGGATCTGTTTCAGTACTATCAAGATGAAGAGATAGTCAGAATAGAAAAAGATCGTAACTTTGATCAAGTCGTAGATGTCTGGGATTATCTGAAAAAGGGTAAGAGAGATAGGCACGTTCGGGCTTCCTTAAAAACCGGTCAGGTAGATCAGATCATTCACTTTGACCAGAGGGAGCGGCCTGAGAAAATTCAGGAGGATTCGAATAACGACGGCCTTTTTGATACGGTCTATCTCATGAAAAAGGGGCGTCTTCACACCATAAAAAGAGACACGGACGGAGATGAAAAAACCAATATATGGGAGATCTATAGCAATCAAAAGCCGATTGAGGAAAGATTCGATGATAATGGTGATGGTCGAATAGAAAAGGTCGTGCAGTATGATCCTGAAGGTTCTCCAAAAAAGAGTCGACATGATCTGGACGGGGACGGGAATATGGAGGCCATATGCACCTATGGGAACAACGGCATCCTCACGCAGGAAGAGGACCAGAATCAGGATGGTTTTTATGAGATCGTCACTTTTTTTGATTCGGGCATGCCGATGGAAAAGCGCAAAGACACAAACATGGATAGGTCTTTCGACATCCGGATCAGATATAGGCAGGGAAAACCGGTGAGTGAGGAGAGAGACACGAATTTTGATGGAAAGATGGACCTCTGCTCGAAATATGATCCAAACGGCTCAGTAGTAAGGACTCAAAGGGACACTAGACACACGGGGAAGATCGACAGAATCCAGACCTTCAAAAAGGGAGAACCGATCAGAGACGAATATGACCAAGATGGTGACGGATTTATGGAAACCGTCTCCCTTTTTCGAAACAAAAGGGTATACAGGCAAATCCTGGACAAGAATAAAGACAATAAGACGGATGTCCGGATATTTTTCAATAGAAAAGGCGAAAGAGAGAGGATAGCAATTGATAGAGACTTGAACGGCCAAATGGATACCTGGCAGTTTTATCGGCGCGGAGGGATCGTGAAATTGGAAAGGGACGAGAACGGGGATGGACGCGTAGACATGAAGGCCTTTTACGAGAATGAAAAGAGGGTGAAGATTGTCAGAGATGATGATTATGATGGGCGGTTTGAGGTCACAGAGCGGTTTAACCTCTCTGGTTGGTCCTTGGTCAAGGAACTGGACAGGGATGGCGACACATCGCCGGATGCCTGCTATTTCTATGAGAAAGGCGTTTTGAAGCTTTCAGAAATTGACGAAGACAACGATGGGAATCTCGATAGGAAGGAGCATTATGATGAAGAGGGGAGGCTTTATAAGAGGGAAGAATATCAACAGAATCCTAATATGCCAAAAATGACCTGGTTTTACAACAATCAAGAAGAGGCCATACGCGCTGAAAAGGACCACAACGGAGACGGCAGGGTGGATACATGGTATCACTATCACAAGGGCCGTCTGACAAGGGTGGAGGAAGACAAAAACCATGACGGCAGACCGGATCTATGGGAGGAGTATGACCAAGGTGAGAAACTGATCAACCGTCAAAGAGACCTGAATAATGACGGCGAACCGGATATTGAGGAGACAGTTGGGGAGAGTGAGAGATGATAGATCTTCTTTCAAAGGGTGGGCTCCTTGTCGGTCCCATCATTTTCTGCTCTGTCTTGGCCTTTGCTATTTTCCTTGAACGCCTGATCTGTTTCGCCAGGGTCAGGATAAGAGGGTCCGGTCTGGTCCAGGCAATTGTCAGACACATAGAAAATAATGAGGATAAAAAGGCCTTTGAACTGGCCAATCAGAGTGATACGCCCATGGGACGTGTCCTTGCCCAGGCCATCGAGGTCAAAGAACAGGACAGGAAAATCATAGAAACCGTGATTACCCATGCTTCGAACGAGGAACTGAGATCTCTTTCGCGGTATCTTCAGGCCCTGGCGACTATTGGAAATATCACTCCCATACTGGGTCTTTTGGGGACCGTTCTCGGCATGATCAGGGCCTTCATGGTTATCCAGGAGATGGGCGGCAAAGTGAACGCAGCCGTCTTGGCGGGAGGCATCTGGGAGGCAATGTTGACCACGGCCCTTGGACTGGCCGTTGCATTGCCTGCCATGGTGGCCCATAGTTACCTCATATCCCTTGTGGATAAATACGAAGCCCAGCTTCAAGATGGGGCGGTGACCTTTATCAAGGCCCTCGGCAACCAACATTAAACGCTTTTTCGAGGAGGGTCTCATGTCCCTTCAAATCAATAGAAGGCCTCCATATCAGGTGCAGGTACCTCTTACGTCACTGATAGATATCGTGTTTTTGCTTTTGATCTATTTTTTGTTGACGACCAATTTCATGGTGGAGGAAGGCATCAAAATAAAGCTTCCGCAGGCCAATGCCTCAGCACCGCAAACAGAAGAGGTGATTACCGTTTACGTGGACCAGAAGGGCAGGACCTTTATCGGAGGAACAGAGATTCCTTTAGAGAGACTCTTTGATCGACTCAAAGAGATGATTGGAGACAAAAGGGAGAGTCTTGTGGTGGTCAAGGCAGACCGATCAGTCATACTTAACGAAGCCGTGAGGGTGATGGATTTGGCAAAGGCGGCAGGGGCTGGGAGGCTCTGTCTGGCAACAGAGAAGATCTGGTGAACTGACGGATCGAAGGCCGGGAAAAATCGAGGCCGACGCCGACCTCAAATCGCGGCGAATCCGAGAAAAGAACCTCGG
>JAXHUM010000120.1:0-25256 GCA_034189325.1 Thermodesulfobacteriota bacterium
CATTAGCAGTGCACGCTGGGATCTGTACGGGGGGTGCCGAGTAATCTGCATTCCTACCGTGAACTTTGGAGAGAAATGATTAAGCGTCAATAGTAGACTTGACCAGCTGACTATGAAGAGGTGATAGGTAGCTCAGGTCCTATTTTAATGGCTGCGCGCTGATTCGCGGCCGCCATCATAGCGCTCGATCGCCATTCTGCATAACCCGGTCAGACGATTTCATCATCTTCCCTCCACTATGCGGAATCCTCTCAGCTCGGGAGTTAAACGACATGAAGATTAAGTCTAAATGGGTAATCGTATTAATTAGTTCAATTTTGGGATTAGTCCTTCTTGTAACAGCTTGTGTCTACTCATACTTTCATCTTGGCTTTCCGCCACAGAAGAATGGCATAACGCGTCTTAATTTAATCACAAATATCAAATTGTCCGACAGGGATGTATATTACGGAACTACGGGGGGCTTTGATGATTGGCAGGAGTATTTTAAATTTGAAGCAACTGAAAATGAAGTTGAAAGGATTATTATAAGTCTAAAGTTAGATAAAAAGATAGTTTACATACCAGCTCCTGATTTTTATTGGTGGTCACTCGAAAATAGAAGTAACAAAATTTATTTTAAAGATTTAGGGTCGAGCCACTATTACTTACACTATAATGATGCCAATGGTGAGGCCCATTTTGCGGATGTACACTTTTAGTGCGTTTAACGAATAAAGGATTAGTTCCGAGCAGAGGGACGAGACTTCGAAACTAATCCTTGGTTCAAGAAGCCGCGATCAATAGTGGAAAAGGTTGGTGGTTTCAGGGTGTCTTTGAAGTCCTGTGAAGTAAACGTTGGTCCCAAAGCGACTTGACAAGATAGAATAAAGAGAACAAATTGTTAATATGCCAAGACAGCCGAGACTAGATGCGTCCGGTGCCTTAAATCATGTTATAAAGACGTTGGCGGTTGGTTAATAACTGATTTAAATATGACCAAAAAACTAGAGTATCAAAATATGGAAGGTGTGAATTGCTTTCACGTGAACGAAAAACATCCTGATGGTGATGTCAATATTGATCTTTGGATTGGAAAGGCTGATTATCTGATCAGGGAAATTAGATATGAACGGCCTTTAGGGGTAACTGAATTTAAAATAGTGTAATTACAAACAGTGGGACTCCTGTCTCAATTTTTGATTTAAAAATAAAACGAACTGGTGTCTCAGCATCTCACGGAGTTGTTTTTCGACAGCCTCGTTAGCTTAACAATATATTTAACAAAGGAATTTTGATGTGAATCATGAAAGGCATCCTGCTGATGACGAAAAATTACTCAGCCATATTGATACGCAAATCGAATCTCATTTTAAGTTTTTAGATCATATAGAGCAGCAAAGATGGAAATTTACACAGGCATTTGGAATAGCGGCTTTAACTGGTTTAGTGTTTGCAGGTGCTTTTCCTGAATTAGAGAAAGGTTTTGATATTAAACATCTTGGATGTCTCCTGGCATTGTTTGTATCTATTGCCGGTATCTTAACAAATATAAGAATAATAGGCGTATATTGGGCTCAATGGGAGAAAATTAGAGTACTGCAAAATTTCAAGGCAACTAAAATGGAGCTTAGTTTGGTTGGTGATGTTCAGAACTCTTGGTCTTTACCAGAAATTGTACCGCGCGATGATAACATATTAAAAAAAATCACAGTACATGAATCGAATTGTTTATTATTTTCATGTCTTTTTTCTTGTTCATTAACTCTAATGATTGACAAATGTATGGGTACGGGTGCAATCCCAGTGCCAGTTCAAGTAATCTTGGTTAGTATTGCTACATGCATCATCACTTATATTTGCCATAAATTGGGACGAAGTTATTATAAATCAGTATTTAGAAACAGCTGACAACCGCTTGCACAATTGACCCGAAAGTCCTGATAAAGGTCAACATGCAATGGATGCTCTACTTCCCTGTTCACAACCTTGAAAAGATATCCAACTTTGGGAAGACATATGCTGAAGCGAGAGCGTAAAGACGGAACAGGCGTAAAATATATCTGACCAGTATTCTCTCTGTGAGCATTGTAAAGCCAATTATACTACTGGGTAGATGTAGTACATATCATACTACGAAAGCCAGACTTTGTTGAAACCTATTTTGCAGGGAATGAACAACATCTCACAGCGTTGTTGTTCGACATCCCCATTATGCATCACTAATAAAGGAGTATTGATGAAGGATTTAGAATCCGAAAAGAAAATAGCTGTATTAATTGACGCCGAAAATGCCCAGTACTCTGTGCTTGGTGCTGTTCTTGCTGAGCTTTCAAAGCATGGCCATATAATTGTAAAAAAGGCTTATGGTGATTGGAGCTCAAATCATTTGAAAAACTGGAAGCAGCCCATAAACCAGCTTGCGATAACACCTGTACAGCAATTTGCATATACACAAGGGAAAAACTCTTCAGATGCTGCAATGATTATTGATGCAATGGATCTTCTGTACTCAAACAAGTTTGATGCGTTTGCACTCATCTCAAGTGATAGTGATTTTACAAAATTAGCTTCTCGACTTAAGGAATCGCAGATCTATGTTTTTGGTGTGGGTGAGCAGAAAACACCTATAGCATTTAGAAATGCCTGTGATGACTTCATCTCAACAGAAGTTTTAAGAGATCTGGACACTGAGCAGGATTTGGAAGAAAACAGTTCGAGTGAAATTCCAACTACTGGCTCAAAGAAAACGAGGAAAGAGCTTTGCTGCGATACTCGTCTACTAAATATTTTAAGAAACTCCATAGCTGAGTATGCGGATGAGGATGGTTGGGCACCACTTGCGAACTGTGGTGGATTGATAAAACGCCAGTATCCTGATTTTGACTCAAGAACTTACGGTCATACAACTCTAACAAAGTTAATCGAGGCTACGGGGTTATTTGAAATTGATCGAAGGCAGTCTGGAAGCAGCAAAGTGCACGATATATACGTCAAAGATAAAAGAGTGCAGAATGCTTAACTGGGTGTCCATCTTTACTAGTTCAGATCAAGTTTTTGTGGGGTACTACAAAAATCCTGAGACTACAAGAGAGGCTGTCGATGAAGATGGCTGGCTCCACAGCGGAGGTATTGGTGAGTTGGATGAAGAGGGAGACCTCAGGATCGTGGATCGCAAGAAGGATGTCCTGATTACGAAGGGGAAAAAGATCATCGCGCCCTCAAAGCTTGAGAATCAGATGAACTTGAGTTCCTATATCAAAGAGGCGGTGGTGATTGGAGATAGAAGGAAATTCCTTTCCGGCCTTATCCAGGTTGTTTGTGATAATGCAGGCACATGGGCGCTTGAGTGAAAGATCCCATGTGGCACTTACAAGAGTCTTGCGGAGAAGCAGGAGATTTACGAACTGGTGAAAGGGGACATCGACGATGTGAACTCCAAGTTCTCCAGAGTAGAGAATATTCGGAAATTCCGCATCTTGACAAAACAACTGGATCACGACGATGAGGAATTGACTGCCACGCAAAAGGTGAAAAGAGCCAATATCATCAATAAGTTTTCTGATGTTGTAGAGGAGATATACAGGTAACCTTTTATTTCACTACTATTCTCCCCTACCGAACTCTTCCTTAATCAGTCCCTTAGTATTTGCCTGGTCCTCACGTCTTTCTTTTCCTGTTTTGGGCTTCTTTTGCCTATCCTCTTTCCAATTGGGATTGAAGTAGAGGTCAAGGAGGTGGATGGCTGATTTGCCTTCCCCGGCAAAGGCCTCTCGGCAACTCGCGCAATAGGTGAGGATGTCAAAAGGGGCTTCATTGATTCTTCGTTCGATCGCTCGTTTTATAAGTGAGAAATTGATGAAATGGACTTGGCCCCCTAAACCGCAACAACGTGTTAACTCTCTGGTATATTTCATCTCGTCTATTCTGTAGCCCAGTTTTTCCACCAGGGCCCGCACGCTGTTTTGCATCTCTTCTTCCCACCTCGCCCGGCAGGGATCATGAAGGGAAAAGGTCCAATCATTTTCTTTCACCGCATCAGGTGGTCCCTGTTCAGCCATAACCTCGTAAAGAGACTTGATCCGGAAATTGGGGGTATGATCTCTAAAGGCATAGTTCTTAAGGCTGTAATTGCAGTAGGAGCATGCAAGAATCATTTCTGAGGCACCCAGCTTTTCCATTTCTGCTTCTATCCCGCTTACGATCTCCTTGAACTTTTTCTCCTCGCCCAACTCCTGGTTCGGAGAGCCGCAACATCCTAAAATGATTCCGGTTCCAGGCATCTTTTCGCGGAGATACTTGTATGTTTTGAGGACTAGTGAAGGAGAGTATCCTGCCAAATTGCAGCCGGGGAAAAATACTTGTGAACACTTTTTTGTGTCCGGATCGGGGAGGGAGAGAGAAAAGGCATCAGAAAGGACCCAATCTTGTTGCTTTCCGACAAATCTTTTATGTGCGGCAAGTGGTCCAGAGCCCTGTTCGACCATCTGTTGACGAAACTCAAGGCAGATATCACCCATGTTTATCTCGCTGGGACAGACACTCTCACACAGGTCGCAAATATTGCAGGAATAGGGGATCCTCCCTTTTTTTTCTTTGATGAAGGAGCCGGATTTCAGTTTGTCGAGTAGCTGCTTCGGATTTTCACAGATTTCCTGTAGGAATTCGCATTCTTCAACGCACAGCTTACATTCCACGCAACGGTCAGTAATTTCATTGATTGCCTTGTTCATCTCTTAGCATTACCTGTGATTTATAAATGGATTGTAGAATCTGTGTTGGACAGGCAAGATATTTCTTGCATGTAGGGCACTCATCAGCAGCAACCTCAGCCAGAAACATTACCTTCTGCTCTTGACCCCTACCCACAAAGCCAATGGCATTTGCTTTCTTCACTTCATCGCAATAGCGGACGCACCTCCCGCAGAGTATGCAGGGATTTGGTACATCAATTTCATATCTTACTGTGTCCACGCCATACTGTTTTGCATACCGTTGTATTGGTTTAGCCTCGGGTGCGTTTGCCAGCATTAGCTCTAAAAGCAGCTTCCTAAAACGAATTACCTTGAGAGATTCTGTTTCCACCTCAAGTCCTTCGGCAACTTGATAAACGCATGAGACCACCAGTTGGGCCCTCCCTCTCTTGACGATCTCCACCATACACAATCTGCAGGCGCCGTAGGGAGCGAGCTTTTTGTGATGACAGAGTGTTGGAATAGTGATTCCAGCCCCTCGAGCCGCCTCAAGAATGGTCATCCCTTCTTTGGCTTTGACACTCTTTCCGTTGATTTTTAGGGTAATTTCGCTCATTTTTTCCCTTTCAAACGCTTCACCTGGAGGCCAAGTGGGGGAAGTGGCGGGATTTCCTCGCTCGGGACCCTGCTTACGGCATCATAGATAGGGGGACAGAAATCCAGACAAGTCCCGCATTTGGTGCATTTCTCTTGGTCAATGCGGTGAATTGTCCTGAGCCAGCCACTGATTGCCTCAACTGGACAGGCCTTAAAACAGATCATGCACGCCCTACACGTCTCAGCATGAATATAGTAGGCAATGAGTTCCTTGCATACGCCAGCAGTACAGCGATGATTCTTGATATGCTCATCATACTCGTTTCGAAAGTATCTTATAGTACTTAGTACGGGATTGGCAGCAGTTTTTCCCAAGGCGCACAAAGACCCATCCTTCATGAGCGTGCAGATATCCTCAAGGAGTTCGATGTCGCTTTCCCGACCTTTGCCCTCAGTAATGTCACCAAGTATCTTGATAAGCTGTCGGAGTCCTTCTCGGCAGGGGTAACATTGCCCGCAGGACTCATCTCCGAGAAAGTTCAAAAAATATTTCGCTACATCCACCATGCAGGTGTCTTCATCCATCACGATCATTCCGCCCGAGCCCATCATTGAGCCAAGCTTCGTCAATTCATCAAAATCAACCGGGGTGTCGAGATATTCCTCAGGAAGACAACCTCCTGACGGCCCTCCTGTCTGAACAGCCTTGAACTTCTTGCCTCCAGGGATCCCACCTCCTATTTTGAAGATAATATCTCTCAAAGTCATACCCATAGGGACTTCTACGAGACCGGTATTGTTCACCTTTCCTACAAGGGCAAATATTTTTGTCCCTTTGCTGCCCTCTGTTCCGATCCCCCTATACCATTCCGCTCCCTTTTTGATGACAACAGGGATATTTGCCCATGTTTCTACATTATTTAAATTACTCGGCCTTCCCCAGATACCACTTTCAACAGTATGGATATACTTAGGTCTTGGTCTTCCCAAATTGCCCTCAATGGCAGCCATCAAGGCGCTGGATTCGCCGGAGATAAAGGCCCCGGCCCCCCTATGCACTTTAACCGTAAAATTGAAGCCCGAACCAAGGATATTATCACCCAAGAAACCAAATTCCTCGGCCTGGGTCAGGGCAACCGCGAGATTCTTCACTGCCAGGGGATACTCCTGGCGTACATAGACAAACCCCTCATTTGCCCCAATTGCATAAGCACCGATAATAAGTCCTTCTAAAACCAGATGGGGGTTCCCCTCCATAATCGACCGATCCATATAGGCTCCAGGGTCTCCCTCATCGCAGTTGACGATCACATATTTGATATCGCCAGGGGCATTACGGCAGCTCTCCCATTTTATCCCAGTAGGGAACCCGCCTCCGCCTCTTCCCCTTACATGAGCTTTTTTTACCTCTTCCAGGACCTGGTCCGGGGTCATTCGACAAATCGCCTTTGCCAGAGCTTCGTACCCCCCAAGGGCTAAATAGTCTTGGATATTTTTAGGGTCAATCCTTCTGTTGTCACCGAAAATCAGCCGGTTTTGATGCTTATAAAAGGGTATGTCTGACTCATAGACGATTTTTTCGCCAGTAGTGGGGTCAGTATAGAGCAAACGATCAATGATCACGCTTTTTTCCAACGTTTGGGAAATGATCTCAGACACGTCCCCAGGTTGAACGCGGACGTAACAAATCCCATCAGGGTAGATAACGACGATAGGCCCCTTTTCGCAAAACCCGTGACATCCTGTCCCCTTCAAATCGATTGCTTTCTCCAAGTCTCTCTCTTTGAGTTCCTTTTCAAAAGCGTCATAGACTTCGCCTGCTCCGGTGGCCTGGCAAGCAGTCCCTGTACATAGGGTGATGCAGGGCCTCTTGGGGTCTCTATTTGACAGGATTTCATTTCTTATGCTCTTGAGTTCCTCAGCAGAATTTATCCTCGACATATTTTGTCCCTTCCAACCTAGGCTACTTCCACCTCTTGCTAGTCATACTGTGACAAGATGTCTTCAAGCTTAGACACAGACAAATTGCCGTAGTATTTGTCATCAACCAACATCACAGGCCCCATGGCGCAACAACCAAGACAGTTGACCGTATCCAGACTGAATTTCATGTCCGTACCGGTTTGCCCGGGGCCTACCCCTGTAAGCTCGGTTATCCTTTCCAGAATGCGAGGCGCGCCTCTCACATGACATGCTGTTCCCATGCATACAGAGATTATGTGGCGTCCCCTGGGTGTGATGTGAAATGCCTTGTAAAAAGTGGCAATATGGTTGATCTTGACTATCGGGACAGCAAGCCGCTCACTGATGAGTTCCAAAAATTCTCCTGGAAGCCATCTATTCTCGCTCTCGATATCAAGCATTATCTGGATCAGTGCGCTTGAATCGCCATTGTATTGCTTGACTATTTGTTCAACTCTGTTAAGGTCCATTTCTCAACTCTTTTTCATTGCAATCGGTAGTAACTGAACTTAATTCTTCCAAAACCTCCCAATTGGCGGGGTGGAGCCTTTCTACGTTTTCTACAATACACCGGGTCAATACTATCCTGGTAAAAAGTTTTTAGCGTGCACTTGTATATCTGAATCAGGACAGAATTGCAAAGAAAATGTCCGGATAAGGCCAATGGCTCAATTGCTTTTCACCCGATTCGGAAAGGATGAAAAGGGTCACAATTATTTAACCCCGGAAGCCGTAAAAACCAATAGTCCCAGTTTGTATTTGACAACTGAAAAATAAAACAGTATGTCATAAAAAAAAGAACCTGGAGGGCAAGATATGGGGGACACTATGACGATTAGTAAAAGTGAGCAGATTGCTGAATTACTTGAATCCAACAATATTCCTGATAGTGATGTCATAGAGGTTATTGATTTTGCTGAGTCTGGTGGGACTAAATTCTACGAAGAAGGTACGGATAATTTTCTAGGGATTAAGAGGCTCTCGGAGATTACACTTTATGTGGAGTATTCTCCTAATGGTGAAGATAACTATAAAATTAACAAAGTCTACTGGCATGGTTCTATTATTGATCTGGAAGAATTTCATGATGAGGATGACTAGGGTTTAGAGCAAGCAGAGATATAAGGAGCACAGCATATGGGAGATTGGTACTGCTTCAATTGTAAAGAAAAGGTAGTGGAAGATGAAGTGTGGTTACATATACTCGATCTTGATAGACCTGCGGACGGATATCTATGCCCCTCCTGTAAGGCAATTTGGTCGGACGAAGCGAAGGTAAACGAATTGAGAGAAATGGAAGAAGGTATGGAAGACAAATAGATAGAAACAGGTTTCAGGGTAATGAGACATAAGAAACCGATAGAGAGCATTTACGAGCTGGATACCTTTGAGACCATATTGTTGGACTCAATACATCCCGGAGGTCTCGAATTGACGAGACACCTCGTGGATAGGGCTGGTGTAGGAAGAGACTCGATACTCTTAGATGTCGCCTGCGGCAAAGGCGCAAGTGCTAGGTTCTTGTCACAGACATATGGGTGCGATGTTGTAGGGATTGACAAATCTAGTAATATGTTGAGGTCTTCACAAAGCAAAGCAATTGAAAACGTTAACAAAATGATGTTTCTCCAGGGGGAGGGGCAATTTCTTCCTTTCTTAAATTCGATATTTGATTTTATCCTGTTTGAGTGCACCTTTTCCATATTTGAAAACAAGAAGAATGTGAGTGATGAGGCCTTCAGGGTGCTTAAGCCTGGAGGAAAGTTGATAATAACAGATTTTTATCTTAAGAAGAATTCCCCCGAGGGACTGGCAAACAGTATATTTCCTTGTGCTGCAGGTGCGGTGACGGAAAAGGAATATAAGGAGATATTTCAAAAAAGCGGATTTAGTGAGTTCTTTTTCGAGGATCACAGCAAGGAGCTTCGGAAGATCTATCTTGATATACTATTGAATTTCGGTTCACTTGAGAACTTCTGCATGTTGCTCTCACAAGAAAAGAGTGCTTTTGAGGAACTGGGACCAAGGCCAGCGCTCTTTGACTACAAGAATGAAGATATCAAAGGCAAACTTGGATACGGACTCCTAATCTTAACCAAATCTTGAAGAGTCTCCTGTCAATAGATTTTCCTATCTCTTTATTTCCATATCTGTGTAACAAGACCTCTAAAAAAATGCCTTATTCTATTCCTGTTTAAATGAGATAAATATGTCAACCGTCACTTCCAGAAGAATCTGAATGGAGAAAAGTCGCAGCGGATTTTTAGAATCAGTGTCAGCTCATGAACTATACTGGGTAATTTGAGGATTGGTAATCTGAAATGGCTTTAATTGTAGAGGCATCCCTAAAGGGTCTTGCCGGGGAGTAAGGTGAGGTGCTTAGGTTAGGAGAGACAGAGAGTCTTTGCCCCGTTTGTTTAAAAAAGATCCCGGCCAAGAGAGTTGTGGACAACGGAGATGTCTATCTGGAAAAGCACTGCCCTCTCCATGGGGATTTTAGGACCATCATCTGGCGAGATGCGCGGTTTTATTCTTCCTGGGATGGATGCGGCATGCCCGGCCGCGCCCCGGCATTTCTTGGGTCGACTGAAAAGGGATGCCCCTTTGACTGCGGCTTGTGTCCTGAGCATGAGCAGGATACATGCACGGTCCTGATGGAAGTTACCGACAGGTGCAATATTCACTGCCCCGTCTGTTTTGCCGGCTCAACGAGTGTGGATGATACCCATCCGACGCTCTCCGAAATCGATGGACTTCTTGATACGATTATTGCGTCAGGCGGCCCTTATCCTATCCAGATAAGCGGAGGAGAACCAACTGTCAGGGATGACCTGCCCGAAATTATTGATCGTGCCAAGAAAAGGGGCTTCGATCATATCCAGATCAACACCAACGGCATTAGGTTTGCCCAAGATATTGATTTTCTGAAAAAGGCGAAGGACCATGGGGCAACTGAGCTCTTCCTGCAATTTGACGGTGTGGACGATTCGGTCTACAGGACTATTCGCGGTGTGGATCTCTTTGAAATCAAGAAGAAGCTCATAAAGAACTGCAATGACGTCAAGATCGCCGTTGTCTTGGTCCCTACTATAATCCCCGGTGTTAATCTTAATCAGTTGGGAAAAATTATTCAATTCGCCAAGGAGATGGTATCAGTCGTCAAAGGGGTCCATTTCCAGCCGGTCAGCTATTTCGGGAGGTTCAGGGATCTGGATAATAATCCTGACGGGCCGAGTGATGATGAGAGGGCAACGATTCCCGATCTGCTCGGAGAGATCGAGAGACAGACAGGTGGGGAGGTGAGGATTAAGGATTTTGTCCCCCCTACATGAGAGGCTTCTCGCTGCTCTTTCTCCGGCATGTTTGTCTTGGATAAGGGTGTCCTGAAGGCGACAACAGGATCAGACAAAAACGATACCGGAGAGAAGAAGGGGACTTCGGCGGAACGGACCCGTCAGTATGTCAAGCTCCATTGGAAGGTCCCAGAACCGATGAGCGGCAAACAATCCGGTCAGGGTTGTAAAACCAGGTTATCCAGTGGGCCGATGTCGTGGTCCGCCGTGCTGGATGACATCAGAAGCAATATCCTGACCATATCAGGGATGGCGTTTCAGGATGTGTGGAATCTTGAACTGAGCAGGCTCAAGAGGTGTTGCGTGCATGTTGTTACGGCGGAAAAGAAGATGGTGCCTTTCTGCGCCTATTATCTTACGGCCGCTGACGGCAAGAGACTTTACGGCAGGAAACATCTGTGACGAGAGTGCGCCTTGGGGGGATGATAGTCTTCCCTCGCCCAAAACAGTGGGGAGGGAAGAACTGAGTCTTAGAGAATCTTCTTAATCTCTTCCGTCAAGGCCGGGACAACATCGAACAGGTCGCCCACCACCCCATAGTCGGATTTCTGGAAGATGGGAGCGTCTTCATCTTTGTTGATGGCGACGATCACTTTTGACGTGCTCATGCCCGCCAGGTGTTGGATGGCACCTGAAATACCGCAGGCGATATAAAGGTTCGGTGAAACGACCTTTCCCGTCTGTCCAACCTGGTCGGATACAGGTCGCCAGCCAGCATCGACCGCGGAGCGGGAGGCACCAACGGTGGCTCCAATTAAGTCGGCCAATTCTTCCAGGATATTGTAGTTTTCAGGCCCTTTCATTCCACGGCCCCCTGAGACGATCTTATCGGCTTCAGTCAAATCCACCTTTCCGCTTTCATCTTTCATAACCTCCAATACCTTGGTCTTGAGGGCACCATCGTCAAGGTCTAAAGAGGCGTCTACGATCTCGGGCGACTTTGATGCGTCAGGTTCATTGAGGGTCATGACGTTCGGCCTGGCTGTGGCCATCTGAGGCAGACTGTTTTCAAAAGTCACCTTGGAATATGCCTTGCCTGCGTAAATCGGCCTTACTGCGACGAGATTGCCGTCCTCTATTGAGAATTGAGTGCAATCCTGCGCCATGGCCACACCCAAACGAGCCGACAATCTGGCGGCCAAGTCTTTCCCTTGAGCCGAGGCACCCATTAATATGATGGCCGGTTCATCGGCCTTCGCCAAGGACGCGATAACAGCCACGTAGGCGTCGGTGGTGTATGTTCCCAGCCTGGGATCGTCCGCAACCAATACCTTATCGGCACCGTAATGACCCAGCGTCGATGCCTTGTCCTTGATATTTGAGCCAAGCAATACGGCGGTCACGGTCTGACCCAAGGTGTCGGCCAGACGTCTTGCCTCGCTGACGACCTCGTAGCTTACCTTTCGGATCTCTCCGTCTCTCTGTTCAGCAACAATCCAAACTCCTTGTGCCATTTCCTATATCTCCTCTTTTCGATTAATCTGTGGTTAGAAGCTTACCTGTTCCCTCGCACCGTGATCATGAATGAGCGGTTATTTCCAGGTTTTATAGGCAACAGGTGAATGGGAAAATCCCGACTAAAGGATTTTCGCCTCCTCATGAAGGAGCTTGGCCAATGCGGCCGCTTTCTCCTGGGGAGTCTCTCCATCGACGATCTTGCCTGACTCTCTCTGTGGCGGCGGAGTCATCTCCAGGATCTTCAACTTCCTTCCACCTTTTCCGAATTCGGCCGGATCCAGGCCAAGGTCTTGAAGCGTTTTTTCTTCAAGGGGTTTCTTTTTCGCTTTCATAATGCCGGGTAAGGAGGCGTATCGAGGCTCATTCAGGCCCTTTTGAGCAGTGATTAGGGCGGGAAGACTCGCTTCAATGGCGAGTACCTGTCCCTCGATCGGCCTGTTGACCTTTACCGATTTCCCATCATCAGCAACCTCTGCCTTAACGACCAGCGACAGCTGAGGAATATCCAGGAATTCAGCGACAGCAGCTCCAACCAGTCCCTGATCCTCGTCAACACCTCTCTGTCCGACAAAAACAAGGTCGTAGTCAAGGCCTTTGATGGCAGCGGCCAGGGCCTTAGCCGTGGCAAAAGAATCGCTCCCTTCCAAGGCATCGTCACTAATCAGAATGCCTTTGTCAGCTCCCATGGCAAGGGCGGTTCGGATCGATTCGGTGACCCTCTTCGGGCCAAGTCCTACCACCGTGACCTCTCCCCCGAACTTTTCTTTGAGCTTGAGGGCCTCTTCCACACCAAATTCATCGTAAGGGTTCATGACCCATTTGATATCGTCGGTCACAATCGAACTTCCGTCAGACGCGACCTTGATCTGGGCCTCCGTGTCTGGTACTTGTTTCAGACAAACTATAATATTCACTTCTTCCTCCTTTCATTGACAGGTTATGACGGAAGCACATAGGTCCGTCATAAAAGCGGGCTAATAGGTTAGTCTTCTCATTACACCAAATATTGGGATATATCTTTTTAGAAAACCTTCCTTATCATATTCCCCAAGGATTGGCAATACGCAAAAGCAAGTTTTTGATTCATAGGTTTGAGGTTGCAAAAGGTCGGCGAGAGGCTCGGTTGCAGCGAATCTAGGGGTTTCAAGTCTTTTATATCCAGAGAGGAAAAAAAGGTATCTCTCTATTATACCTTGACAAAAGATAAACTTATGAAACAGAATGACAAATTTTCCAATAGATTGATGGTTGTTCGACTCATGACACCAGCGCCTCAATAGATCCGGGCAGAAATATGTCTCAGGGTCCGTGGCTTTGAGAAACGGATTCCATGACTCACACCAGGATTCAGGTCTCGGCGTGTATCCGGACAGAAACCAGAAAAAAAGGTCATCGGTCTGCTGTTTTTGAAGGACTGAGGGGGAAATTTCGAGGGTGCGCTTTTGATGTTGAGTTTTGTTCCGGTCAGAGAACTCTCTTCAAAGGTCTTCCGCAATCGATTTGAATGAACACTAAATCTTAAAGGAGGAGGAGAGCAAATGCGGAAATTCGTGTTGATGACAACAATTTCTTTGATCATTGCAGGACTGGCCACAGTAGGTTTCGTTACAATGGTCTCTGCCAAGGATATCAAGGTCGGGGCAGTGATCAATCTGACAGGACCGGCCTCATCGTGGGGCCAGTTTCACGCTAAGGGGCAGAAGGACTATGTACGCTACATCAACGAAGTTAAAGGAGGTGTTGCGGGAAACAAGATTGATTTGAAGGTGGTGGATCACGCGTACAAGGTCCCTGAGGCGATCAAGTATGTGAAAAAATTCTGCACGCAGGACAAAATGGACATCATTGCCACATGGGATGCCGGATCAGGGATCATGGCAAAGCCGATTATCCAGAAGTATAAGGTCCCGAATATCAATTATTCCACCTACCAGGGAATATTGAAACCCCCGGTGGATTATGCCTATCTCCCTTACGGGGCCTATAATATGGACAGTTATGCCGTTCTGGAGTACATCCGGACCATCCATAAGGGCAAAGAGGCACCGAAAGTGGGTCTTTTGACGTACAACAATGCCTACGGAAAATCGATCCATGGACCCAGCAAAGAATACGCTGCTTCCCACAATGTGAATATAGTGGATATAGAAGAATTTCCTCCCAAGTCATTAGACCTGAACACGGAGGTTCTTAGGCTCAAGAGCAAGGGGGCTGAGTATATCTTTATGCAGTGTCTTCCGTCAGCAATTATTATGGCCCTTCGTTCGGCGGATCGCGCTCACTATAATGTCCCTTTTTTCGGTACCTGGACCTCTACGGATCCGGACTTCTTTAAACGGGGCAAGGGACTGATCAGAGATAGGATGCATATGCAGTTCCCCGGCGGGCTTCCGGTTGACGGCACCAAGGGTATGAAGGTGATGGAACATATGTGGAAGCGATACGGGACCGTGACGAAATTTGACGCGTCTTACTGGGAAGGAGTCGTCATCGCGGTTATTATGGAGAGGGCCTTTGAACGGGCCTATGAAAACAGCGGAAAGATAAACAGCCAAACCATCAACCAGGCCCTCGAGACATTTGACAACGAAGATTTCGGCGGGTTGGTCCCCAATATCACTTATACCAAGACGGACCACAGCGGTTCCTGGGAGGCAAGAATCGTCAGGATCAATGAGGATGCAAGCTATACGCCTCTCACCAACTTCTGGGCCCCGGGAAAAGAGAAGGTCTCAATCATAAGATGAGGGCCTTTCGCGGCGAACCGAGTATCTTTGCCTCAGCCCGGCCCGAAAAGAGAAAGGCCGAGCTGGAGGTAAAGGATCTTACCTTGGTCTTCGGTGGGATTACGGCCTTGAACAAGGTCAGCCTCTCCGTACACACCGGTGAACTGGTTGCGGTCATTGGTCCCAACGGGGCGGGGAAGACCAGTTTATTGAACAGCATCACGGGCTATTATAAGCCTCAAAAGGGGAGGCTTTTTTTTAACAGCGAGGATATCACTCACCTTTCGACCCATGAACTCACCAAGATCGGAATAGGCAGGACCTATCAAAATATCGAGCTTTTCCCCGGCATGACCGTGCTGTCCAATATGCTTTTGGCCCGTCACATCCACTGCAATTACAGCGTGGGACGAGCCTCCTTTTTCTCACGATCCGTCAGGGAAGAGGAGATCCGGCACCGCGAGGTACTGGAAGAGTTGATAGACTTCTTAGAGATGCAGCCGATCAGGAAGCAACTTGTCGGGTCCTTATCTTACGGAATGCGAAAACGTGTGGAGCTTGGCAGGGCCCTGGCCCTGGAACCCAAATTGCTGGTCCTCGACGAACCTTTCGCGGGTATGACGCTGGAAGAAAAAGAAGACATGGCGCGATTCCTGGTGGAACTGAATGAGTCATGGAATCAGACCATGATTCTCGTGGAGCATGATATGTCTATTGTGATGAGCATCTCGGAGAGAGTCATCGTGCTCGATTTCGGAGTCAAGATAGCGGAAGGCTCTCCTCGTTCCATTCAGGAGCATCCCGAGGTGATTAAGGCCTATCTTGGTGATACCTCCACGATTGAATACTAAAGATGGCAACGAAACCTTTTCGAGACATGATGACTGCCCTTTCACAACTAGACTCGATCGACTCGGAGGAATTATCCTCTTTAGGCCACTATACCCTCCCACAGATTCTGTCCAGACAGGCGAGTAAATTCGGCTCTGATAAGATCGCCGTCAGGGAAAAGGCCTACGGCATCTGGCAGACCTATAACTGGCGAGAGTATTATCGTTATACCAGGCTCGTTGCTCTCGGCCTGCTCTCACTTGGTCTCAAAAGAGGGGAAAACG
The DNA here is from genome assembly GCA_034189325.1 of Thermodesulfobacteriota bacterium. Lineage (GTDB taxonomy): Bacteria > Desulfobacterota > DSM-4660 > Desulfatiglandales > Desulfatiglandaceae > JAXHUM01. Next base: position 15,885 of record JAXHUM010000120.1, read on the forward strand.
TCGGTCTGATTCTCGACAACCACCCTGAATGGCTGTTCATTGAATTAGGCGTTCAGTCGGTTGGAGCGGTATCGGTCAACCTATTCACCTCTGCCGTGGGAAAAGAACTGGTCAATGAGCTCAAGCGTTTTCAGGCGACTTACGTATTCGTTCAAGACCAGGAACAGGCAGACAAGCTGCTGGCCTTTCGGGATGAGCTTTCTCATATCCAACGAGTCATCTACCTCGATCCCACGGGGATGAGGACCTATGTGGATGATCCCTGGCTGATCAGATTCAGCAGGCTCCTTCAAAAGGGTGAAGATCGAAAAAGAGAGACCCCCCATCTCTTTTCTGATGAACTCAGCCTTGGAAAGCCTCAGGATGTGGCCCAGATGCTCATGACATCAGGCACAACAGGAGAGCCGAAACTGGTTATGCTCACCCATGAAAACTTTACGGAGATGGCCCGGCAATGGCTGGAGACTGCCCCCATCGGGATAGGAGACAACTGGATCTCCATCACACCCACGGCCTGGATCGTCGACCAGATGTGGGGGGTTGGGGTGACTCTCTGTGGCGGTCTCATCATGAATTTCCCTGAGACCGTTGAGACCTCTGTTGAGGATTTCAGGGAAATCGGTCCTACGATTATCATCACCTCTTCCAGGTTCTGGGAAGATCTAGCATCCAAGATCAGGGTCAAGATCAGTGATTCGGGCCCCATTAAGAGGGGACTCTACAATCTCTCTCAAAAGATAGGAGGTGCGGTAGAGAGACTCAAATCGGAGAAGAAACAGGTGTCTCCGGCACTCAAGCTCTTTCATTGGATCTCTACCTATGTCGTCTCACGTCCCCTTTTGGATCGCGTCGGTTGCCTCGGATTTCGCGCCGCCTATACGGGAGGGCATCCGATCAGCCCGGATGTCATTACATTCTTCCGCGCTAACGGGCTGAACCTGAAACAGTGTTACGGCCTGACGGAAACATGCGGCATCTTTCAGACCCAGCCTGATGACGAGGTGAAACCTGAAACCGTCGGGAAATCTCTCCCAAGGACGAAGGTCAAAATCACCGATGATCAGGAGGTCCTGGTATCGGGAAAATCAATCTTTGCCGGTTATTACGGGAATCCCGAGGCCACCCAAGAGGTCCTTGTTGATGGGTGGTTTCATACGGGGGATGCCGGTTATCTTGATGACGACGGACATCTCGTTATCATCGGACGAAAGCAGGATATTATGCGCAACCTTGATGGGGAAGCGTTTTCGCCCGACTTTATTGAGACGAGACTGAAATTCAGCCCCTACATAAAGGAGGCCGTTATCTGGGGAGAACAAAAACCCTATCTCACGGCCTTCGTCAATATTGACTTCGGCAATGTGGGTAGCTGGGCCGAAGAACACAAAATCCCTTACACCACCTATACGGACCTCTCGCAACAGCCCGCAGTGGAAAACCTTGTGCTCAATGAGGTCAAGGAAATCAACAAGCAGCTCTCCGGTCCTATGAAGATCATCAAGTTCATACTGCTGTACAAACTGCTGGACGCGGATGATGAAGAGTTGACGAGGACGGGAAAGGTGAGGAGGAGATTCGTATCAGAGCAATACAGGGAGCTTATCGACGCCATGTATAGTGATCGGACGGCGTTGTCGGTTAAGGGCAGAGTGCGTTACAGGGATGGGAACGTCGGTGACATTGAAACAACAGTCAGGATACTGACCCTACTGCAGGGAGAATGATGCTGGTATGGAGTTTTTCCTCCAACTATTGATAAACGGAGTTTCTCTGGGGTTCCTTTATGCCCTTTCAGCCCTGGGCTTTGTAATGATCTTCAAGGCGAGCAGTGTTTTGAATTTCGCCCATGGCGAACTCATTGCCATTGGCGCCTTTATTTTCCTCGTGCTCTCATCATGGGCTGAATTACCACTTGTGCTGGCCTTCGCATTGACCCTGGTGGGGAGTTTTGCCATAGGTTTTCTTATTGAACGATTTTTCTTGCGTCCCATGATAGGAGAAGCCCTTATTCAGGTCATTATGTTGACTGTGGGCTTGGCCGCCATGCTGAGAGGTCTCCTACTATTCATCTTCGGCGGTGATACCCAGGATTACCCGCGCTTTCTCCCAGAAACCCTTTCCTTCAGCTGGGGGCTGATCAGTGTCCCTTCGGTATATGTGGCCACCTTCATCGTGGGGATCCTGTTTCTTGTGATTTTCGGTTTTTTCTTCAAGTATTCGAACCAGGGCATCTATATGAGGTCGGTGGCCGACAACCAACCCGCGGCCCTTTCCTTGGGCGTCCACGTGAGAAGGGTCTTTGCCCTTTCATGGGCCATTGCCTCCCTTGTTGCGGCCATGAGCGGTATCATCCTGGGTATTATCAACGGAATCAATGTCCACGAGCTGAGTTCTATTGGGCTGAAGGTCTTTCCCGTGGTCATATTGGGCGGACTCGACAGTATCGGGGGAGCTATTCTGGGCGGCGTTATCATCGGCCTATTGGAGACTTTTACAGGCGGATATATCTCAACATCTCTCCGTGAGATTATTCCCTACGTGGTCCTTATTTTTATTCTTATGGTCAGGCCTTACGGGCTTTTCGGTCTGGTGGAAATAGAGAGGGTTTAGATAAGAGAATCCCCACATAAAAGGCGAATCGTCGGGCCATGCCTAGCTTGGGGCGGGTCCGATCACGAAAACAGAATGCGTGGGACATGCTCAACGGTTGTCTCATTGACAAGGCGGATAGAGGTCTAAGGGGGTATGCGGAAACTCCACTTTCATCCTTGCGGAAATTTTAGGGAAACATATCAGGAAGAGCTGGCCGTATTTGAAACGGATTTCGGCAGGCTCTGGATGATGATCGGACTTGTGCTCCTTTTTGGAGTTATACCGTGGATCAGCGGTCCTTATGTTCTCTTCATTCTTAATACCATCGGGATCTACGCGATTGCCGCCATAGGTCTCAATCTCCTCATTGGGTTCACCGGGCAGATTTCTTTGGGGCATGGGGGATTCTTCGGCGTCGGGGCCTATGCTGCCGCTATTCTCTCGACCAAGGCCGGCCTGTCTTTCTGGCTGGCCGTGCCTGCGGCTGCTTTTATCACCGCCGCAATTGGAATAGGCTTCGGCCTTCCCTCCCTGCGTCTGAAACACCTTTATCTGACTATCGCCACGCTTGCGGGACAGCTGATTATTGAATACGGCCTTGTGCAATGGGAAGACCTTACCGGGGGCGCCGAAGGTATTATCGTTTCCGGGGCCAGCCTCTTCGGTTTTGACCTGGATAGCGACAGGTGCTTCTTTTATATCATTTTCGGCTGCTTCGTCCTCCTGACATGGATGGCTGTCAACCTGGTCCGAACGAAGTATGGACGGGCCTTTATCGCGATTCGTGATAATGACAGGGCTGCCGAGGGAATGGGAATCCCTATCTTCATATACAAGCTGCTGTCCTTTGCCGTGAGTTCCTTCTACGCTGGTTTTGCCGGTGGTTTGTATGCCTTTATGGTTATGAGCATCACGCCGGAACCCTTTAATTTGTGGCTATCTATCGAATATATTGCTATGATAATTATAGGCGGACTCGGGAGCATCACCGGGTCGGTCTTTGGAGCGATTTTTATTGTGACTCTCAATGAACTCCTCGCCTACGTGACAGAGTTCCTGATGAACATCAACACATCCGTAGGGATTGCTATCACGATAGCGCCTCTTCGGGAATTCGTGTTTGGTCTCACCATCGTGCTTTTTATCATTTTCGAGCCGAAGGGCCTTGCAGAGGCTTGGCGGATTTTTCGATCTCATTTCAGGTTGTGGCCCTTTTCGTACTGAACGGAACGGCTTTGAGGTCTTTGGATTGTGGAAAACAATATCAGATTACAAATCAATAACATGAGTGTTGTGTACTCTGATGTCATACAGGTATTGAAAGGCATTTCCCTGATGATCAAAAGGGGACAGATTGTCTCCCTGTTGGGAAGTAACGGGGCTGGAAAAACCACCACGCTGAAGGCAATTTCCGGCCTTTTAAAGCCGGAAAACGGCAGGGTTACGGAAGGTTCTATCGAGTATGATGGAGAGCCTGTTCATAATTCTTTTCCAGAGGAGATCACTCGAAAAGGGATTATACAGGTCCTGGAAGGACGGCAGGAATTCAAGTATCTTACCGTTGAAGAGAACCTTAAGGTCGGCACGGCTACGCGGTGGGGCAAACCCTACCAAAAGGATCTGGAGTTGGTCTATCGATATTTTCCGGCACTGATCAAACGAAAAAAGGCATTGGCCGGTTACTGCAGCGGAGGGGAACTCCAGATGCTGGTGATCGGCAGAGCGCTGATGGCACACCCCAGCCTTCTTCTCCTGGATGAGCCCTCCCTCGGCCTCGCCCCTCTCCTTGTCAGAGAAATATTTCAGATTATTAGAAAGATCAATGAAGAGCAGGCGTCCACCCTTTTAGTAGTCGAACAAAATGCCAACATGGCGCTTCAGATTGCCCACTACGGGTATGTGATGGAAAGCGGCAAGATCGTCATGGAGAGTAATGCAAAAGATCTGCGTGAGAACCCGGATGTAAAGGAGTTTTATTTGGGGACATCAGGCAGTGGAGAGTCAAAGTCTTATAGGGACGTTAAATCATACAAACGGCGAAAACGTTGGCTTTAGGTCTTGCGAGCATCAACACCCTCCTGATGATTAATCCAGGTTAGTATACATTATGGACATGGACTCCAACGAAACCTTTTCCGAAGAGAGCGTTTGGCAGGAAAAGTCTTTTGGATTTATCAAGCCTGATGATTTCAAGGCCTTTGGGATTGATCCGGCTGATATCCCTTTAGGGACCTTTGCTGCGCTGAAACATCCTCCCCCATTTCAGAGTAGGTTCGGTGGAAACGCCTATGGGTTCGGTTTCCTCGAAGTGTACGACCGTCTGGAGCCTGAGGATATCAAATTTGTCGAGTCTATCGCCCTTAATAATCCCGAAGACCTTAAGAGCCGGTTCTCGAAAATCAATCAAATATACAAAAAGTTGGGTTTGCTGGTCAGGTTTTCAAACGAAGGAAAACCTTATTACCTGATTCCGGCGCATCTCGTTTCAAGCACAATTTCCTTTATCAAATCCAAGATCGACGAGATCACGAAAATACTCCGTTTTCATCGTAAAAAGTATTTCAAGGAGCATTACGACATCGGCCTGATGATTCATGATGACAGCTTGATTATCGATGAACTTTCTCTTCGTTTTAAAGAACATCGTTTTGTGGTCCTCGACACCATCGACAAATTGATGAACATAGACAGGAGCCTGGATCTGGTTATCCTTCCTATGGACCCCTACGAGATCGTGCTGATGGGGCTTTTCGGAACTCTTTCCTCAGAGAAGCTTTCCAAGAAGCGCCTGGACCAATATGCTACTTATATGTTCTGGAAGATCTACAATGTGTTGAAGCCGGGCGGTGAAATATTCATCGTGGCCAATCGCTACACACCTAAGGTCAACCGGACCACGGAAGTAACCTTTAAGTCTCAGGAAGAGAAGAAAAACTTCGCTCTTTTTTGCCATATATTCAAGACCAAGAAATACTACGGCAATTGGGACCATCCCCTGGAGGTCAATGTCTTTGATTTGCAGAAATATCTGAGCGGTTTCTACGTGGAGCCGGAGATCGTCGACAAATTGCTCGAAGGAAAAAGTATCGATGATATGAGCTTTGAAGAGATTCAAGGACTCTCTCATATGAACCTCCAGCTCGTTGATCGGCCCTTTTTGGGGGAGCAAGAGAAGAATTGGCCGAGACTCCTGTCCATCTATTTCGATGAGATCTTTCTCAAGACCCTTGTCCCTCAATCCATCAACGAGGACTGGGAAAAGAGGTTTTCATTCACCGACTACAGGCCCTACTACATGATGCTTTACCTCGGGCAAAAGAAGTCTTCAGCCGTGACGCTTGAAGATATGAAGGCGAAGGTCGTTGAGTCGAAACTGGCCGGTTGTTCCGAAGGGCTCTTGGCCGACTACAGGAATTCGTTTGAATATGTGATTCAGACGCTCCGTGTGTTGAAGAAACTCAAGAAGGGGGATTACAAAGACCTGCCTCAAACGAATATGGATCGGCTCACCCAACCCTTGGAAAATAAGAGACGACGATTCAGTGCCCTAAACCATGTGATGAAGTTAACAACGAAGATAGGCCGGTTGGAGAAAATTAAGGACTATCTCAATCCGGACGGTATTGAAGGTTCAGGGACCAAGGTGCTCAAGAATTTAGAGGATCTCACCTTTTATGGGTTTCATAATGATGAGATACGAGAGATTGTTCTCATCGTTTTGGGCCATACCACCCTGGGTCGCATCATTTCCGGGAAAATGAGTGAAGAGACTCTCAAACCTGTTTCTGATCTGGCCAGGACTTATCCTTTAGAAGAGGCCATCAATCTTCTTCGCTACTGCCGTTTAATGACAATGGCTGAAATAGAGGCGGCAAGAGGCACGGTACCGACGCACGAAGAGCTGGCCCTGCTCTTTGATCTATACGAATCAGCCGTGAGAATCGTTGCGAATAGAGACCTCGACTGGAACATGCTTTTAGACGAGAAAATCAGTTCTTTGGGAGGAATTCATTACAAAGTCATCCACAGGCTTCTGATGATGATGGATCACTCGGAGTTTCTCAAAAATTGGCATGAACTCCGTGATAAAGGGAAAATGGAAAAGGAGTGTCTGGCAGACTACGATGAGAACAAGCTGGCGAGGATAGAAAATGTCATTGAACTCGTAGCTACTGTGGAGCAGTTTGAGGATATGTATTTGAAGTTTGATCCTTTGCAATTGCCCGTGTTCTACAGAAAGTTCCTAGGACTCGAATTCCATGGGACCGGACGGCTTTTTGAGAGGATGCAGAGCCGCCAGGTATTTATCCTCCTCTGGATCATAGCCAATGTGGCAAGGGGAGAAATTATTAATTTCAATCCGATCCTGGCGGATCTTGATCCCTCTGTAATTCAAGAGAGGGTCAAACTTATTGAGATGGAGGCAGGGGACATCAACATAGACTACCTTGATCTGCCATTCCTCAATCAATTCAGTGAACAACTCTATAAGAACGGGTCTTCATTTGTTGTGGGTACCGGTTTTCAACTGAATGTCGATTCCACAACAGAGGGTATTGAAATCGCCTACATTGATGTGAGCGAGATTATCAGACAAACAGAGAGCCTGTTAAAGAAACTTGCCGGATGCCTGCTGTCTGAGATCTCGGTTACGGATTTAAGGCAACTGGATATGCTCTTTGACAAGATTGAGAGTTTTTATCAGAGCCATTTGAATATGCTTGGTCATAATAACTTCGCCCTGGCACTGCCGTTGAGGCAAAGAATGTGGTTTGAACAAATCCAGGCCTTGAGGCAGGAGTTGCTCTCCAATATCTTGAGCGTAATTTTTCCACCCGAAAACGTATTCACTGATCTTGACCTGCTCTATTCCAATGCCCCATCTCTTCTGCGTTTCATCCTCCCTGAGATGAACGCCCTGAAAGAACTCGACATCAGTTGGCACATTTATATGACCAAACCGGTTATCCACTACATCCTTCACTCCACCAAGAAGCTTCAGAGCTTGATCAGGGGAGACGGGGAGAGCTTTCAGGACACCGGCCTTATGCACAGACTCGCCCAGAGGGAGTTTGGCCCCATGGAAACGGGGACTGTCGGTGTGACGGATGGCCAAATCGTGGAGTTGGAGAGGACGATAAAGTCTTTAAGTGATAACCAGCCCCTTTTTAACGGCCTTATCAAATCCTTTGTTTTCCAGGACATTGGGCGGGATCCCTTGCTGAGGGAGAAATACAAAGAGGATATCAACCCGGCGAAATTCGCGCAGGCAGGCGCGGTTATCCTGGAAAAGGAGAATATTGCCTATAAATATGGCCTGGATGAAAAGGGAAAGGCCTATTTGACCTTCCTCGTCAGACACCACAGCCTTTTCCAGCATATTCTGAGAGGAGAAATATCTTTTTTTGCCTTGGAGGGTGTCCTGGATCCCAGAGACAAAGACCTCTTTGACGCGTTCTTCGTCTCCTCCCTCATCATGTTGTCCGCCATTCGGGAGGATTTGATGCTTGAGGATCTGGCTGACAGGCTATTCCAGATCCAAGGGCTCTGCCACAAGATCATTGACGGCAAAACATCCTTTGAGGAGCATATGGCCGAGATGTTCCATCAGAAGGGTGAGCTCTATTGTGCCCTGGAAGGTTATAGAAAAAAGGGCCTTCCTGAGGGGATGTCCCCGGTAGACTACGTGGAGTCAGCGACCGTCAAAGGGATCGACGAAGAAGATTGCATTGGTTTCGGTAGTATGATTTTTGCTATGGAGAGGTATTTGAGGCTACGAGGTATCCGATATGTGGAATTTATCGATCTTCTCTACCTCATAATGAAGGTCCCGCTCAGATTCATTTACAAGAAGCGCAAGTTCTCCAACATGGGCTATGCCACCTTTGAAAGAGAGATCTACGAGGCCTTTAGGATCTACAATACCCTTCAGAATCTTTCGGAGCAGATCAGACATTTCATTTTGGGTCAGCTTACCGGTGATAAAGTCCGGTTGTACGGCTATGAGAAGGTAAGCGGTTATCTGAGTTATGAGAACCAGATCAAGCTCCTCTTCATAGGTCTCCTTGGAGGCAAGAGGATCAAGAGGGAGGATGCCCCGATCTGTTTGAATTTCCTGAGCCTGTGCAGGATAATCGATAGACGATATGAGGCCGTGAATGATTTTCTGAACAATCTGTCTATTGGTAAGTTGTGGGGGGACGATTCCCATTTGTATGATCTCTTTGATGCCGAGGTCGGACTGGTCCTCGTGAAGGAAGAATTCGCCAACGTCCTTTCATTTGATTTTAAGGAGAACATAAACATGGCCCAAAAAATATCACACATGAAAGGCATCGACAGTGTTGAACAGTTGAAAAACTATTTTCATTACAGCCTTAGGTCCATCATTAAACATCCGTTTCATACGGATGATTATGAATTCGAGCTCGAAAAGGCCTACAAAGAGAGACTGACCGAAATCACTGACGCGATGGTATCGCAGACAAAAAAACAGATGGATCTTATCGATGATTTTGAAGAACTCCATGACCTTGAGAATGATCTTCTCGAGCGGGCGTGGGCCGTAGGTCTTTCGAATGAGCAGAAGTACAAGTTGAACGACCTCTATGAACTGAGAAAAAACAATCTAATGAGGAAGAAACTGAATGAGATCGAGAGTTTCCTTGAAAAGATCAATGATATGGTGGAATTGACCGACTATTGGGAGAGCACGAAGTGGTTTTTGCAGGGGAACAGGCGATTTTTCGGAAAGGAATTTGAGAACATTGTTGCCGCAAA
>JAXHUM010000121.1:0-38293 GCA_034189325.1 Thermodesulfobacteriota bacterium
TATTCAGTTGGGCGCAAATGGCCAGTTATTTCTCACGAATCAATATTCGAGGGTGTTCCCTTTTCACGTCCCCGACTTTCGTTTTCTACTCCTCATTGCGAAAAGAAAAAATCTGGTACCATTGGAAACCTATGGTTTTTCAATAGTTTTGAACTAGTGCTTCAGGGCTGTCAAGTGCATCATTTGTCATTGACAAAATCCTGGAAAGTATAGATGATCACATTCCAATAAAGGGTATGAGCGTTCAGCAAGAAGGATTAACACGCTATAGAAGTGCATTTGTGGCTGCAGCTCAGCTGGATAGAGCAGCGGACTTCTAATCAGCCGGCCGGGTGTTCGAACCACCCCGGGTCCACTATCGATTTGATGCATTGATAATATCTAAATTAGGAGATCTGGGTAATGGGACATGTTTTAACCCCTTTCTTAGAACCACAAAAAGTTGCTGTTGTTGGTGTCTCCAAGACGATTAATAAGCCGGGGTATATTATTCTAAAAAATCTGAAAGAGTTTGGTTATAGCGGAGAGGTTTTTCCTGTAAATCCCATGGGAGGCAATATTCTTGGATATGAGGTATATAAAAGCTTGGAGGACCTTCCTGATAATATTGACTTAGCTGTTTCGCTCATTCCCGCAGATGAGACTATTGAATTATTGAAGCAATGTGCAGAAAAAGGAATCATGAATGTCCTTCTGGTTTCAGGCGGTTTTTCCGAATCCGGTGAAAAAGGGGTACAACTCCAGAACGACGTAGTGGAACTCGCACGACAAAATGGTCAAAGACTCATGGGGCCCAATGCTGTGGGGCCTGTTAATACAGTAAACAATCTTGTTCTCCCTTTTTACCCCATAGAGTACCTGCACAAAGGCGGGGCATCCTTTGTATCCCAAAGCGGACAATTCTGCTGCCCTGTTTTGGAATTCAGCAATTCCACCCTTCAGCTTGGAGCCAGTAAGTCAATAGATCTTGGAAACTGTTGCGACATAGATGAGTCTGATGCAATGGAATACCTCGTGGAGGACCCTCAAACAAGTGTTATTTCCATATATATGGAGAGCATCAGGGAGGGAAAGCGGTTTTGGGAGGTTTCAAAAGAGGTCGCCCCAAAAAAACCCGTGGTTGTATTTAAGACAGGAAGGACGGAAGAGGGACTGAAAACCGCTTCCTCCCACACAGGTGCTATAGCTGTTGATGACACAGTATTTGACGCGGCCCTCAGACAGTCTGGAATAATAAGGGCCGGGGAACTGGAGGAGTTCCTTGATTTTACAAAGACATTTGATTTCCTGGATCTTCCAAAGGGAAACAGGGTTGCTATTATAACGTTTAGCGGTGGTATCGGATCGATCGTGGCGGATGCATGCGAAAGTTCCGGACTGAAACTGGCTCAGTTTTCAAAAGATACTACTGAAAAGATCAGACCGATTTTACCCCCATCAACAAGAATATCCAACCCCTTGGACTGCTTTTCCGCAGGAGTTGCAACGGATATGGCTGGTGTTTATGGGGTGCCCATTAAGGCTTTTATGGAAGATGAAAATGTGGACATTATTCTTTCCTGTTTTATGGTAAACAGAATCTGGCCCATCGACTTCAACCGCTTGGCAGATGAATTAAAACCACTACAAACAAAGCCTCTGGCAGCATGGATAGTGGGGGGAGATGATCTTATGAGAGAAGCTACCAGGACCCTTGATAAAAAAAGGATTCCCGTATTTGCCTCGCCGGAAAGGGCGATCCGATCCCTGGGTGCCCTCTGGAGATACTCATTTTCATCCGGAAAATAACAATGCAACAGGCATGTCCGAATGTTTGTATGTTTTATCCGTATCCCGTTATATTTTTTGGTTAATTTGTTAGAAAAGCCCTGCCGGAAGTCCTGAAGCATGGCTCAGGGCACTGGGTTTCTTTGAGAAGCTGACCATTTGGAATCTTCTCTGAATCATACCCTAATCTTTGATTAGTTCACGTCATTTGTCAAAGCTCGTATCCGATCTACTGCAAGGCATGCCTGAAGGTTTCTATAAGACCTAGGTCCCGTTCGGATTCATATGGTCACAGTCAAAGAAGAATCTGCTATCTTCGGCCATTCCATCTTTTCATTGCCGTTAAAATAGAATCATAGACCAAGTAATTTGTCGCGTTATGGGTTTCTGCATATTTCTTATATAATGGCGGTAAAGACAGGGGCACGACCATAAAAAAATTAAATGACACGGGGATAAAAACATGGTGGATTTCACATAACGCCTGCCGCTCTCAGTCATGCAGTTCAGGGAGGAGAGAGCGTGGCAGAGGAGCGAGGGTGTCATCCGGAGACCTGCTTTATTGGAGTATTTAAGGCCGTGCCCCAATTTCCATGCAAGCCTGCCTCCACTCTTGCAGCTGATCCGAGGCGATTAGGTTTAACACAAGATGCAATACCTGGCTGTAGATGTACAATATAACGATGAAGTCGGCTATGCGACCGCTGCTGGCGTATCCTTTGGAACAGTCGGGTCAGATAAGGTGAGAGAGGAGCATGTTGTTACTGAAAATCCAGCCAGATATGTATCGGGAGAATTCTATAGGCGTGAATTGCCATGCATTCTCCGGCTGCTGGAACTTTTTCAGGTGCAGGCCAATACCATCATTGTTGACGGCTATGTGGACCTTGGCCCCAAACCAGGCATGGGTCGATATCTATACAACGCTCTTGAGCAAGACATTCCCATCATTGGAGTAGCCAAGAACCCACACATCGCTGCCAAAACGGCTATCCCAGTACTTAGAGGCATGAGCAAAAAGCCCCTGTATGTGACAGCCGCGGGCATGGATCTTGATAGTGCGTGTGCATTTATTATAAAGATGGATGGAAAACACAGGATTCCAACAATGCTCAAGAGTGTCGATCAATTAGCACGAAATCCTAGGAGAGGATCTTTCCGATACGGACAGGGTGCCGACCTTACGAAGTCAAAATTGAGATAAAGCATTTGTGCAGATGTGGAGGGTCCATCTTGTCCAATCAGAGTTGTTTTTCGATAGCCTCATTCGATGAAACGGAGAAGTATGAGACATCTTTTTGCATACGGTACGTTGATGTGCGATGATATCATTGCGGAGATCTCGGGATCGCTCCTTTCTCACGTCTCTGCGACCTTGCGCGGATACCGCAGAATGTGCGTCAAAGGCGAGCACTATCCTGCGCTCGTTCCAGAGGCAGGGGGATCCGTCGAAGGTGTTTTATACTTGAATGTCCCAGTTTGAGCTTGGGCTCGTCTGGATCGATTCGAGGGAGAAATGTATTGACGTGTGATTGTACAGGCTGAGCGCAGACATGGCCCCAACATAACGGCAGAAACTTACGTGGCAAGGCCTCAAATCATGTACCATCTGGTCGAGGTTAAATGGAATTTTGAGGACTTCCAACGCAAGAATAAAGAAAGCTTCCGCAGATTATACAAGGGATACCGGGCTCTGAAATGAGTTTATCGAATAAAACGATTGCAACTGATCGCAAGGTCTGGGCCTTTTTGAATATAAAGGGATCATCCATTGAGGGCTTAGTCAAGAGTGGAAGCACCTCTGCATTGAAAAAAGTCGCACTTTTTTCGTTTGGCACCTACATCCGCGTAGTCCCTCTTCGGTTTCCACCCGTGTGTGCATCTGCCTTCTCGATCTTCTGCTTTCCTAATTTGGACAAGGGACCCCGTAGGAAGGCCCATGTTTTTCAAGATCCTCTTTACGAATCGGATCATTTCTATTTAACTAGGACATTGGTTCTGATAATATAAAAGGATGTCTTTCGAAAAATACTATATCGGGGGCGGATCATCTCTGTCATGAGTATCACATGCCGGATTGGGTGTATGACCATTGAATTTGGAGTAAGAGATGGATTTTGAAAAGCTGTTTGCACCAAAGAGCATGGCGATCTTTGGCGTGTCTTTGAATAATGATCGCCATCCGGCCAATGTGATATACAACAAAAACCATCTCCGATATCCCGCCAGGGTTTACGCAGTGAATCCCCGGGGAGGAGTCCTTCAGAGAGAAAGGGTTTTCGAACGAATCTCGGACATTCCCGAGAAGGTAGACCTGGCGGTGATTGCCGTTCGTGCGGAACAGGTGCCCGGCGTTGTCAGCGCCTGTATCGACTCGGGAGTTGCGACCGGTGTCGTGATTTCCGGAGGTTTCGCCGAGAGCGGAGGCAAAGATCTTCAGGACCAAGTGGTATCCGTGGCCAAAGAAGCGGATTTCCCTTTCATCGGCCCCAACTGTCTCGGTGTCTACTCTCCTTCATATGTGGACACCTTTTTCATTCCCATGGAGCGGATGGTTTTGCCCGATTCCGGGAAGGTGGCCATGGTTAGTCAGAGCGGCGGTGTTCTGGTGGATCAGATGATCAAATTTTCGGGAGAGGGTATGGGTATGTCTCTGGCGGTCAGCATCGGAAACAAGGCCCTGATCAAGGAGCTGGATCTGCTTCATTATCTTTCCCAGGACCCGAAGACAAAGGTGATCGCCTTCTATGTGGAAGGGTTCGGCAAAAACGAGGGCCGCGAGTTTGTCTTGTCGGCCAGCCAATGCCCCAAACCGGTCGTTGTTCTGAAGGCCGGAAAAAGCCCTGAAGGTAGCAAAGCCGTGTCCAGCCACACCTCCTCCCTTGCAGGCGACTATGAGACCTTTTCGGCAATACTGGCCCAGCACGGTGTGGTGGAGGCCAAAAATGAATTTGAACTGGTCTCCTTTTGTGAATCTCTGAGCTGTTACAACAACGCCATTGAAGGACGAGTGGGGATCATAACCGGAAGCGGCGGTCATGGGGCATTGGCAGTGGATGTCTGCTCCGGGCATCAGCTTCCCGTCCCCCTGCTGTCGGAGAGAATACAAGCGGAGATAAGGGAGGAGCTTTCACAGAGTCTGAAGGGTATCGTCTCCGTTGCAAACCCGATCGATTTGACCGGGAGCGCAGTGGACGATGATTTCGTGGCCGCAGTCAGCTCTTTGAGCAGGGTCCCTGAGGTAGACATCATTATGGTTCTGCTCCTCCCGTATCTTCCGGGTATCAGCTCGGATCTGGGGGCCAGGTTGAGCGGCATCTACAAACGTGAAGGGAAACCTCTCGTCGCCTATGTGCCTCACGTCGAGAAATACCGTATGCTCATTGAAGGGTTCGAACTCAACGGGATTCCTGTTTCACAATCCATTGAAGGTGCCGTTCACATGGCCATGGCCATGAAGAGGTGTCAGCCATGTTGAAGAAACAGCTTCAGCAAATTCTTGTGGCCTCTAAAAAACAGGGATGGGTCATGGAGCCGGAAGCCAAGCGCCTCCTCTCTCGTGCCGGCATGAACGTCCCCAGATTCCAATGGACGACACGGGTTGAAGAGGCCCTCCGCTTTTCTGCTGAGACAGGCTATCCGGTTGTGGCGAAAATCGTGTCTTCGGAGATCGTTCACAAGTCGGACGTGGGCGGGGTAGTCTCGGGTATCAAAGACGACGAGGGATTGAAGTCGGCCTTTTCCCGACTCAGCCGACTCCCGGGATTTTCCGGTGTGCTGGTCGAGGAGATGTTAGAGGGCGTGGAGCTGATCCTGGGGGGAAAAATGGACCACCAGTTCGGACCAGTGATCCTGCTCGGCATCGGCGGCACGGGCGTAGAGATCTATAAAGACACGGCCTTGAGGATGGCGCCTCTCCAGGAGAGTGATGTGGCATCTATGGTCGGGAGTCTGAAAGCTCATCGATTGTTGGAAGGTTACCGGGGATCAAAGCCTGTGGATCTGGAGGATCTAACCCGCATGATGCTCGCTTTCTCCGATCTTATGATGGGCCTTGAGGGTCTGGTTGAGTCCATTGACTTGAATCCGGTTCTCTGTTCCCCGGAGAGGTGTGTTGTAGCCGATGCCAGGATCATGCTTTGGCAGGAGGAGGGCTGAGCCCACAGGCCTGTTGATCCGGAAAATTCTCATTACAAATGCAGTTGCTTCCCGGGTCAATCATATGTATAGTTATTTGTTGAATTTTGACCACAATATGGAAAGGAGGATATTTCAATGACAACACAAGAACCTTCTAGCAGAGAAGACGAATATTTTCTCAGGATGGATGCGCAGAAGATCGACAAGATGCGCGCAGACCTAGACAAAACCCGCGGCGAGGAATCGAGACAGAAGCGCAAAGAGACCCACTGGATGAAATGTCCGAAATGCGGAGCGGATTTGTCGGAAGTGAATTACCAGAATGTTATGATCGATACCTGTAATGAATGTAAGGGCATCTGGCTGGATCACGGAGAACTCGAGTTGCTGGCAAAGGGTGAGGCGAAGTTTTCCAAAAGATTGCTGAACAGGGTGTTCGGCTAGGCAGGGGCTCGCCGTTACTTTTTTTTAAGGCATCCTGAGATTGATTTCACGTCAATCCCGAATATGACGCCTCCGCCCGTCATGATTTCCTTTTCCATCTGTCTCAGTTAAGATCCCGATCAAACATGTAGAAAAGCAAAAAGGGGGACGTTCGAAAAAGAGGACGCCCCCCTTTTTTCTCGGAATCTGCGGATCAGAAAAAGTCTGGGGTCAGAAGGGATGAGTCATCGGAGCCAATCATGGTTCAAGAAGCTGCGCTTAAATACTGGAAAAAACGGCTCGTTTTAGGGTATTTTTAAAGGCTGGATGGGGAGGTCGTCTTTAAACGGGATTTAACCAATGCCCCGTCCTTCAGGCGGGGTCCTTCGCAAAGAGCCAACAAATATTTAAGAAAAGGGGGGATTATGTATGCGATAGCCATAAACGGTAGTCCGCGAAAGGGAGGAAATACGGAAGTCCTTTTAAAGGAGGTGATTGGCGAACTGAATAATTCCGATTGGGAAACAGAGATAGTCAGAGTGGGCGGAACATCGATTCGTGGTTGTTTGGCATGTGGAAAATGCTTTCAGAATAAGGATAGTGAGTGTGCGAACAAAGAGGATAATTTCAACGAGATCTTTTCAAGAATGCTGAGAGCTGATGCCATGATTCTGGGTTCTCCAACATATTTTGCAGCTGTATCGGCTGATTTAAAGGCCTTGATTGAAAGGGCCGGATATGTTGCCTACGCCAACAACAATGCCTTTGCCGGCAAAATTGGAACTGCGGTGGTTGCGGTGAGACGCGGCGGAGCCACTCACGCCTTTGATACCATCAACCATATGTTCCAGATGTCAAGGATGATTATTCCCGGCTCAACGTATTGGAACATGGGCTTCGGCTTAAACAAGGGAGAAGCTCTTGAAGACAAAGAAGGTTTGGCTAATATGCGTCATATTGGAAAATGCATTGACTGGCTTGGGAATGCCATAAAAGCAAATATTGCCGACTATCCAAAGGGATAGCCCACGAATTTACACTGTGCAGAAGGGAGATACAATGACTTTTTGGAATTTAGATACATTAAAGCTCGAAGAGTTCCGACCAGGCATTACGAGTAGGGCGGAATTTGGAGACAATTTGATTATGGTATGTATGGAGATTGAAGCGGGAAGAGAAGATGCGGGACACAAACATAACTTTGACCAATGTGGCATTGTGTTGGAGGGCCAGGTTGAGATGTCTATTGGTGACGAGCGCAAATTGCTGAAACCCAATGAGTCCTATTTCATACCATCGAGGGTTCAGCATGGTTGGAAAACCTTTGACAATTCAGTGAAGATACTGGACATATCATTGAAGGAGCCCAGTTGAAGGGATGATTGGGGGAAAGGACAGGATATGATAGGCGCAATTGCCGGGGACATTATCGGGTCTGTCTATGAGCGATCCCCTATCAAGAACAAAAAATTCCCTCTCTTCCATCCTCAATGCCGCTTCACAGACGACACCGTCCTCACCGTTGCAGTGGCCGAAGCTATCCTGACGGGTCGCCCTTACAAACAATCAATGCTCGATCTGGGCCGACGCTACCCAAGAGCAGGCTACGGCGGATCCTTTATCGGCTGGCTATACTCCGATCATCCGAAGCCTTACAACAGTTGGGGCAACGGATCCGCCATGCGAGTCAGTCCTGTCGGGTTTGCCTTCAACACAGAAGAGGACGTACTGGGCGAAGCCAAAAAAACCGCCATTGTCTCCCATAACCATCCCGAGGGAATCAGGGGAGCGCAAGCAACGGCCTTTGCAGTCTTTCTCGCCCGAAAGGGCCTTACCAAGGCGCAGATCAGGGACATGGTCGGCCGACGCTTCGGATACAATATGTACCGGACTGTGGACGACATCCGTCCCACCTACTCTTTCGATGTTTCCTGCCAGGGAACCGTGCCGGAGGCGATCATCGCCTTTCTGGATTCAATATCCTACGAGGACGCAGTGCGCAACGCAGTCTCACTCGGTGGGGACAGTGATACGCTTGCCTGCATAACCGGCGGGATCGCCGAGGCCTTCTATCGAGGTGTGCCTGATGCTGTTCGATCAAAGTTGAGAGAGCTTTTGCCCCATGATCTTTTGGAGATTACTGAAGCGTTTTGCGAGAAGTACACCCAGGGACTTTGAGGCATCGAATCACTTGGCGACCATGAGGCTGGTGTTTAATAGCCGGAAGTGATAGTGTTGAGCATACCGTACATACCCAAAATAAGCGAGGACAAAGTCCTTATGCCCGGTGTTCTCGGAATGCCTACGTGGGGAGAAGTGAAGACTCAATCATGAAGCCGTATCCATAGATTAAGGGGGAGCCTCCACAAATCAAGAACGCCTAATGAAGGAGGAAGAGATGAAGAGTGTAACCGAACTTCTAGGTTGTAAGTATCCGATTATTCAAGGGGCCATGGGTGTCATCTGCAATCCGGAGATGGTTGCAGCCGTGTCCGAAGCAGGCGGGTACGGAGTGCTGGCTACGGCCTTTCAGAAAGATCCGAAGAAGCTCCTTGAACAGGTTGAATCGGTCAAGAGACTGACTGACAAGCCTTTTGGGGCCAACCTGATGGCGGTCAATCCTTTGTCCTTGGACTTCGCCGAGATCCTTGCAGATGCGGGAATCAAAGCGGTTACAACATCGGGTGGTTTGCCCGACAGAATTGTCTCCTTTTTAAAGGAGAGGAATATCAGAGTTTTCCATGTCGTTGCCACGGCGGCAAACGCGGTCAAGGCAGAGGCCGCCGGAGTGGACGCCGTTATAGCCGAAGGTTCCGAATCGGGTGGAATGCAGGGCTTCAACGGCGCTTCGACCCTCGTCCTGGTACCCTTGGTGGCCGATGCGGTCGATATCCCGGTTCTGGCAGCAGGAGGAATAGGCGACGCACGAGGATACAGGGCTGCTTTTGCTTTGGGGGCCCAGGGAGTTCAAATAGGTACCCGGTTTATTGCCTCCAAGGAATGCATTGCCCATCGCGCGTATAAGGATTTTTTGGTTTCCGCCGCCGAAACCGATACCCGGCTGATGAACTGGGAGTGGGCCCAGGCCCGTGTGGTGAAGACACCGTTGGTGGAAAAGACCCCAGATGGTCCCAGCAAGGCCGATTTTGCAGCCATGGAAGCAAAAATGGAGCAAGCCTGGGTAAATGGTGATACAGAGGCCACCATCCTTCCAGCGGGTCAGATTACCGGTATGATAAAGGAAGTCAGAAGCGTCCGTGAAATCATTGAAGGAATCGTCGCTGAATAGGGATCGCTCATTCGCCCTCCTTTGCGATGAAAGAGCCCTTCCAATTATCAGGAGGATTTTCTTATGCTTGAAGATTACAGTGGGGAATTTAACGGCACTATCGAGTTTGAGAAATTTTCGAGAGAGGCCCTCGTCGGGTTGCTAAAGGTCTATGCGAAGCTCTATTCTGCCATTGATGGTTTCTGGTACCTTTCCGTAAAAGAGAGGATAGATGACGATGAGGCCCTGGCCTGCGATATGTGGGTGTGGAACAAGGCCGTCAAGTACGAGCTGGATAGGCTTGTCAAGGTTTTGAAAATCGAAGGTAAGAATGTGACTTCACTTATGAAGGCCCTTCAAATGAGTCCGTGGTTTTGGGTATTCAAATACAATATGGACATAGACAACGATGACCACGCCATACTGACGATCACGGAATGCCCCACCTTAGCGGCCTTGGAGAAGGAAGGGACCGGCAGGGAAAAGCGAATATGTCAGGTGGTGGAACCGATGATTTTTCAGGAATATGCCGACTATTTCAACCCTTCCATTAAGGTAGACTACCTGGAGATACCTCCACGAAAGAACAGGAACGGCATCTGCTGCCGGTGGGAATTCACGATGGAGTAATGCCTGTCTTATTATTGGGTCAAGATATGTGAAACAGGTATGGTCCGGTAATTAGTGAATAAACAGGATATGGATATCTCATTCCGTACCCTTGAAAAGTCCCCCTTTCATTTATCGAGAGGCATGAAAAAGTGAGCCGGGAAAAGACAATCAGCGCTAGACAGGCCCGTGACTTGTTGGGGAAAGAGATGATCTTTCAGGCGTCTCATCCGATCGGTGAGGAGATAATAAGGAGATTCGCAGCGACTATCGGTGATTGGAATCCCTTGTATTGGGATGCTGGATTTGCCGGGAAAAGCCCCTATGGTGGGATCACTGCTCCACCTACACTCCTTTTTGAACTGACCTATGACCTTCAGACAGCCATTGGTGAAGATGGACTTTATGGCGGATTTAGAAAATGGCTGGGATGTGACGTCAACCTCCAGCGAGCAGGCAATGACTACGAGATGATCCAGCCGGTTGTTCCGGGAGACATTATATCGTTCAGGAGGAGAGTCGTCGATGTACAGGAGAAAAAGGGAAAGAAGGGGAGATTCGCCTTTCTTCTCTCAGAGGTAAGGTACACAAATCAACGGGGCGAAGTCCTAGGGATCGATAGAGAGACCTTGGCCCTTCCTTTGAATGAAGACTGAAGAGTTGAGGAGGGTAGGAGTCTATGAAATTTGAGGACATCAAAGTCGGCGACCCCGTACCTGGGCTGAAACAGGATGTCACAATAATTGGGATGGCGATGTATTGCGGTATCACCTGGGATTTTGCAAGACAGCACTATGATCACCAATTTGCCGGGACCCTTGGCTATGAAGGCCCTGTGGTGGACCCTCAGATGTACGGAGCGTTTTTGGCCAGGATGCTGACCGATTGGATCGCTGAAAAAGGAAGAATCAGAAGACTGGCCATGCGATACATGGCACCGGCCTACTTAGGGGATACACTCAGCTATTCCGGAAAAGTGGCGGAGGTCTCTTCCGAGCAAGGGAATAGGCATATACGCTGTGAGTTGTTTGTAGAAGAACAAAAGGGGAGAGTGATCGTAAAAGGATCGGCAGATGTCCTCTTTTTCTGAGTCTCATCGAGGACCCTGCTGGATGATAGTCTGTTGAAAGGTCTCTCGTTAAAGGCACCCAATAAAGCGAGAGTTGAAGGAGAAAAGAGATGAAAGAACCGATTAGGGAGTACTGGAAGATACGTCTCATAGAGATCCAAAAGGCGCTCGAAAAAAACAACTTTGAGGCCTTTGTTGCCAATGACATTCCATCGGCAAAGAGCCTGGTCCTTGAGGAGATCCTCCCAGAGATCGGGGCCAAGAGCATTGCGTGGGGAGGTTCCATGACTTTCCTGGAAACAGGACTCTACGCTGAGATCAAAAAAAAGACCGAACTGGAGATCTTTGACACCTTCGACAAAAGTCTTTCACCAACGGATGCCCTTGAACTGCGAAGGAGGGCCCTGCTTGCGGATCTCTTTATAACAGGCACCAATGCCTTAACCGAGATCGGCCAGCTGGTCAATCTCGACATGTACGGGAATCGGATTTGTGGGATCACTTTTGGTCCCAGGCATGTGATCATTTTAGCGGGTCGCAACAAGATAGTCCCTGACCTGGAACAGGCTATGTTGAGGATCAAGGATTATGTTGCGCCGGCCAATGCCATACGGCTGGGCAAGAAGACGCCCTGCGCACAGACCTCGTTGTGCGAGGAATGCAACAGCCCTGATCGGATCTGCAACACCTGGACTGTCACTGAAAAGTCGTTTCCAAAGGGGAGGATCAAGGTCCTCCTCATCAATGAGGACATGGGTCTGTAGAGAATGAAGACCCTTTTTCAAATGTTTCCTAGAACATGCTGTCCTTGATAATCCGGAAGGCCCCTTGACCAATGGCCAGGAGATTTCCCTCTTGGTCATGGATATCCGCACGACCAAAACTCATCCTTTTGGTGCGATGGGTGGCCCAGGCAGAGCAGATAATAAGGTCTGTTTGTGCTCGGGAGGTGAATTGGATGTCCAAATTGATCGTCGTGCAACTCTGGCCGGACTCCAGCAGCGTACAAATCGCCCAAGACAGGGTCGTGTCCATCTGTGTAAACAGTATGCCTCCGTGAGGTTGGCCTGGAAAAGGCCAGCATAGATCGGCATTCGGCTCCAGCCTCGAGCGTGCTCTTCCCTTTTCCGCTTCCTCAATGGTAATCCCGAGACTATTGTAGAGGGTGTTGTTGTTCAATCGATCGAGTATTTCCTGGGTCATTTCCATAGGCCTCTGATCTCCTCCTTGGTATGGACTGCCTGATAGGGGACAAAGTCCGTTGATATAGGTTTCGGATGAGTCTCTTGACGATGACAGGGACCGATACCTCACTATTCACGACGCACAACATCTCTCGAAAAATGAGAGAATATGTTTTTGATATTCGTCAGGCTGTTCCTCATAGGTGTTATGTCCGCAATTCGGTAGGACCGCCAGTTCTCCCTGGGGCAAAGCCCTGTACATCATGAGGGATTGTTCAACGTCAAACAGGCGGCTCCTATCGGGATAGATGACCAGGGCGGGGCAGGCAACTTTTTTGAGTGTACCTCTCAGGTCAAACACCCCTGAACCGTAGGCCCCTCCCATTTCCATGAAAAGCGCGTAAAGCTCTTGAGCGTAGGAGTCCCCGTGCCATTCTATCAGTTTTCCCCTAAACTCCGTGTCGGTGTCTTCAAAAGAGGCAAACATCTTATCCTTACAGAGCTCCCCAACGGTCGTTTTGCTGTAACAGAGAGTGCTGGACGAGACAATGGCCCTTACTCTTTCCGGATATTCGGCGGCAAAGTGAAATCCTACGGCGCCACCTTCGCATTGTCCAACGATATTGATCGGTTTATCTACGTCCAGATGTCTGAGTAAGACAGACAACTCGTGAATGCTTTTGGGATTGTATTGATCGTTTAGGTAATAGTCCCTAAAACCCTCCCCCTTTTCCGATTTTCCAAACCCCCTTCGATCATAGACGATGACCTTGTAACATTTAGAAAAGGCAGGAAGGAATTTCTCCCACATTCTTGTACATCCAATGCCGTGGTGTATCAGTATGAGGGGATCGCCGTCACCATGCACTTCGTAGTAGATATCGACCCCTTCAATCCTTTGTCGTGGCATGATATCCTCCTTAGGTCGTTGGATTTCAGATGACCTCCGGCATAACAGTCGGGTTCCCGAGCACCAAGAGAGAAACCGGAAGTGGTCCATCAAGTCGTTTTGTATGAAGGGAATCTCTATTTAAGGCACTACTTTCCTCCTTAATATTTTCGTTTTCCCTCTCCTTATTTTACTCTCTATTCGTTTTTCCTGAGACCCTTTGGATGGTTTGGTAGGTCTTCTCTTTTTAGGGGTGACGGCCACGCTTTTTATCAGGG
The DNA here is from genome assembly GCA_034189325.1 of Thermodesulfobacteriota bacterium. Lineage (GTDB taxonomy): Bacteria > Desulfobacterota > DSM-4660 > Desulfatiglandales > Desulfatiglandaceae > JAXHUM01. The sequence continues at coordinate 13,628 of JAXHUM010000121.1, forward strand.
CCTCCAACCGGTTGAGCGCATCTTCCTTATTCTTCTCCTGGGTACGGTACTTTTGTGCCTTGATAATCAAGACACCCTCTTTTGAAATCCGACGATCGTTCAGGGCCAGAAGTCTTTCTTTGAGCAGATCAGGTAATGACGATGCCTTGATATCAAAACGTAAATGAACTGCAGTAGATACCTTATTAACGTTCTGGCCACCTGCACCTCGCGCACGAACCGCGTGTATCTCTATGTCGGTGTCGGGGATAATGATCTGATCGGATATTTTAAGCATGAAGACATTCGCCCGAGACCGCGTAAGGAAAAAAACAGGAGGTCTCTATCGAGTGGTCATTCACTCTTCATTCACCATATCCTCCATTTCTTCCAATCTCTTTTCCTGCTGATCCTTGACGGAATCAGCCTTTTCGAGAGGGGCAAGGATTTTACGGGATGTCTCCTTTACAGCCCTATCGATGCCTGTTTCAGTTGTTTCGTCCTGTGTCCCAGACTCGTCATGGCTGGAACAGGCCGCAAATAAAAGGCTCCCAAAAACCAGGGCCGACACTAGAAATAAGGACAGCTTTTTCATATCGTCACCTCAAAAGATCTGTTTTATATCCATCAACGCAAACATCATTGGACCGGGTATTTTCTCGATCAATATTGGGTTGAAAGAAAAAAATTAATAAACATGGACCCTTTTCTTATGATATCATGATCATGGATATTATAATCAAGGCCTTTTTTCCTAGAGAGGGCCGAAAAGAACGTGAAAGGGGGTTGTTTCTCAAGGATCAGCTCCTGTTCTCATTGTCGGGACGTCACTTCAGGCTCCCAAAGGATTCATTTATTTGAACCACATCGTAAGGAAAGATGGAGAAGCAAAAGCTCTGCATGGTTATGGTTGGGCTCCCTGCTCGCGGGAAGTCGACCATAGCCAATAAGCTGAAAGAAAATCTTGTAAAAGATGGTGTCAAGACACGGATCTTCAACAATGGAGATCTCAGGCGGAGGCTTGACCGCAAGGACACATCGTATGCGGATTTCTACAATCCACAAAACCAGACCGGCCTTGAGCTCAGAGAAAAAATCGCCCTTACAAACATAAGGCGTGCGGATCGTTATTTGAGCAAAAGAGGGCAGATATCTATTCTTGACGCTACGAATGTCGGTCTTGACAGGAGACGAGAGATCATCGGTTCTTTTCAGCATTATCCCATCCTTTTTATCGAATGTATCAACAACGACGAAGAAATCCTGAACGCCAGTATCATGAGAAAGACCAGCCTGCCGGAGTTTCGTCGAATGGGAAGCGAAGAGGCCGTTCAATGCTTTGTACAGAGGATCAACTATTACAAGACTATTTATGAGCCTCTCCGTGATGAAAAGAACTACATCAGAATGGATTCACTTGACAACAAGATTCTAGAGGAAGAGATCAGCGAAGATATTCCCTATTATGAGCAGATCAGGGACTTCTTGGTCTCTGATACGGTCAAGAACCTCTTCTTAATCAGGCATGGCGAGACCTTCTTTAATCTCGAAAACAGGATTGGGGGCGATTCCTGTTTGACGGAAAAGGGAGAGGCTCAAGCCGAGGCCATGGCCCGACACTTCAAAGAGAAGAAAATCCCGATGATTTTCACAAGTAAGAGAAAAAGGACGATCGAGACAGCGGAACCGATTAAAAGGATACAGGAGAATTGCACCATTGTCTCCTTTGAGGCCTTTAATGAAATAGACAGCGGTATTTGCGAGGGAATGAGCTATGAAGAAATCAGGGAGCAAATGCCTCAGGTCTACCTGAAAAGGAAGGAAGACAAATACAACTATGTCTATCCCGAAGGAGAGGGATACACTTCAATGAAAGAGAGGGTGGATAAAGGTATCAAGAAGGCGCTCTATTTGAGCAGCAATTCAAAAAACATCATGATTATCGGGCACAGGGCCATCAACAGGATGATCCTTTCTCATTTTCTGTATCGTCGCACGGAGGATGTCCCCTATATCTATGTGCCTCAAGATAAATATTACCATATTGTCGCTACCCAAGACAAAAAACTCTTTCAACTGAAAAAGTATTACTAAAAGCTATCATATCTAGGGTGTAGATGTAGAATGGAACAACCAACCGGCCTGTTGCGGAACCAATAAACCCTGCGAAAGAGAATCATGACGTCTTGTCATGTATATGTCTGATTGCTCGCCGAAGCCTTTTGACTACCCTATCTTTACCAAGAACCTCCATGAGTTCAAAGAGACCGGGGCTGACTGTCTTGCCTGTGAGGGCAATCCTCAGGGGCTGCGCAATCTTTTTCAGTTTGATTTCTTCCTCTTCAAGGAAGGACACAAAAACAGTCTCAAGATCGCCTTGGCTGAATCCGGTCATCTCCTCCAAACGCGCCTCAAGTTTTGTCAGCAGTTCCACAACCTCCTTTTTCAGGAACTTGTCGTCGCCCTTTTTCTCATACAGAACTTCATCCTCAAAATAGAAGAGGGCGCTTTCAGCCATATCAACGAGGGTTTTGCTCCTGTTCTTGAGAGTACCGACAACCTGCTCAACTTCGTTGTCATTCGGACTCTCAACACCGCCCTTAGAAAGAAAGGAAATGAGCTCTTTGGCCAGGAGTTTATCAGGCGACTGACGTATATACCAGGCATTGAGATCCAATAGCTTTTCCTGATTAAACACCCCTGCAGACTTACCCAGATTCGCTATGGAGAACTTCTCGATGAGTTCTGACTTTGAAAACTTCTCCTGGTCACCATATGACCATCCTAATCTGGCCAAGGCATTGAGCAATGCCTGTGGAAGATACCCCTGGTCTCTGTAGGCCAGTACCGATAAAGCGCCGTGTCTCTTGCTTAACCTGGACTTGTCAGGGCCGAGTATCATCGGCACATGGGCGTATTCGGGAATGGGCTTTTCAAGGGCTCGGTAGATCTGTATCTGTCGGGGTGTATTGTTGATATGATCGTCCCCCCTGATTATATGTGTGATGCCCAGATCAATGTCGTCAGCTACAACAGCCATGTGATAGGTGGGACTGTCATCTGATCTTCGAAGAATGAGGTCGTCAAGCTCTTCATTGCTGAATCGGATCATTCCCTTGACCAGGTCTTTGAATTCAGTCATTCCAGTTAAAGGAGTCTTGAGTCTGACCACGGACCCGGGAGCGGGGCCAAGGCCCAATTCACGACATTTCCCGTCATATTTGGGCTTCCGACCCGCGGCCATGGCTTCTTGCCGCTTTTTATCCAGCTCCTCCGGCGAGCAGTGGCAGTGATAGGCGCGGCCCGATGAAACAAGGGCGTCAATGGTGGCGTTATAAAGCTCATATCTTTCAGACTGGAAAAAGGGGCCTTCATCCCAGTCGAGGCCGAGCCATTCCATCGATTCCAGTATGGCCCTGGTAGATTCTTCCGTGGATCTCTGCTTGTCCGTATCTTCAATACGAAGTATGAACTTTCCGCCATTCTGTCTGGCAAAGAGCCAGTTAAAGAGTGCCGTCCTTGCCCCGCCAATATGGAGATAACCGGTCGGACTGGGTGGAAAGCGGGTCACTATTTCTTTCGGGTCCATTATGATAAGACTTCCTCCGCGGGTAGTTATTCATCGTTCTACATCCCTTGCCCATAGGCGTTGTTAAAGGCTTTTGGAATGGAGGTGCACTATTACATCTCCCCTGGGCTCCGGTCAAGGTCTTTTAAAAACGAACCGGGAGATGGACAAGCGACCCTATATCGATCTAGATGGGTTGCGGTCTTTAAGGAGGGGAGGAAGACCAAGACATTACGTAGACGTGTAGACCCAGTCGTAACTGATCGGTTGAGAATCAAGGGCCTCGATTCTCGGATGAAGAAGCTCACTTCTAAGTCTGAGCCAGTTATAGGCGGGTTTGAGTTTTCTGAGCCTTCCGTCATACGGTGGTTGGGAGTGTACTGTTGGGCCATAAGATGCCTCTGAGATGCCGACATGGAAATTCCACGCAGGGTAGAGATAGGCCGACTCAAAATCATCCGTCTTCATGCCCTCCTTTTGTGCCAAAGCCCTCACTTGATCCCTGGTCAGTTGTATAAGAAAAAACTTGGAGACACCTCTTTCCGAATACTTGTACATAGAGCGGGATTCAGAACTCGATACGAATACAGTGGAGATGAAATCGAGCTTTCTCAGAAGCTGGGCAGCGATAAGCCCTGCGGTCCTTCTTCCCCCAACGCTGTGATGGCACCCGTAATATTCAAAGAGTTTATTCTGGAGAATTCGACCTTCCCTGTCGGTGTTCTCATACAGGTTGTTTTGAATATACCTGAGCCATTTAGCCAGGTCCTCGGCGGCATCGGCAATAGGCCAGTCAATCTTGACGTGGAAGTGAGTCAATGAATACCTGTTCTTCTTCTTTACCGTTGGATCCTGCTGTATGAGGAGGGCATAGTCGATATCTAAAAGATCGTTCACGAAATCGAGAAAGCCGGGGCTTTCAAAATGACGAAGATTTTGGTGAAACCGTCTGTAAAGTGTGAAGTCGGGGAAATACTCGAGGTTCTTTTTGACCAGGCTGTTTTCAGGGAAAAAGCGGATGTAATTCTTCAAATGGGGATTGACCACGCCCTCACAGAATATGACGATAAAGGTTTTAAATAGATCTGATTCTCTGCCTACGGTCTTTGATTTTGGTTTCAACTCACTCTTGTCCAAGAATCTGTATTCAACGCCGTTTTTCTGGTAGTTGTAAAATGAGTCAATCAGAGAGATTTTCATGAGTCGACGTTCCAGGGTATCTCTCAAGATTTCATAGAGCGAACGCCTAAGTTTCCCATAGTAGTTAAGTTGTTCTCTATAAGTCCACATATGCAAACCGGGAAAAGGGGTTTCGAAGGTGTTGGATCAAACAGGGTAAAGAGCCGGAGAAGAGCAAATATCAGGCCCACAGGCTTGATCAGTATCTGCGTACCCTGCTGCACCATTGGTTAAGAAGGTTAAAATAGATTTAAATTTTATTAAAGTTAAAAAAACTGGCTTTAATTGTCAATAAGAAAAATAAATTGGTGAGTTGCTATCAGTTTAATTATGGCTTGTTGAGGGCTTATCTTTGGTCTGATGATGGGAGCCCGTTGGAAAGTCTATGATTGACTTTGAGATCTTCTTGCAATATCAATGATCGCACGGCCCTCGTAGAGATGAATCTTTTGGGGAAAAAATAATCAATAGAGCATTTTTTGTGTACGCTGAGATGATGCACTATCCGGTTGCCATTGATGGATAATCGGATTTATTTTCTTGACAAATAACTCTAATTTAATAAAACTTACAGCTTTATAGTAATTTTGAGGATAAGGATAATTGGTTTTGATTATTCTTAATTAGGTCTGCTTCTGATGATCATTGACCTGAAATCGATTCAGCATTCCCCACGCCACTTTGATTTGACTCTTGGTCGTGATTGGTGGGAAGGTGATGGTGAACAGATTTTGGGTTTTGATAGCCCATTAGATGTTGACTTGACAATATCAGAGGCCGAGGGAAGGTATCTCGTAAAAGGTCACTTGGCAGGGGATATCGTGCTGAGGTGTGGAAGATGCCTCGAGACCTTTACCAAAAAGGGAAAATACCATATAAACCTTACCTTGACGACGGTCCCACCTGATGAAAGTGATATCGGTGAAATTGAACTATCCGAAGACGATATGTCGACCGACTTCACCGTGGGTGATGAAATTGATCTTCACGATATTATTCGGGAGCAGATATATCTAAACACTCCAATCAGATGTCTCTGTCGATCCAACTGTCTGGGCCTCTGTGCCGGTTGCGGTGTGAATTTGAACGTGGAACCCTGCCGCTGCAATGATAAACTGGGACATCCCGGTTTCATGAAACTAAAAGATTTAAGACTCTCAGGAGAATAGATATAACTTATGGCTGTGCCGAAAAAGAGAAAATCCAAGGCGAAACGAGATACGAGACGATCCCACGACCGTGCAAAAATGCCCAACACGACAACGTGCCCTCACTGTCATGAACCTGTATTGCCCCACCATGTGTGTCTGGAGTGTGGGTCTTACAAAGGCAGGACGATTATAAAGACAGAAGAGGACTAGCATGAACGTGGCCGTTGATGCTATGGGGGGGGATAAGGCCCCCGGCGTCGTGGTACAGGGAGCGTTGGAGGCCGTTTCTGAGCAGGATCTTCATGTCACCTTGATCGGTCCTGAAGACGAATTGAGACAGTTACCTGCTTTTTGCTCCATCCCGGACAGAATCAATGTCCATCACTGCGAAGAAATTGTGGGGATGGATGAATCTCCTCTGTCAGCGGTTCGCAAAAAAAAAGATTCTTCCATCAGGGTTGCCTTTGATCTCGCAAAGGAGGGAAAGGTAGATGCGGTGGTCAGTGCCGGGAATTCCGGAGCAATGATGGCAGCCGCAACACTGACATTGGGTACCTTGAAAGGAGTGGATCGTCCTGCAATTGCAGGTATTTTGTCAGGTGAAAGGGGCAATGTCATACTCATCGACGTAGGCGCCAATGTAGACTGCAAACCCACACATCTCCTTCAATTCGGCGTCATGGCCCAGGCATTTGTTAGTTCCTGCATGGGCGTGGAAGATCCCAGAATAGGGATTTTGAACATTGGCGAGGAGGGTGGAAAAGGCAACGAACAAGTCCGTTTGGCTCGAAAATTGCTGGAAAAAAGCAATTTCAACTTCGTGGGTAATGTAGAAGGCCGTGACCTCCTTTCCGGCGACGTCGAAATCATCATTTGTGATGGCTTTGTCGGCAATGTGGTCTTGAAATTGAGCGAGGGCATGGCGGAATCATTAATCAGGATGCTGAGAGTGGAGTTAACGGATTCATTTATGGGACGTGTCGCTCTCAGGTTTGGTCGGCGATCTTTTGATAGACTGAAGTTGAGAGTGGATTACGAAGAATACGGCGGGGCCCCTCTGCTCGGTATCAACGGAGTAGGCATCGTGTGCCATGGGGGATCATCGGCAAGAGCTATTGGAAATGCCATCAAGTTGGCCGGTAGATTTGTCCGGCATCAGGTTGTTGAAAAAATGTCTTTGCAGCTGAAAGGTCTTGAGGGGATGATGGCTCCGGGCTGATCAATGCAGCGAGTGTGTATCAAGATTATTCTGTGAGTGAGGTAATAATGACGGAGAATTCCGATCAAAGGGTAGTGGTCATTACCGGTGGTTCCAGGGGAATCGGCCGCAGTGTTGCTTTGAGGTTTGCCGAAGAAAGACCCAGGATTATCATTGTTCATTATGACCCGGATGAGGTTGCCTCCAATGAGACTTTGAGTGAGTTGAATACCAAAGGTGTTGAGGCTGAAAGCCACAAGGTTGACGTGTCTTCGTCAGAGCCTGTTAAATCTTTTTTCGAGGATGTTCTGTCCAGGTTTTCGAGGGTCGATGTCCTTGTAAACAATGCAGGGATCACCAGAGATGGGCTCCTGATGCGGATGAGTGAAGGAGATTGGGATGCCGTGATGAACATCAATCTGAAGAGCGTTTTCAATTGCACTCAGGCCGTTGTCAGGCCGATGCTCAAACAAAAGGCCGGTACTATCTGTAATATTGCCTCTGTTGTAGGCCAGATAGGGAATCCAGGACAGGCGAATTATTCAGCTTCAAAAGCTGGAATCATGGGCTTTACTAAGACGGTCGCAAGAGAGGTGGCGTCTAGAGGCATTACAGTCAATGCTGTTGCCCCCGGTTTCGTGGACACGGAAATGACCGCGGTACTTCCTGAAAAGGTGAGGAGCAGTCTGGAAAAACAGATACCTCTTGGGAGAATATGCAAACCGGAGGAGATTGCAGAGGCGGTCTATTGGCTCTGTTCGGATGCGGCAAGTTATATTACCGGTCAGATAATTCATGTGAGCGGTGGAATGTATATGTGAGCGGTCTGCTTTTGCCTGAGAGAAATGCCTTTTTCCTCAGGTGCTGTTGGTTTTTAGGTATCGTTGGGTCTGCAAAATATGTGACTACGTGAAGGATAAACAATTTTAGGAGGAAATCGCTTATGTCGTCTTTGGAAGAAAAGATTAAGAAAATTATCTGTGAACAGTTGGACGTGGCGGAAGAAGATGTTGTGCCTCAAGCTTCATTTGTTGATGATTTGGGCGCCGACTCATTGGATCAAGTGGAACTTATCATGGCCATGGAAGAGGAATTTGATGTTTCCGTCCCCGATGAAGACGCAGAGAACATTGGGACGGTTAAAGACGTCATAGATTATATAAAAAAGGCTTTAGGTGAATAAACGGATGTTGTCTTGGATTTCAATAGGACTCGCACATAGTGAGAGGGAGTTGTAAGATGACCAGGAGAGTCGTGATTACAGGTTTGGGTATGGTTACTCCTCTGGGCACCGGGGTTGAAGATAATTGGAAGGCTGTTTGTTCGGGCTTATCAGGGCTAGGACCGATAACAAAATTTGACGCGTCCCAGTTCAGCTCTCGGATAGCAGGTGAAGTCAAGAACTTCAGGTCTACGGATTTCTTGGACAAGCAGCAGGTCCGAAGGTTTGATGTCTTTATTCATTACGCCATGGCCTCCGCAAGGATGGCTGTTGAAGACTCAGAACTCAAGATCGATTCCTCCAATGGTCATCGGGTTGGGTGTATTACCGGATCGGGCCTGGGCGGTTTGACTATGCTGGAGCATTATCATTCCATTCTCCTGGAAAAGGGTGCCAGCCGAGTGAGTCCTTTTTTTATTCCAGGAATGATCGCAAATATGGCACCGGGACAGATTGCGATTGAGTTCGGCGCAAAGGGCCCGAATATGTCGATTGAGACGGCCTGCGCCGCCAGTTGTCACGCTGTTGGCGAGGCCTTTAGGCTTGTCCGTGAAGGACTGGCTGATGTCATGATCACAGGGGGATCGGAAGCGGTTATCACTCCCCTGGCCCTGGGAGGCTTCTGTTCTATGCGTGCTCTATCGACCAGAAATGATGATCCTGAAAAGGCGTCCCGGCCTTTCGAGCTGGATCGTGACGGGTTTGTAATGGGTGAAGGGGCAGGCATATTGATCCTTGAAGAGCTGGACCGTGCCTTGGAGCGAGGAGCCGATATCTATGCCGAGGTTGTCGGATATGGGCTGACGGGAGACGCTTACCATATTTCGGCTCCTGATCCTGAAGGGGAGGGGGCCATTAATTGCATGAAGATGGCTCTTGATTATGCGGGGATGAAGCCTGAACAAATAGACTATATCAATGCCCATGGAACATCAACAAAGTTGAATGATCTTTCGGAAAACAAGGCTATCAAGGCGGTTTTTGGAGAACATGCCTATAAGCTGCCTGTTAGCTCTACCAAGTCAATGACGGGTCATCTCCTCGGGGGGGCAGGGGGCGTGGAGGCGATTTTTTCAGCACTCACAATAAAGCATGGAGTTATCCCACCTACAATCAATTATGATAACCCCGACCCTGAGTGTGACCTGGATTTTGTTCCCAACAAGGCCAGGCATACGAGGGTCCAAACTGTGTTATCGAATTCTTTCGGATTCGGCGGTACAAACGCCTGCCTGATTTTTAAGGAATACGTACCGCAATAGCCTTTTGTAGGCCATTGAAGATATCCTTTCGTTCCAGCTTGCCCTGTTCGCCCGAGAGGGATACTAGGCGACCGCCCTAGTAGAGGTAACAGACACATTCCTTGAATCGACTCCTTGAGTTAGAGATATTGATAAGGATAACAGGATGGAGATAATAATTGGTTCCGATCACGCGGGCCTTGATTTAAAGGAGGCCTGCAAGACTCACTTGGAGAGCCGTTTTGAGTTGATCGATATAGGTGTTTACAACAGGGAATCATCTGATTATCCGAAAGTGGCTCATCGATTGGCCCACGAGATATTAGCAGGTAACTATGATCGAGGAATTTTGATCTGTGGAACCGGAGTGGGCATGAGTATTACCGCTAATCGACATAAGGGGATAAGGGCGGCCCTCTGTCACAATCTCTACACCGCGAGGATGAGCAGGCTGCATAATGACGCGAATGTCCTGGTCATGGGAGGTCGGGTTATAGGGGAGGGACTGGCCCTTGAAATGGTAGATCTTTTTATGGATACTCCCTTTGAGGGAGGGAGACACCAGAGGAGACTGGATCAGATTGACTGAAAACAATGCTGTTGTGGAGGAAAGACTGAGGGAGATGGACCCTGAGGTTTATCAGGCCATTTGTTCTGAGATAGATAGAGAGAGAGACAACCTTCTCATGATCGCTTCTGAGAACTATGCAAGCCGCGCCGTGATTGAGGCGCAGGCCAATGTCATGACGAATAAATATGCGGAAGGTTATCCAGGCTTACGATATTACGGCGGCTGTGAGTTTGTCGATGAAGTGGAAAGGCTTGCCATTGAACGGGCCAGGATCCTATTTGGGGCGGAATATGTCAATGTCCAACCTCACTCAGGCTCTCAAGCAAACATGGGAGTCTACGTGGCCTTTCTCAAGCCGGGAGACTTGATTATGGGTATGGACCTCTCTCACGGCGGACATCTGACACATGGGAGCCCGGTGAGTTTCTCGGGGAGCATTTTCAGATCCATCTCATACGGGGTCGACGGCGCAACAGGGAAGATAGATTATGATCAGGTCAGAGATCTGGCAAAGAGACACAAGCCTAAAATCATCGTAGCCGGTGCCAGCGCCTATCCGAGGATCATTGATTTCCATCTGTTTCGGGAGATTGCCCATGAAAATGGGGCCTATCTGATGGCGGATGTGGCGCATATCGCGGGCCTTATCGCCGTGGGACTCCATCCCTCTCCGATCGGCACTTCTGATTTTACAACGACTACCACCCACAAGACATTGAGGGGACCGCGAGGCGGATTGATCCTGGCAGACAATAAGTACGGCAAAGCCCTTGACAAGGCGATTTTTCCAGGCATACAGGGTGGACCACTCATGCATATTGTGGCGGCAAAGGCAGTTGCCCTGAAAGAGGCGTTGATGCCGCAGTTCAAGGACTATCAAAAACAGGTTCTTATGAATGCGAGGATGCTTGCCGAGGAACTGTCAGGCTTTGGTTTTGACCTTGTGTCGGGAGGAACGGATAATCATTTGATTTTGATTGATCTGACGAACAAGGGAATAACCGGCTTGGATGCGGAAAAAGCCCTGGAGAGGGCGGGCATCGTGGCAAATAAGAACAGTACCCCCTTTGACAAGAGAAGCCCGCGAATATGCAGCGGTCTGAGATTGGGTACCCCAGCGCTGACTACTAGGGGAATGAAAGAATCCGAGATGAAGATCATAGGGAGGTTGATAAAGGAGGTCTTGGAAAATCCTGAGTCAGAGAAGGTCTTGATGGAGGTTCGAAAGGGGGTCTCCGAATTATGCCGATGCTTCCAAATCTACGAATATCTTAAAGAGGACGTGTAATTGCCCCGACCTTCTTGGCCAGAGTATTTCATGGCTCTAACAAAGATCGTTGCTACCAGGTCAACATGCCTCAGGCGGAGTGTAGGGGCCATCATAGTCAAGGACAAGAGGATACTGGCGACCGGTTACAACGGGGCCCCGGCAGGTCTGAGGCACTGCGGAGAAGTGGGGTGTATAAGGGAGCAAAACTCTGTGCCGTCGGGCGAGAGACACGAACTCTGCAGGGGGCTTCATGCGGAACAGAATGTCATTATCCAGGCGGCTTATCATGGGGTCCCCATCGTTGGTTCGACCCTTTATTGCACGAATCGACCCTGTACCATATGTTCGAAAATGATCATTAACGCGGGGATTAGAAAGGTAGTCTATGAAGAGGGATATGATGATCCACTGGCAGATCAACTCCTGAGAGAGGCAAGAATTGAAATTGAGAGGTTTTCCTTATGAAGTGTCCGTACTGTGGTAGAATCAATAATAAGGTGATCGATTCACGAATGAGTAAGGACGGAAGGACAATTCGGAGAAGGCGGGAGTGCGTTGAGCCGGATTGCAAAAGGAGATTCACAACCTACGAAAAGCTGGAAGACCTCCTGCCTATGATTGTCAAGAAGGATGGGAGACGGGAGCCCTTTAGTCGGGAAAAGATCATAATCGGAATCCGGATGGCATGCCAAAAGCTCCCTGTCAGCACTTCAGATATAGATGAATTTGTTGATTCCCTGGAGCTCTATTTCCAGGATCTGGGAAAAAAGGAGATAGAAAGCTCTTCAGTGGGGGAAATGGTGATTACGAAGCTCAAAGAGTGGGATGAAGTCGCCTATGTGCGTTTCGCCTCAGTTTATCGGCAGTTTAAAGATATTAATGAATTCATGACCGAACTGGAAGAGATTCTTGCAGCTAGGAAACGGAAAGAAGGGCCCTAACGCTCAGCGAATGATCCGGGGTTTCATAGATTATTGTTTAATGACGCTGATACTCAATATATGAAAGTGGCCCTACATCTGGCCCGTAAGGGGCTGGGGAGAACATCTCCTAATCCGGCCGTAGGGGCGGTGATTGTCAAGGAGGGCCGGATCTTATCCAAGGGCTATCATAAAGGTGCCGGTCTCCCTCATGCCGAGGTAGATGCCCTGAATCGACTGGGAAGCAAGGCCCCTGATGCTACGCTCTATGTCAATCTGGAACCGTGCAATCATTATGGCAAGACTCCTCCCTGTACCGAGGCAATTCTTAATAGCGGCATTCGAAGGGTGGTCGTTGGTATGGAAGACCCGAATCCCAAGGTCAGAGGTGGAGGTTGCCTCTTCCTCAGGGAAAACGGGATTTCCATTACAAGCGGCGTTCTGGAGGAGGATTGTCGACGGCTGAACGAGGCCTTCATCAAGTATATTGTTACAGGAAGGCCCTTTGCTATATTGAAGTCCGCCCTTACATTGGATGGGTGGATGGGAACAAAAACAGGAGACTCCAAGTGGATCAGCAATGAGAAGTCGAGACAGTTCGTTCATCGTCTCAGGGATAGAACTGATGCGCTCCTGGTAGGGGTGGGGACGGTCCTGGCTGATAACCCGTCTCTGACGACCCGTCTGTCTCGAGGCCGTGGAAAGGACCCGATACGTGTTATCGTGGACACTCATTTGAGGACACCTCTGGAGGCGAAGGTCTTGAATCACGATTCTCCTGAAAAAACCTTGTTGGCAGTGGGGGCCGACGTCGACCCTTTCAAACTTGAGAGTGTCCTAAAAAAGGGTGTTTCAACCGTTGTCTGCCCGGTCAAGTCCAACCGAATCGATTTAAACGCCTTAATGGAGAAGCTGGGGGCCATGTCGATCACGAGCCTCCTGGTGGAAGCCGGTGGGTCGATCAATGGTTCCATGCTCCGAGAAAAACTGATCGATAAGCTCTATCTTTTCAAGGCGCCGAAAGTCCTGGGTGGAGACGACGGAATGCCGATGGCGGGAGGCCCCGGCCCAGCAAATATGGATGAGTGCCTGACCCTGAAAAACATCCGTACCAGGCGCTTTATGGATGATATTCTTATAGAAGGATATCCGGATTATTAGATGTTTACCGGTTTGATAGAAGGTGTTGGAAAGGTAAAAAGCCTCGAACATGTGGGAGGCGACATAAAGGCGGTCATATCGCCACTGTTCGAGATGGCAGACCTTATTGTCGGAGAGAGTGTTTCTGTTGACGGCATTTGTCTGACAGTAACCTCCATTATGGGGGACTCCTTTAGTGTTGATGTCTCAAACGAGACCTTTTCGAGAAGCACTCTGGCTCACATGAGACAGGGTCACGAGGTGAACCTCGAAAGGGCTCTCCGTCCCACAGACCGTTTGGGTGGGCATTTTGTTTCAGGCCACGTTGACGGGACAGGCACAATCATCAACAAGAAATCCGAGGCGAGATCCTGGGTATTGACTCTAGCGGTTGATGAAGGTCTGTCACAATATATCATAGAAAAAGGTTCCGTAGCGATTGACGGGGTCAGCCTGACTGTTAATCGATGCGACAAAAGCTCCTTCGACGTCAACATCATTCCTGAGACCGGCAGACAGACAACGCTTTTGAAGAAAGGGGTGAATAGTGTGGTTAACATAGAGACAGATCTCATAGGAAAATACGTGCATCGGTTCTTTAAGCGATACACAGGCGGTGAAGAAGAGCCGTCTCGAAGAAATATTGATTTTGATATGCTCAAAAAACATGGATTTGGTGACTAAGATGCCCATTGCAGATATAGAAGAAGTATTGGAAGATCTCAAACAGGGAAAGATGATCATCCTTGTTGATGACGAAGCAAGAGAGAATGAAGGCGATTTGACCATTGCCGCGGAAAAGGTGACACCGGAGACCATAAATTTTATGGCCAGATATGGTAGAGGTCTTATCTGCCTTGCCCTGGATCCAGCAATTGTTGAACAGCTCAATTTGCCCTTGATGGTTCATGACAATCGTTCTCCCTATAAGACCGCTTTTACAGTATCCATTGAGGCCAAACAAGGCGTGACAACAGGCATTTCTGCTGCTGACAGGGCCCAAACGGTTTTGACTGCCGTGGCACCAGATGCTCGTCCGGAAGACCTTGTCCAACCGGGTCATATCTTTCCTCTTAGGGCCCGGAAGGGGGGTGTCCTTTTCAGAACCGGCCAGACCGAAGGATCGGTCGATCTCGCACGTCTTGCGGGCCTGAGATCCGCTGCGGTAATCTGCGAGGTCATGAACGAAGATGGTACCATGGCTCGGATTCCCGATTTGGAGGAGTTTGCGAAAATACATGATATGAAAATAGCCTCTGTGGCGGATGTGATTGCCTACAGGATGCGAACAGAGTCCTTTGTGAACAAGGCGGCCGAAACTATTCTCCATACTCCTTATGGAGAGTTTAAGGCCGTGGCCTTTATGAACGATATTGATGATTACGAGCACTTGGCGCTTATCAAAGGGGAGATTAAGCCCGAAGACGATGTGATGGTCAGAGTGCACTCTGCGTGTCTTACAGGGGACGTTTTCGGATCCTATCGTTGTGACTGCGGGGAACAGCTCAAGAAAGCTATGTCCATGGTCCAGGAGGAAGGACTCGGCGTAATACTCTATCTCCACCAGGAGGGAAGGGGGATCGGCCTTTCAAACAAGTTAAAGGCCTATGCGCTCCAAGATAAAGGTTTTGATACGGTTGAGGCGAATGAAGAGCTGGGTTTCGAAGCCGACTTGAGAGACTACGGTGTCGGCGCTCAGATTCTCGTTGCGCTGGGTGTCCGCAAAATGAGGCTCATGACGAATAATCCTAAAAAAATTGTTGGTCTTGAGGGGTATGGCCTGAAGGTGACAGGAAGGGTTCCTATCGAAATTGAACCGAGACCTGAAAATCGAAGGTATCTGATGACTAAGTGCCAGAAACTGGGCCATCTTATGAAGGTGTTTGAAGAATAGGGCGTTTCCCGATATGGCAAGGCGGAACGTTTAGGAGAGTAAACAGGAGGAAATATGCCGAAGACTGTGGAAGGTCGACTCAATGCGGAGGGTTTTCACTTCGCAGTTGTTGTGAGTAGGTTTAATGATTTTATCTGTTCAAGACTTGTGGAAGGTGCATTGGACGCCCTGCTGAGGCATGGAGCGAAAGAGGAAAAGGTTGTTATTGTCAAGGTACCAGGTGCCTTTGAATTACCGCTCATGGCAAAAAAACTTGCTGGGAGCGGAAAATATGATGCCGTCATATGTCTTGGAGCAGTTATCAGGGGCTCCACTCCCCACTTCGACTACGTGGCGTCGGAGGTCTCCAAGGGCGTGGCCAATGTGGCTTTGGAGAGCAATATCCCTGTTACTTTCGGTGTGCTCACAACGGACAATCTTGAACAGGCCATTGAAAGGGCAGGATCGAAATCGGGGAACAAAGGATATGAGGCCGGTGTGGCGGCAATTGAGATGGCAAACCTCTTCAAAGAGTTGTGATAGTTGCTGAGCTTTTCGATGATTGGTGGCAATAACTCATTGTCAGATGAGCGTGGCTTCTCGAAAAGGAAGATTCTCTGAACCCGATCTCATTCCCTTTTGCATGACCATCCCCGTCATGGCTAATCGGCAAATGTAGGGCCTTTTAATGGGATACTACCTTCAACTTTGATTACTGGTAAGCTGCAAAAGATATGGGCGAAAGACGAAGATCCCGAGAATTGGCCCTACAGGTTCTTTTCCATCTCGAGTTTAATGAAGACGATCCTGATGAAGTCTTTGAACTCATTTGCGAGAACTTCAAATCGAAAAAATCTGCTCGGCCCTTTTCGAAAAAACTGGTATTGGGCGTTGTTGATCGTAAGGATGAGCTAGACAGGCTCATTACGCAAGCCTCCAGAAATTGGCGACTTGAAAGGATGTCCTGCCTGGACAAGTGTATATTGAGGATGGCGATCCTGGAAATGGCTTTTATGGAGGATATTCCACCCAAAGTCTCCATTGATGAGGCGGTGGAATTGGGAAAGGTCTTTGGGAGTGAGTATTCCAGCAGCTTTATCAATGGTATCCTTGACAAGGTTTATAGCTTGTGCCGGGAAGAGAAATCTGAGTAGGGTTCGGGTTGTCCCTTTTAAAGGCGCCGACTCCGGGATATTCTGTTTGTTCAACGGTCCTTTATTGACGTATAGCGGAATTGGCAACTCAGCGGTAAGGAAACGTAAAACATGAAATATGATCCTCAAAAAATCGAACCTAAGTGGCAGGCCCATTGGGAGAAAGAGTTTCTCTTTAAGGCTGTCGAAGACCCATCACGTGAGAAATACTACCTGATGGAGATGTTCCCCTATCCTTCAGGGAAGATTCATATGGGGCATGTGCGCAACTATACTATTGGAGACGTCGTCGCCAGGTACAAGAGCATGTGCGGGAAGAGTGTGCTCCATCCCATGGGTTGGGATGCCTTTGGAATGCCAGCCGAGAATGCTGCTATAGAAAACAATACGCACCCGGAAAAGTGGACCTATGACAATATCAAGGCAATGAAGACGCAGCTGAAGAGAATGGGCTTCAGCTACGATTGGGATCGTGAACTGGCCACATGCGAGCCGGAATACTATCGCTGGGAACAACTTGTGTTTCTGAAGATGTACGAGAAGGGACTTGCCTACAAGAAAAGGACCCATGTCAACTGGTGTGAAAAATGTCAGAGTGTCCTTGCTAATGAGCAGGTCGAGAATGGCTGCTGCTGGAGGCACACGGACAACGAAGTCTCTATCAAGGAGATGGACAGCTGGTTCCTAAAGATCACAGCCTATGCCGACGAAATATTGGAGTATTGCGATAAGCTGCCGGGTTGGCCGGAGAGGGTCTTGACGATGCAGAAGAACTGGATCGGAAAGAGTCATGGTGCTGTCATCCGGTTTCCGCTTGTAGGATCAACTGACGTGATAGAGGTCTTTACTACGCGGCAAGATACCCTGTTTGGTGCAACCTTTCTCTGCTTCGCCCCTGAACATCCCATGGTCAAGGAGATGGTCAAGGGTTTGCCTGAAGAGGGGAAAGTCCTCAGATTCATAGAGCACACGCTCAAGACAGAGACTTATCTTAGGACCTCCGATTTTACAGCTAAAGAGGGCGTCTTTACCGGGAGGTATTGCGTGAACCCTGTGACAGAGGAAGAGATACCCATATATGTCGCGAACTTCGTCCTTGCCGAATATGGGACTGGAGCCATTATGGCCGTTCCCACACACGACCAGAGAGACTTTGAGTTTGCCAAGGAGTACGGACTTCCGCTTCGTGTGGTGATTACTCCCCCTGATCGTCTCATTCGTGAGGAGACCATGGAAGAGGCCTACACGGATGAAGGAATTCTGGTTAATTCCGGGCCTTTCAATGGACAGGAAAACCTTATGGCCTTAGAGAGTATTGCTGAATACCTCGAATCAAAGGGGATGGGACGTAAAACCACCAATTTCAGGATTAGGGATTGGGGGATATCGAGGCAGCGTTATTGGGGCGCACCGATCCCTATTATTTACTGTGACGGGTGCGGCGTCGTGCCGGTTCCTGCGGAGGACCTTCCGGTCGTCCTTCCCCTTGATCTGGATATGAGGCCCAATGGCGGCTCCCCGCTCCCTTTTGAGCCATCCTTTTATGATACGACCTGTCCTCAATGTGGAAAAAAGGCTCGACGTGAGACCGACACAATGGATACCTTTATGGAATCTTCCTGGTACTTTGATCGCTACACATGTCCCGATTATGACAAGGGGCCTCTTGATATCGAGAAAGTGGACTACTGGATGCCTGTAGATCAGTATATCGGTGGCATTGAGCACGCCATTCTCCATCTTCTCTATTCACGCTTTTACACAAGGGTTCTGAGGGACTTCGGCTATTTGAAAGTGAGTGAACCCTTCACCAATATGTTGACCCAGGGAATGGTGTGCAAAGAAACGGAAGAGTGTCCGGAACATGGCTATCTTTATCCTTATGAGGTCTTAGAGGGTCGCTGCGTCAAATGTGGGGCCGAAGTGATTACCGGAAATACGGTCAAGATGTCCAAGTCAAAAAGGAATGTTGTAGATCCCCAGGATCTGATTGACCGCTTCGGCGCGGATACCGTGCGTATTTTCTGCCTCTTTGCGTCACCCCCGGAAAAGGATTTGGAGTGGAGTGATCAGGGGGTAGAGGGATCATTCAGATTTCTGAATCGTGTCTGGCGTCTGGTCGTCGACAACGTGGAGGAACTTACGGGGGTGCCCGTTTACAAAGGAGAGGAGGCTCTAACAAGGCCCTTAAAATCGCTTCATCGAAAGACCCACCAGACAATCAAAAAGGTCACCAGGGACATTGAAGACCGCTTTCATTTCAATACGGCTATTTCTGCTGTTATGGAGCTTGTAAACGAAGTTTATCAATATCTCGGCAGCGGTGACAATGGCGGTGATATAGGTTGGCGGGTGGTACGCGAGGCTGTTGAGTCGGTCGTTCTATTGCTTTCACCGGTTGTTCCCCATGTAGCGGACGAACTGTGGTCAATGCTGGGTCACCGTCAATGTCTGATTCAGGTCTCCTGGCCCTCATATCGTGAGGATGCCCTGGAAATTGAAAATATGCTCATTGTCATACAGGTCAACGGTAAGGTAAGGAGTAAGATCTTAGTGCCCGCTTCCTATAGCAGGGAGGATATCCAGGCCGAGGCCTTGGCGGATGAGCGGGTCCAGCGCTTTGTTGAAGGGAAGACAATAAAAAAGGTGATTGTCGTCCCGAACAAGCTCGTCAATGTGGTCGTCTGATCAAAAAATAAAGACGCTGTTGAAAAAGCTCGCAAGAAATAGGTCCTGGATCTGACAGGGGGTTATGCATAGAAATCTCCCTGGGCTTTTCTCTGTCTATAGAGGTGCCCATATAAATATTTCTCATTGATTGTAGTGAAAACAATGCCGATGAATCTTTTCCGAGCACTGAGGTTACGCTTCTCTCTTAAAATGAGTGGTGCTGTACTCTTGTTTTTTCTCGCAGGACCGTGTCTTCTAAGCTTTTCCTCTTGTGGTTATCATCTCCGATCAACGGCTCGACCGATTGGAATGGACATTCACAGCATTGCCATCCCTTTGATTCGAAGCACATCTTCTCAATTGGGCTTTGAAGGTGCGTTTACAAAAGTGATCCGCGAGGAGTTCTTCAGCCATTCAAAGGTGCCCATCGTTTCCCGCTCAGAGGCGGATGCTGTTCTCGTTGGAAAAGTCGTCCATGTTGAGACAGAGGCCTTGAGTTACAGGCTTGAACAGGGTGTTGTCCAGGATCAGAACACTTCCTATGAAGTGACCGATACTCGAAGAATAAGAATCACTCTCGATGCGACGCTGATTGCGGGAGACACCGGCAAGACAATCTGGAAAGAGAGTGAGATGGAAGAGAAGGAGACATTTTCCGTGGGGACGGATCCGCTTTCAAACAATTACAATCAGATGAAGGCGATCATTGAAATCGCCAGACGGTTTGCCGAGAGACTATATTCAAAGACCATGGAAAGGTTCTGATGCCGTCAGATCTTGTCCCTGAGAAAGTTGAAAGGGATCTGGAAAGAGGACAACTCGCCCCTTTTTATCTCTTTTACGGAGATAGTGAATTCCTCCTCGAAAAAACCCTTAGCAAGATTCGTCTCACCTATATCCCTGAGGCTGCTAGGGATTTTAATCTCCATCTTTTTTATGGAGAGAAGTCGGACAAGAGCACTCCCGGCGAGATTATTGACTGCGCGAGGTCCCTTCCGTTTCTGTCTTCCAATAGGCTCGTTATTGTTCGAAGGACAGAAAATTTTTCAACCTCAGCCCTTGAGGCCTTTATCCCTTACATGGAAAGCCCGGTGGAATCGACCTGCCTGATATTCGTGTCTTCAAAGACCGACTTCAGAAAAAAATTCTACTCGAAAATCAGGAGCTTCGGCCGATCAGTCAACTTTAAAAGGCCCTACAACAACCAGATTGTGCCATGGATCAAGAGGATGGCCAGAGAGATAGGACTGAGTATTGATGGGGCGGGGAGCGCCTATCTACAACAGATCGTAGGGAACAGGCTGATCGACCTGTACGCCGAATTAGAAAAGCTCCATTTGCGGTATGAGAAAGATCCGGTAGGTGTGGAAGAGGTCAAGGCCCTTGCCATCTACAGCCGTATCCATACCGTCTTCGAACTGATTGACGCGGTATCGCTTAAGCAATGCCCTGAAGCCCTGTCTATTTGTAGGAAGCTGATCGAAGAGGAGGGAAATGACGGGATTTTCAAGACCATGGGGATGCTCACCCGTCAAATACATCTGTTGTGGCAGACCAACTCGATCATTGAATCGGGTGGCCGAACGAACGATGTGGCTCGAAAACTTCAACTCCGCGATTTTCAGGCAAAGCGACTGGTCCCCCAGGCGAAAAAGTGGAATGATGACGATCTTGAACAGGCTTTACATCATTTATATAGGGCTGATGGACTGCTGAAGTCAGGCGCTCAAGGGCAGATTGTCCTTGAGGAGGTCATCTTGTCTCTCTGTTCGTGAAATCCTGTCCACCTTTTTATCGTGTCAGTTAATCAGGTTACATTCTCAGTTGTTCTGAGTTGATTGACCGAACGCGTCAGGCGGGAAATTTTGCGGATAGCCGTTTTCCTATGGATAATACTCTTTCCGGAGGTCTTCTGGATAATTGAAACTGCTCTTTTCAAACTCTCTTCAGCCTGTTCTAAGGAGTTCTCAGCAATAGCGGATTTCACTTCCTTAACAGCGGTTTTGATCCTTGTCTTGTAATTCTTATTCCTTAACCTTCTGACTTCACTCTGTTTTGCCCTCTTCAGTGCTGACTTGTGGTTGGCCAAACTAAAATCTCCTTATTTCAATAGAGTCCTATACATCCCAAATTATGCTAAACTGTAAAATTACAGTAATACCTTCTCCAATGTCAAGATCTTTTCACGTTTTCAAATATTGACCCCGCATCAGCCCTTGCCTTTCTTCTTCACTTTGGCCCACGTATCACGCATGGTCACGGTTCTATTGAAGACCACGGCCTTGTCTGAAGAATCGACCGAATCAACACGAAAATATCCCTGCCTCTCGAATTGGAACCGATCTCCAGACACGGCGTTCTTGAGAGAGGGTTCAGCTCGAGATGATTTCAGGGTGATCAGTGAATCAGGATTCAAATAGGTTTTAAAATCAGGGCCCTCTTTGCCCTGGTCTGGATTTGGGACGGTAAAGAGGTGATCATAGAGCCGAACTTCAGCCTCAAGCGAATGGGCGGCCGAAACCCAGTGTAAGGTTGACTTAACCTTGCGTCCGTCCTGAGCCGCTCCTCCCCTGGTTTCCGGGTCGTAGGTGCAATGAAGCTCGATGACTTCGCCTGTTTTTTCATCCTTCACAACATCAACGCACTTAACGAAATAGGCGTATCTAAGCCTTACTTCTCTGCCGGGAGCGAGGCGAAAGAATTTTTTCGGCGGTTCTTCAAGAAAGTCCTCTTTCTCGATATAGAGCACACGAGAAAACGGAACCTTGCGCGTTCCCATGGTTGGGTCTTCCGGATTGTTTACTGCCTCCAGCTCTTCCCCTTCTCCCTCCGGATAGTTGGTAATCACCACACGTAAGGGGCGCAAGACGACCATGACGCGAGGAGCATTCTTGTTGAGGTCTTGCCGTATACAGTGTTCCAGCAACGCAATATCGACGAGACTATCTCTCTTGGCTACCCCGATCCGGTCGCAGAAATCTCGAATGGATGCGGCTGTGTATCCTCGTCTGCGCAACCCTGAGATAGTTGGCAATCTGGGATCGTCCCAACCGTCCACAAGGCCCTCTTCAACCAATTTGAGGAGTTTTCGCTTGCTCATTACCGTGTGACTCAGGTTTAATCGTGCAAACTCGATCTGTTGAGGGTGGCAATCGACATCTAACTGATCGAGGACCCAGTCATAGAGGGGACGATGGTCTTCGAATTCGAGGGTACAAATGGAATGTGTAATGCCTTCGATGGAGTCTGAAAGACAATGGGTATAGTCATACATCGGATATAGGCACCACTTGTTTCCGGTTCGGTGATGAGTCGCTCTGAGAATTCTGTAGAGAACCGGATCACGCATATTCAGGTTGGGAGAGGCCATATCAATTTTAGCGCGGAGGACCCTGGCGCCATCCTCAAAATCTCCCGCCCTCATACGGGCAAAGAGATCGATGTTTTCTTCAACCGGTCGTGAGCGAAAAGGGCTTTCCCTGCCAGGTTTGGTCAAACTGCCACGATACTCTCTGATTTGATCCGGACTAAGGTCGCAGACATAGGCAAGACCTTTTTTTATCAGTTGAACAGCGTATTCATAAAGCTTCTCAAAGTAATCTGATGCGTAATAGAGGCGGTCTCCCCAATCAAATCCAAGCCATCTCACGTCGGATTTGATGGACTCTATGTACTCAACATCTTCCTTGCTGGGATTGGTATCATCGAAACGAAGATTGCAGAGGCCTCCTTCATGTTCGTCCGCAATGCCGAAGTTGAGGCAGATAGACTTGGCATGACCAATGTGGAGGTATCCGTTCGGTTCTGGAGGAAACCTGGTATGAACACGACCTTGGTTTTTCTTGACCTTCAAATCGTCTGCTATAATATGGCGAATGAAATTGGCTGGGGGGGTAATATCTTCTGTGGACATATTTGTGGCTCCTTTTTTCGGCTCAGTGGAGGAGGCTTTTCTTGGCCATCTTCTCTACTGATTGAGCTTAGAAGAAGGGCATTTGTGTGGCAAGGAAAAAACTCGATTTTCAACTCAAGGTCACGATTTTTTTATTGATTCATGCTGGTCCGGCTCAAAGACGGTGTGTAATTTTTTACCATGGAGTGGTCATTATTTTGCCGCAAGGTTTGGTATTAAGAGGTTTGGAAGGTTTTGCGTCCTACCTTAACTAAATATTGTAAATTATTGATATGTAATAAGAATAAAAGATAAGTCGTGTCTGGCACGTATTTTTCATTAAGCGAGGGTTTATGGAAAATCTAAGATGGGAAGATGAAAGAAGAAAAAGGGAAAAGGCAGCACTGGAACAGCATTCCAGGCTCCATAGATTATTTGTTCAAGACAGGCCGGGTTTTGAGCGGGAGAGAAGGAAGCTCCTGGATGACTTCTTCAGCAGCGTTGAAGACGATAGCAGAAGAAAGAGACTTCAAGCCCTCCAGGATTCGTGGGATGAAAAGATGAGAAACGCAGGGTCGGACCATGACAGGTTTGTATTGGCCAAGACGCTCTTCTGGAAACATATTGAGGAGAAGTGGGTCCCTGCATTGGAGCACTGGGAACAGCTCAAGAAGAGGGATTCTGTGGGAGAATAACCCAACACAACATTAGTATAGCTTGCTGAGATGCTCAGAAATACTCGAAGGAAATTGAACTGCCAGATCTAGCGCTACAGACATATTAAGTCATATCAAGATATTATAGCGATTAACTATGGCTTGGCCCGACGATTTTCAAAAAATGAATAACTGTTGACTTATTGTTCTTTTTGTCTTTAATTGTATCTTTTCTTTCTTGGACAAAGAGATAAAAGTGTTAGCGGGAACGGCTTGAAATATATTTAAAACCAAACATTTCTGTAGTCATAAAGACATAGTCCACGGTTTACTGGTACCTAGATTCATCTATAAACTAGCAACAATTCAGCTCATCCCAAACCGAGGATCAACATGGCCATCTACAAGCGAATACTACCTTTTCCGGAAAGAGATGTAAAAGCGAATCCTCCCTCCATTCGGTCTGTCCGGCAAATGCCGCGGTTGTTCAGACACCAAGATGTTATCGATTCTCTTGAATCCGCCAAACCAATAAAGAATAAAAACCTCTCCGATATCCTGAATCATATTAACTTTGTTGGAGGCCATATCCTTGTCCAATTGCATCATCCAAAATATAAAGAGAGCATCCTGGTAGAGGCCCGCCCTGACCCCTGCCTTGGCAAAGAACTCACCTGCACCTGGTCTGATGATTCCCTTTCAGATGTCGAATTGGAGACCTATGAATTCCGGCATTTGCTCATTGACGACGGCCGGACGATGATAGTGGTTCCTGTTATTCCGAATGAAAGAAACGGTAGACGTTTCACTGTCGACCTCCCTCCCAATGGCTATGCCGTGGGCAAGAGGCAATCAAAACGATTTGCCTGTCGTGAACTGGCTGTAGTGCTTGATCAGAGCGGTTTTTTGGCCAAAGGGACTTTGCTGGACTTCTGCCTGGAGAAATTTCGGGTCAGGGTTCGTCCCGAGAAGTTCTGTTCCT
>JAXHUM010000122.1:0-29375 GCA_034189325.1 Thermodesulfobacteriota bacterium
TATAGAAGGATGGGGACTAGGAGTCTTCTCCCATATCTTTTCTCAATTCTTCTTCGAATTCTTTGAAGAATTTGTCCTTTTCTTTCCAGTCAGGGCCGAATCGCTTGTTGAAGTAATCACCCATTTTCTCAAACAGCTTGGTCCAGACCGGTTTGCCAGCCCCTAAAACGACATCTTCGAGGAAATGATCCAATTCAGAGATCTTCTCTTTGGGGAGGAAGGAAACAGCGCCCAGTTTTATCGATTTTTTTAAGGATTCCGGAGATAGGGCGTGGGCGGTGAGCATCACGGTGGGAAAACCTCTCGAAACAGAGGTCTTCAAAAGCTCAAAACCATTAACTCCCATAATATCTAGAATTACAATATCATAGGTGTAACTGAGGAGGTGTTGGATTGCCGAATCATAATCGGCCGCCTTATGTACCATGCACATGTCGAGTTCTTCCTCAACAGTCTCAAGGACATCCGGTTCATCATCGACCACCAGTACGACTTTGTCTTTTAACATGCTGCCTGTCCCCATAATTTGTCTCCTCTATATATTTATGACAGTTTAGATCTTTATAGCAGACAGATTTTGTATGTCAAAAGAAATATACATCAAAAAGGAAAAATCTTGTTTTCGCTCGTGATCGAAAAGGGGGGAAGGGGCTACGGAGCCTTCTTGTCAAAGCTCTTTTACTCTTGACCCGTGAAAACTTCTTGTGAGATAAGCAAGTCAGCCCTTTGGGTTGTGGACAGTTGAATCGAAATAGTGGCGTATGATAACAGGGGGCAAAAATGGCTGAAGAGAAAATAGTCTTTCATTCGGGCACACTTAAATTAGAAGGTCTCCTGGGGATGTCCTCCGGGCAAAGTGGTGTCGTCGTGACACACCCCCATCCCATGTACGGGGGTGATATGTATAATAATGTGGTCGAATCAGTTATAAAAGCCTATAGTGAGAAAAGGTATGCTACATTGAGGTTCAATTTCAGAGGGGCCGGAGGGAGCGAAGGTGATTATGACGATGGCATCGGTGAACAGGAAGACCTGAAAGCGGCCCTTCAGTATTTGCACGGACTGGGAAAAAGGTCTATTGACCTGGTCGGCTATTCATTCGGGGCATGGATCAATGCCCTCGGCATGGAGTCATTAGACCAGGTAAAACGAATGATTATGATTTCTCCTCCTGTAGCGTTTATGGACTTTTCCTTCCTTAGATGCCATCCCAGAATCCAGCTCGTCATTGCAGGCTCTGCCGACGATATTGCTCAGCCGGAGATGATCCGAGCCATGCTTCAGACATGGAACCCTGATGCACGGTTTGAAATCATTCAGGGAGCCGACCATTTCTATTGGGGAAGGGATGGCGAACTCAAGAGCATTATTCAGGAATTTTTGGATTGATTTAGTAGAAAAGCATGGTTATATTATGAATTGATATGAAATCCGATCCATGGGGATGTAGCTCAGGTGGGAGAGCGGTACGTTCGCAACGTACAGGTCAGGGGTTCGAGTCCCCTCATCTCCACCACAGTTGCATTGCCTGTTTTGGCGTCCATTCAGCGTTCATAGGTGAGTGTGTCATCACGAAGCCCCTCATTTTTAACGTTATTAAATTAAGGAGAAGATAGGGAAGAGGTCCATGAGTCGAAAGGCAATGATAGACAGAAAGACAAGGGAGACGGACGTGCACCTCGAGCTGGATCTAGATGGCAGGGGAGACTCCAATGTGGATACCGGTATCCCATTCCTGGACCATATGTTGAGGTTATTGGCGACTCATGGGTATATGGATCTGGATGTGAGGGCCAAGGGCGATACGGAGATAGATGATCACCATACGGTTGAGGATTTGGGTATCTGCATGGGATTGGCGTTGAAAAAGGCCCTTGGTGAGAAGAGAGGAATAAGACGTTACGGCGAAGCGACCCTTCCGATGGATGAAACACTTGTCAGGGTTGTCATGGATATTTGTGATCGGCCGGTCCTTTGCTACCGGGTGACCTTGGAAAGGCATACCAGCGGAAGCTTTGACGTTGGCCTGGTCAGGGAATTCTTTCGCGCTCTGGTAACGAATGCAGGTTTTACCGTCCATGTCGATCTCCTTCAAGGAGATGAGCCTCACCATATTGCAGAGAATATCTTCAAGGCGTTTGCCAAGGCATTGGATCAGGCGTGCACTCTCGAGGAGCGGTCGAGCGGCAGAATTCCCTCGACCAAGGGTCTTTTATAGACGATGGAAATTTGATGCCCAGGAAAGCTTCAAAAGGCTCCCATCCGTTCTTTCTTTTGGTTGTTTCTGCAGCGTCCCTCTTCTGTGTTTCATGTGCTCACATGAAACCGGGTAGCTCCGAGAAACAGATAACATCTCCCTACAAGGAAAAAATAGTCGTTGTGGGCTTTCATGCAGCCATTTCCAAAGGGGAAAAGGCCGACGTTGTCCGTGACCCCATTTCCGGGGCGATTTTTGAGGCGGAACCTGTGTCGGACAATCATATCTCTCAGTTGACCAATATGCTTTTTGAAAGGTTGGTGGCTGAAAAGAAATACAGCTTGATATCCCCAGGTCAAGCCTTGGGTGCCTATTCGAGCATTGTGAAGTCTGATAAGGACGTGGGAGCGGATCCAGTACAGCTCTTGCAGAAAGTCGGAATGATTTTTGATGCTGATGCTGTTTTGGCTGGATATGTATACAGACGGCGGGAACGAGATGGTACGGGCTATGGAGTCAAAAGACCCGCCTCCGTGGCACTTGATCTTCACCTTCTCAGGCCTTCTGACGGCGTTGTACTCTGGATGTCCAAGTTTGACAAGACACAACGATCCTTGACTGAGAATATCCTCGATCTATCGACATTCATTAAAGGCAAAGGTCGATGGATGACAGCGGAAGAATTGGCCGCCATTGGGCTTGACAAGCTGATTATGGAAATGACCTCAACTGGATGGAAAAGAAAACAATAGCATCATGATAGTCATACCGGCGATTGACATTAAAGGCGGTTATTGCGTCAGGCTCAAACAGGGAAAAATGAGCGATGAGACGGTTTTTTCCGATGCTCCTGAAGAAATGGCCAGAAAGTGGTACAAAAAGGGGGCTGAAAGACTTCACCTGGTAGATCTTGACGGGGCCACCCTTGGAAGACCAGCAAACAGAGAGGTGATCAAGAAGATAGTCGACTCAGTTCCCATTCCTGTTCAGTTAGGTGGCGGGGTGAGGGATATGACTGTCCTTGAGACCTATTTTGATCTTGGACTCAAGTATATCATACTCGGGACTGCAGCCCACAAGGATCCTGGTTTTATTAAACAGGCCTGCGAGGCATTTCCCGGAAGGATCATCCTCGGGATCGATGCCCGAGGAGATCGGGTGGCCGTAGAGGGGTGGGTAGAAGAAATCGATACGACCCCTGTGGATATGGCCAGGCGTTTCGAGCAAATAGGTGTGTCCGCAATCATTTATACGGATATCCTGAAAGACGGGATGAGGACGGGGCCTAATGTGGAGTCGACTGCAAAACTCGCAGCATCTATCCATATCCCCGTGATCGCCTCGGGAGGTATATCTTGTATCCAGGATGTGATTGATCTCATGCCGCTCAGTGATGATGGCCTGGTCGGCATGATCACGGGAAGGGCCCTGTACGACGGCAGTCTTGACCTATCTGAGGCAATAAGTATCACAAAAGGCCGGGGTTCGGAATAAATTTCCTTGACTTTTTCAAGATCTGTTTTAGATTAAAAAGTTGTTCTTTTTTCTTGATTTGGTTGTCTCAAGGGAAGGGTCAGAGCCGGACTTTTTATACACGCTTATCAAATAAGCCTGCATGATTGAGCACACATATCAGGTACTTGGATATTTTCAGCTGCTGGAGATCTTATCCAACTATGCATCTTGTCAGCTGGGTCGGACAGATTGTCTGAGCCTGAGACCGTCTGATAGCCGAGAAGTTGTTGAAGGTGAATTGACTCTGGTTGCCGAGATGAGGCTTCTCCTGAAGGTAGGGAAATCTTTATCTTTTTCTGATGTTCATGCAATAGTCCCTCATTTAAAAAGATCGAGCGTACAAGAATCGCACTTAGAGCCGCAAGATTTTCTATCCATTCAAAGGGTGGTAGAGGGCACTAAACAAGCCAGGAAAGTTATTCGTTCCCAAAAACAGTTGTGCCCACATTTGTACCACTTGGCAGAAGAAATGCCTGTTTGCGAGGCCCTTTTAGGGGCAATCAAAAAGGCTATTTCTCCAAGCGGTGCCGTCAAAGACTCTGCAAGCCCTTCCCTAAGAAAAATCAGGACAAAAAAGACCCGGCTTCGTTCGAATCTTCATAAAAGACTGGAGGGTATCCTAAAATCGGCCCTCGTATCGGACAAGGAGAGGGAGGATTGGGTCACGATCCGAGAGGGACGGTACGTCATACCTATAAGAACGGATCAGAAATCAAAGATCAATGGGATCGTCCATGACTATTCCCAAACAAAGGCCACCTGTTTCCTCGAACCCCTAGCGGCAATAGAGGATAATAACAGATTGGCTGAATTGGACTTTGAGGAAGAGATAGAGACTATCCGCATCTTAAAAGCCCTGACAGCCCTGGTCAAAGAGAGGACTGCGGATCTTGAATTCTGTGAGGCCTTGATAGGCAGATTGGACGGTCTACGGGCCAGGGCCATGTTCGGGGAGGCCTTATCCTGTGTCCGACCTGAAATTGGTGAACAATCCGACATCGCGTTGAAGAAGGCCAGAAACCCCATTTTGGACGCCCTGGCCACCAATAGTGGAGAGTCAGGGGAAAGCCAAGACCCTCCCATACCTGTGGATATTCTTCTGGATGCCGAACAGAACATATTGATTATTTCAGGACCTAACAGAGGCGGAAAGACCGTTACTTTGAAGACCCTCGGTCTGACCTGCCTGATGGCACATGCGGGTATGCATATCCCGGCAGAGGAGGGAAGTTCTCTCCCATTGTTCGAACGGATCCTGGCAGACATTGGAGATGACCAAGACCTTTGGACTGGGATGAGCACGTTTTCAGCCCATGTTGCCCATTTGAAGTATATTGCCGCCCAGGCAGGTGAAAATGTCCTAATTATTATTGATGAGCCGGGCATGGGAACCGACCCGGACGAAGGGGTCGCTCTTGCTATGGCGATTCTGGACTTCATTTCTCACAAGGGTGCTTTTGTGGCTGTTTCCACGCACTCCAACAGGCTGAAGACCTATGCCCTGATGAATGGAAGGGCAAGAAACGCCTCTGTACAGTTCGATCCTGTGGAAAACCGTCCTACTTTTAAACTGGACTACGGGTTTTCCGGAGGCAGTCATGCCCTTGAGATTGCAGATGATATGGGTATGCCCCAAATGATTATTAATGGGGCGAAGCGTTACATTGATAAAGGTGAAGCTCAACTCAACCAGCTCATAGACAAGCTGAACCGCTTAATGATCGACGCAGCCCGCAAGAGGGGCGAGACCGAGGAGGAAAAGAGAAAATATCAGAAGGCTGTTGCCGATTTGGAGGAAAAAGGGGCCGTTCTTGAGATCGAACAAAGGGCGTTCCTTGAAGAAAAGAGAGAAGAGGCCGAATCGGTCTTGGCTGAGGCTAGGAAGGAACTTAACAGGGCGATTGATCGCCTCAAGAGCGGCAAACATCAGTCTCAGGCCCAGGTATGCGGTCGGTTCAGGGAGATTGATCGCCAGTTAACGGGCCTTTTTTCAGATGATTCGGAGGTCGATGCCCCTGTCGGATACCATGACATCAAGGAAGGCCAGCAGGTCCATCACAAGAAACTCAACCAGGAAGGGTTGATAATGTCGGTGGATACCTCTGCGGGAACAGCCATGGTCATGTTGGGAAAGATCAGGGTTTGTGCCGATGTCCATGACCTCGAGGTCCTGAAGAAGAGCCGAAAGAGGGATTGTGAGGATACTCCAAGGCCGGTTGCTTGGTCTCTTGGAGGGAGTCATCCTATTGAACTCAATATCGTGGGCTACAGGGTCCCCGATGCCATTGACCTTCTTGACAGGGCTATTGATCGTGCCCTGGTGGAGGGGGGGCTGACCCTGAAGATCGTCCATGGATTTGGGACTGGTAGGCTGAGAGAGGCGGTTCGTGAACATCTTAGAGAGATCCCCTCTGTGAAAACCCTGGCAGGCGCTGACCCTAGGTTCGGCGGGGAGGCCGTAACGGTTGTTGAACTTCAATAGGTCCTTCAGGATGATCGAAAGCCTGTAACAGGCAGTGAGAAAAAACCTATGGTTGCCTATCAATCGGGCAAAGATGAGATAAAAAGGGCGGCGGATATTGTCGCACTTATCGGCGAATCCGTCCGGCTCAAGAAGGCAGGACGAAACTACGTGGGGCTTTGCCCCTTTCATGCTGAAAAGGATCCCTCTTTCACTGTCAGCCCGGAAAGACAGACATTCCATTGTTATGGGTGCAAAAGGGGAGGGGACATTTTTTCCTTCTGGATGGAGTACCATGGCTCCACTTTTCCGGAAGCCCTTCGTGATCTGGCTGAGAAATATCAGATCCCACTGAAGGATCGGTTCTCAGCATCTGCTGAGAAGAAAAAATCAGAGAAAAGGGAAGCCCTCTTCAAGATAAATGAGCTTGCGGCAGGCTATTTTCAGGAGGTGTTACACCATCCAGCCAGAGGAAAACCGGGACGAGACTATCTCAGAGAAAGATCTCTTTCAAGGGATATCATGGCTGTCTTTCGCCTTGGATATGCCCCGGATGAATGGGACGGTCTGATTAAGTCCTTGACACGGAATGGAATAGCCCTGGAAATGGCTGCCGAGGCAGGTGTGGTTATCCCCAAGAAAAACGGGGGATATTACGATCGATT
Organism: Thermodesulfobacteriota bacterium; assembly: GCA_034189325.1. GTDB lineage: Bacteria > Desulfobacterota > DSM-4660 > Desulfatiglandales > Desulfatiglandaceae > JAXHUM01. Next base: position 6,839 of record JAXHUM010000122.1, read on the forward strand.
CAGGGGGCGGATCATATTCCCGATCTTTGACACGAGAATGAAGGTCGTCGGGTTCGGCGGGAGAGTGCTTGATGATTCTCTACCTAAGTATGTCAATACGCCTGAGACGGATCTTTTTCATAAAGGAGAATTCCTCTATGGACTTCACTGTGCCCATAAGGCCATCAGAGAAGGGAACAGGGCCGTGATTGTCGAAGGATATATGGATTGTCTCGCCCTGAAAAGAGAGGGTATTGAAGAGGTGGTTGCGACTCTGGGGACGGCCCTGACCGACAGACACGTCAGAAAACTCAAGGGATACGCAAAGGAATCCATAGTCGTATTTGATTCCGATACTGCAGGGAAGACCGCAGCACTAAAAAGCCTGCCTATATTCTCAAACGAGGGACAAACAGCAAGGGCCGTTGTGCTCCCGGATGGGCATGACCCGGACAGCTTTGTCACACAGTATGGGGGCCGTAGTTTTTCAGAACTCTTGGATCGTGCCCTACCCATGCTTGACTTCTTTCTGGATCAAAGGGTATCCAGAGGCGGTTCGGACGAGGACAAGGTCCGCTCTTTGACGGAGCTTCTTCCTCTTTTGTTGGAGATTCGCAGTTTCGCCCTCCGCTCCCTCTATGTTCAGCGGGTGGCGGAGATGACCGGGATCAAGGAACAGGTGATTTTATCGGAGCTGGACAAGCATAGGAAAGACTCATCCGGTAATGGGCATAGGGCCGTTACAGCCCGCTCAGAATCGAAACCTAGGGATGGTGATGACAACCATTTTTTGAATCTCATTATCCATTACCCACAGATCTTGGTACAAATAGCAGACCTGGATTGGAAGATTCTCCTTTCCGATCCTGTGGTCATTGAAATCGTAGAGTGTTTTTTTCGAACGTATAATCAGAAAAGGCCGTTTTTGGTAGAAGATTTGATAGAGAATATTAATACTGAGAACGCTCGACAGGAGTTGAGGGAAGCTCTGCTACTGCCTCCTTTTCATTCCGATCAGGAGGCTGAAATGGCTGTTACCGACTTTAGGGAACGGATACATCAGAAGCAGATTTCCAGGGCCATTAAGGGGCTCAAAAAACAGGGGACAATCAAACTGGAAGCACTTAACCAGCTTCTCAAAATGAAGTCCCGAGTATCTCGTGAATCCTAGTATTTAATGTTTCCAGGAGGGAACGAAATGGGGAAAAAAACCGATATGATCAACTTAAAACGGTTGATCGATAGCGGCAAAGACAGGGGTTACGTCACATATGAAGAGTTGAGTGATGACCTGTCATCTGAAATGGTTGCATCGGAAGAGCACATTGATGACCTTTTGATCATGTTTGAGGAACTGGACATCATGGTCATTGATGAGGCTTCCAAGAAGGCCATTGAAAAGGCCAAAAGGGAAAAGGAATTAGAAAAGAAACAGAATGAAAGAGCGAGCCAACATACAGAAACGGCTGAAGCCCTTTCTCGTATTTCCGATCCGGTCAAATTGTATTTGAAGGAGATGGGATGCATATCCCTTCTTACAAGAGAAGGGGAAGTGGAGATTGCCAAGAGAATCGAGGCCGGTGAAAAGGAGGCCTTGAATGTGCTTCTTGATTGCTCGATTGGTATTGAGCATATTGTTTTCCTCGGAGAGGCCCTCAAGGAAGGCATGGTCAAAGTCAGAGATGTCATCAACAACGACATCGAAGATGAAGATAACAATATGGAACTTAGTGAAAGGAGACTTGCCCTTATCGAGATGATTGAGGAGATCCGTGTTCTCCTAGAGAATATCCACGACAAGAGAAAAAACCTGACGAAACCGCGGCAGTCAGCCAAGAAAAAGAAACAGCTTACTCTTGAAATAAAAACAGAAAAGAAGCGAATTATCGATCTGGTACATTCTTTCAGGTTGGAAAAGGGACAGCTTGAAATTATGGTTGAGAAGTTCAAGGAATTCATGGCCGAGGTGAACAGTGCGGAAAAACAGCTTGCCGAATGCATGCTTCGGGCCGGAGGCAAATCAATTACCTATCTGAAGAAACGTATTGCCAAATTACCGGATTCCGGAAAAGATAATGAGCTTATTTCTCCTTTCGGCCTATCCAAAAAAGAACTGATCCGTCTTACCGGCATAGCGGAAGAGTCTCAAGAAGTGATTAGAGAGGCCAAAGAACGGACGAATATGACGGTGCGACAACTGAATGCCAGACTCAAGAAAGTGGAGCTGAGCCTGGGAAAGGCGCAAATCGCCAAATCTGAATTGATAGAGGCCAATCTGAGACTGGTTGTCAGTATTGCCAAGAAATACACCAATCGCGGGCTTCAATTCCTTGACCTTATTCAGGAAGGCAATATCGGCCTCATGAAGGCAGTGGATAAGTTCGAGTACCAGCGAGGGTACAAGTTCAGCACTTATGCCACCTGGTGGATCAGGCAGGCAATAACAAGGGCTATTGCGGACCAGGCACGGACCATACGTATTCCGGTCCACATGATCGAGACGATCAATAAGCTTATAAGGACTTCACGTCATCTGGTTCAGGAGCATGGGCGGGAGCCGACTCCTGAGGAAATTGCGGAGAAAATGGAGTTTCCCTTGGAAAAGGTCCGGAAAGTCCTTAAGATTGCCAAAGAGCCGATATCCCTTGAGACTCCTATCGGGGAGGAGGATGATAGTCATCTGGGGGATTTCATTGAAGACAAAAAGGTCTTGTCACCGGGGGATGCCATTATCAATTACGGCCTAGCCGAACAGACGAGAAAGGTCCTCAGATCCCTCACGCCAAGGGAGGAAAAAGTCCTTAGAATGAGGTTTGGGATCGGCGAAAAGGCAGATCATACTCTGGAGGAAGTCGGCCGTGATTTCAGTGTCACGAGGGAGCGTATTCGGCAAATAGAGGCAAAGGCCCTGAGGAAACTAAGACATCCCAGTAGGAGCAGAATACTGAAGAGTTTTGTCGAAGGGACTGAGCTGTGAGGGGGAATCATGGTTTCTTGACAGATTTCTATTGAATAATGATTCTTTCAGTAGTATATTGGTTAGTTTGAGAAACACTTCGTTTTACTTTGGTTATCACAATGTTTCCAAGGGCCCATAGCTCAGCTGGAAGAGCCACCGGCTCATAACCGGTAGGTCCCTGGTTCGAACCCAGGTGGGCCCACCAGAAGGTCATTTGTTGAATGGGGAATCTGAAAATCCTATTAACATTGTCTTTAAGACACATAAACTTGAATCTTGTAAAGGGCGCATTCTCAGAATGCGCCCTTTGAATTTTGGCCAAGGCTTTTGACACCTACTCTGTAATGGTTCCCAGGTTATCCGACATTCTTGAACTGCTTGAAAAAATCGCTCCCTCGGATTTAGCCGAGGTGTGGGACAACCCCGGACTCCAGGTCGGACGATATTCTCAAGAGATACGCAAGATCCTCTTCTCCCTTGATCCTACTATCGAGGCGATACGAACTGCTCAAAAGGGCTCGGCTCAGTTACTTCTTACCCATCACCCGCTCATATTCAAACCTCTTTCGCGGTTGGATACGGACTCTTTTCCCGGAAACGTTGTCTCCGAAGCCATAAAAAACGGGATCTCTATTGTGTCTGCTCACACAAATCTGGATATGGCAAAGGGGGGGATAAATGATGTCCTTGCCGGCCTTTTGGATCTCCAAAATGTTGAGGTCTTGGTACGATCGGAAAAGGACAATGAAGCGGGACTGGGAAGAATCGGTGACCTCTTGCATCCTGTCACATTGGCAGCCATGACAGAGAGTATCAAACGAATTTTGGGCACGGGGGACCTGAAGCCTATCGGCCCAAAAGACAGGGTTGTGCGTCGAGTCGCCGTTGTTGGTGGATCAGGGGGGGATCTGGTACATATGGCCTGTGAGAGAGGAGCCGATATTCTTTTGACCGGAGATATTGGTCACCATCAAGCCCTCGAGGCCAGGGCCCTGGGGATCGCCCTAATAGATGGAGGGCATTTCGGTACCGAAAAGGCGGCATTCAGGGTTATCGCCGATCACATGAGGGGTGTGGTCACGGCGGAGGGATGGAAAGTCGAAATAGAAGTGGATGAGGACGAAGAAGATCCCATGCTGATCTGAACAGGTCGCACCTGCTTGGGAACACAAACATGCTAATGTGATCATTACTTTGTCCGAGCGCCACAGTTGGTTTTAATCTATAGTCGCGTGAGGTTAACGATTTGGAAGAAACAATGAAACTTCTCATAGGTCTCCAGGATTATGACAAGCGGATCATGACTATTCAGAGCAAGAAGGATAAAGCCCCCGGCAAGATTAAGGCCCTTGAAGATAATCTTGCCAAAGTACAGATGGAGTTTGAAGAAGATTTTAAACAGTCTCAGGCATATGCCCATGAGAAACGTGAGATAAACCAGGCTATAGAGGATCTCATGCAACAGGCGGAAAAAAGTAATGTCAAGTTGAGCAATATAAAGTCGAATAAGGAGTACCGAGCTGCGCTGAAAGAGATAAACGATATTGAAAAGCAAAGATCCTCTAAAGAAGATAAACTCCTTGAGATCATGGAGCAGATCGAAGAGCTTGAGTCGAAGTGCGCTGATAACAAGAAAAAACTAGAGGAGCATAAACTGAGGTTTCAGAAAGAGCATGCGGAAATCCTGAGGGAACAGGAAGCACTTGATAAGGATATCAAAAGATTCGAGAAAGAGAAGGCTGCTTTGAGTGAGGCTGTTGACGATGCTCTCCTGAAGAGATATGATCTGCTGCGTGACAACAGGGGCGGTTTTGCCGTGAGTGCGGTTGTTAAGGGTGTGTGTCAGATGTGCAATATCGGTATCCCACCCCAACAGTTCAATGAACTGATTAAAGGTGATCGGCTGATGACATGCCCCAATTGCAGCCGCATTATCTATTGGGGTGAAAACGAACATTTTCTGAGTATGACTCAACAGGTAGGATCCTAGATCGGCATGTCAGGGTAGGGCAGATGACCGCTGCCCTGCTATTGCAGGGGGGAGGAAAGTCCGGGCTCCACAGGACAGGGTGCTGGGTAACGCCCAGTCCCGGAAACGGGAAGGAAAGTGCCACAGAAAGGAAACCGCCCGGTCTGGTACGTTGTATCCGACGGGGTAAGGGTGAAAGGGTGAGGTAAGAGCTCACCAGTCCTGCCGGTGACGGCAGGAGCTAGGTAAACCCCACCTGGAGCAAGACCAAATAGAGGGACGCAGAGGGTTGTCCGCCCGAGTCCCCGGGTAGGTCGCTTGACCTCGATGGTAACATCGAGGCTAGATGAATGGTCATCGTCCCTTATGCAGGTGACTGCTTAGGGAAACAGGACCCGGCTTATGACCTGCTCTGACATGCTCTTTTTTAAAAAAAGAACGGATATTCCGGAGGTAATGAATCTTCTATGGTTTACCTTGCGAATTTCTTGGTCGCTGTCGCCAAGGTGATCGATATCGTATTGACTCTCTATATGTGGATCATCATTGGAAGGGCTGTCATCTCCTGGGTTAATCCTGACCCTTACAATCCAATTGTCAGATTTCTCCATTCGGCAACAGAGCCGGTGCTCTACCGGATCAGGCGTACGCTCCCGGTTAATGTGGCGGGCATAGACTTTTCTCCTATTCTTGTCATCCTTGCTATCATCTTCATTCAATCCTTTCTTGTTAAAAGCCTTACCGATCTTGCTCTCAGTCTCGTCGCCAAGGGATCCACCTTCGGCACGTAGTAGGGAGAAATATGGGGGGAACACAAAAGACAAAGGGTAGGTTCTCAGAAACTCCCGGCAAAAAGAGCACGGATACCCATAGCTTTTGAAGAGTTACAATTCCGATGAGTTCTCAGACGCCATGGCGGCAATAAATGAGATGGAAACCGTTCTCCAGGTCAAGGTCCTGCCGAGGTCTTCCAGAAACGCGATTGTAGGCAAGGAGGAAGGTCTTTTCAGAGTGAAGTTAACGGCCCCGCCTGTCGAAGGGAAGGCAAATAAGGCGCTCATCGGGTTTTTGGCCAAGACACTGGGGGTCTCCTCTAAGGATATCGAAATTATTTCAGGGAAGCGGTCAAGGAAAAAATCGGTTCGCATTTCAGGGATGAGTCCCATCGAGGTTGAGAGGCTTCTGCAGTAGGGCCTATCATTTCCGCTCTTTTCACCAACGTAACAGATTCCTTATCACACCCTATGATAGTCTGACAGGCTGACGTCCTAGGCGTTCAGTGCCTGGATCATCTCGTTATAGATGTGAGGATTGGCGGCAAGGATTGTCTTATCGTATGGAGTGTAAGACTCTCCATCAAAAGTACAGATCTTCCCACCGGCTTCCTTGACAATGACCATTGCTGCGGCCGTGTCCCAGGGTTTCAGATCTTCTTCCCAGAATCCATCGATCCGTCCGGCTGCAAGGTAGCACAAGTCTATAGCGGCGGAACCTGCTCTTCGTACCCCTTGGGCCTTCAGTACCATTTTCTTGAAAAGGCCGATGACTCTGTCAGGTTCACTATGGATACTATAAGGGAAACCCGTACATAAAAGGGCTTCCTTTAGCCTGGGAACAGGTGAGACCTTTATGGGGTTCATGTTCAAACGTGCCCCCATGCCCACTACCGCCTCGAAGTATTCATCCATCCAGGGGTTGAAGACGACGCCCAACACGATCCGGTTTTCGACTTCGAGGGCAATGGAAACCGCAAAGAAGGGAAATCCATGGGCAAAATTGGTTGTTCCGTCCAGGGGATCAATGATCCATGTCCGTTCGGCCATGTGATCTTGGCTTCCCGCTTCTTCGGAAAGGATATTGTCGTTTGGATAGTATTTTTCGATAACCTCGATAATGATTTTCTCCGCTTCAATATCCGCCTCTGTGACCAGGTCGGTGTTGCTATTCTTCGTCTTAAAGCCAACCTTGCCGACCATCCTCATCAGGGTCTTGCCGGCTGCTCCAGCCGCTTCCCTGATAACTGCCAATTCCTGTTCCCACATGGTTGAGGTCCACTCCTTATAAGGTAATACAGCCTTACGGCATTTATTCACAGAAAAAGCAGGATTACCAAAATCTTTGTGATGACTTATTCATAACACATCGACATGGAAGAGGCAATTTATCCGGACATCTTTGACAACTCAGTTACGACGAGTCAGGAAGCCCTCCCAGTGTATGGTCCGGGCCATATGTTCTGAAGAGAATATATTTTGAATTGACCATGGAAACAGAGTGCATTTAATGATATGCTAAAAAATTATGGTGAATCGATAAGATCCCTAAGAAAGTGGGTGAGTTTCTAACGGCCTAAGGCCCTCCTTTATCTTTCCAGTGAATCGGAAAGGTCTGACCATAACTTGTGAAAGGATGACTATGGAACAACCGTTTAAGTTTTCGAAAAAGGGTGACGAGGGAAAGACGAGCCTCTTAACAGGCACAAGGGTGTCTAAAGCGAGCCTCCGTCCGGAGACTTACGGCACTCTCGATGAGGCCAGTTCCGCTCTCGGCCTTGCCAAGGCCTTCACAAAGGATGAAAAAGTCATGCAAATGATCGAAGATATCCAGTCCGATCTGCTGGTCCTTGGGGCTGAATTGGCCTACGAAAAGGGTGAAGAGAAAACCCATCAAATTCAATCCGATCGTACGTCATGTCTTGAGAGCTGGATCGAGGAACTTCAAAAGGAAGTGCCTCTGCCACGGCACTTTATTCATCCCGGAGGAAGTCCGGTCAGTGCTGCTGTAGATCTTGCTCGTACGATCGTGCGAAGAGCGGAACGTCGCGCCGTATCCTTGAGGGAATCGGGACTCTTGGACCACCAAGAGGTACACGCCTACCTAAACAGGCTGGCCGATTTTCTCTTTGTACTGGCTCGATACACTGAGAAGGGGTGACACAACATGCCGGCTTGATATCCATTTTGGTTTTGGGTATACCTACAACTCCATTGTATTGAGACATGCTGGCAGAGTTGATGATCATGTCAAAAAACTAATCTTTTATGTCTATTCACACAATAGGATTTCTTTTCAAGAGGGGGCCTGACGGCAATAAACAACCTTTGGAGAAAGATCATTTTTGGATAGGCGCTGTATTGAAAGGATCAAACTATGACGGAACCACATGTCCTTTATGAAACCAAGGGACACATTGCAACAATTACACTCAACAGACCGGAAGTCAGAAACGCATTCAGCGATGAGATGATCAAACTGTGGACCCAATTCCTGGCTGAGGCCCGTACAGATGATGAGGTGCGGGTTATTATATTGACAGGTAAGGGGGAGGCCTTCTCCTCAGGAGGAGACATCCGGAATATAGCCGATGAGGCATTTCAATCATGGAATATGAAGAATTTTCTTTGGGAAGGCGTTCACAGGGTAGCGTTGACTCTTGAAGACTTGGACAAGCCGATTATTGCAGCTGTTAACGGAGCAGCCATGGGCGCCGGGATGGATATGGCCCTCATGTGCGACCTTAGGATCTGTTCGGACAGGGCCCGATTTGCTGAGGCTTACATTAATCTAGGGTTGGTCGCCGGGGACGGAGGAGCCTATTTTCTTCCTAAAATAGTAGGTATTCCTAAGGCGTTGGAACTGTTGCTTACGGGAGATATGCTGAGCGCGGAAGAGGCTAAGGAATTGGGAATCGTCAATCGTGTCGTTCCACACGAGAGACTCATGGAAGAGGCCTTGCTCCTGGCAAAGAAGATTGCGGGTAAGGCCCCCCTTGCCACCCGTATGATGAAACGGGCTGTGTATCAATCTCAGACATCCACCCTGAGAGCCCATCTGGATTATATCTCCTCACAGATGGCGCTCTTGTCCCAAACAGAGGACCATGCGAATGCAATGAGGGCTATTATCGAAAAAAGAAAACCGAATTTTGTCGGGAGATAGTTTTGTAAAAAGCGGCCTTTGGATCTGGAGTGTTTTAGAGCCCAAGTCCAAAAGGCCGCTCTTGGTTATCAGAACAGTCCGACTTACCTATGCCTATTTTGTGATCTTCACCACAACAATGCCATGGTTAACCCTCTTGAGTAAGACTTGGACTGTCTCTCCCTCCTTAATTGTGCTCATCTGTTCGCCAAAATCCTCCAAGGTCTCCACTGGGAAATGGTTGATCTCTTTTAGGAGATCGCCCTTTATGATTCCCGCTTGCGCTCCTTTGGCGTCCGGTTCCACATAGGTCACGAGGAGGCCCTTGTCACCTTTAGGGTATCCGAGTCTTTCCGCCATTCGTGGCTCCAGTTCCACCAATCCCAACCCGAGTTCATCAGTGAGACTGTTTTCCTCTCTTGGGGAGACCTGTGGATCCCTCTGCTTGCCCAGTTTGACATCGACTTGTCTTTCCTTGCCTTTCCTGGAGATCAAGATGGCAATCTCTTTGCCTGCCGGCGCATTGGCAATTGTCCTGGAGAGTTCACGACTGGAAGAGACTTCCTCATCATTGACGGAGAGGATGACGTCTCCAGGTTCAATCCCTGCACTATCAGCAGGATCTCCCTTGTAGACTTGCGTTACAAGGACCCCTCGATCCCTTTTAACTTTGTAATATGACTTGAGTTCAGGTGTCAAATCCTGTATCCCGACACCGAGCCATGCTCTTGTCACTTCTCCATTGTTTTTTAATTGGTCTATTATCCCACGGGCCAGACCAATAGGAATGGCAAAACCGATACCCTGACCGTTTGGGATAATTGCCGTGTTAATGCCGACGACCTTGCCCTCTAAATTGATCAAAGGGCCCCCGCTGTTTCCGGGATTGATAGATGCGTCTGTCTGAATAAAGTCATCATAAGGACCTGCCCCGATTGTTCGACCCAAGGCGCTGACTATCCCGGCTGTCACAGTCTGCTCAAGGCCAAAAGGACTCCCTATCGCCATGACCCATGTGCCTACTCTGAGGTTTTCGGAATCTCCCATCGGGAGAGGGATCAAGTCGCTGGATGGCTCTATTCTTATCAGGGCCAGATCGGTCTTGGGATCGCGCCCTATGATCTCGGCGTCAAATTCCTTGCCGTCCGACAGTTTTACCCTTATCTTGTCAGCCCCTTCAATCACATGATTATTGGTGACAATATACCCTTCTCGGTCAATGATGAAGCCCGATCCGAGGCTCTGCCTGCGATAATCGGGTGATGGTCCACGCCTCGAAAAAGGCCCGGGAAACTTGTGAAAAGGATCTTTATCTCTAAAAGGATTGCCGAAAAAGTGACGGAATACGGGACCGCCCTCTCTTATCGTCTTGATCGTGCGGATGTTCACCACTCCCGGCCGGGCCTTTTCAGCCAGGTCGCTGAAATTTTCCGGAACCATTCGAACAGTTCTGTCCTGTAACGCGACCGATTCCCGGAAACCGAAGCCGAGAATAATTCCCACTATCAGAATGGCTATCATATGCCTTGTGAATTTATTGCTCTGTTTCATTGTCTAAACCTCCTTCCCTTGTCTTTTGGAATAACTGGTTCCTGTTCCTTTTGAAAAAACAATAACGCAGGGAGTTAACCGCAAGATGATCGTGAGATTACCAAATGGTAATGTTGGGAAAGGCACAGCCTGATAATGATTGTGATTTCCTGAAAAAGGATAGGAAGGTGATAAGAAATAAATTCAGGATCGGATGTTCCGGCTTGTTCAAGGTACAACAGGTCGATTCCTAATATGTCGATAGATTCGGATCGGGGTATTATCCCTGTTTTATCCTCATTTCTAGCGAAGCTGCGTCGATTTCAGCTGACAAATTAGCTTGCATGATGATGTGGGCTTATGATAATAATTATAAATTATGGTGGGTGTAGCTCAGTTGGTAGAGCACTGGGTTGTGGCCCCAGCGGTCGTGGGTTCAAATCCCATCACTCACCCCATAAGATTCAAAAACAGGGGGTTGATGGACCCCCTGTTTTTTTTGGTTGAGTGATTGGCTTTTGACCCTGGGTTCGGCAGAAGGCCTTCCTTTGCAGAAATCCCGCAAGGTTTATTTAATTGCCCTCATGGAGTGACACAACTTCATCGACCAATTTGCTGAACGCCTGGTTAAAGAGGGACTTGTCATTATCGAGTATCTCGGTATTTCCCTTATCACCCTGCCGCACCACTTCGGGGTCGAGTGGAAGGCGTCCCAGCACCCTCAGATTGCCCGATTGTGCCGTCACTTCTGCGCCGTTCGTCTTGAACACCTCGATCATTTTTTCGCAATGAGGACAGACCAGTCCGCTCATATTCTCTACAAGACCCAATATCTCCATTTTTACCTGTCTACAGAAATCAATCGATTTTCTGACATCTGCAAGGGAGATCTCCTGAGGCGTCGTCACAATGAGGGCCTTGGCATCCGGTACTGTCTGCGCAACGGTTAAAGGCTCATCCCCCGTTCCCGGAGGGGAGTCGATGATTAAATAATCAAGATCATTCCACTCTATGTCGGAGATAAACTGCCTGATAACACCTATCTTAATGGGGCCTCTCCATATGGTTGCCGTATCCCTTTCCGTCCCCATAAGGGTTTCAATAGAAATCACCTGCATGTTGGGAGTGTAGCTGACAGGCAGTGCTTTTCCATCTTGACTACCCGGTTGGATGTCCCCGTTGAGTCCAAGCAGGCGCGGTATACTGGGGCCATGGAGGTCTACATCCATCAGCCCCACCTTGTGTCCCCTCTTTGCCAGGGCGACTGACAAATAGGCGGCAACGCTGCTTTTGCCCACGCCCCCCTTGCCGCTCATGACCAATATTTTATTCTTGATATGCGATAATCTTTCCTTTATTTCCACGTCTTGAAGTTGATGTTGATCCTGTTGGTTTTGGAAACCACAGCTTTGATTTTCCATTGTCATTGATGAATCGCCTCCCATATGAATTTGTGTTTATTGCATTTTTCTATATCCTGTTTACACTGCACAAACCGGTCCTCAAAGGAGGGTACCCGGAGATCGGGTCTCTCACATCAGGCCGGCTTTGGGTCAAAAGATTTGCATTGGCCTGTTCCCATCCGTGAGGGATACTAATCACCTTTGGATGGATATCATCCGTGACCCTCGCTGTCATTTGAATGCTTCCCCGAGGCGACTTGATGGCCACCCGTTCCCCATCACTTATGTTAAGGCGGCCGGCTGTTTCGTGGTTGATTTCCACAAAGGGTTCCGGGTTCCTTTTAAGCATTCCGGGGATATTTCGGTGTTGCGTATGGGTGAATGCCATGACTCTGGCGCCTGTTATCAGTATAAGGGGATACTCTTCAGCCAGCTCGGGACTTCCCTCCGGGCTTTCCAGGGTCTCCTTAAATGAGGGAAGGGGATCATAGCCGAGGTTTTCCAGTGTTTCAGAATATAACTCTACCTTGCCTGATGGGGTATTAAAACCTGTCTTGAGATATCTGAGTTGTTCCGGACGGGTCATTATCCCTCCAGGTATCTCCTTTACCTGCTCCAGCGTGAACCCTGTCGGCTCAAGCACATACTCGAAAAGAGTGTCAGAGTCTACCCATGGGAAATGCTCCTGATACCCCATCTCTTTTCCCAGGTTTGCCCAGATCCGCCAATCGGGGATCGATTGTCCCACCGGATCTATGGCCCTTTGACCGTAGGCGGTCATCGACATACCTATATCGGTATAGTCACGCAGCTCGTCCGATTCCAAGGCGAAACACGCAGGAAGTATGATGTCCGCCATGCTTGCGGTCTTGGTCATAAATATATCTATTGCCACCAATAAATCCAGATTTCTCAAGGCCTTTTCAGTCATGTTGGAATCCGGGAAGACCAACATTGGATTGGTTCCTTGAATTATTAAGGCCTTAATAGGATAAGGTTCTCCCGTCAACATGGCATCGAGCACGGACATCATACTTCTTTCCCTGGAGATCTGGTTGAATGCGGGGTACTCTTTCCCGACCCCCTCATCTTCGTCAGGAGCCATGTCCATGACTCTCAAATCTCGTTGCCCGAGTTTGTTTGGCCAAAGATTTCCCCCTATCTTGTCGATATTCCCGGTTATTGCAATAAGAATCGCCAAGGCCCGATTGCTCTGCACGCCATTGCCGGAGTGATCGGGTGAAATTCCCACGGAGATTAGCGCGGGTGAGTTCGTGGCGTACATTCTCGCCATGTCGCGAATTGTCTCGGCCGGCACCCAGGTGACTTCTTCGGCTTTTTCAGGGCTATACTCCTTGGCGCGGTCGGAGAGTTTGTCAAAACCAACCGTCCAATTCCGGACAAAATTCTCGTCGTAGAGGTTCTCCTGAATAATAACATTGATCATGCTGAGGGCGAGGAAGGCATCCGTCCCCGGCCTTATCTGAGCATGAATATCCGCCTCTTTAGCGTGGGAAGTCCTCCTAGGGTCAATGACTCCCAGCTTTGCTCCCCTTCCTCTCATCAATCGAATAATGCCGTTTTGCAGGAAAGAGGATTCTTTTGGATTCGCACCCCATAGGATCATGCATTTGGTCCCATGAAAACTGGGAAGGGCATTGATTGATCCATAGTCGAATGTCAAACTGAAAGCGATCTTTCGGGAGTAGTAGCAGAACGATGCCCCTGATGTGTAGTTAGGGCTGCCGTAGACGTCGGCAAATCTCCTGGCCATTTTTTCGGTTACCGTCCCAATGAAGGGATTGCCCAGATGGAAGGCCACTCCGCGGCCACCATCTTCCTCCTTTATGTTTCGAAGCTTGCCCCCTATAAACTTGTACGCCTCATCCCACGATATCTCTTCCAGCCGGCCGTTGACTCTTCTCAGTGGACTTGTGATGCGATCCTCGGAATAGGTTACATCCATGAGACCGGCAGACTTTGGACACAACCTCTTGTAAGGGTGTGACTCGTTCGGGCGAATATAAACCGCTCGGCCGCTTTCCACCTCCACATTGATACCGCACCATGTGGGGCACATTTTGCAGAATGCATTAACTTCCCTTCCCTCAGTCATCATCAAGCACCTCCCTCTCACAGTTTTGTCCTGTTCTCAGATTCGAGCCTGTGTCGAACCCGAGATCTATTGAGTGTGCGTGTTTCATGGCTTGAAAAGGAACTGTGTGCCTCAATGAAAATTGCATCGGCACTGCATCGGTTTTGAGGTCGCATCCCACTTCAACTCCTCACAAGCGTCTGCCCCAGTGCCAAGGGGCGGAGCTTTCATCCGGAGCTCTGTGAAGTGATATCTTTTCTCCCTTCTATGTATACTAAATCATGCGGATTTATCAACTAGATTGTCGAGGGGATTGGGTATGGCGAAGGACCGGATGACCATGAAAGGAGGTCTGGAAAAAAGCGCAATCAAAAAGAGCAGTGAGAACTCAGATGAATCGTCACTGCTCTGGATTTTACATGGGATTGGATCGGTCTTGAGATCCTACCTCGCGAATCGACTTGATACCCAGCCCTCTTTTCCGGAGCTTGTTCTCACGCGTAGCCATTCGCCGCTCCTTTCAAGCACTGTGAGATTTTCACCCCCTCGAGCCGAGGTGACCACCGAGAAGTTGGTCCCTGGACCTGTCCGGACATTGAGTGATTTGGGCACAACCTTCACGGTCTCCCCTCCCCCGGTCGAAGAAGAGGGTGCCGGTGGGGGACTTGAAGAGACAGGTTGGCCCTGCGGACTGCCGTGACGATAATAGACCGGGGGCGTTTTTGACACGATAAAATTCACCGCCTCTTTGATACAAATACGGAGGGCCTTTTCCGTGGGAGTGTTTTTCCATCCACCCAGTCCACCGACCAGGGCACCACTTCCACCGAAGCCGCCCAGGAGACCGCCGAGATTGACATCCGTTGCCTCCCCTTCCACGCTGGTGGCCGCGACAATCCGTGAGGTCTTGGCATCGACGATCCTCATATCAATAGCCATATGGGCCTTTTTGAAACCACCTGTTATGGCGCCAAGTATACCGCCTCCGATTCCTCCGATACCACCTCTGGCTCCTGATGCCCTGCCCTCAAACTCGGTCACGGCCGCCACAATAAGGAGCTCGGCTCCCTCTATCTCACCGATAGCCGCTGCCGTCTCTTGGCGCACGCGCCCGGAGGCTCCGAGGTCCTGTTCCTGAAGCACGTCTCCCAGGGTTTGTCTCTCCAGGACAATAAACCTATTGGTGTTGAAAAGGGCAGTGACCAGCTGATCGGCCATGCCGTCTCCGATTCGGCTCGTGTACCAGCCCTTGCCTGTTTTGTCCGTAAAGCGGGCCACGGCGATCCTTGCCTTGGGTCCATCGTACGCTACGGCTTGGGCCTCTGATATGGATGGGCCTCCAGGATCCGACGTAACCGTGGCCTTGGTCCCCGGCGTAACGCATCCTGTGACCATTGCAACGGCCAGCAAGAATCCCAAACAACCCATGATCGATCTTCTTAAATTCATCGTTTCTTCCTCCCTCTTCATGAATATCACTCGTCTCTTAGAAATCTCTGAGGAATCAGAGTCCCGGATATCTTTGTTTGCACGAATGAAAGCGCCTGATCCTCTAAGAAATAAAACTCTCTGTTTTTACCAAATCTTCATGTAAATTGTGATAAAATATAACAAATCAATCACAATTTGTAAAGGGAAATGCTTAGGACCGAGTTCTAGATATAGTGGGGAGCGTACAACCTGACATGATGACCGTCAAGGACGTGAAACTGTCTGATTTTTTTCAGGGTCACAGGTGAAAATGTGCCGATAGGGATGTAAAGGATGGTCTTACCCAAGCGCGCCGCCATGCTGCGGCACCATCCGGAAGGGGGCGTGGCGGCGACATAAACAACATTTTTTTCGAGGCTGTAATCAAGGGCGGCCATAAGAAGTCTCTCTGATTTGTTCCTGGCGCGATCGAAAAAAGGGTCTTTCCATATGTCGTAGACGCGCATAGGCGGGTAGGAAAGCAAAAACCCTCCATACTGGCACCTCGATATTCCCGGACCGTCCATAACCGTGCCTGCAGGAGTGCTGTAAAACGCCATGTCCGATTCTTGGGCATGCTCGCCAAGCCAAGTGACGCACCAAGGGAAACGCTCTTTCTGATGTGTATCGGGAAAGTCAGGATCAAAAATAATCACGACCGACCCGGCCCTGCCTTTTAGGGGCCGGCCTTCCCTTACATAGACCTTGCCTTGGGCCGATTGTCGGATGGTCTCTCTGACATCAATCCCATCCAGAATGGAACCGACAAAGGGTTCTATTCGACAATTCTCTTCAGACTTGATTTCCATTGCCCTTTGTTTGATGTGCCGGCCGTAACCTTCGATGACCACATCCTCAGGGGGGTATGAGCAGATGGCAAAACCTTCAAACTTATCGCGCCACTCACCGGGATATCTCTCCCTTTTCCTTTTTCTGCCGGGGACTGGGACCAGGCGTCTCCGGGTCGCCTTCAGTCTCCGATGAAACGAGATACGCCTCTGATCCAGGTACAGGTCTTCACCCCGGAGCCGGAGCACGGGGAGATGAGGGGCGTCGGTCTGCCACGGGTATGTGCTTCCCATATCCCAGACCTCATAGGCGAAATTGTCGTCCGAGACGCCCCGGGAGGCAACAACAAGTTGGTAGAAATCAGGGACAAGTCGACCTGAAAGAAAGGCGTAATTTCTGGCGAATGTGTGAAGGATCCTGATCTGGGTGTGGGATAATTCCTCTTGACTGTTCTTGAGGTGATTTTTGACGGCAGTCTTTATGAGACGGTGGTTGATTGTGAGGCGATCAGGATCTTGCCGGCCGTTGTCGGATCTCCAACGCTCATAGGCGGCAGCAAGGTAGGGCATCTCGCTCATCACCTCTCTGCTTGAATCGAAATGAAGATGGGCCAATTGAACACCCTCTCTCCTTCTCCTCCCGATGACGGGGACCTGGGATCGCTTGAGCATCTCCAGGATGCCGGGTACATGGCTTAATCCGCAAACAAAGAGTATCCGTTTGCCTTTAGCACTCAGACCTTTCAGATGATAAGCCATGGTTTGTTCACGAAGTGTATCCTCTCGAGAAGAGAGACCTGAAGGGTGGGTTTCAAGGTAGGCATGGCAATAGCCGAAGTGTCCGACCCGTTTCACGGCATAGGAGTCGGGCAGGGAACTGTGGTGGTGAGGATAGCCGTCCGTGTCCCTATCTACGAAATGTACCGGTATATTTTGGGCCAAGGCCTGTCTTATTGCCTCCACCTGCCCGTCGGTCGGCTCGAGGAGCAGGTATGTAAAGCCTTTGTCCTCTTCTTCGTAATGGACAACCGATAATAGAGGAAGCCTCCTGACCCCTTGAAGGATCTTGGGACCCAGCGTAGCGGGATATTCAACAGCCACATGATCAGGCTGGAATTCTTTAAACTGGCGTCTCACCTCGACGGCAAATTCCATCCTGTTATGGATGATGGGTACAAACAGTATGTTCTTCCATGCAATGCTATGTTTCATCCTCAATGCCTTCGATGATCACGTCCAGAAATTCCGACGCTGCCCTGCCGAGAATGAGAGAGGTCGCCTCTCCCAGGTAGTGTCTTGATCTTTGTCGGTAATCTCCCGGCATTTGTTTTGTTTGGTCCGCAACCAGTCTTTTGAGCGCATAACGGGCAATATTGATCCCGTCCCTTACAGAGTAGCGCTCGTCGGCTTCGTGGGCTGCCTGGAGAAAGTGAACAACATATTCGAGAATCTTGGAATCAGCAAATGGCAGATTGCTCTTCAGGATCAAGAGTTCTTCATCTTTTTCCGGGAAATCAATGAGTATCTGCGGTTGCAGTCTGGAATGGATATATTCGGGGAGTTCAAAGGTGCTGGCATCATCGTTCATTGTGGTACAAAGGCGGAAGTGGGGATGGGCCTTGATCTTGATGCCTGCGATAATCGATTCCACATACCGTCTGCTGTCAAGGAGAGGGGCCAGGGAGGCCCAGCTCTTTTCGCTCATGCGGTTTCCTTCATCAATAATAGCCACTCCACCCTCGACCATGGCCGAGACAAGGGGGCTCGCCATATATTTGATCTTTCCTCCTTCGGCAATAACCGGGGTCACGATAAGATCCTCCGGTCTTGTGTCCATGGTTGCCTGAAAGAGATAAACAGGCCTGCCCATGGTTTTGCCCGCGTGATACGCAAGCGTTGTCTTTCCCACTCCAGGCTTGCCCACCAGTCTGGGACTCAGGGGAAGATCCCCTTTTTCTATTACCAGCCAAGCTGCCAGCACCTGTGTCAGCAGCTCCGGTTGCCCGATCCATGTCATGGGCACGGCATCGGGTTCGCAGAGATGAATAGTCACCGTGTCTATTGTCACTTCCTTCATTTTTCCTATTGACCTCCCATACATGCCTGCCGCACGGTTGAAAGTGCGTCTATTTTCAAGAATAATTCTAGTTGTGAATAAATAAAATTGCAAACAGCATTTTTGTCTCGGAAAGAACTGAAATCATTTGTAAAGCATGGCGGCGGTCGATTTCTGTCAATTGTCGGTCACCTCGATTAACAGCCGAGTCGGACCCTGTTCTTCGGGTGTGGGATAGCGGTCGAATTCAAAATGGATTGACAAAAAGAGCTCTTTTTGGTAAGTTATATTGATTTTCTATTATGTTCCGTCATCAATATTGGGTAACATTTTCTTTTCAGAAGTTTTTCCCTTTCATGGGCTTCTTGGGGAAAGGGGGGACTCAAATAATATCAAACATTAGAGGTTCGAGATGAGATTGATTTTAGTTTTGATGGTCTTTGTTATGTCCATGTTCATGCCTGCCGCCTCTTTCGCGTTGGATCTCTTTGCCGAATTCGGGATTGAAACACGATATATCAACGGGGACTCAACCTTTCACATCAGCTTTGACAATCCATGGGCTTACGGCGGCCATTCTGAAAGCGAGCTGGAGTTCCCTTTGAATGGTTTTTGGGGGGGGCTGCACCTGGTTGTAGGAAATAGACACGACCAGAATCCCAAACAGACCACAGGCAGACTCTCCCTATCCCTGCTTCAGTCGATTGGGAGTGGGTGGGGAGAGATGAAAGATTCCGACTGGATAGAGAACGACGCGGCCTTTGGAGAGTCTCCCCACGATGGAAAAGACCTGTATACTGAATCAGACGCCAGCCTCAACGGAACCATGCTTGATATAAGCTATGGACATCACTTCCCTATTAACAGCAGGTGGTCTATCGGCCCAATGGTCGGCTTCAGATACCATCGCCTTGAGTACGATATTGATGGATATCGAGGGATTTACTGGGATACCCCGGTATCCGGAACAGGCAGGGTTATCGAATACGAAATCAAATACAAAATCCCCTATGTCGGTATTGGTGCTGAGGCCCTTTTGGGTTCCAAAGGGCAATTCCAGATCAGTTGTTCCCTTGCCTATTCTGATTGGGTAGATGCAACGGATGTGGATCATCATCTACTGCGGGGACTGAGGTTCGAAGGTGATTGCGAAGGCGAGGCATTCCTGATTCGTTTCAACGCGGACTGGAATTTCCGAACTGACTGGGTCCTGACCATGGGTGCGGAATATGTGGATATAGACACAAGCGGATACCAACTCCAATCTTTTGAGAGCGGCTATATCATAGGCTATGTCAATGATACTATCACCTCTTCCTACTGGTCGGCCATACTGGGTATCTCTTACACATGGTTTGCCACTCCAACGAGTTGACCTTTATGCCGACTCTGTTTATGATGCCATTTCTTCATGGGCTCCTTGTGAAGGGGCCCACATACTGATCCGAGAGAATGATCCTCTTCCCTGTTTCATATTTTCTTTGATTGCAAAACACTTCATAGGAGAGAGGCTGTTTCACAATCCCCAAGCCGAGGAAATTCAACAAGTAGGATACGGCCTTCGGAGGGATGAATTTTGATTAAACAATGGGTCTGAAACAGATATTGAGTGAAATCGGATCCTTTCTATCGCCGCAAGAGGACTGCTTTGGCACCAATCGACTTCATTCTATCACCAACATGGCGAGACCTGATAGATATCCTTTTTCTCACGACAGTCACCTACCAGCTGTATCTGTGGTTTCGGGGAACCAGGGCCCTTCGAGTTTTGATCGGCCTTGTCGCTCTGGGTGCAATCTATTCCATCGCAAAACAGTGGGGGCTGTACCTTACAACCTGGGTCTTCCAATTCCTCTGGCAGGTCCTCCTTATCCTTTTGCTAATACTTTTTCAGAGTGAAATTCGACAAGTTCTGGAGAAGGTGAGTCCCCTTCGCTATCTTCGATTTCGAAGGCCCGTCTACCGCGAGTCATTGCCCAATGAACTCGCAAAGGTCCTGTTTGACCTTGCACGCGAGAAAACAGGGGCCCTCATTGTTATCCAAAGGGATGATGATCCATCGGAGTTCCTCAGTGCCGGCCAGTCGATTATGTCTCTACCAGAGCCTGCGTTGATCAAAAGCATCTTCAACCACCATTCCCCTGCCCATGACGGGGCCCTCGTACTATCGGAAGGTCGGCTAACGCAGATGGGATGCATCCTTCCTCTGTCACAGAGAGAGGATGTGCCGGACAAATACGGCACCCGTCACAGGGCCGCCATTGGTCTTTCCGAGCAGATTGACGCTGTCTGCCTGGTAGTCTCTGAAGAGCGGGCCGAGGTATCTACTGTTGTTGGGGGACATATCACCACGTGGGAAGATCCTAAGCTTCTTGTTTCGAAGTTGCAGGAATGGCTCCGTACTGCGGAGGTCACCGGTCCTCGATTAAAGGATGTCCTGAAAACCGCTTTCACACAGAACTGGGTCCCCAAACTGTCTACACTGGCAGTCATTATTGCGGCCTGGTTTGTCCTTGCCAGCCCTCAACAGATCAAGACCCATGTGACGGCTCCAATCCGATACATGGACCTTTCCTCAGGACTGGTCCTTGATAGCAATTCTGCTCAAACCGTTAAACTCCATCTTTCAGGAAGACGTCACAGCATTCGGGCCTTAAAGGACCAGGCATTACGGGTCAACGTCAACCTTGGAGCCTTGGATGCGGGCACACATAAAATCAAACTCTCTACAAAGAATATCGACCTGCCGTTGGGGATAGTCGCACATAGTGTCCTCCCTCAAGAGATCGAAGTCATCTTAAAGGTCCCCTTAGGAGGTCAAGAATCAGACCTGGAACAAACCGGCGCATGGGACCAGGGAACTCTCAGGTAAGGTAATAGGAAGGTGAGAACATCTGTTTTTTCTAACATAGTGATTCTTTCGTGGATAGCATCTATCGGCCTCGTAAGCTATCTGTCGTTGACACCTCAATTGGAATTCCCTTTAGACTTCCGGTGGAGCGATAAGGTCTATCATCTGGCTGCCTATGCCTGGCTTTCCTCCCTGCCTTTGGTAGGATTCACAGGCCTGAAAAGGGCCCTTACAGGGGCATTGTGTATGATCCCTTTAGGTATTGTGCTCGAATGTGGTCAGGCCTTTGTCCCTGGAAGGTTTTTCTCAGGACGGGATATGATGGCCAACCTCTTTGGATCGATCCTGGGGATTCTTTTTGGCTTTTATCTCTTTAAGCGGAAAACCTGGAACCACGTGGCCGGTAAAACCTCTGAATCAAATTAGTAGCCCTGGCGTTGTCACCAAAGCCCACCCGCTATGGGGCACTGACTTAAAAGGAGAGAAGTTGTTTCCCGCGAGAATGGTTGGTACCTGGCAGAAAAGAAAGTTGCTATTTTACCAGAGTCCCCATTCTCATGGCATTTTATCTGCCGTAAGGACCCTCTCGTCAAAAACCTGTCAAGGAAAATTATAAAATAATCATTTTTTTGGATCATCTCCAAATTAGTTTTGTGATACATCCGCTTGGACACGGCATGGTACCGAAGATTTTCCGGTCCGTCGGCGCATGACGGAAGGGGTCACCAATAGAATGGGTTGCTTCGCTCCGAGCCATCCGAGGGCTCTCGGCTCAGCAATCGACCTTGATCCTGATAGGTGTCTGGTGCGGTAGAGACATAACCACTACTGACACTGCAACCCAAAGAAACTACGGAAAAGGTACAGAGGCTTTGAACCAGTCAGTCGGAAATGAAACGTCTAGCCTCTGTAAGGAAAAAGATTAATCTTCCTTACCCAGGAGAAATCTTTCCCTTGACACAGGGCCTTTTAATGGGTGACCTCATTTTCAAAATCGACCCTGTCCTTTGGAAACAGCCATGGGTTATCCATAGTCAGGCAGTAGGAACAGGCCGTAACTGCCTCCGGTACCTTTCAAGGTACGTTTTTCGGGTCGCCATCTCCAACAATCGCATCAAAAGCCTGGAAAACGGCGTTATTAAATTCTATACAAAGACCGCAGAAAAAAAACATGGAGAACCATGGCCCTGGATCCCATGGAATTTATCCGAAGATTCCTTCAGCATGTTTTGCCGAAAGGATTAATGAAGATAAGATACTATGGCTTTCTCAATTGCAACAGTTCCCTCTCCATCGACAAAATACGGGAACTCATCTCATTCATCCATAATATCGTCTGTGAAATCTCACCTGAAATACCGGACTGCAAAAACTCGGAAATGATTTGTGCCTGTTGCGGAAAGACTTTAAGGTTTATTTCTTTTTTGAAACCACCACCCAGATGGGGACCTTCCGGATAAAACATAGGTGTGACAAAATCAATCTTAAATAGACTACAAGAGATGCCGGGCATGACTCT
>JAXHUM010000123.1:0-7591 GCA_034189325.1 Thermodesulfobacteriota bacterium
AATCAATACCTTCCCGTTCAAGGTTTTCCAGGGCCACAGGTTCTGTGGCAAAAAGGATATCTGAAACATGGTCCGTGAGGACTCTGTTGACTTCTTCAGGCATCTTCATGTTGAAACTTCGTAGACCTGCCTCAACATGCGCGACAGGTATGTGCAGTTTCACTGATGTAAGAGCCGCGGCGAGAGTGGAATTGACATCACCAATGACCAGTACCATATCAGGTGCCAAATCAAGCATGAGTGGCTCCAGACCAAGCATTGCTTTTGCCGTCTGTTCGCCATGTCCACCGGAGCCTACGTTAAGATTAACGTCGGGAGAGGGTATATTCAAATCCTTAAAGAATGAGTCAGACAAATTAGAATCATAGTGTTGGCCTGTATGAACCAGAAACAGATCCAAATCATGCCGTCGGTTGATCTCCCCTATCAATGGGACGACTTTCATAAAATTCGGTCTTGCCCCTACCACAATCATTAATTGAAAAGTCAAGCCAACTTCCCTTCCTGTCCACTCACATTGACATATCCCAGCACCTGTTCACTATATCTAACGATTATTCTTTATCTAATTCTATCCCCTTGCAATGAGCAAAATCAATGCCGCCTTGAAAAACCCTTTTCACTCCCTAACAACTTGATATAACATTCAATATATATGTCAAACCTGAAGGGATGGAAGGGATTGGGTTAACTTGGATAGTCCATAACAGGTTGGTCTGGCCTCTCAGCAAGCTTAATAGAGGTAAGGGTAAAACGCCTTTTGATTTCTGTTCATCCCGACGGAGGGATTACTGCCCGATTTAATGCGGTTCGGAGTCCTTCAGGGATTCCGATGCTTCTGCGAGGGTGACCGTATGCCGCCATTGTCCAGGCGCCGACAAGGAGAAATTTAACCTTCTCGTCGGACAAGGCGCGTAACATGTCTTTGTAGTCTTTATTCAACATCGTGCATGGTGCTCAGGGACGTGATTACTCTGGTCAGAATCCAGACGAGTTTAATTCGGTCTGCCGGCTTGCCGCGAACAAAGTCGTCATCCCGGCTGTCCGACATCCAATATATGGCTATATGTTTCCTGTTCATAGTCTCAATCTACCACTTTTGCCGTTCAACAGCAATCGGATAGTTACTCCGAACAAGCAGTCACCTTCTTTTCAACCCGGCTTATAGCAAAGAATCCTGGCCCAGAGGACCTGGTTTTTCAAGACTCATTTAAAGCGTCGTATCGATCAATTCAGGATGACCATTGATCCATCTCTTGATAGCGTCAGAGACATATATGACACCTGAAAGTTGAGATGAACATATTTCAGACAATTCGTTAGCAAATACTTCTTTACAAAAATGAACCATTCTATTTCTGTATCCTGCCAACCGCTTGAACATATCACTTTCAAATTCATCCAAGGCCCCGACTTACTCTAAAACAGACTCTATTTCTCTGTACTCTGTTACACCACGGCCAAAACCCTTGGCCACAATATGCCTCCCAAGATCCATCAGGGCTTCAAGGCTTCTCCTCAAACAGGACTTTGCAGACCAGACATTTTTTTTGTCTCCAAAAAAGTCTGATAGTTCTCCAAAGGCTATGATTCAATTTCCTGGATTATTCTCTCGATCCAGTTCAAACCTGCCGGCGATTTGATTTAAGCTCTTTTTTCTATCTTTCATTTTTCTTGACAACCAGCGCATCTCTAACGAAGAATTAAGCTACGCTGGCTAAAACCCGGAAAGGCTCAAGTTTGAAATATTTAAAATCAAATATTTTCAAAAGTCGCATCAATCAAGGCATCATGCTCAAATGACAGGCTGGGGCTCCAAATAATCACTTGACAATAGAATTTTGGCATGTACAATAAATTGTACAGGAGGTGCTTTGTGGAAGCTATAACATATACAGCCGCCAGGCAAAATCTTGCAAAAACAATGGATAAAGTATGTAAAGACCGCGCGCCAGTGATCATAACACGTAAAGCCTCTAACTCTGTTGTAATCATGTCTCTTGAAGACTATGCAGCCCTTGAAGAAACAGCTTATCTCTTAAGGTCACCAAAAAACACCAGGCGTTTGATTGAGTCTATCGTTCAACTTGAAAACGACAAAGGGTCTGAAAAGGAACTTTCAGAGTGAAACTGATCTTTTCTGATCACGCCTGGGATGACTATCTTTTTTGGCAAAAAACCGATAAAAAGGTTCTTCGCCGAATCAATACCCTTATTAAAGAAACAAAGCGAAATCCTTTTGAGGGTATTGGAAAACCTGAGCCCCTTAGACACGCTCTTTCAGGATACTGGTCACGACGCATCAATGATGAACACAGATTCGTATACAAAGTATCGGAAGATGCAATTCATATTGCGCAATTGCGTTACCACTACTGATCATTTCCTCTAGCCCCAACTCTATTTATACTTTTCGAGAACCTTTTCTAAAGAGACAGACTTAATCTTCCCTCGATCATAAGAATCGATTCTATCCTCGGGCTCTTTAGCCCATAATTTGTAACACCTCAAAAAGTTCGGGTAAAATTGCTGCAACAAGGCGGCGGCCGCCCCTAACCCAAACCGAATTCATTGCGATGCTACCATAGTATGACGGAAATCATCGTAATCAGCAGGTTATTCATAACTGAATTTCTATCGCAAACAATTCAAAATGTAAAGATTATGAGCTTTGGCTGGGCTTTGCCATGACTTGATATTGGTTATTTCAATTTAGTATCTATCCCGAAATGGTCTTTTTGCCTTTCACCTTTTTCCGATCCCCTCAACCTTCTTCGCTTTCTCCTCAAGCCTTTGTGCAATAACGGGGGCAAGGACTGCCTGGGAGATGGGGGGCGCCAGCATATCGCCAGGAATATCGACCAATGACCTTGTAATTTTCTCCAGGGCAAAGAGGCTGAAAAGCCTTTTCACGTACATGTCGGTTCGTTGGACCCACCCCGCCTTGACTGAATTCTCAATGGCGCAAAAAAGTGTGCCTATGTTATTCGGTCCCACTCTCATGGCCCGTCTCAGCCACAAATCCGCCCTTTGGTGTTCACCTATAAGGGAAAGCGCGATCCCCTTATACAGAAGCGCTTTCCCATAACTCGGGTCCATGCTAATAGTTCTCTGAAAATAGCAAAGGGCCTCTTCAGGCTTATCCTGTCGCACAAGGATGAGGCCTTTTAAGAGTTGATAGTAGATATGATCATTTCGCTTTGAAAGGAGCAGGTCTGCGTATCCTGATGCCTCTTCCAGTTTGCCTGTCTTGACAAGGGCCAGAATCATGTTATAGAGGGACCGCTCTGATTTGGGATCAATCTCCAGTATCTTTTTAAAGAGCGCAATCGCCCTTTCATATTCATGCTTCTTGACAAGAATGAGGGCCATATTACTCAATGCCAGGGCGCGATGGTTGGTCACGCTTGTACTCTCAAAGCTCAAGACCTTGTCATAGAGTTGATACGCCTTGCCATAATCCCCTATCTTTTCGTAATAATTATATGCCAGGTTATGGACCGGGCGGTGACTCATCGGGGCCTTGGCCACGGCATCTTCCAACAATGATTTCTCAGTAGCCCAGGCACCGTTTCTCGTATAAGTCCCGATACCAATCATCACAAGAAGGAGGCACACAAGAGAGAAAAGAAGCACATAAAGAACCCTTTCCCTCTGTCGATAATGATCCAGGAGCCGCTCGATACCTACTGAGACAGGGAAAAAGATGAACAGTGAGGGCAAGTAATTGCGATGCTCAAATACAAGTTCGAGGGGTATGATGGATGACTCTATCACATGGTTAAGAAAAAAGAAGAGGATGGCAAAGGCAAGGACAGGTCTTTTTCTGACATAAAAGAGACTGATTGCTATGAGAAACAGAATGAACAAGATAGCAGGAAGCGTGGTCCATGGACGGAAGAGCGATGTCGAGATAATGATGTCATGGTCAATTGAAAAACGACTTGCCACCGGGTAGAAGATCTGGCTGAGATGGAAGACGAGGATTCTCGGCTCTGTCAACAGCCGCTCAAAAAGGGTGAAGGGTCGATTATTATACCCTTTTAAGAAAGAAAACATATCACCATTCATAAAGAGGAACACACCAAAGATAATCACTGCTGTCCCAGCTCCCGCGGCAGCCAATAGGAACCTTCGTCTTGTTTGCGGAACACTCATATCCTGGAAAAAGATCATCTCCACCAAAAAGAGGGCCACAGGCAGAGTGGCCGCGTTTTGTTTGGACCCCATTGCGAGCGCAAAGGAGAGCAGGCAAGTTACGTACAAGAAGACCTGGGGCACGCGAGACTGGCTGAGCCTTCCTCTTATGTACAGAAATAAAGCCAGAATATAGAACATAGCGGCCATGGATGCCATGCGCTGCACAATATATGTTACAGCCTGTGTCTGAATGGGATGGGCGGCCCATAAAAAGGTGGTCAGCAGGGCGACAAAATATTGGCTTCCTTCATATTTGCCCTTGAGTCGAGGCGTTGTGAACAGGCTGGAAACAACCAAAAATAGGATGAATGCCGTGAAAAGATGTATAGAAATGTTCACAATATGATACCCGACCACATTATCCTTGCCGAAATACCAGTTAAGGCCAAAGGTAAGGCAGGCAACAGGACGGTATATCTTTGTGTTCTGGTTGAGGACACGGTCGTAGGAAACAGAGAAGGTCTGGATAATGGACCTGGGTTGCAGGTCTGTTATGTGCAGGTGAGGGTTCTCAAGAATGTTCGGGGTATCGTCCAGATGCCATGATGCGTGGAATGTGTTCGAATATATCAGGCCGATCACTAAAAAAAGCAGCGCAAAGGCCACGCAATTTCTATTGAATAAAGATCGCTTGTCAATGTTTAACATTTTCTGCAATCCAGGATCATTTCCTCTCTCTCATATTGCTGGTTGTGTATACCCGGCCGTCCTCCTTCAAAACAAACTCTCCGCCATAGGGATCTTCGGGGATTTGGCTGATCATCCCTGATTTAACCAGGGCCTCAAGAGAGGGAGGTTTTGACCCATATTTCTTAACGTAATGGAAGACCATCATCTCCAGCATCTGATGAGATTCCAAGGCCTGGATCCTTTTCGTGTACCTTTTGATCAACACTCTGTTTTGGGTATTCTTCAACATCTGCTTCAAAAACAGGATCCCTGCCTGGTAATCTGAATCACGGACACTAAGGCGGGTTGCAAGGCTTGGCAAAAAAGAGGGCCTCCCGGGCAGCATTGAGGCCTCCATAAAAAACTCTGCTCCGGCCTTGTTGTCTTTCAGAAAATAGAAATGGTTGAAACCGATGTAATAGGGGGGACGGTAATCATTGGGAAGATGTTTTCTTGCCTTCAAAAGTAGATCATTGGCACCTGCGAAGTCTCTTGCATCCCACGCAAGGATAGTCTCCGCAAAGATATAGGCGTCCCAGAAATAGGGATCAAGGTCGGTGATGGTATGGAGGGCCCCCTTGATATACTTGTAGTGGTCTTCGCTGGAACCCCTAAGTTCTCGCAGCTCGCCGCCGATGAAAGTCATTAGCTTCAGCAGCAGGAAGTCAGAGGCCATGCCCTTAAACTCAAGTGACATGGGCCCGATCAGTTTCGATGGGAGGGCGTAATTGACAAAGGAGGACCTGGAAAATTGATCCCGGGCCTTTTGCATGTGAAAGGCACAAAAGACATACAGGACAATGATAATAAGACAAGCGCTGATTTTCCTTATTGACCCTGTCATTGCAATTCACTTCTCTCAAAGATCAGAACGGCAAAGAAGAGCAGAATGGTTGTATATATAAGGCTGTAACCCAAAAGCAGGATCGTATGCACTGGAGGCATGGACATGCCGTGACTCGCCATAACCTTTATGTCAAAGGCGGAGAAATTGGGGAAGAGATATTGAACGACTTCAAGGAGTCCCCTGTGGAGGGCTGATATCTCAAAGTCCCCGACATTGCCACTCTTTATAAACCGGACAACATCCTCAATAGTCTGACCAGCCACATACACGGATACAGAATAGAGAAAGGTGAGAAAAGAGCTGGTCGTAATGGTGCTGAAAAAGACTATCACTGCATTCAAGACAAAAAACATGGCCAGTTCATAATAAAAGGCCTGAAAATAGCTGTTCCATGAGAAATCGGCAAAATAGATGACCGGGTATGAGGCCTTGAGCAACGCACAAAGAGCAGCGCCAATCAGGGCCAAAAGGGAGGTTGAAACAGCAACCAGAGAGAACAGGCCCACGTACTTCCCTAGGATATACTCTTTTCGGGAAATCGGCTTTGAAAGGACGGAATAAATTGTGCGTTTGTCGATGTCCTTTCGCAGGAGATTGATGTTCGCAAAAAAGGTCAGGATCAGGCCCGCAAAGACAACCGTTGAAAGCGTCAGATCAATCGCCACCTTTCCCAGCTCCTGGCCGAAGAGGCTGACAATTCCCATGCCGGCCACTAGCATCATCAAGGCAATAATCATCACGCCGTAGAGGGCCCGGTCCCGGACCCCCTCTTTGAACGTCAAAACTGCTAACTGCCAAATTCGATTTAACATAGGCGACTGATCAGGTGGTCCGGCCTACAGCCTATCCACCTCGGCACTTGATTCAATTGTATCGAAAAAGACCCTCTCCAGGGTATTTGAATGTCCTTCTGTAGCGATCTCTGCATGGGCCTGTTTCTCTAAATCCTGTCTTGTCATGATTCGCCTCAGACGGCCCCGCGCCATAATCGCAGTGCGATCGCAGAGGCGCTCAACATCATTCAGGATATGAGAGCAGAACAGGATGGTCTTTCCTTGTCCCTTAAGGTCCAGCACGAGGTCCACCACCTGTTTTCTCCCAATAGGATCAAGGCCGGACATAGGTTCATCAAGGATAAGCACCTGGGGGTCATGGACCAAAGCAAAGCAGATCCCGGCCCGTTGTGTCATACCCTTGGAATAGGTCCTGAGCCTGCGCTTTCGCGCATGGTCCAATCCCATGAGCATGAGGAGCCGATCAATATTCGCCCTTATCTCGTGGCTGCCCATGCCCGATGCGCGGGCGCTGAAACGCATCAGCTCTTCGGCCGACAGATGATCGTAATAGTAAGGGTTTTCAGGGAGATACCCCGTCTTGAATCGAACTTCAGGATTTGTCGGCGAACCACCGAGGAGGTTTATATCACCACTGTCCGGCCGCATAAAACCCATGAGCATCTTAAGGAGGGTGCTCTTGCCTGCTCCGTTGGGCCCCACAATGCCGATGACCTCTCCACATTCAATGCACAGATTGAGCCCCCTTACGGCCTTTACTTTTTTTCTCAGGAAGCTCGAGGTGAAACTCTTGTGAATATCATTGAACTGAATGGTCACGGTCGCATCACTTTCTGAAAAACCGGAAGTCGTTCCCATTCAAGTAATCTCCGTATACGTGAAGGGACAGAGGCAAGGTAAAATCACAAACATCATACGTGTATCAAGCGCTGCACTAGTTCCCGAAAAACAGCAAGAAATTCCAGGGCTATTATGGTATACGTTTATCCGAGATTCAATCGAAGAAGCAATCTTCGCGTATTGATAAGATCGCTTTGTCATACGAAAAAGCGGGGATATAATACCCCCGCTTTTTTAAGTT
>JAXHUM010000124.1:0-26514 GCA_034189325.1 Thermodesulfobacteriota bacterium
GACTCCTGAGTGGTGCAAGGTTTTTGTGGAAAATAACGCTTTTTCTTTGCACTTTTTAGGGTCCAATATACATTTAAACCATTAATTTATCAAGGCTTTTATGGCTTTCAGGAAACCCTATGTATGCTCTAAAGTTAAAAACAAGTTAGGCATATAGTGCGTTCGGCGAGAGAGCCCGTGAATGGACGTTGAGGGCTATTAGCATCTCGGGAGGGACAATACTGGGCCTCTCGTTGAACTCTATAACCTGGACAAGGGATGATAGATAATCGTCTTTGAGTGGTATATCGGATAAACGTAACGATTAGGTATAGGGTTCATTCGTAGCGAGAGACTCGCCGAAAAAATACTAAAGCTTGTTGAAAGGTTTGATGGATAATTATAACCAAAAATTGGCTATCTTCTATCTTTTTGAATTTACAATTGTTTATCAACGATCTTTTTTTTCTTGACAGGGGTAATATAGGACGTCCCCCAGTCCTCGTCCGATCTTGATAGCATCCCGAACCGGCACAACTCCCCGGTGCTGCCTCGGGGAATTCATCGGGTGAATTCGAACAAGGCGCTCTTGGGGAGTTCTACCCATGCACGTGCCTGCCGGGGGCACATGTGGCGACCATATCGAACTCGGCATTCGAAGTCACCCTTTACCCGCCCTACCCGCCTTTGAAGATACTGGCAAAGAAATTGGCTACGCTGCCTGAAGATATGAGATATGGCCTGAGAATTTGACACACCAGCCTAATCGACCTATACTTTCTTCCGAAAAAAGGAGGTCTTGTCCGGTACAAACCACTGTCAGGGAGATTAGGATACACCATGCACAAGCCGTTAGAAGGAATACGAATCATAGAATGGGGCATTTTTCACGCTGGTCCGGGTGGTCCGGCCATCCTTTCCGATATGGGAGCGGAAGTGATAAAGATCGAGCAGCCTGTCTCGGGCGATCCGGTTCGAGGTGTTTCCGAGTTCAAAAATGTAGATTTCAACTTCGGTAAAGAAAGCAACATCT
Source organism: Thermodesulfobacteriota bacterium (assembly GCA_034189325.1). GTDB lineage: Bacteria > Desulfobacterota > DSM-4660 > Desulfatiglandales > Desulfatiglandaceae > JAXHUM01. The sequence goes on from JAXHUM010000124.1 coordinate 1,013, forward strand.
TCTTTGAAGGCGCCAACAGGGGGAAAAAAAGCATCACCATCGATTTGTCCCATAAGGAGGGAAGGGACATAGCCTATCGTCTGATTGAAAAATGCGACGTCTTCTTCACCAACATTCGACCTGTTACGGTAAAGAAAATGAAAATGGACTATGAGACCCTGTCTAAGGTAAACGCCCGTTTGATCTATGCCTCTGTGACCGGTTTCGGATCCCGGGGACCGGAGGCTAATTGCGGCGGTTTTGATTTTCAGGGACAGGGAAAGGCAGGGTTGATGTTTAATATAGGCGAGCCGAATATGATGCCTCTTCTGGCTCAATTCGGTCTGGCGGATCAGGCAACAGCCATTATGGCCAGTTATCAGATTGTGATAGCCCTGTTGATGCGAGAGCGTTTGGGTATCAGCCAGGAGGTCGAAGTCTCTCTGTTGAGTACTGTCTCCTATTTGATGTACTTCAATAATCTTACAGCCCTTCTTAAAGGGATTGAAGTGCCGCGGCATGAGCGGGCAAGCGCCGATCCTCTAAGAAACTACTACAGGTGTGAGGATGATCAATGGATCATTCTGACAGATACCCCCAACTCCGATCACTGGGAGACAATCTGTGAGATCCTGGGGTATTCTGAGATGACGCAGGATACACGCTTCGACAGCCGCGAGAAAAGGTTGGAAAACTCAAGGGAGCTGGTGGCACACTTCGACAGGGCCTTCAGCGAAAAGCCCAGGGATGAGTGGCTCAGGCTGTTCAGAGAGAAAAATATAATAGTATGCGCTGTCAACACCACCATGGACGTCATCAATGATCCGCAGATGGAGGCAAACGATTATATAGTGGATTACGATCATCCAGAGTTAGGGAAGATCAGGATCCCCGGGTTTCCTATTCGATTCAGTCAGGCGGAATTAAAAAACAATATAGTTGGGCCGAAGCTCGGAGAGCACACGGAGAATGTCCTTAAGGAGATAGGCGGATACGGTGATGAGGATATAGAAGCGTTTAAGAAGAAAAAGCTGTTGTGATGCTGACTGTCCTCATTAAGAATCTCCATCCGTCAAATCATAGCGTCAAAGGCCACTCCTAATAACATGGTGAATTAAACAGATGAACAGATATTGGTCAGCGATTCCCATCCTGGTCTTGGTGACACTGTTATCTTGTTCCGGTGATCAGGCACAATTCAGGAAACTGGCCGATCAGCTTTATGCCGCCAAAGACTGGAATGGTCCCCTGCCTCCGAAGACATTCAAGACGGACGGATGTTCGATTTGCCCTGACCATGATTGGGTCGAATGTTGCATCGAACATGATCTGGCTTACTGGATGGGTGGAACTCGGGAGGAGAGAAAAGAGGCGGATATTCGACTCAAAGAATGCGTGGGCGAGAAAGGACACGTCATTTCAGGGCATATCATGTATTGGGGAGTACGTATCGGAGGTGTGTGGTGGCTCCCGACACCCTTTAGATGGGGATTTGGTTGGGAGTATCCTCAATCGGGCCCGCCTGATAAAAGCTATTGAGATACAGGGCAGCAGATCTGGCCTATTTATTTTTCGGTGAGCTCAAGGATATCTTAATGTTTCGGGGCCACTCGGATCTATTGTCTTCCCTGACTCTATGTGAACTTACAGGCACTTTTGGCTCTTTTCCACCAGGAGCTTTTGAGAACATGCCAAACCACTTCGTAGAACCCTGAAAAATCGAGTCCTAACCAAATTTTCTATCGGGAAAAAAGGAGATGGAATATGACGGCCGATATCTATGGTTGGTGCGGAAAGATCTTAAAAGTCGACTTGACTCATTCTAAAATCTCAACACTAGATACAATCGAATACGCAGACCGTTTTCTTGGAGGCCGAGGAGTGGGAGCCGCCATATACTGGAAGGAGGTAGGGCCTGATGTAGGCGCCTTTGATCCGGAGAACTGCCTGATTCTCATGTGCGGTCCGCTCACGGCAACCGGGGTGCAGGGGGCGGCCAGGTTCGAGGTCGTGGGGAAGTCTCCCATGACAGTGCCCGAGCGTTTCTGCTATGGAAATCTTGGCGGCTTTTTCGGACCTCACTTGAAGCGGGCCGGTTACGATGGGATCGTCATAACCGGGCGTTCGGAGAAGCCTTGTTATATCTGGATATATAATGGAGAAGCGGAAATACGGGATGGCTCCTTTCTCTGGGGGAAGGGCGTCGCAATGGTTCGTGACCTTTTAAGAGAAAAACATGGAAAGAGAACGCACTACGTCACTACCGGGCCTGCGGGCGAAAACAGGTGTCGGAGCGCAACGATCATGACGGACCTCGAAGGAAGCGCAACCGGTGGGTTTGGGGCGGTCATGGGCGCCAAGAAACTCAAGGCTGTAGCGGTTATGGGAACGGCCCACCCCGAGGTGGCCAGACCCGACGAACTCAAGGAGCTGAATCGATATACCATCAAGATAAGTCAGAGGGGAACCCTGAGGATACCGGTCCCCAAAAAGGATATACGTTACGTCAAGACCGCCTCCTGTTATCAGTGCGGGATGGACTGCTTCCGCGGCCTTTACAGGACCGCCTCAGGCAAAGATGTCGTCAGAAAATGTCAGTCCCTCATGATGTATATGCCCTATGTCGGCGCTAGAGAGGGTGAGTCTTTCGATACTGTTGTGGATGCAACGGATATATGTAACGACATGTCCCTCTGTACCATGGAGGTGGGCAATATCCTCGAATGGCTCCATGCCTGTTCCCAGGCGGGATATTTGACTGAAAAGGAAACAGGTCTCGACCTGTCGGCCATGGGAACAAGAGAATTCTTCGAGGATCTCGTCACAATGATCGCCTATAGAAGAGGCTTCGGAGATATCCTTGCCGAAGGCCTCCTCCGAGCCGGGAAGAGACTTGGAGAAAAGGCACAATCCCTGTTTTCGGATTCTGTTTCAGGTGTTGGACTGGGCACTGCTTACACGCCTCGTGAATACATCACAACAGCCCTATTGTGGGCAATGGAACCGAGACAGCCGATTGGTCAACTTCACGAGATCAGCTATCCTATTGCCCGGTGGCTCCTTCACCTTATCAACCCGCAACTCTCACCGACATCATCAGAGGTCTTCAAGGCGTCGGCCGCAAAGTTCTGGGGGAGCGAGGCAGCATGGAACCTGACCACCATTGAGGGGAAAGCCCTTGCCGCATCCATAATCCAGGAGAGGGTGATGGTCAAGGATAGCCTGTTGCTTTGCGAAGCCGCATGGCCCATCATGGACTCGTTTGAGACACCGGATAATGTCGGCGATCCAGCGCTTGAAAGCAGGCTTTTTTCCGCGGTCACCGGCGTTGAAACCGATGAAAAAGGCCTGCTCCTCTATGGCGAGAGGATATTCAACCTCCAGCGCGCCATTCTTCTCCGCGAGGGATGGAAGCCCCTTGAGAACGATTTTCCGCCTGAGTACAATTTTACACACCCTCTTCAAGAGTCTGTTCTCAACCCAAGGATGATCGTGCCGGGTGAAGGTGGGGAGACATTGTCATTTAAAGGCAACGTCCTCGATAGGGAAGAATATGAGAAGATGCGGCAGGAATTCTACGAAATAAGAGGATGGGATGCCCGAACCGGTCTTCAGAAAATGGACACATTTGAAAGACTCGGCATGTCGGACATCGGCCGGGAGCTGAAAGAGATGGACCTTGCGGGATAGGAGCCGTAGGGTGGTCTCTTCTGAAGAGCGATCTGATTGCTCATCAGGGAGAAGTGGTTCAGGGACGGTGCATGGGGACGGTGATGATATAAAAAGCTATACAACAGGGACCGGGAAGAGAAGTCAAAGCTCTCATGCGGAAATGACCGGCGCCTATTCCAATTCAGAATGAATGGATATGTTTTACCCTTGCGGCCATTTCAATCAGTTTTGTAAACAGGGTCCTGATAAAGACCTTTGGATCAGGCGTGTTTTTTTCATCAAAATCTACGCTGACTCCCGCTATTTTGACGTCGAATAAGATGCCATCAGCCTCGACAGGACGGAGATTCAGGTGCTTCATGGCGCGCCGAAGTGCCAGCACCGTATCGCTGGGGGATGTCATGGGAAGAAAAGCCACCATCTTGTTCTTGCCGAGCTGCCCGACCAGGTCCGCGTTTCTAAAGATGTCGGTAAGTTTGTAGAGGACTTCGTCCATGACGACCTGCTGAGGCACATGATCGGACACTCCCCTTGTCTTTGATTTGGCCCTAACAAGTGAGAACGCGAGCGCTGAGAAGGGCGTTTTATATCGTTTGGCCCTTATGATCTCCTTTTCGAGAAAAAACATCAGGTCCTGTGACCTGACAAGCCCAGGGGGCAATTTTTTTTGGGAGTCCAGTTCCTCTTTGAGCTGCTCCTGCCGGTTTATCTCAGAATATATCTGTTTGAAGTTGTTCTCATCGATTTCACCGGAATCGACCTTGGAACGTACAATCTGGAGGATCTCGCCCAATTCATCATGGATACTCACACTCCTTTCGAGGGTCTGCAATACTGTCAACTGTTTGGAGTCTTTGTTTATAGTCTCTCCAGTGTGCGAACGGAAGAGATCGACCCTCATCTTTTCCATGATCTCATCCATCCGTTGACTTAATTTCTCTTCGAGACGGGCGAGGGTGTCATCCTGAATGTTCAATTTACCGAGATGTTCGCCGAAGCCGGATTGGATATCTCTTATGACCTGTTTTAGTTGCTGTTCCTTATTCTCGTCATCTCCCTGCTTTACGTTGTCGGCGATTTTCATGCCAAGCTGTTCAACATACTCCACCAGCGCCTGCGTGAGGGCCTTTTCATCTCCGGTTTCCCGTCGAATCTCCGCCGCAAGATATATCAACTCCGCCGCCCTTGATGGATTGTCCATAATTTCCCGGATCAATTCATCTCCGTCGACGCCGATCTCTTTGGAACTCTCCTGAATGATCCTGGCAAGACTTTCACTCTTCAATTCCCTGCCAAGTTCTTTAATGAGATTCAGGTATTCTGAGACAGGCATCCCCTCTTCGAGCAGGGCCCTCTTTATTTTGGGGAGAATTCTCTTGAGTTCGTCGGGTTCCGGGATCAGCCTTCGCAGGATCTGGGCCAGGCGGGAAGTGGTGATCTTCCCCTTCTTGTATTCCATTTTGATCAGCTTGATCAGCACCGAATCCGTAATTTCATTTGTTTTTTCAAGGATATTGCGTTCATTATCATAGGCCAGTCCAAGGGCCTTTTGGGCCTCAATCCCTTCCAAGAGACGCTTTTTCATGCCAAAAACGGCATCGGCAAGGTCCGGCAACGAGGTATCTCCGACCGCTGCAAGCTTGTTTTTCACATTCTCGCCAAGGATATTGACCTGCTGCAACAGGACATGGCCTGCATACGCTCCCTGGGGGAGAGCATTACCTTGGCCTTCACCATTGCCATTGCCCCGGCCTTCTCCCTGGGGCCCCTCCTTGCCCTCGCCTTGACCTGGACCTTCTCCACGGCCTTGCCCCTGGCCCTGACCTTCGGGGCTGTCCTCGCCTTCCATACCAGCCTTGCGAGCACAGCTGATATCAAAGTCAATCATCTTTTTAGCGAGATCCGAGGGATTGGTGATGAGGTTTCCCAGGTTCAGACCCTTTGACACCTCTTCAGAGAGGGCGTTTTCCAGGAACGCGTCAATAAATTTTTTCTTGGATTCCGGCTGATCTTCATCCATAACCTGGGGATGGGTCTTTTTAAGCACCTCCCGAGACACGACTTCGTCATCTTCCGTGATCTTTTTATAAAAGACGTGGTTTATTTTTAAGAGTGTCACCCCTCGGGTTTTCAGGGCCTCCTTCATGGCGTCTGCATGGGGGAATTTCTCCGTGGTGGAGAAGATGTCGACAAAGGCCTTCAACTCGTTTATGTCCAATCCATTGTCAAATGAGATAGACTGTATTCCTATTTTCTTCATGTAGGAGGTTATCTTTTTGACATTGACCCGTGGATCGAGAGGCTCCTCATCAATGAATACCTGTCCCCGGTTCATCGCATATACGAGAGGGGAAACGATCCCCGTAATGGAATCTATGGTTTCATACGCCGACTCTATAGCCTGCTCCACATAGGGGTGATCCGCCTCATACATTGTGGCACGGTTCAGGAGCAGTGAAAACTGTCTGCCGAATTCAAATAGTTGTCGTTTGGTGACTTGAGACTGAGACATTCTGTTCCCTCTTCAGACCTTGCTACAAATAACGCTTGATGTAACCTTTGAGATATCTTGAAAACTCCAGACACGTATCGAATCTCTTGTCGCGGTCAAAGGACAAGGCCTTTGAGATAATGAGATCCATCTCTTTTATAAGCGCAGGGTTCAGTTCTGAAGGTTTTCTTCGAAAGTATCTGTTTTTGAGTTCCAGTTTATTATTGAGGAGTTCCATACTGGTGTTAGCCTTAGGGCAAGGCAGACGGGGAACGATCATCTCAAACAGCATGGTGGCGGTCGCATAGATGTCGGCCCTCCCGTCTACCTTATCATTGGATATCTGTTCGGGAGCCATGTATGTAGGCGTTCCCAAAATCAGAGACGATTCTTCTGAGGAATCCCTTGATACCTTGGCGACTCCAAAATCCATCACTATCGGCCGGTTCGAATGATTCTCGATCAGTATGTTTGCAGGTTTTATGTCCCTGTGGACAATATCATGACCGTGGGCGTAATCGAGTGCCTCAAGGACCTTGATGACTATGAGAAGTGAGGCCTTTAGCGGGAGAAGCCGTTTGGAAGGGATGATATTCTTTCTCGCCTTTTTTATGAGATCTGAAAGGGCCCGACCTTCCACGAGTTGCATGGTGAAAAACAGGAAGTCATCGGTCTCTCCGACTTCGTAAATCGGAATGATATTGGGATGCGAGAGGATGGCCGCAGCTTCCGCCTCCTGCTGAAAAAACTGCGCTGTCGTGGGTGTAATGAGTGATTTGGGCAGGATCTTTAAGGCAATCCGTCGTCTTAAGGTCCTTTGGTAGGCTATAAAGACCATGCCCATGCCGCCTCGGGCGAGCTCATCCAGAATAGTACACGTCCCTACATCCTGTCCTATGAGGTTATCGGCTTTAATTTCTTTGATGGATGTCATGAATATAAAACAGTTTTTCCCTCAAACCACTGCATTCTCCAAGATCAATAGGCGGCCCTCGGGATAGAGTGAAGATATCCTCCCCAGACCTCCTCAGACAAAAATATGCAATCCTCATTCCGTATCCTGAAAAATCAGTTCATTTAGACAAATCATCCCCGGAAGTTTCCAAAAAAGCTAAAGTTTTTCCAAAAACTTCCAATAGAATCTTTAAAGGGTCTTTGAGGTTCAAAAGATCAAAAACAGGAGGGAGGAGCCATTATGGATCCCATATGCTCGTGCGGCTCACAGCCTACGGTTCAATATAACCCGAAGGCGAATCAAAGCAGAGAGAGTTTTGCTCAGATCAACCAGCTCATGAGGGCTGGTGAACGGCACACCGACATCACCATCATAACGGAAGAGGGTGACAAGGTGACACTGTCGTCCGATGTCTCTATCGAGGTATCACTCACCACCTACAACAGCATGGCCCGAACGAACAGATCCTCTGTCGATTCCAAGGGAATGCTGTTTTCATTTGATGGGAGTCGTGAGATTTCCGTTGAGATCGAGGGTGACCTGAACGATCAGGAAAAGAAGGAAATAAAAGAGGTCGTGAAGACCATATTCAAAATGATAAAAGGATTTCTCACAGGAAAGCCTGAAGATGGGGTGAATACAGCATGGAATTTGAACGATCTACAAGAAATCTCAATTGTCCAGGCCGAATTTCAACAGAGCAATACCCTGACCATGCTCACACACACCGTTGAGAGGAATACGGCTTACTCCCCTCTCCCAGCCAAGGAGGTGCCTTCAGATGTTGACAGGGGTCAATCAAGGGGCGTTGATCACCCGGTGGACCGATTGACCGATCGTATGGTTGAGGTAGTGAGGGATTCGAGGGTCAAACTGGACATACTCTTAGAGCATTTTGACCGGATGGCCTCATGGCTCTCTCGAGAGTTCAGACAGGGTGACCAAATGGGATGGGAAAAGCTCGGCATGATTCAGACTATTCTCAAAGAGTTTATCGAGAAATTGCAGGAACCGTCGATCGAGTCAAAAGAGGTGGGAGCAAAGGATTCGTCAGAAATCCCGGCTGTAGATTCTCCCACGGAAACGGTTCAGTCAGAACAGGTTTCAGTTCTCCAACTTGCTGCAATGAATCAGATCAGTTCATTCAACTTTGAATACCACGCCGACACCTAAACCGGCCGAACAAATATTTCTATAGCACGCCAAGAAGTTCGCATAGGCGTCGATCATATTCTCGCCTTCACTCACGCCTCCCCCGGATGGTGCCACCCGGTGTGCCATTGTTGTTGAAAAACGCCTCTGTCCATTGGAACTGTCAAATGGGAACGGACCATAAACTATCTCATTTCAATATGTTTCACCATTTCCTATTCGTTATCAAAAAGACCGATCTCATCGACCCGACAGATTGCATAACCCAGAGTTTTAGAGGAATAGCGGTTTGAGGACCTAATATCGGGAGGATATTTCGTAAGAATAGGTTTGACTTGAAGCTGTTTATCTGATTGACTGTTATGTTATCATGTCATTGGGGGATATATTATATGGACTATAAGCGAACTCTTAATCTTCCCGCAACCCCGTTTCCCATGAAGGCCAACCTGACTAAAAGGGAGCCGGAAATTCTGGAAAGATGGGAAAAACTGGGCCTTTACCATTTAATCAGGGACGTCTCCAAGGGTAAGACTCCTTATATGCTGCATGATGGGCCGCCATATGCCAACGGCAATATCCACATGGGCACCGCCTTTAACAAGATATTGAAGGACATCATTATCAAATCAAAGCAGATGGCGGGTTTTGACGTGCCTTACGTGCCCGGATGGGATTGTCACGGTCTTCCGATTGAGCATAAGGTGGACTTAGAGCTTGCCGAAAAGAAGCGGGAGATGTCCCAGGTTGAGATCAGACAGTACTGTAGGAAGTATGCGGAGAAATTCATCGATATACAACGGAACGAATTCAAGCGACTGGGGGTTCTTGGAGAATGGGAAAGACCCTACCTTACGATGAACTATCCCTATGAAGCGACTATTGTAAAGGAGTTCGGGAGATTTGCCCTCAATGGGAGTCTTGTAAGGAGTAAGAAGCCGATTTACTGGTGCATCTCATGTAAAACAGCCCTTGCCGAGGCTGAAGTTGAGTATGAAGAAGAGACATCCCCCTCCATATTTGTCAAGTTTCCTGCAATCTCAGACCTGGGGACCTTGGATCCAGCGTTGACAGGGAAGGATATCTCCTTTGTCATCTGGACGACTACACCCTGGACCTTGCCGGCCAATCTGGCAATCGCTCTTCACCCGGACCTTGAGTATGTAGCTGTAGAAACAGAGGAGGGTGAGGTCATGATTTTGGCCAGAGGACTCCTGGAGCCCTGCATGAATACCTTTGGTGTCAAGTCCCACCGGATCATTGCCGACCTCCACGCTGTGGACCTGGAAGGTCTTCAGGCAAGGCACCCCTTTTATGACCGGCCTTCCGTTATTGTCCTGGCTCCTTACGTAACCCTTGAGGCCGGTACGGGATGCGTTCATACGGCACCTGGTCATGGACGTGAAGACTATGAAACAGGTCTCCACTACGATCTGGACGTCTATTCTCCGGTAGATGACTCAGGACGGTTTATCCCTGATGTAGAGTTTTTTGCCGGTCAACAGGTCTTTGAGGCCAACCGGTCCATTAACGACAAGCTCCGGGAGTTGGGAGTCCTCCTCAAAGAACAAGAGATCACTCACGAATATCCACACTGCTGGCGTTGCAAGAAACCGGTCATCTATCGCTCCACAGAACAGTGGTTTATATCGATGGAGAAAACGGGACTGAGACAAGTGGCCTTGGAAGCCATCAATCAGGTCTCATGGATTCCCTCATGGGGAAAAGATCGTATCTACAGTATGATCGCCAACCGCCCGGACTGGTGTATATCGAGGCAACGGTCGTGGGGAGCGCCGATCACTGTGTTCTTTTGCGAGGACTGTGGTGAGGTGATCGTCTCTCAGGAGATTATTGATCGTATAAGCAGCATGGTTGAGGAATCAGGGGCCGATATATGGTTCACCAAGACACCGGCCGAACTCCTCCCACAAGGCTTCCATTGTCCCAAGTGCAAAGGCGACCGATTCAGGAAAGAAACAGATATCCTTGATGTCTGGTTTGACTCGGGCGTCAGCTATGCTGCAGTCATGGAAAAGCGAGATTATCTCGAGAGTCCCGCAGACCTTTATCTTGAAGGCAGTGATCAACACAGGGGCTGGTTTCACAGCTCACTCTTGTGTTCTTCGGGCACTCGCAAGGCCCCGCCTTACAAAAATGTCCTGACCCATGGTTTTGTGGTTGACGGCGCAGGCAAGGCAATGCACAAGTCGGCGGGCAATGTTGTGGCACCGGAAGAACTCATCAAAAAGTATGGAGCGGAGATCTTGAGGCTATGGGTCGCGGCGGAAGACTATCGGGACAACATCCGGCTTTCAGACGAGATATTGAAAAGATTGACGGAAGCTTATCGACGCATCAGGAATACCTGCCGGTACCTGCTGGGCAACTTAAATGATTTCGACCCCGAGACCGACCAGGTCCCATACCTGGAGATGGAGGAACTGGACCGTTGGGCGCTCAATCGGCTTCAAGAGTTGAGTTCACGGGTTTTTGAGGCATATGAACATTTTGATTTTCATCCTGTCTATCAAAACCTTCATAACTTCTGTGTGTTGGACCTTTCATCGTTCTACCTTGATATCATAAAGGACAGGCTATACACATCGCCCAAGAAATCTTCGGCCAGACGCTCTGCGCAGACTGCAATGAATGAGATCCTTCACGTTCTGGTCAGACTCATGGCCCCTATCCTCTCTTTTACGGCAGACGAGATATGGCAATATATGGACGTCAAACAAGGGCCTCCCAGTGTCCACGCCGAGCTTTTTTTTCCTCAGAAGGACGCATACAGAGACCGGGAGCTTGCCGACCGTTGGGAAGATATTATTGCCGTTCGAAAAGAGGTCTCAAAGACCCTTGAAGTTGCAAGGAAGCAAAAGGAAATCGGACACTCCCTTGATGCGGCTGTTACGCTCGGTCTGTCCACTGAACTGATGGAAAAACTCATCCCCTACAAAGATCAGTTAAGGTCTATTTTCATTGTCTCCTCGGTGAGGCTTGAAAAAAGCGATCAAGTGGAAGGGGGAGTTTCAAGCGAGATTGTGCCGGGCCTGAAAGTCCGGGTAAATCCGTCGGCCGACATGAAATGTGAGCGATGCTGGGTCCATGATCCTTCGGTGGGGGAGAACCACGAACACCCCACGATCTGTGATCGTTGCCTTGAGGCCATGGATGAGATGGAGACTATCAGCGACTAATGAAAAAGTATCATTGGATGGCTTGGCCGGCACTGACCGTTATCCTGCTCGACCAGATCTCAAAATCAGCGATCATTCGCGGCCTGAAACTACATGAATCCGTGGAAGTCATCAGCGGCTTTTTCAATATTGTTCATGTACGGAATAGGGGAATGGCCTTTGGATTGTTGAACCGACCCGGGGCCAACGATATAGTTTTCTACTTTCTCCTGTCAACCAGCCTCGCTGCTCTGTGTCTGCTCCTCATATGGTTTTTCAAACTCAAGAAGGGCGATGACGGAATCACTCCAGGTTTTTCTTTGATCCTGGGAGGCGCCATAGGCAATCTCATTGACCGAGTCAGGTTTAGAGAAGTGGTCGATTTTCTCGATTTCTATGTTGGCCGTTATCACTGGCCCGCGTTTAACGTGGCGGATTCGGCAATTACCGTGGGGACATTCTGGGTAATCCTCAACCTGATTTTTCAGGCTTCATCGAAGACCCAAGTGTTGGAAGGTCCCAAAAAAGAAGGCACAAAAAGACAACGGTAAGAATCAGCTGCTGTCTCCTCTTTTCCATTAACTTCTGGAAATGAAGATGCTAATATTGAATTGACATGCCTGTTAATGGAATAAAGTAACACGAATCAACAGGCTTTCCGGACGGGAAACCACTTGGCTACGAAACAGCCGCTTATCACCGAATTCTTGACAACTGACCCACAGTCACACAAAAGGGAGTAGCATCGATCTTATGTTCCCTGATCTTTTTTCAATAGGCCCTTTCACCATCCATACCTACGGTATGTTCGTGGCCCTCGGTTTCTTTGCCGGCCTGGGAGCTACGATAAAGATTGGAAAGTCTATGGGGATAGGCCATCAACAGGTTTTGGACATGGGTTTTCTGATTATCCTTGCGGCCATTATCGGCTCGAGGATGTTGTATATCTTAATGAACATTTCGTACTACGTTCAGCGGCCCATAGAAATACTCTGGATATGGGAAGGCGGCCTCGTATTTTCCGGCGGCATCATCGCCGTTGCCCTCGTAGTAGCCTGGTATGGCAAACGACATGATCTTTCATTCTTAAAACTGGGGGACCTCCTCGTTCCAGGTGCCGCGCTGGGTCAGGGCATCGGCCGAATCGGGTGTTTGATGGCCGGATGTTGTTATGGAAAACCGACCCATGTGAAATGGGGCATCATTTTTACGCACCCCAACTCTTTGGCCCCGAATAATATCTGCCTCCACCCGACTCAACTCTACTCCAGTATAAGCGGATTTCTCATCTTCTTGATACTCCTCTTTGTCCATTCAAAGAAGAAATTCGAAGGGCAGGTACTGATGTGGTTCTTGATCTGTCACAGCACCGCTCGTCTGGCTATCGAGCGATTTCGGGGGGATCACAGGGGCATGGTTCTCAATAGCAATATGACCATGACCCAGTTTGTCGCGACACTCATACTTGTAGTCTCAGTGATTGTGCTCCTTGTTCTCAAATCCAGGAATAGACGGAAGTCTCAAACAGGGTAATAGTCACGGGCCTCGTAGTCCTGACGATCAAGCTTACGGGGCCAAGACTACTTGTTTACCCTTTTCCGCCTTCCAGTTTGGCCCTCTCTTTGAGTCTTTTTTTTCTGCGTCTTCTCCTTCGATCCAGTTCCCGTTGCCTCTCGGATTTCTTATGTCTCGACATGATTCGTAGACCTCCTTTGTTTCTTGTATTTATCTCCGCTCCCTTTCGGAGTCGGGGAAGAGATGCTTTTTAGTTTCAAGTGTATTGTACCTGTCTATTGTGTCTCCATCGTCGTAAAATTTGGGAGCCCATATCGTTTGTGGCCTCGCTAGAGAAAAAATGGATCTGAGGTCCTACCGGCAAACCTCCTGTCGGCCCAACAATGACGGCGAGGACGCCCATTTTAAAATGCTCGCTGCTCTTCAGGAGCGCTGTGATCAAATATTTTGCAGGGGAATAAGGATTCACTTTTTCAGGCGAGATAATCAGGAACAAGACTGGGAATTCTTTTATTCACTCCAGACCCCTCAATCGGTCTCAGTACCCGATAAAGTATAGCGTATTGAAGCCATCTATCATTTGAGTGTTTTGAGCTTTGACTCAGCTGTTTTGGCTTCACTGGAACCGGGATAATTTTTAATAATCTTCTTCAGCAGCAGTCTGGCGCTGATTCTATCGTTGATTTCATAAAAGGCAACGGCCTGGCGAAGCATCGCATTGGGGACTTTATTTCCCTTGGGATATTTCTTGATCACCTGTTGGAATGCCAAGATCGCTTGTTCGTACTGTTGCAGCGACATATAACACTCTCCGATCCAGAATTGAGCGTTATCCGCCAGGTCTGATTTACCGTACTTTTCCAGAAACTTCTTAAATCTGACAATAGCCTCCCCATATTCTTGGGCCTTAAAGGCTGAAAGGGCCAGATCATAGACTTCCGACTCGGAGGATATCGTCTGTGCGACAGGGCTTGATTCTTTCCCTGCTATCTTAGGGCCGAGACCTTTTGCAAGGTTTCCTTTCTCACGTCCCTCCCGTAATTGTACTCCGCCCGCTTCCAATTTGGACAGACGCTGAGTAAGATCATTGATACCCGCCTTAATTGCGTCTTGATCCGTCGTATCTCTCTCAATAGCCCTTTTGAGCAAATGCTCGGCTTCTTCCACACGACCGGAAAGACTTTGTATCTCTGATTTTACCAGATCATTTTCAGCTACAAGTTCCGCCTGGTTGTTGCGGATCGATTGGAGAGAAGAATCAAGCTTGCCGGATAGTTTTGTTCCAATCGATTCTTCAATCTGGCTGACTCGTTTGTTCAGGGCGACAATTTGATCGTTCAGATAGAGGATGTCCTCCCGGCTTGTGACGCAGGAGGGACAAAACAAGACCAGGCAAACGAGGATACCTAGGTTAGCAATAGTCACTTTTTTTAAAACCGGCAATCTCGTCATTTAAACCTGCTTCGTTCCGAAATAAGACAAAGGGACCGGCCTGTCGGTCTGACAGGCCGGATTATTTCACACTTTGAAAGACTGACGGAAGAGCTTAGGGGTTGATTGCAGCAAGAATCCTCTCTACTCAACCAGCCGAAACTCATCGCGCCTGTTTCTGGCCCATGCCTCCTCATTGTGCAAGGGATTTGCCGGTCTTTCTTCACCGTAGCTGATGCAGGAGATTCGATTCCCTGAAATACCTAGGGCTTCAAGAAATCTTTTTGCAGAGTAAGCCCTTCTCTCTCCCAGCGCGAGGTTGTATTGGTTGGTTCCTCTTTCATCGCAATGCCCTTCAACACGAACGGAATAGGAGGAATTACTACGAAGAAAATCAGCCTTTATTTTCAGATTGGCCTTGGCTTCCGGTTTGAGTTCAGAACGATCAAAGTCGAAATATATGCTTGTCGACTCAAATAGTCTGATCGAATCCGCTAGGGACTGGCCTCGCTGGATTTCTTCGGTCCTTGCCCGGCGACTACTATCCTCTCCGGTTGCTGGCGGCTGAGTTGGTTGTGTTACTCTTTCAGGGGCTTCTTCAGGAGCCGTCTCCTGCGCGGTTTGCTGAGCTGTCTCTGAAGTCTGCAATTGCTTCTTAGCGCATGAAGTCATGACCAAAAATGAGGAACATACAAACGCCAAGCCTACCAAACCAGTAATCATTTTTTTTCCCATACCCCTAAAACCTCCTTTTGAAGATTAACTTTTAAAATAAAACAAGGTGGAGTCTTAAAGACTATATCCTTGGTATCGATTGATGAATATGAAAATTATCGAAACCTCGAACCACTCCCCTCAGCCCTATAAAGACTTGCAAAAACCTGACCGGAGGTCTGACTCCCACAGTCCGAAGACCAATGTTTACCCATGACAGAGAACGAGTAGAATAAGATGGATATACCTTTAAGATTGCTATTTATACAATATTAATCGATAAGTAAAGCTTATTTGCGCTCAGTCAAGAATATTTTGTGCGGCGAATTTGTTCTCCTGCGAATAAGAGAAAAGCGATGGATCCACATGGGCCGCCCTATATGTATAGTGCGAAGCCTTGCGTTCTTTTCGACGCACTTGGCCGCGGGCACTGTGTCTTCAACGAGACCACGAAGGAGCGGTTTGATCTCCACCGAGGAAGGTGATTCGTCTCTGGTTTTGGCCGTTGGCGTTCATAAGATACAGATGATAACGACCATCTCTATTGGAGCTGAAGATGATATATCGTCCGTCAGGGGACCAGCAGGGATCTTCGTTGTTCCCTTCGCCTTCTGTGAGCCGTTCCAAGCCTCCACCATCCATATTCATTGTGTAGATATCAAAGAAGCCATTCTCCATCGATACAAAGGCGATGCGATCGAGAGACGACCAAGAGGGACTGGTATTGTAATTGCCTTGAAAAGTCAGCCTTTTCGTGCTTCTTGTCAAAAGATCCAGGCAGTAGATTTGTGGAGATCCTGATCTGTTCGAAACAAAGGCCAGCTTGTCTCCAGCCGGGGAATAGCAGGGGGAGACATCGATGCCCCAATGATCGACCAATCGCTTTTCGATTCTCCCGTTCAGATCAATCAGGAATATGTCGGGGTTGCCTTTGGTGCTGAGGGTGGCGGCGAGACGGCTCCCATCGGGCGACCATGTTCCTCCGGTATTGAGACCTGATCTTCCTGATATTCGCTTCACAATACCCGACCCCATATCCTTGACGTAAAGCATGGGCCCCCCATCCTTATAGGAGGTAAAAGCCATTCTCCTTCCATCAGGGGACCATCTCGGCAGGAGACAAATACTCCTGTCTCTTGTTATCTGTTTGACATTATGTCCGTCATAATCGGAGGTATAGATTTCCTTTCGTCCTGATGCCGTCCCGACGAATCCGAGTTTTGAAAGAAAAATCCCTTGATAACCGGTGAGTGCGCGGATAATATCATTGCTGAGTCGATGCATCAACTGACGACTGCGACCAACGGTCCCAAGGACTCTCTTGCCCAGAATCTGCCGGCCCCAAAAGACGTCGAAGAGCCTGATTTCCACCTCCAGACTGCGACCGACACATGTGTAGCTGCCCTTTAGAAGAAGTTCGGCACCAATGACCGACCAGTCTTTTAAGCGAATGTCTTCCTTCACCGAAGAGGTATCCTCGAGAAAGGCCTCCTTGCTCATAGGCGTGAAATAACCGCTTAGGTCAAGATCATTGGAGACGACGCTCGGCAACCCAACAGCCAGCTCAGGGTGTTTCCTATCCTGACTGAGATTTCTGAAATCCGGAACCGCGATCATAAATTTCCGCATAGAGGGCGAGTTGATATCAATATAGATTTTTGTAACTCCCTCTCTCGGAAGGAAAAGGCCGACCAGAAAAAACATAATCAACCAGAAAAAAACAGAGCGACGGACTTTTATTAAAGGCATGGAATTCCAGATAAAAGGTAAATATTTGAGGGCATTTAACAACATTTTATCCTTCAAGTTCTTTCAGGTTAAAGTTGATTTCGAACTCTTCATAAGTCTTCAGATACCCCTCCGGAAAAGGGGGCAGGGGATCGGATCGCTCAACAGCCTTCATCACCGATTCATCAAAAATTGCGTTGGAGGACTTTCTTCTGAACCATGTCTTCACGATCGTCCCGTTTCTTTTGGCCTTGACGACAATTATCGCCTCAAGATCTCGCCGACTGAGAAGGGCAACAGGGTATGACCAGTTGTTCTT
Source organism: Thermodesulfobacteriota bacterium (assembly GCA_034189325.1). Taxonomy (GTDB): domain Bacteria; phylum Desulfobacterota; class DSM-4660; order Desulfatiglandales; family Desulfatiglandaceae; genus JAXHUM01. The sequence continues at coordinate 18,148 of JAXHUM010000124.1, forward strand.
AATCCAGTTTTCGACCTCTAACTGGTACATCCTCATGGAAATTCCCTGTTCAGCCTCCCCACGACCCTGTCTCACGCGGCCAGCCAGTCTCGATACGGCCCGATCCACGTGATCTTTCTCCTGGACTTGGACCTTGCGTTCGAGTTTCGAAACGGCCTGATCAATGAGGCTGTCAGTTTTCTCCACCGTTTTTCTCGGTTTGGCATTCGTATCAGCCTTATTCAATACTTTAGGGGGAGTCACCCTCTTCGTCTTAAGACTTTTTTTCTCCAAGGTTCTCTTTGCTATGACGGCAGGCTTTTGCTTGGGTGTCGGTTCGGCGATTCGTTTGGCTTGGGAGCGCTTTTTTAAGGCAGGGGCCCTCTTCGGAGTCTTTGCCGCCACAGGACCTTTTGCTTTGAGCCTCCCTGTCTTCGGTAGTTCCACGAGGTCCACCTGATAGACAGGCCCCCTGATTCTCCGTGTCGGCATGTGATCGGGAACAAACAGAATAAAAGAGAACGCCACAACATGAAATGTGAGAGACAGGATAAGCATTCTGCTCCATTTCGGTTCTGAGAAGTTGTTAGGTCTCTGATCGACTCTTAAGGCATCCATAGTGATCAGTCCATCGGTTCTGTGACCATGCCTAGTTTGTCAACTCCGCCCCGTTTGATCCCCGCGATGACCTTGATAACAAATCCGTAAGGGACATCTTTATCTGCTCTCAACAAAATTTCCTTGTCCCGCCTGTTCTCAAAGACCTTTTCGATCTTTGTTTCAAGTCCGCTGAGTTTGACCTTATGGTTTTCCAGATAGATCTCCCTTTTTTTGTTGACCGTTACGATCAGTGGATCTTCTTTTGTCTTGATATTCCGTGTTGTCGTTTTCGGGAGACTGACTTCTACGCCCTGCGTCATCATAGGGGCGGTGACCATGAAAATAATAAGGAGGACCAACATCACATCCACAAAGGGTGTGACATTGATCTCCGACATCAGCCTGCCTTTATTCTGCTGATTCATGATCCCCTCACATCCGTGTCTTGCCGATCATTTGTTTCTTGACAAACTGCCTCTCAACCATACTCAAGAACTCGGAGGCAAAGATATCCATTTCCGCCTGGAGTGCGGAAATTTTTTGCGTGAAATAGTTGTACGCCACAACAGCCGGGATCGCCGCTGCCAGTCCCGCGGCAGTAGCGACAAGGGCTTCTGAAATGCCCGGTGCAACAACCGCCAGGCTTGCTGAGCCCTTCAGACCAATCCCCCGAAAGGCCTCCATAATTCCCCATACCGTCCCAAAAAGACCGATAAACGGGGCTGTATTTCCTGTAGTGGCTAGGAAACCAACGGCCCGCTCCAACCTGTTTATCTGGTCGATGGTCGTCTTTTTCAATGACCGTCGCACGTTTTCCATGATGGAGTGCTGTGAAATCGCTGAATCATCACCGGCTGAATCATCCTGCCTCTTGCCCAAGCCGGCCCTTATTTTTTGGATACGGGTGAACTCTGAATATCCCGATCTGAAAACATAGGCCACTGGGCTGTATCTCAAATCTTGGCAGGCAAGATAACCCTCCTTTAAATCCTTGGTATCCCAGAACAGTTCTAGAAATACTTCCGTCTCTTCCCTCGCCTTGCCGAGCATTCTGAATTTAACGAAAATGATCGTCCAAGAAATGACTGAAAACAAAAAGAGAACCAGCAAGACAAATTTCACCATCATCCCGGCATGGATGATCATCTGTATAATATCATGGCCAAGGGCTACTTCCATATGACAACCTCGTTGTTTGTTATTATTATCCGCCTGACATCCTTAGGGTGCCCAACCTTCAGAGAATCCTTTCTATATAACAGAGAGCAAGAAAATCTTACGAACAGTCTTCCACCCTCTAAGCGGATTCCCCGGGACATTGTTAACTCGGGGTAGGGATCGTTATGGCACGCCTTTCCTGTTTTGAGAGGAAAAGGTTGTATCAAGATCCAAAAAATCGATTAAAAAGTCGGCCAGGCCTTCAACACCATTCCTCTCAAAGCAAGGGACAGCCGAACCAACCGGAATATCAGATATCAGCGCGATCAGGTTCTCGTCGTTTATCAAGATCGGTTCTTTTCCGAGCGCCGGATCAAAGACTTCAATTTTGGGTTTGTCTTGCCGCTTGTATCCCTCGGCAAGGACAATATCCATGCCTTGAAAAAAGGGCGCCAATTCATCAGGATGGTAGTCATGATCAACATCCATAAGCATGCCGATCTGGTTGGGAGAGGCACTGATGGTCACTGCGGCGCCCGCCCCCTTGTGTTTCCAACTGTCTTTCCCCACCTGATCCATGGTGAATCCGTGAGCCGCGTGTTTAATGGAACCGACCTTGAGCCCTCTCCCCCTCAATTCGGCAATAAGCTTTACAAGGAGGGTGGTCTTCCCGGAACCTGATAAGCCGACGACGCAGATGATAGGGGGTGGATTCTCTTCTTCTATAATTCTCAATAGTCCCTCTCACGTCTCCCCCTTCTTGATACTCGAGAGACCTTTCACAACTCTGCCCGGAGCTCTCCGCTTTTTGAGGGATCATACCCACCGAGGAAGGTCACCCGCTCGCGGAAATGGGGAGATCGGATCGACTTTAGCACGGCTTGAATATTAGGCGTATCCAGGAACTCACTCGGGATGATCAAATCATACTGTTCCCTGACCATTGATACAAAATTCAAATCGAGCGCCTTTGCCGCGGCAAAGATCCCCATACCGCAATCGGCCGCACCGCTTAAGACGTCCACGGCAACGGTCATATGCGTGTATTCGGTCCTTTCATACCCGTTGATTGACTGGGGATCAATGCCGAGTTGCTCCAATTTATAATCCAAAAGAATACGGGTTCCAGAGCCTGGCTGACGATTAACAAAAGTAATATCTTTCCTAACAAGATCTTTTATGCCTTTAATTTTTTTGGGATTTCCTTTTGCAATTATCAGGCCTTGATCCCTCAAGACGAGGTGAAAAATACTTACTTTCATCCCCTTCATATATTTCCTGACAAAGGGAAGGTTATATTCGCCCGTCTCAGTATCCAGGAGATGAGACCCCGCCATATGGCAAGACCCTTTCCTCAGGGCGATCAGGCCCCCAAGGCTCCCCACGTTTCCGGATGAAATACGGAGATTGAGCCCTTCACGCCTGATCTCATCGGCCAAGATATCAAGGGTCATATCATGGCTGCCTATCACGACCACGGTGTTGAGAAGGTCCTTCGGTTCGACAAGCAACCCTGCCTCGACCTCCTCATTTTGTGATATCCCTTCTGACAGAGCCGGTATGCGGAGTATACCCTCAGCCTTGGTTAATGTGGTAATGGCCCCGGCGGCCCTTGCCAAAGGCGTGGCCGTGTAGTTTCTGCCTACTTTGCCGATATTAACCCGCAAGAACTCTTCTATCCCCAATTTCGAAGGGATATCTCTCGTAGGCCGCACCACAATCGTCTCATCTTTAGGGGGAGAGCTTCCCTGGAGACTATAGATCAAAGGCCTGACAAATTGCTCAAAGGAGAACAGCGAAGAGACAGGGTATCCAGGGTTGCCAATGACCGGCTTACCGGCGATGATACCCAAAATCGTCGGCTTACCTGGCATCATGGCCACTCCGTGGACCACAATCTCTCCCATTTCACCAATCACTTGGGCCGTGTAGTCCTTACTTCCTGCCGAGGAGCCCGCGTTGATAATGATAATGTCACTATCCGATTCAACGGCCCTCTCCAAGGCGATTCGTATTTTTTTGTGCGAATCTGGAACGATATTGTAAGAGACCGGAATTCCACCCGATTCTAAGACGAGACCTTTCAATACCAGAGAGTTGCATTCCAGTATCTTATCCTCTGGGAGTGGCTCCTTTTCTGTGACGTGTTTGTAGGATACAAGTTCGGAGCCTGTGGGGATAATGGTCACCAGAGGTCTCTGGCGGACCTTGACGGAAAAGAGGCCTGCACTGATCAGCGCGCCGATATCAAAAGGTCTGATCCGATGATTTTGAGGAAACAGGAGTTGGCTGGCCACAATATCTTCGCCGACTTTGCGGACATGTTGCCACGGGTAGGAGGGAGAGCGGATCTCAACTCGATCATTATCCATTTCATGGATCTTCTCCACCATAATCACTGAATCAGAGCCCTCGGGGAGGGGCTGACCTGTGTTGACCCACACCGCATCCTCATTAAGTTTCAATATGCGCGCATGCCTCTCAGTGACCCCGTAAGTCATTTCCGCCTTTACCGCAATGCCATCCATGGCTGCCGAATGAAAAGAGGGGGAGGAACGTTTTGCAAAAAGAGGCTCCGCAGTCACTCGACCGGTGGCGTCTTCAGCCCTAATCTCCTCGGCATTGGTCTTTTTTTCAGGACCAAATCGAGAAAAGAACAGATCCCTCGCCTCTGTCAGGGACTTCATAGAAAGGTAGACTTTTCTTCTCAACAACTCTCTCCGCCAAACAATCAAAAGAATATAAGTTTGACTGTTTCTCCTTGATACAGTCCTTCTGCATTCCGGTCAATCCGGATGAACGCGTCGGCCTCCACGAGGGTAGAAATCAGGCCCGATTTCCCAAAGATGGGCTCGGCCACAAGACGACCCCTATCCTCAACAACCCGAACCCTGACATAGTCCTCACGGCCGCTTGCAGACTCAACATTCCGGCTCAGTCTCGCCTCCGGATCTGGAAACCTTTCTGAGACCTCCGAACAACCTGAAAGCCTATGGATAAGTCTGGACAGGAATACTTTGGCAACGACCAAAGCTGATCCGACATGCCCGGGGAGACCGATCACCGACCTTAACCCGGATTGTCCGATGATCGTCGGTTTTCCAGGGCTGATAGATATACCATGGACAAGCAATTCAAACTGAGGGAGCGTCTCGAGTACCTGAAGCGTAAGGTCTCTAGTCCCCACCGAACTTCCTCCGGATATCCATACCGAATCAGCCTTCTCGAGCGCCCTCTCCACCATGGCCTTCATCGGCTCAAAATCGTCAGGGCACAAACCAACATAAATCGGTTCAGCCCCCTCCTGCAAGCAAAATGAGCTAAGAGTATAGCGGTTCATGTCTCTCACCTGCCCCGGCAACGGTTGCTTATCGACACCTACGATTTCATCACCGGTTGAGATAATCGCCACTCTCGGTTTCCTGTAAAAAAAGGCCTTTGTCTTCCCGAGCCCTGCCATGACTCCCACGTCTTGGGGACGCATTTGGTGCCCCTGCTTCAACACCCTGTCCCCTTTTTGAACATCATCCCCCGGTTGGATCACGTTTTCAAGAGGAGATATGGCCCTGTTTACTTCCAGCGTATCTTCGTCAATAAGGTGACAGTACTCCACCATCACCACCCCATCCGCGCCCTTCGGTAACATGCCTCCTGTGGAAATTCTTACGGCCTGGCCTTGCCCTACGTTTATCCTCGGTCTCTCGCCCATCAGGACCTCACCGGAAACCGCTAGTAGGGCCGGCAGGCTTTCAGTGGCCCCAAAGGTGTCCTCGGCCTTCACGGCATAGCCATCCATGGAGGATCTTGCAAAACCAGGGAGGTCTTCCGGCGAGAGGACATCCTTACTCAGGATGCGGCCCAGCGAATCTCCCAGAGAGATTTCTTCCTCTCCCAGGGGACCAAAACCATCCATAATCCCCAAGACCTCTTTTGGTGTCTTGACCTTAAAAAAGGACTCCATACTCACCTTTAATCCGCTTACCTGATATTCAACAAAAGGCCTCTGTGGCAGACCGATTATCCGGAGTTCTTGAGCAAAGGCCCCTCATCCCTATCCCGAAGAGATCAGGCCCACGGGTAAGGCTCCGCCGGTCATATCTGAGCCCTGGGGCCGCATACGGAACCCTCCCATATCTGCGGCAGGGCGGACGTCAAAGGCTCCCAATTGTAAGATTCCCCCATGAACCCTGTATGATTCCAAAAGCAGAAATGGCTGTCGGACAGGCTATAGAGGCATTCCGGCGGGCTGTCCAGGTAAAACCTGAGAGCCAAGTGACTGTTTTAAAACATGACATTTATATCCGATTCAGATGAAGCCTCCCCACTCTGATGGGTGGCTATCAGACATGCAGTTTACTCAAACGTTTTGAACAAAATCATATCTCACAGATCATGGAATGCTTCAAGGAAAATGTGAGGCCGCGGCACCCCCGGCATGCCTGATCGATATTGAAAGATCATGATCGTTTCCCTGCTCCGACGATATTGATTCACTTCTTCTGTTCAACAGAGGCCTTTGTCTGATTATATCTATAAATTCAAATTCCTACCCCTCAAGAGAGACTCTCCGGAGGGGTCCCATGGGGGTCATGTCCTACACGCCCTTTTCTTCCCAATCTTGTGCCTGACTCGACAATCGTCTGAGGAGTTCACCTGTTTCCAACACCAGCTTGTGAATAAGCTCCTTCGTGGAGAGAACATCATGAATCAGACCTGTTACCTGACCTCCAGGGATGATCTGCCCCTTGCTTTCAGTCTTTGCAAGTTTTGACACCTCGGCATATATGTGCTTCAACTCATCTTCAGAGGCGGTCTTCTCATTGCGTATAAGTTTTTTACCCTCAGGGCCTGTAACGACTCGGACAGGTTTGCCTGTTAAGGCTCGCGTCACAGCCGTGTCTTCGTCACCCGATTTTATCAGGACCTGATGGGAAAGAGGAGAAAGTCCGACTTCTTTGGTTGCCAAGAAAAGAGTGCCCAACTGAACACCACAGGCCCCTAAGGCCAAAGAGGCTGCAATACCCCTGGCATCTCCTATGCCGCCTGCGGCAATAACAGGCAGTTTGACCGCATCAACGACTTGAGGGATAAGCGGCATGGTCGCCACTTCACCCACATGCCCGCCGGCCTCTGCACCAGACGCAATAACAGCGTCCGCCCCTTCCCCTTCAAGACGCTTGGCAAGGGCAACCGTCGGCACCACGGGAATAACCGTAATCCCCTTTGATTTCAGTTCCTGGACATTTTTGGCTTCCGGATCGCCTCTTCCAGTGGTGACAATCGATATTCCCTCTTCAATGACAACGTGGGCCCTATTCGTGAAAAACTCACGGCCAAGAGGGACAATGTTTACGGCAAAAGGTTTGTCCGTGAGCTCCCTGGTTTTTCTTATCTCTTGTCTCAGATCTTCGCTCGAACGGCCCCACGTGGGCAGGATACCCAGGCCTCCCGCATTGGAGACCGCCGATACCAGGAGAGGGCCGGCAATTTTTCTCTTTCCAACGGAACCCATGGCCCCTTGGAAAATCGGGTATTGTATACCAAGCATTTTGCAGATCACATTGGCCAATTTGAGGTCACCTCCTACGACTAAGGTTCGTCTATTCGATTTTTCCGATTTTGCTCCCGGAAACCAGTTCCGCTACAAAACTGCCGATCACAACCTTGCTTGCTATTTTGACAGGAAGCCGTCGTGTATCAGCGGTAACCCAAATTTTGAGTTTGGCCCCCTTGCTTTTGTCAAACACCCCCCCGAATACATCCAGATCAGGTTCTACCAAATAGGTATCAAATGTCCCTGCCGGGATCTTGATCTTCTCACGCTTTCTAACAATCGCCTCTCCTTGAACGCACTTCTTGCCATCCGTTACCCAGGCCCTGAGAATTTTCCCAGTCTCAAGATCAAAAAAACGAAAGGCATAAAAAACGGATAACGGGTCAAACGAGCCTGGCTGTAAGGCAACCGGCTTTCTTGTCTCACCGGACCTGGAATATTGTGCCTCCATTTTGTCCCAATCAAACCTGATGACGACTTTCTTGCTTTTCCTGCCGCTCTTCTCTTCCTTATAAAGGATGGAGTGCGTCATCTCCCCATCTGTATAGGCGTCAATTCTCTCTCGTACCTTGTAGAATATGTCAACAAAAGAGGAGGTCTTTGCGGTCATGGCAAAATGGCGGGAGTCCTTATTATGACCCGGTTTTATAGGCACTACCTCCAGAACGGCCTCCCCTGCAATGATAAAGGCCCACCTGACCTGAAAGATCAGTTTTTCACCAGGGGCGAAGGGTAATCTCGTGGGCCCAGCATGAACCTCTCTACTCAGGCTGAAAACCATGACAAGAGCGATTAAAACAATGAAAACACCAACCCTCGGCTGTCGGCTTGTGATGGGACTTGGTGAAAACCGTGTCATGACGCTGATTTATTCTCCGGTTGCGGCCCTTTTATTGGTTATTGTCGTTCGACCGAGGCCATTTTCTTATTAGTGCCCTCATTATCCTATAAGGAGGTCTCCTCCTCAAAACCGGGCGCAAAATCTTTGCCCTGATCGCCGACATCCCGTTGAGAAAGGCTTCCTGCTTTGTGACGAAGAGACAGATTCAGGCCCTGGCTTTTACCCTCCGCCCTAA
>JAXHUM010000125.1:0-21095 GCA_034189325.1 Thermodesulfobacteriota bacterium
CCTGGGAGGCACCACACGGCCCGTGCCCCCGACAATCATGGCCGAGTCACCCACATCGGTTACCACGCAAGGCACACCGCACGCCATGGCCTCACCGATGGTATTGGGGAAACCTTCGCCAAAAGCTGAAGAAGAGCAGGCAATATCCAAGATACAGTTAATCCTTTGAATGTCTTCTCTTACCCCCAGGAGATAGAATTTTTCTTTCCACTGCCGGGGGATCAGGCCTGCAAGACCCACATTTTCCCACACCACCCCTTTTCCGGCCAACACAAAAGAGATGTTCAAGCCTTGTTCGAGGGTTATGCAGGCCGCTTCAATAAAGGTTTTGTGGTCCTTCATGGGATCAAAGCGTGCTATCAGGCCGATGACAATACCGGGAGCATTCATACTGCTCTCATTGTCGGCGTATCCCGGATTATTGGAGATACCTATCTCCTGTTTTAACCCTGTTTTTGACGGATTAATCGGCATGAATTCGGCCGTATCAAAACCATTTGGAATCCTTTCCCAATGTCTTGTCTTGTATCCGAGTGATTCATGGACGGTCTTTGCTTTTATGGAATTTGTGATCACCACATCAGGAATGGAGGATAAGAGGGCGCATATTTTCAGGGTAATTCTTGTATTTAGACGATACTTGTTCAGCTCCATATCCGTACAGCGAATATTCCAGCAGACCTGCTTAACCCTGTATAGCTTGCCCATTATAAGGCCCAAGAGATCGGCATGATAAAGCCAGGTCTGGAGTATGGCAGGGCGTTTCAAACTCAACAGCCGCTTGAGTTTGATCAGTCCTCCGGGAGTAACGCACCCTCTCGGCATTCCAAGGGATTCGACTTGTATACCTTTGGCCAGGAGCATATCTCCAACAGGGCCGATATTAGTAAGGCTCACGGCCTGATTGGAAAAGCCAAGGGCATCAAGCCGCGGGAGGAGTTTTAAAAGCATCATCTCCGCCCCACCCACATCCAGGGTCGTTATCAGGTGGATAATAGGGATCGGCCTGGAAAGATTATGTTCCAGTCGGCAGTTCATGGAGCTATCCCGGACATGATCAGCTTCTCCCGGGAGCCGGCGGCAGAGCGGTTTTTAATTGGGCAAATGCCTTGTCCAAAAAATCTCCATCAACCCGGACCATTTCGGTGGACATTGATTCTCGACTTTCTATCATTTCACAAAGGGCCGAAAAGATCCTTCTGCCCTTCTCAAGTGTCTCAAATACTCTTTGAGGAGACTCATTTCTTAGACGAAAGGGGCGCCCCCTATCTTCAATTCTTTCAAAACAGGTTTCAAGGTCTGCTGAAACAAAAACCAATAGGCCCTGCAAATCGATATCCGTTGTATAGCGGATTAGACTATGCCGGTCGATTGGATGGGGACTGCAAGCGAAGATCGAATAGGCCCGTTGAAACAGACCCTCATCCAAAAGCACAATCTTCTCGCCTTTAGAGATCTGGTCAAGAATATGGCTGTATTGAAAAAGGTCAATGAGAAAAAACTTGGCCAGTATAAGCCGGTTGAGCATACCATCCGGATATCTGAAAAGCATTACTGCCAGAGTGGAAATAAATCGTATACGGCCGAGACAATACTTGAATACCGAAGGCATCATTAGAATCAGACTTCCTAAAAATATGGCTCTGTTTTTCACTCTCAATATTAACGGGCCTTGCCGGGACAGATCTAGGGATGCCTTTGTTTCTTTCCAGAAATCATCAGGCGTCCACACCTTGTAACCCACTTTTTCAAGATATTCTCTTGTCATTCGATGGAGGGTGGTTTTGCCTGATCCGGGCAATCCGATAAATTCAATAAAGGTGGGCGTTTTCAATTATCAGCAACAGCCTCATGGGAACCGTATGGACACAACTATGAGCAAAAGCCATAGACAAATCCGGTTCCGATATTTTTCAAATGGATTTACAACAACTCCCATATGGCGCGCTTTAAGTCGAGCAATACTTCCGGATAAGGCCTGTTGGCATTAATGAGACAAATATCCGCCGAACCCCTGACACTATTTACTGCACCGGCCTTTACCACACATGTCCCTATATCAAGGCCACGTTTACGCCTTCTGAGTTGTTCCGTATCAACCTGCAACACAAAAATTCTGTCTGGTTTTCCAATCCGGTTGTAATAGCTCTCTTCTCGTTTACTAAGCCTATTGCCGGCCCCTCCCCGTTCTTTTCTTATCCGTGGACCATCCATGGGCTTGGCCATATCACGGAACTGGGTCATAGGGAACCTGTCGGCAAGGATAATCCGACCTCTTGTTACATCCTTATAGAGCCGGAAAAAATAATGCATCCGCTTTCGAGCGATCCAGATCCACCTTAAAGCGCTGATGTCCCGGGCAAGGATGACGGACTCTGTTTTAAAAACCTTTCCCAAGGGCATCTTGCTGAAGTGACGAAGAGAAAGGACAATACCGTTTGCCAACCGCAGGCCGATTGTCTTTGGGATCCCAAAATACAACCGTCTGACCTCCAACTTCCACGACAGCCATCCATGCAGTTCTTTAACCAGTGTTGATTTCCCGGACCCGTCTGCGCCTACAAGGGCAAAGGAGATCCCGCCCTTTTGAAGTCTCTTTCTCGGGGGTGGCCAGACCCTCTTTATGCCCGGCAGAACATGCAAACGACCGAAGAATCCCTCAGCAAAACAGTGGATGGGATGGCGACGTCGAAAAGACCTCAACACTTTAAATAGATGGTGGCGGAGGGCAAAAACCTCTAATAGAGTTAACCTGTCATGCCTTAATTTTTCAGTAAATCGTATCAACCGACGTTGGGACACAGGCAGTCCGCTTTCGTGGATCACCCGCCTGAGGTCGTCAGGCTTCGCGTTGTCCAAGAGGGACCTGAACTCTTGCAGGATCGCCTCTGGAAAGGGTGAGTTTAACCGGCCGAAAAAATATTGAACGACTTCCTTCATGCCCAGTTTCATGGTCGCTCGAATACACAAAAGAAACAATTCAATTTCTTTTTTGGGCACAAAGATGCCCTTTTTCACCTCAAGATTTTCAAGGACAAAATGCTCAATCGGCAAGTGATGATTTTTGATATACTTCTGGCCCAGGATGAGCTTGTAGTGTACATGGAGGTGAATCAACCTGCCTGTCGGCAAATCACAGCCGAGATAATCCTCCATGCCGGGGTATTGTTTTGGAGTCGACGCGATAATCCTCTTGAAGCCGGACCGGGAAAGGGCTTTCTGAAACTGCTCTTTGTGATCCTGGCATATCAGCAAATCCAGGTCCGTGTTTCCAATCAACCCCTCCTCCAAATGATGATTGCTCTTCCAATGGCAGTATGGAATGCCCTTATTCCGCAATCGGGCAAAAAAATCACTGCTCAGGCCTAGAGTTTTTACGATCACTTATACAAACCCGCCCTTCCAATTATTCATAACGGCCCCCGGTCCCTTGCGCTGACATATCATAAGGCAGCACAAACTGATGATCGGATTCGTCGGGCGCTATTTCTGTGCCCTCGCACAGTTCGTTGCGAATCACGCTGTATGTCATGACTTCGATTCTGTTTCTTCCTGGAACAAAACGGTATACGCGTATAAATCCATCCCGATAATCAGACAAACAGGCATAGACCTTGTTGCCATTTGTTCCCATGAGGACAAGACTCATGGCTTGCGTTCGGCTCTGGTCACCGCAAAGGATAAGGAAGATATTCCTGTGTTTTTTAAAACACTTATCCCATAGCTGTTGCGGCGTATTGCCCCTATTAACCTTTCTTGACCACATACTGCCGACACGACTGTGACATTTTGACCACTCCATGATTCCCTTTGGACCAGTAAACCAGTCTTCCTTTGTTTCTGGCTCCCTGATTGGCCCCAGAAACATATGGGTGCAGACAATGGCCCGCCTGTCCTTGTGTTTTTCCAAAACGCCGTCAGCCCAACCTAGGACATCATCAGGGGCATTGCACTCTAAATGCAAGATAACAAAATTCAACCCTTGAGCCTTAAAAAGCTGAAAACTATTGACGTTGTCTTTAAAGTGCCCTCCGTACCATTTTCTATTTATGAAACGTTTTGCCGGAAAATATCTGCTGAAGAGAGAAGCATCTCCTGCGGAACAGTCCATATCATGATTTCCCACGGAAACCCCGTAAGGCACTTTTCCATCAAGAAGATTCATTGCTTGAAGACCGATACCCCATTCAGAAGGGATATTGCTGTCCACCACATCCCCCACATGACTAACAAAAGCGATTCGCTGAACATCCAGATTATCCGCAATCCATCCTGTCTCCGCATAAAAAATATCAGGGTTTTTGGCTGAATAGGCCTGAGTATCAGGTATTGCAACTACTGAAAACGTTCCAGAAGGCGCAGGGGAGATATCTTGGGAATGGGAAGATGAGCTAATCAGCAAACAGAAAAACAAGCAGAAGACAAGTGCCGCAAGCAATATATGGAGCCGTTCGCGCATGAAATCTTTTTTCACCATATCCTTTTCACTCGGCACATCACACGAAATGGATCGCCTATCCCTTTCCGGGCAAGGCTGATACTGCTCTTTTTGACATTCCTATGAAAAAATATAAGACCGGCTTATCCATGGTCTTCCAAAGAATATAGCTGGTTGAAAGGAGTGTGATTCCCAATCTAAGCAAGAGGCCCGAAACCCCAACCCCTTTGCAGGCAACCAGGAGCAGCATGATCGAACTCAATATATAACAGATCAATACTGCGACAATAGTCTTTGTATCAAAACGGACGTCCGATCTGCGAACTGAATAGCGCCACATGATACTTGTAACCACCAGAGAAGCGGCAAAAGATCCAATGGACGCCCCGATGATACCGAAACCACTGATCAGTATGAAGCCGAGGAGTCCATTTGCTATCAATCCAACAAATGACGCAACACTTATCCCACCTGTTTTTTCACTGACCAGCACCCCCAGATTTGTGAGTGACCCTGAATTCTTGACAATCGCAGCCCCAATCAGCCAGGGCATCACGACATAGCCTTGATAATACTCCTCAGGCACAAGCAGCCGGAACAATTCAGGACAAGCAGCGGTGAGAAGAATTCCTAGAACGGCAAAGATACCGGAATAATAATTGAACATCCGGCGATAGACTTCATTCCGCTCTGCTTCCTTGAATATGATCATGGCGTAAGGCGGCCATGCCTGACGGAATATGACCAGCAAAAATTCTACAAGCTGTGAGATCCTCGCGGCCGCGCCAAACAAGCCGACGCCGCCCAAGCCAACCAGCATTAACAACAATAACCGGTCGATCTGGGCATTGCCCCAGCTTATCATCCAACTGGGATATATGGGGAGACTGAACTTGACAACACGTTTTAAGTCATCAAAAGAAAACTTGAAGCGTAGATGTGTCCGTGTGATCACAAGCGCGATGCAGAGTGCAAGGACACCTGAAATAAGGTGACCCAGGAAAACGCCTTGAACCCCTCTTTCTTGCTCCAATACAAAAAATAGAGACAGGAGCACAAATGATACGGTAGTGATTATGTTGATCAGATTATACGCAACGATTCTCCGTTCCATTCTAAGAACGGTTTCCGGCAGGGAGACAAGCGCTTTGGCATATGCGATCCAACAGGCCAGGAGGATAAAGGGGTAGGTCGATTCTTCGTTCAGAATAACGCCCGCCAAGGGCCTGGCAAAACATGAGATACATAAAATGATGAGGAGCCCGGCAACGGCACAGAAAATCAGAATGGTAGAGATCAATCGAGCGCGCTTGCTCGCGTCCGAGTCCTCCCTGAAATATCTTCTCACGGCAGATGGCAATGCAAATCTGACAGTCGTAGAGATCAAAGAAACAAAAGTAGCTATTATATCGACAGTCCCATATTCACCAGTGGAAAAAACCCGTGTCAGGATAGGGAGAAGCAATAAATTCCCCATCCTTGACAGCGCGGACATCAGTCCATATGTCACCATGTCCTTGCCGATTTCACGAAAATGCCCGACTTTTTTCACCGGCGGAGAAAACCTCCAAAAAAGCTGGAACGAAGACGTCGGACAAATCTGAGGATCGGTTTATGTCTCGTCATAAAGGGTAAACACAAAAAAAGTAGGGCGGAAGCCTGCATGGGTTTGAGTGGGAAGAGGTCCCGCGCGTATTTTCCGGCTTCGACTTTCCTGTCGTTCTCCAGACTTTCAACTGCCGCCCGCCTGAGGAGTTGGGCGCGACGCAGAGGGATAAACGGCCTAAGGTGGGGATAGCGGTTCTCAATGATATCCAGTGCGGAAAAGGCCCCATTAATCCGTGAGTCTTTGAAAAAGGCGGAAACATTTCTTTCATGGATTCTTCTCTCCACTAGGGGCTCGGCAATGTGCCCGATTCGCCACTTTGACGCAAATCTGATCCAAAATTCCCAGTCCTCCCCGCCAAAGAGCGTCTCATTAAACCCCCCGATATCAATAAATGCCTCGCGTAGAATAACCGATGTTCCTAATCGAACAGGATTATTCAAGATAAATTTTGCCATCCGTTTTTTTGCCGACAAGATATCGCCGGTGCCGGCTGATCTAATATGATTTTCCCTGTCAGCCGATCTATTAATGATATTCCCATTTTGATTGATGTGAATGACATCCGAATGCACTGCCTGGACTCTTGGCTTCCTGTTAAGACGGCGGATCTGCGTCTCAAGCTTTTCAGTCCTCCATCGATCGTCCTGGTCAATAAAAGCAATAACATCCCCTTTTGTTTTGCCGATGGCCGCCATTCGGGCTCCCGGAGCCCCCCGGTTTTCCGCCAGTTGTATAAGCGAAATCCGGTCCGGGTAGGATTGGCAAAACGGCCTGATACAGGCAACCGTATCATCAGGAGAGGCATCATCAATGACTGTGAGATGCCATTTGGGGTATGTCTGCGTCAAGACACTCTCAATCGTCTCGTGAACCCACCGTGTTCCCTTAAAGACAGGAAGAATTACATCGACATCCATTTTCTCTCACAGCTTTTCCGTCTCAATGTTCCCTGGGACCTTGTCATATGCGAACCGTTTCATCAACGGATGATTTTGTTGCTGATCGTACAGGTCATGTAGCTTTGTATCCTTCAAAAAACGATAAGAGTATTCCGGGCGTATATCTTCCACCGCATCTGTCAAGGCCTTGTCATCAAGATCAATATTCAAAAATCCCAACACATGCCTCATCTCTCTTTCCGGTTTCGCCAGAAAATCCTCATACCGGATCTGAATGGCCTGTGTATCAGGCATAGTGTCGATCACACTAACACATTCCCTCACATATTCGGCCCAAAGGGAAAATGCTTCATCCAGATCCCTGCAACGGCAGGATGCGAGAGGGTTATTCAGTCCCCCCCGCCGCTTTTGCTCCCTCACCCACAAACTGCCTGCCACATCAGGACCGTTTCTGATGACATGAATGACTCTTGCTTTTGGAAATATATCCATCCAAAGAGGCAGGGTATAGCTGGACCTGGGGTCTTTCCAGCCCCACGGCCGATTGAAATTTTCCAGGGATCTTGCGGCAAGCAGGTTTCTCCATCCCAAATAACCTCTTATCTCAATCGATTCGAGTGCTTTTTTCAAAGACCGCACCGCCTTTTCCCGTATGTCCCGGCAATGCAACAGATGCCTGACTGGCTTCGGATTATCCCATTCAGCGTGAGCCAGTTTGAAAAGCCACTGATTTTTTCGAAGAAAAAAATAGGCCTCGTCATGACGGCTCCGTTTCGCCCCCATAAAAATACCTGCTCGATCCAGGAGCCTCGCAAAAAGACTTGTCCCGGACCTGTGCATCCCGATGACAATTATAGGTGATAGTGTATCAAGCACTCATTCCCTCATAAAAACCCCACACACTTTAGCCAGTTTCAATTTTGTTCGAGGTCAAGGAAGGCGATAATTTTAACCACAGTAATACATTGAGTATTCCGAGGAATAAAATTTGAGCCTGACGTAAAGACCGGACAAAAGGAGGCGTTTTGAAATTAGGTCACTTATAGTTCATATCCGAGTTCAGCTAGCTTCTCTTTAACGCTCTGATCAATCCAGCGAGTATCATGATTTTGATAACGGTTGTATGATTTGGGTAAACGAGGAATATCCAGGATGTCTTTAGGGGAATTATTGAAATCGAATCCGGCAAATTCAATCAACTCCCTAACGCATTCACTTTTATTGAGGCATAACGTTTCCAGATGCAGACTTAAAAAATCTTCTCCAAACAACTCCTCACCCAATTCAATCGCCTGCTTGTTGGATCGATACCAGAATTCAAATCGATTCAGGGGAGAAAAATCCTCCGGATCAACCCCAAAGGCCTTGCCCCAGTATTTCAGTTGTCTATTGTTCTTGCTGAAACTCATATCAAGCCCATTTCTCAATACGAGGACAAATTTAGAGCCAGGATATTTGTCTCTGAGTCCAGGCAAGAAATACATGCTGTTCGGTTCTTTCCATCCCCAACTTATCGGTTTGACGGTCCTGGATAGAAACATTCGGAGCCATCTCTTACTGACCCAAACAGGATTGTAGCGTCCAAATGCATGGCGCCATCCCATCCCAAAAACAATCCTTAACTCCTCCCTGGTTGTCGGCGCTCCACCCAAGAGGAGTTTTTCATGCAGGTCAAAGAGTCTTCTCTGTCGATCGTCAAAGCGATTTATCCTGTTTTCAAAAAGCCGCTTATGCCTGAATAGATATGTAAACAACAGGTTGTCATTTGCTTTATTCAAGTCCCGGCCCAGACACATCCCGGAGCTGATAAGGATTTGAGCCACCGCCCGAGTTCCGCTTCCCCCGTTTCCTCCGATCACAACCGGCATTCTATTAATCGTTATATTCATCCACTGTTCTGCTTCTTGATAAAGCACCTCATATCACAATCAAATAAGGCTGGGTAGGATTACCGGAGAAATCCTGAACCAGACCCCATGGTTCTGACTTTCTCATTCAGCTTGTGATAGTAGTAATGACGGATACGGTAGTGTTTCTTGAGAGCCGCCGTTAAACCTTTTCGGCCATGGCCACGCCCATCCCTTCCCCTATCTGCTCCATGGTTGAAAATATAATGCACTGTTCTTGGTTTTGAAAAATCAAGTTCATCATCTGAATAGTATGTACGCAACTCCGATTCAGAAGGAAACTGAATATGCTCCGGCTTAATCCTAATACGTTTTTTATGAAATCCGGCGGCAACTTCTTTGGGGTCATATTCCTTCTGAACATATTTTTCATTGGCTTGGGCTTTACTAAGATAAAGATAATGCTTCATTGGGAATGACTTCCAGTACATACGCCGTTCTGGGAAATAAACCCTGTGTCCTCCTGAACTAACTAAATCAACTTTTGTGGGCTGCCGTTTCCATGCGTTGACGCGGTGGGGAAAGCCAGGCAAAAAAGGATAATACCAGCGCATTGTTTTCAGGTAATCCGAATGGTCGTGGTCCGGCTCTTCACGAGTAGGGATAAAGGTGTATTCCAAGAAATTAACCGCGTTGTATCCCTGTGCATCCACCTCGGCAAAGGCTTGAATGAGTGTCGTCCCCGAATGGGGAGGGAGACGAATTTCATCTGCATCCACATGCATAAACCAATCCGCATCAAGAGATGCCGCAAGCATCTCTTTACGTTTCAACTGATCCCATAAGCTGAACACTCCACTCCGATTGAAGGTATCAACATCTAGAAGACCCTTCCCAAGATAGGACTTTGCGATTGGAATTGTCCGATCAGTGGACTGATTGTCGATAAGATACACGTCAATACCTTGCCCAATAAGGTGTTCCAGGCAGTTGGCAATAAATCGTTCTTCATTGTAGGTCGCCAGTAAGGCAATGACTCGCATATTGTCTTTCCCAAAATAGGCTGAACTCGAACACTCGTCGCGCTTGCTGCCAAAGAGCAGGGGCTATAGGAATAGTATTCACACCCTCACTGGTAAAGGAGAAAGCATTTCTCCATTCTTTTTATGGTTTTTACCTTTACAGTGGAAAATCGAGAGGTCAGGGTACGAAATTGTTTTACCGTAGTCTCCAACTCTTCGAGAGTAATATCAGGGAATTTCTGCTTCTTGTATAACTCACGCAACTTATCATCATCACTCACACCTAGAACAAGCGTTCTAAGATACTTTTTTATCTGCTTGGTCCTTGGTCTTAGTGACCGCTGCATGAAAGTATCCATCCATCTAAGGCCCTTTGTTTTTTCTCTACCTGCCAACGCCTTGAGTGAAGTGGCTATCCGATCGGCCGCCAGTTCACCATCAAGTCCGGACACATAATCTCTCACGAGCGCCATTTTCGCCGAATTCGACTGTTCCAGTGTCAACTCCTTGTGATCCCTGACCCGAATTAATAGCTCTAAAAGCTCATCAACAGTAAATACTTGCATGCTTACTTCATTGGGGAGTGGAGATTCAAGGGTTTCGTCGACAACCGGGCGGTATGAGACCACAGGCCTGCCGCAAAGAAACGCCTCCAGGCCGGTTGTACAGCTGTTGTGCATCACGGCTACCGAAGCCAGGATCCAAGGGATCACGTTTCCCTTATGCACCACCTTAACATTCGGCAAACTCACGGCAAGGTCCTTCCATACTTGATGGTTTTCAGAAGGATGGGGCCGCACCACAATAGTCCATTCCGGGAAAGTTGCGCTTAACCTGGGGATAACATCATAAAACGCCTGATATATCTTGCCAACGTGATCGGATAGACGATAAAAAAAATTTTCGTCCTCGTCTGTTGTGATCTTGCCCCTTTGCTTCCACACGTCATGCAAAAAATCGCGGTTCCTAAAATGATTGTAACGGTTAAAATTTGTGTTTATTAAAAGAAACGGACCATATTCCTTGCGAATATCCGCTACCTCACGGGCAAATAACGGTCTCAATTGGGGCCGTAACAGATCCATGCGAGGGTTCCCTGACAGTATGATCTTATTGTCGACCTGTGGATAATGACTTGTAATTAGAGACTTTTGCTTCTTTCCCCATGCAAAAAACAGGTCCATAAATTCAAATGCCTCCGCCGACGTCATCTCCCTGATATAGGAATCAGGGTTCCTGAGTACCAGGCCTTCTTCACAAAAAGCCGAGATTCGATGGTCCATGGCAAGGCACTTGCGAAAAAACGCTTCCTTTTCGGGTGCGACACCTTTATCCAGGTAAATGCCTTTGGGCAGATGAACTAAAGCATTACGAAGCCTGTCCTGCTTGCCGATAACAACGGCAAAGCCCTTTTCAGCACAAATACAACCTAACAGTGTTTTGGCGAGAAATTCCCTTACTTTCGTCTCAATCGGGATGAACATAAAAGGTTTCTTTGTTATCGGTTTAGATCTTAACATGCCTTACCTCATTTATTCATTATTGCTTCGCACGTATCGAAATCCATTTGAGAGTCAATGCTTACAAGTATTACCTCTATCAAAACAGCTAAAGTCGAATCTCCTTTTATGAATTTTTTCCCAATCAAACACTCCCTGGTAATTGCATGAGCAGCGCCGTTTCTGTGATACACCGGCTTTAGTTGCTGCCTGGCAATAATTCCAACGCATGCAGGATCGTAATAATCCAGTGAATCATATTCAATCTTTAATTGTTTAATGGATGATATTTCAACTCAGTTTCGCTCACCGTCCATACGGCATCATATCCACCTTAAATCAATTTCTCCACGCACCGAATAACAGGATCAGGCTTTCGCAATGGGCAGGTGGGCTGAAGCATGACAACCACATCATATTTTATCCGGTCACTTTCTTCCATACTGAGCAAGGCATGGTTCAAGACATCCAGATCAGCAATCCTGTCGCCAGATAAGTAGTCAGGTCGCATAAAGGGAACATCCAGCCCGGCCTCCTTCGCTATTTCATTAATCTCGTCATGGTCAGTCGAGACCACAGCTCTATCAACTCATGGAAGTTCACTGACGACCTTGCTCCCGCCTCTGGCGGGAACAACAACGAGAATCCTTTTCTCCGACAGCATGGCGCCTCCTTTACTGAATTTGCAAATGATCCTCAATCTGAACAAGCATACTACCATACGGATTGACATATAAAAAACAGCAGCCCGTCACATATGCCAAGATACGATCTGATTCACCATCACCCACTACGATAACTTCTTCAGGAGTAACATGCTCCTCTTGGATAATATTTGTCAGTGTGTCTTCTTTTTTTGCGGGTAGCCAAAGACGGAAACAAAAAAATTAGCCATGGTTAATTTTGCATAGCTCCATGCGTTACAACCCATAAGAATAGGTTACGGCTATATTTATTTAACAATGCCCTTCAAACTAAGGTTGATTGGCAATTAAGCATGCATGACGCACGTATCAAATTGAAACACCTATATCCTAAATCTTGAAATATACATTTTACTAGAAGGCTGTCCGAGAATACTATGAATATCCTTTAAACAAGAAGATCTCAGTTTCAAACGAGTTAAAAAACGGTCCTGCGATTCTTACGATACGACCAAGTTAACTGTATTATCCTCCTTGACTCGATCAAGATAAAACTTACCAGTCTCAATCTTTCAAATAAACCAAGATGTCTTTTTTTTCTTTTATAATCTAAATCTCGCAGTTGCCGTTTTAAAAAATGTTCTATTGTCCATGTAAGATACGGATGCATGCCGTTATCAAATGAATTTATCCGGCTTACATCGATTGGCATTCCGAGATTCTGATGTGCGTAACTCGTCGGAGCCACAAGTATTGGATCAGATTTACGCCGTTCAACGTCCAGCACACCTTCCTCAAAAGGAACGTCAATTTTCTTCAGAATCTTTCGTGTAGTCACTTCAGGGCCTTTCAATAAGTCTTCAAACTTTATGAGCAGACACCGGTCAATCAGGGATGGATCCCTCGTCAGATCAAGGCATGTATTAACCCAAAATTTCCACCGAAACGACTGCATCACAAAATAGGAAATCCAATGGCGAGTTGGTTTGATATATGATGCTTCCAGACCGACCGTTTTTCCTCCCTCCTTCTTGGCGATATGTTTGATTGCTTTCGAAAGGACTACGGCTCTGGGATCTCGCACAATGAATATAAAAAAAGCATTCGGATATATCTCCAACAGCTCCCTGGCAAAGAAGACGCTATCTAAAGATTTTTCGCCAATAACCGGAGACTGACCAGGAGGATTAATCATGATTCTATGGAGGGTTTTAAAATCCACCATTTCCTCTGACCGGATTAGTTGATTCAATTTGTTTTTGTCCAACTGCGCAAGAGATTTCTCAAAAAGGGGAGTTGTCTCAGCCAACTTTTCAAGCAATTTCAAAGCCTCATTAGGAGAAAATTGGTCTCTCAACGAATAACCGGACTTTTTAAAAGCAAAGACAAACCACTGCTCTTCCGGACTCATGTGAATATCCGAATGGAGTCCGAGGGTGGACCTCAACAGCGTAGTGCCGGATCTTGGATATCCTGAAATAAATATAGGTGTTTTCATGGTATTATAGATATTTTAACGAGGCTGGGGGAAATTTTATAACGAAATCTTTCAGGTCCTCGTAGATATTTTCGGTCAGATCGAAATGATCTCTTTTAAAAGTTCGACACATAATGACACCCTTTATCCCACTTGGGTCCGTTATAAGAGGTGTATCTATTTCTGGGATCAGTGTGATGCCGTCACAGTTAAAGATTTTATCGGCAAAGCCAGGAACCTTCTCCTTTATCGCCTCAATAACCTGGCCGCCCCAAACCAAATAGCGGCTACTTATTAAACCTCCTCATGATTACGATAAAAACTCCGATACACCTATCCAGTGTACATGTACACCTTAAAAACACTGATTGATTTTGGTTATTCTCCGGTCACAGGAGATAGCTCCGCTCGGTGATTTCCCTGGAATATTTTGAGAAATCACAGATAATCAACAACCATTTTGGATGAATTTCGAATCAAAGCCGTTCAGCTTTTGAACGTTCAAAACGTTGAACATTTTTTTTCTTAAGTGTCAATAAATAGGGCTACCTAAATTCTGCAATTATCTCATTTTCCGGATATTCAAGGCGGCAGGCCCGCAGCAAGCGGACGGGGTATTAGAAAAGAGATAAATGAATTCGCTCATTCAGGCATTTTACACCGCAGTGACGAAGGATGCAGCGTAACGCAGATATTGGACTTCTAACAAACTCAAGTTCGCTATTCATAGAATGCCGCACGCAGCATAAACCAGCTTTTTACGAGGCTATCAAGGTCATATACGAAAATTTTGTGACACTTGGAATCACCCAAAAGTCAAGTCCTTAATTTAATGCCGACATTTTTCCCTCTCCCAGAGAGTTATAACCGGGGGCGACAAGCAGAGCAGAGTCGCCGCAATTTCAGTAACATTCGAGCCTGCAAACGGACACGATATTTTACGCAAACGCTTCAGTCTTGCAGCAAAGGCCTTGTATATCCCCCCTATGAAATCGTTCCGTTTCGGAAACAAGCCCTCCCTTTCAGCGTCCGACACTTTACAGCTGGCCTTGAGGTCTTTCAGATCGGCCTCCCGCCCTAAAAAATGATTGGGTCGGTGGAAATTGGTGTTGACGAGGATAGTTCGGCCATGACGCGGATCGCCAAAGATGAGCCGTCCAGGCCATGAAAACGAAGCGCTTCGGCAGGCGTACCGCAGGCGGGATACCCCTCCACGGCAAACTTCGTGAAAGACCTGGACTCCAGGCCTCCGGCATTGACCAGTTCATTCAACAGAAAATCGCCGAATCCGCCTACCGGGGCATGGTCTTCCACAACGAAGATGTGTTTGAAAGGACAAATCTGCTCTATCATCCATACCCGATCCAACCGATTCAACCAGGGCATATTTACGACCCGAAGGCTGGTCCCTTTTCGAGACAGCAGTTCTGAAGCCAGCATCGCCTCGTGGATCATGACCGGACCATAAGCAAACAATACCGCATCATCCCCGTCCACAAGCGTTACGCCCCTGCCCTTCTTCAATTTGTAACCGGGAGGAAGCCTGATCTCCCGGGGCGAAGGTCCTATTATCAGTCGAATCATCACATTTTCCCGTGCCACATCCACGGCGTAGTCTACAACCATACGGGTCTCTTCCCCGTTGCAGGGCTGAAGAATCTCACAATTGGGCAGTGCTCCGAAAAGAGAGATGTCCCGAAGGCTCTGGTGGGATTTCCCCGGACCGGCTGGAATCAACCCGGCATAATGGCACGCGTAGATAATTTTCGTCTGTTCCCCGGCGTTGTTGTATATCTGCTCGTTGGCACGGGAAGCCAGGAAGCTTGCAAAGGAATTCACGACGGGAAGCAACCCCTGCCGCGCCAGACCACCCGCCATGGACACCATATCCTGCTCGGCAATGCCGTTCTCTATGAAACGGTCCGGGTAGGTCAGATCAAAGGTCCGAACCTTGCAGTCCGCAGCCAGGTCCGCATCAAGCACTACCACATCGTCCCGTCTCCCGGCCACATCCATTAGAGATCCTCCATAGACCTCAGACACATACTCCTCCGTAACCTTGAATCTGGGTTCCTTCTCTATCGTGCTTTCAGGCTCCCCCTCCAGGGTATAGAAAGGTTCCGGTTTTCGGGGCGGCCGCACCTCCTTCAGCGTAATAAAATCGATCCCATACGCTGTCAGCCAGCGGTTGATGCGGGTAACGATTTCCCTGTGGGCCTCCAGGAATTCCCCATCAGGCGGCGCCCCCGCGTGCCACCGGTAAAAACCTCCCCCTTCCTGAAGGGCATGGGGATGTTCCATAAAGGATACTCCCCGCCCCTTGACGGTATCGGCAATCAATATTTTCGGCATATCTTTTATCCGGTGAAACCGATCGAACACCCGAGCCAGGGCCTCCTGATCGTGCCCATCACATCGAGCCACGTGCCATCCGAAGGCAGCAAGTTTCGCTTCCAGATCATGAAGGCTCACAATCCGGCTGACTTCTCTATCGGACTGCACCTTGTTGTGGTCCACGATTACCGTAAGATTCCCAATCCCCTGCTGAACTGC
Organism: Thermodesulfobacteriota bacterium; assembly: GCA_034189325.1. Lineage (GTDB taxonomy): Bacteria > Desulfobacterota > DSM-4660 > Desulfatiglandales > Desulfatiglandaceae > JAXHUM01. Next base: position 15,989 of record JAXHUM010000125.1, read on the forward strand.
AGACTGCAACGCCTCAAAATTCTGACCTTCCTGAAGTTCACCATCTCCGGTCATGACAAAGACACGCCCACCGCGCCTCAAATACCTTTTTGCCCAGGCTATTCCCCGCCCTTTGGAAATTCCCATCCCCAATGATCCGGAATTGGCTTCCACTCCGGGACATGCAATGTCCGGATGACCGTCCAGGCCTCCGAACCGCCTCAGGTTAAATAACTTCTCCTCAGGCAGGAGTCCTAAAGAAAACAGGATAGAATAAAAACCGGGAACATCGTGGCCTTTAGAAGAAAAATAGATGTCGCGATCAGGGTGATCCAGCCCCACCGAGAGAACGTTCATCTCTTCGTAATAGAGCCGAACCACAATATCCATGGCACTGAAACTGGACCCCAGATGCCCGGACCCGGCCTGCTTCACGGCCGCCAGGGCATTAGCGCGACACATGTCCGCCAGGAGATCCAGGCGCCTGTTTGTTTCCAGTTCAGCCTTGCGTACCCGTTCAAAATCTTCAAAGGGTATCATGGTGATGGTTGTCATCATTAAGCTTTCTCTCAAATGGGGGTAAATCAATCTCCGGAAGAGAAGCCTCACCGGCACTCAGGAGCGTTTCTGCAACCATCCAGTCAATCGGTTTGTTCACGTCAAAACCCTCATATCCCTGCGTGAGAAACGGCATAACCGTATGGCCTGCGATGGTTTTTGTCTCGGATACGACCCTTGTCCAAGCCATCTCAAGACTGGCATTCTGTACATGAACAAGGGGCAGGGCCTGGTATTGGCTGCTGTGCCAGGGTTGTTCCACCGGGCCCAGGGGAAGCAGGGGTGTCATTCGCTTTTCCCGGATTACCCACATCTTGCCGGGATGTTCGGAACATTTCTGAACGGCGCGCAAGGAATCCACACCCTGCTCGGCGACAAATTCGCTCCAGGCGCGACGGATGGTCTCGGGCTGCCTGAAAGGACTGGTGGGACGAAGGATGCTGAAACAATCGTAGGAACGCCTCGACTGTTTCAGACGTTCCAGGGTATAAGCAACCCATTCAATATCCGGCGATTTGGCGCCCGCAATTTCCACCGGGCGAAGGAACGGGACTTCCGCTCCATAATGGCGGGCAATCCGTACATAATGCTCCGAATCAGTGGAGACCATCACATCCTTGAAAATCCCGCTCTTGATGGCGGCAGTAATCGTATAAGCCAGCAAAGGATGATCGCCGAGATATCGAATATTCTTGTTCTGAATACGGGTGGAACCCGATCGGGCCGGTATGAGAGCAATAGCCGTGAGCACTTAGACTTTCCCCGGATCATGTATGATGTTTATATATTTCCAATCGCTGTACACATCCATTGCCTCCAGCCCGGCTTCCCGCCAGCCGGTACCTGAATTTTTCACGCCGCCGAAACCCATATGGGGTTCACTGCCGTGGGTTCCACCATTTATCACCACCACGCCGGCTTCCACCCGATCGGCATATTCCATGGCCCGGTGGATACTGCATGTATGGATGGAAGAGGTAAGCCCGAGCATCGAATTGTTGGCAACGGTAATGGCCTCCTCAAAATCCACGACCCGATAGAGGATCGTAATGGGGCCAAACAGTTCCTTTTGAGAGATCTCCGCATCTGGGTCCACGCCTTCAAGAATTGTGGGCGCCATATAGTATCCGCCCGAATAATCGGGACCACCCATACGATGGCCGCCCAAAAGAATGGACGCGCCGCCCGCCACTGCCCGCGCCACCTCGGCCAGCATGTTTTTGAGATGTTTTTCATTGATAACAGGGCCTAAGAAGTCATCATCTCTGATACCAACCCTCAATTCCCGGGTCGATCGCAGAAGCCGTTCCCTGAATGTGTCATAAATTGCGTCAAAAACGATCACTCGGCTGGCGGCAGCACAACGCTGACCGGCATTGCTGAATGCAGAGGAGAGGACCCATTTTTCAGCATTTGCAGGATCCGCATCGTCGCATACAACCAGAGCATTCTTTCCACCAAGTTCCAAGCAAACCTTGGCCAGCCGCTCACCGGCCCCTCTCTGTATCATTCGCCCCGTATCGCTCGACCCGGTAAAGCTCACCAAAGCAACATCCGGTGATTCAACCAGGGGACTACCGGCTTCCGAACCAAACCCCTGCACCAGATTAAAAACGCCGGGAGGCAACCCCGCATCCCTGCAAATCTCGCCGAAAATCCATGCTGTCGCCGGCGTATCCTCCGAAGGTTTCATGATAGACGCATTTCCACAGAACATGGAAGGAAAGGCTTTCCAGGCCACGTTCGCTATGGGGGTATTGGAGGCAATGATCAGTGCGGCAATGCCAAGGGGCATCCGTTTTGTCAAGACGGTCCGATGGGCCATGGTTGCCGTCGTGGTCCTGCCGTAGTTGCGTCTACCTTCACCGGCCACAAAGAAACCCATCTCGATGGCAGCCTCTGTTTCTCCCAGAGCATCGGCCTTGCTTTTGCCCGTCTCAAGGGAGACAATTTCGGCGATTTCATACTTGCGGTCCGACATGGAAAGCGCAATGGAGCGCATAATTTCGCCCCTCTCCACCGCCGTTTTTTCACCCCACGACGGCAGGGCTTTCCCGGCCGCTTCAACAGCCTTTTTCACATCCGCAGCGCCCGAACGGGCGACACGACACAACAATTTCCCATCGGCAGGCTTGTACTTCTCAAACCATTGGCCGGATTCAGCCGGGCACGGTTCATGATTGATCCAGTTGAAAATTTCTTTCGGAATCGATCGGCTCATGGAATCTCCTTGATTTTACCAGGCAGACCAGCCGCCATCCACAACCAGGTTAGACCCGGTCATGTAGGAAGAGGCGTCGGAGGCCAGAAAGAGGATGGCGCCACAGAGTTCATCCGCATTGGCCATTCTTCCCATGGGAACCCTGGGGCAATAGGCCTCCAGGAATTCCTTGGGCTGGTTGTTAAAGACCCCTGCAAGGGTCAGGGTATTCACACGGACACCCTTTTTGCCCCAGTAGGTAGCGAGGTAGCGGGTCAAATTGAGCACTGCCGACTTGGACACGGAATAAGCAACGGGCTTGAAGAACTCTTGCCCCTGTTGGCGCCGGAATTGGTAGATATCCTGACACGGGGAAAGAATGCCGTAGGTGCTGGAAACATTGATAATGGAGCCTCGACCTTTCCTGGCCATTGCACCCCCGATGACCTGGCAACAGATCAGAGATCCTTTCACATTAACATCCATGACCTTTTCAAACGAAGAAACCGGATAAGTTTCAAAGGGCCCCACTTCCTCGGGAGGCGCGTCCGGGGGCGAATCCAGGGCAGCGTTGTTGATCAGAATATGTGGTTCTTCCCAGAGTTCCACCACCTCACTGGTAACGGCTTTAACTGCCTGATCGTCGGTAATGTCAACCTGAAAAGATACAATACTTTCGTTCTCCAACCCTTTCTCAAAGGCAGCGTTCCCGGACCTTGTCTCAGTAGTTATGTCGAACACCGCAACCCTTGCGCCCCGCTCGGAAAGCACAGCGGCATAGGCGGTTCCCAGCTGCCCCATTCCTCCTGTCACCACCGCAACCCTGCTCTCCACACTGAACATGGGGCCATCTCTTACCATACACGCCTCCGCACGTGATTCATTTCAGGATCTCAAAGGTAATGTTCTCATCCTGTTTCAGATCCCTAATTACCGTCTTACCGAGAACATTATCAAGCTCAAAAGGGGCCAGTCCTTCGCCGGGAGACCGGATGGACACATCGCCAGGCCCCAGTACCCGCCCCGCGCCCAGGGCATGGGCCGCAACCAGTTTTTTCCCCATCTTGTGGAGGGGTTTTTGTTCACAATCGAGGGGCGTCTTCTCATCGGACCCTAGGGCCAGGGGCACCCGCCGCAGATCACGCACCAATTTTTGCATACCGATAGGTTCAAGGGAATAGGAGTGATCCGTACCTTTAAGGGCACGATTCAATGTGAAATGCTTCTCGATGACCAGGGCCCCCAGCAGGTAGCCTGCGACGGCCATGGCGATCCCGTTCTGGTGATCCGAGAACCCGATGACCGTATCGGGGAATTGGGTTCGGTACCGAGTAATAACACGCAGATTCAGATCTTCAACCTGGGCCGGATAAGATGCGGTGCACTGCATGATGCACAACTGCGGGTTGATGGGCATAATGGTATGATATGCCCGCTTCACGTCCTCAAGGGTTCCCCCCCCGGTACTCAGCAACACGGGCTTTCCAACCTGGGCGATATGTTTCTGAAGCGGGGTATTTTTTAGATCACCCGAAGCGATCTTGAATGCCGGCATGTCCAGATCGGCCAGGAAGTCGACACTCTCAAAGTCAAAGGCCGTGGCAAAAAAGGCGACACCGATTTCCCTGGCATAGGCCTGCAGTTCACGGTATTCGTCACGGCCGAACTCCAGGGCTTCACGATGTCTGCCATAGGTGTCCCCAAAGCTGTTTTCAGATGCATAGGGTGCGTTGTACAGCTCGTCGGTATAGAGGGCCCTGTTGTCCCGTTTTTGCAGCTTTACGGCATCCACACCGCACCACTTGGCCACCTTGAACATCTCCTTGGCTTTCTCCACATCCCCCTGGTGGTTATGCCCAATTTCTGCTATGACGTAACAACGATCAGGGTCGTTGATAGATACACCTTCGACCAGTATAGGTTTCATGAGATTCCTTTCTTATCTTCGATAACCAGGGAAAAAAGGGCCGAGTACCCTTCTCTATGCTGATTCCGCACGTAGGTTGAACAGTTGAAACAAAAAGAGCAATGGTGATCAATTAGAGATGGTCTTGTAAAAAGTCAAGGCCTTAATGCACCACACGGCCTCCTTTAACCCACTTTCGACACCCCTAAAATCACTTATTAACGATTTCCCGCCTTATTTTTTTAATCTATATAACTCACCCGGGACGAGGATCAATGAAGATCTCCGGGCCAACCTTTAAAGCGGCTAAGCAGGGTTTCCTGAAAGCCATAAACGACTTTACATATCAATAGGTTAAATGTATATTGGAGTCTAAAAGTGCAAAGAAAAAGCGTTATTTTCCACAAAAACCTTGCACCACTCAGGAGTCCAATGTACCGCCATAACGAGAAACAACTTCAGTT
>JAXHUM010000126.1:0-38509 GCA_034189325.1 Thermodesulfobacteriota bacterium
CTTTGGATTTTATTAAAAACCGAAATTTAATTGTTCGATGTAGCGGTCCTTTTCCTCTTGATACTTGACATATTTTCGGATCATGTCCTCGTCCAGACCCACTGTATCGACGCAATATCCTTTTGACCAAAACTGATTGCCCCAATAGGGCCTTTTTCTTAAATGTGGAAACTGTTTAAATGTTTTGATGGCCGTCTGCCCTTTCAAACGGCCCATCAAGTCAGATATTGCAATTTTTGGTGGAACCATTACATTACTACGAGATGGACATGGTCTTTTTGCACATTCATCTCAACAACTTCAGAACCTGAATATCCACATATCGCATGGATTCCTTTGTATACTGCGTCCCGAATTGGACCATCAAGGACCCGATATCGATATTTAGGCACCCATACAATATGATACTGACAATGCCATATGGTATGTGATAATTTACGGAATCTACTCATTGCTTTCTCCTTTCTCGATGTTGCGGCTACAACTCGAGTTAAGGATTAGCAGTGAGTGGGCTTTCAGCCAAGCCCATTCGGGACCGCCATAGCCTGTCCCACATGACCACGCCCATAGGGCGTGGATTTCTATACCGAAACAAAGATGTTCCAGGGCCGGACAAGAGTCCTGGTGAAAAAACGACGGATACCAAAATAACTGATTCATAGTGATGCGGGGCTCCAGCCGAAATCAGTTTGACAACAGAGCCAATATTGACGGAGATCCTCTTCAGTGATATCTTCTAATTTCTTATTGTAAAAGCGTTGCAGACGCAAAGGTGTATTTCAAGGAGGTGACTTCTTATGAGCCCCAAAGTAGGATTGTGGATTGATCACAGGCAGGCTTTTATCGTGTATCTCACAAAAGATGATGTGACCACCAAGACAATTCCATCAAACATGGAAAAGCATGTAAGGGCGTCTGGAGGTTCACGTTCATCTACAGCCTATGGCCCCCAGGACGTACTTGCAGAAGACAGAATAGACCGTAAATACAAGCACAAATTAGATCGCTACTACAAAGAAGTAGCACGGGCTCTGAGTGGAGTTAAATCAATCCTCATTATGGGTCCCGGTGAAGCGAAGGGCGAGTTCAAAAAGCATCTCCAGAAACCGGGTCATCAGTCTATGCCCGTTATAACGATCGAGAGGGCTGACAAAATGACAGAAGTTCAAATCATAGCCAAGGTGAAACAGCACTATTCTGATTGAGAAATAAACATCTCTCCCTGACAACCAGAGGATTAGTCCCGAATTGAGGGACGAGTGCAAGGCCCCCAAAGCCTCTCCGCAGCAGGCACAAATCATTTCTCTGCTTTTAGATTCCGGCATCTCAGGGAGAGATTACGGTCAATATCTTCGATTAATGAAGTGAGTTTCCGTATTTCTTAAATCAAGGCAATTGACCCAAAAGTGGATCGTATCGATGAGTTTCTTTCTCAGAAGGATCTGAAGATCGGTTTAGGAGACAAGGAGATACGTGAGGCAGTAAAGAATGAATACCACCCGTTCAGTGGTGGTATTCATTCCGAGGACAAGTCTTTTGTGTCATCAAGAGTCTGGGAAAAGATGAGCCTTCTAAACCTTTGGCCTTGGCAGGACTCCGGCCTTTTCAGCGATTTCCGGGACCCTGTGTTCCCATTCAATCGCCATCAGGTGAACGCCGGCCACACCCTCCATCTCTTTGAATTCCTCAATCTGTTCAACGGCGAATTTTATGCCTTCCTCAGCAACCTTGCCCTTGCCGGCCCCTTTCAGCCGGTCGATCAATGAGTCAGGAACGTCCATTCCAGGAACCGACTTGGCCATGTAACGAGCCATACCTACGCTCTTCATGGGAGTCACTCCTGCAAGGATATAGCACTTCTCGGTCAGCCCCATATCCACGGCCATTTTCATGAACTCCCTGAATCTGTCCATATTGTAGATACACTGGGTCTGGATAAAATCGACCCCGGCATTTATCTTTTTGGCCAGGCGATGCACTCTCCATTCAAAGGGCTCTGCAAAGGGATTGGAAGCGGCCCCGATGAATATCTGAGGGGGGTCTTCTATTTCTTGGCCGCTCAAGAACTTCCCCTCATCACGCATCTTTTTGACCATACCTATAAGCTGCATGGAATCGATATCAAAAACACCCAGGGCCTGGGGATGATCGCCGAACTTCTGGTGGTCCCCTGAAAGACAGAGCATATTCCTTATGCCGTGGGCATAGGCGCCCAGTATATCACTCTGCATGGCCAGACGATTGCGGTCACGGCATACCATCTGAAAATTGGGCTCAAGGCCTTCCTGGATCAGTATGAGACTGGCGGCCCAACTCGACATACGGACGACCGCTGTCTGGTTGTCCGTGATGTTTACCGCATCCACTTTGTCTTTCAAATGTGCCGCCTTTTTCCTGACCTCTTCGCCGCTGGTTCCCCTTGGCGGACCCAGCTCACCGGTGAAGGCGAAATGTCCGGCGCTTAAGACCTTTTCCAAGTTGCTTCCTGACTTCATATTGACTTCCTCTCTGATGTTATCAGGCTCTACCTGTCGTGACTGAGGGGTTAAGACTTACAGAAAGGGCAAACAGCGATTTCCCTGACCCCGCAATCTCTCCTTTTCAAGCCCTGTTTATCCTTCCTGTTTTTCAGGCTTCTTGTATCCGGGTTGGATAACGGTACGGGGTGTCTGGTTCTGCCAGTCAGCCGGCGGCGTGATCGCCAGAATTTCGTCCAATCGCCCCTGTTTCGAAAGGCGTTCATAGATCATGTACCAGGCACAGGGCTGGTCCTTGTCTATTTCGCAACTGCCCTGATTGGTCCCTCCGCAGGGACCATTGTACAAACCCTTGGCGCACATGGTCACAGGGCAAATACCTCCTGTCATGCCGAGAACGCAGCTCCCGCAGGAACGGCATCTCTCCTCATACCATCCGACAGCCTGGTTCACACCAATAAAGGTGGTGTCGACAGCAGGAAGCACGGGCTTTTCAGGGTATCTTTCGGCCAAAAACTGTATGCCGGCGCCGCATGCCATGGACAGGAGGGCATCATATTCCTCGATTACGGAATCCAACTCTTCAAGATATTCCCTGTCGCACTGCCTTTCAACCGTGATGGCTCCCAATTCAATAGGGGCCTTGTCCAACTTCCTCGCCATATCGAGTTCGGCATTGAGCACGGCGACTTCTTTTTCACCCCCGGCCAGGCAGACCGCGACGCAGGTCCCGCAGCCCACATTCAGGACCTTCTTGTACCCTTTAAGCATATCCTTTATTTCATCAAAGGGTTTTCTTTCGGCAACTATCATATTCCCTCCTCACTTGTTGTCAGCCGCTTTCGGTTTCATCAGCAGCCTAAGCGGAAATACGCTCCTCAACAGCGTTATATTGTATTCAATGGATTGGGACCGAGAGCCTTAATGTGATCGGTCATTTCCTTTGCATAGGCCGCGAAGGTAGGCCCTTCACCTGATGACAGGTTGTACATTCTCACCCTGTCCCCCTCTATACCCACTTCCTCAAGGAGCATCCTCACATGATTGACCCTTTCACGGGCCCGGAAGTTGCCCTCATTATAATGACATGTCCCTTCAAGACAGCCCACAACATACACACCGTCGGCCCCCTTCTGAATGGCCCTCAAGAGGTGCATGACATCGACCTTTCCGGAACAGGGGACTCGGATGATTTTAATATTGGATGGATACTCCAGTCGCATGGAACCTGCCAGGTCCGCGGCTGAGTATCCTCAGAATTCACAACAAAAAGCTACTATCCTTGGTTCGAAGTCGGCCATTCAATACCCCCTTACACGGCCTCTGCCAGCAAAGCATCGATCTTGCATGTTATCTGATCATCTTCATAGAAACTCAACTGAATGGCCTGCCTTGGGCAGACCCCCGCGCACACGCCACACCCGTGACACATGGCTTCATCAATTTCAATAACCTTATTGTCCGTGTTGAATGCGGGAACTTCAAAGGGACAGGATCGCACACAGGTCAGGCATTTGACACAATGGTCCGTATCGACCTTCGCCGTGATGGCTGAGAGCTTGATCTCCGAGTTGGCGAGAAATGTCGTTGCCCGAGAGGCGGCAGCCTGAGCCTGGGCAATGGCCTCGGAAATCAACTTTGGAGCATGGGCTGTGCCGCACAGGAAGATGCCGTCGCCAGGCATATCCACCGGTCGCAGCTTGACATGGGCCTCCATGAAGTAGCCTTCAGGATTTCGATTCAGCTTCATGATCCCGCTCAGATCTTGCGTATCGGCCGCGACCATCCCGGCGCTCAAGGCCAAGAGATCGGCCTGGATGCGGATGTCCTGTCCCAAGATATGATCCTTGACGGTCACAACCATTCCCTCCTCAGAGGACTCCACAGCAGGAGGGGCGTCTGTATCGAACCTGATAAAGATAACGCCCTTTTCTCTGGCCTCGGCATAGTAATCTTCGAGGAGACCATAGGTCCGAATGTCCCGGTAAAGGACAAAGATATCGGTATCGGGATTGAGTCTCTTGATCTGGAGGGCGTTTTTCACGGCATTCTGACAGCAGATGCGGGAACACTCCTGATTTTGATCATTTCGAGAACCCACGCACTGGATCATGACGACGCTATCAAGACCTGATGCGCCCTTTTCCTCCAGCAGATCCGCCAGTTCGACCTGGGTCACGACCCTGTCATCGTCACTGTAGAGATATTCGGTGGGCTGGTACTCATCGGCACCTGTGGCCACAATAATAACACCATGCTTTATGGTACGGGGTTCTCCATCCGGACCGACAGCAAGGTCGGTGGAGAAATTTCCCTTGTAACCGCCGAATCCGGTTACAACCGCGCTGGTGAGTACTTCCACTTTATCACTCTCATTTACCTGATTAATAAGGTCGGTGAGGTAGGCCTGCACATCAGCCCCCTCGATGGTGTGATGGAGTTTTCTGGAAAATCCGCCAAGCACCTCTTCCTTTTCAACCAGAATAACATCGAAACCCTGTTTACCAAGGCTGAGAGCGGCGTTCATCCCGGCGATGCCGCCCCCGATGACGAGGGCCTTTTGGGTTATGTGAATCACCTTTTCTTTCAGCGGGGTGAGTGTGCCGGCCCGGGCCACGGCCATGCGGACAAGGTCTTTTGCTTTCTGAGTGGCCAGGTCAGGGCTTTTCGAATGGATCCATGAATCCTGATTCCTGATGTTGGCCATCTCAAAGAGGTATTTGTTCAGACCGCATGCCTCCAGGGTCTCCATGAACATCGGTTCGTGGGTCTTGGGACTGCAAGAGGCAACCACAACGCGGTTCAAGTCGTGCTCCTTGATCTTTTCTTTGATCTTTTCCTGTGTATCCTGCGAGCAGGTGAAGAGGTTCTGGTCGGTGAACACGACACCAGGGAGCTTGCCGGCATATTCCTGAACCTCCGGCACATCCACTATCCCGCCGATGTTGATACCACAGTTGCAGACAAAGACGCCTATCCTCGGATCCTCTCCTGTTACATCTCTCTGCTCGGGGAGTTCAATGACCTGTGTGTCCTTTCCCCTGGCCTCTGAGAGGTCGGCCCCTGCAAGACATGCTGCGGCGCTTGCCTCGGTGACAGCCCCGGGAATATCCTTGGGTCCCTGAAACACGCCGCAGGTGTATATGCCTGGACGGGAAGTCGCCACCGGCGCAAAAGGATCGGTATCGACAAAATGGTACTTGTCCAGTTTGATATCCAGCCGCTCAGCAAGCTCCACCGCGGAATCAGGAATGGTCAGACCGACCGATAGGACCACCATGTTAAACGTCTCTTCATGCATGTTTCCCGATTCATCGGCATACAGTATGACAAGGTCACCTGTCTCGCGGACCTCCGTAATGGAGTGGATCCTGGCCTTTAAAAAGCGGACCCCGTCTTTGTCTCTGGCACGGAGAAAGTATTTTTCATAGTCCTTACCAAAGGTCCTCATATCCATATTGAAAATGGCGCAGTCGAGATCGCCGTGGATATGTTCTTTGGCGATCATGGCCTCTTTAACGGCATACATGCAGCAGACCGATGAGCAGTAGCCGTTACCGCACCTGTTAGTGTCTCTCGATCCGACGCACTGGAGCCAGGCAATGCTCTTTGGTTCCTCCCTGTCAAGCGGTCGCATGACATGGCCGAAATAAGGGCCCCCTGCGGAGAGTATCCTCTCAAATCCTTCGCTCGTCACCACATTGGGATACTTGCCATATCCCAAGTAGTCCAGGCCTGATGGGTCAAATCCCTTTGTTCCCGGAGAAAGGATGATGGAGCCTACCGTGACGGTTGTCTCACGCTCTTCGTCGTCGTAGCGAATCGCCTTTGCAAGGCACATGTTCTCGCACAAGCCGCACCCGACGCAGGTGTCTATATCAATGGCATAGGCGAGAGGAACGGCCTGGGCGTATTCGATATAGGTGGCCCTCCTGTCATCCAAGCCCTTGTTGATGACGTTAACCGCCGTTGCCGGACAATGCCTGGCACAATCGCCGCACCCCGTGCATTTGTCCGGGTCAATGTAGCGAGGTTTGTGGGCAAGGGTAACCTCAAAGCGTCCAGGGTCCCCTTCAATCTCCTTTATCTCGCTGTTGGTGATCAGGTTGATGTTTAAGTGCCGGCCGACCTCGACCAGTTTGGGTGAAATCACTCACATCGTGCAATCATTGGTTGGAAAAGTCTTGTCAAGACGGGCCATGAGTCCGCCTATGGTCGGTGACTTTTCAACCAGATACACATTGTAATCCGAATTGGCAAGATCCAGCGATGCCTGCATGCCTGCGATCCCGGCGCCTACAACCATAACGGATCCGCTTTTATTATCCATTTTTCCTCCCTTTATTCCTCAACCGCCATACACGACTTCAGCGATTCATGGACGGTCCATAACAGAGCCAAAGGGCTGCTATAATGCCGCGAAAACGGGTATGCTATTGTCCGTGCCGGTGAATTCGACCTTACTGGTCTTTTCGAGATCGGCCAGGAGATAGGATATCCGTAGCATAGGAAGCCCTGTCTTTTTGGATATTTCGCGAACAGAGGTGGATCCCTCTTTTATTGCCATATAAATCAGGTTTTTATGAAACTCTCTCTCAAGGACGGTGTCCATGAATGCTTCGTAGCTGTCTGTATCCCACGGACGACCATAAACATCGCCCTTGGTTGTCATCTTTACTTCCTTTCCCACCAACCACCGAACGATCTCACCACTGACGGTCATTTCCGCCGCGGAGAGTTCCATTTCTTTTGCCTTTAAAGGTCCCAGCTGTCTGACTGTTTCAATGACGGTCTCGGCGACTTCCACAAAGCGCTGGGCCTCGGCTGACGATACCCAGGCAAGGTGAAGCCTGTCTTTTCCGATTCCTGCCATATCAAGTAATCTGGTGGTGAGTCGCATCTTTTTTTCGGCCTGAACATTACCCTCCAGGTAATGGCAATCACCGATGTGTCACCCGCTTACAAGGACGCCGTCACATCCCTCTCTCAATGCGGTTAAGACAAATTCCGGATCAACCCTGCCGGAGCACATAACGCGGACCGTTCTAAGGTTGGACGGGTACTGCAGCCGGGAGACGCCTGCGAGATCAGCCCCCGCGTAAGCGCACCAGTTGCATAGAAAGGCCACTATTTTTGGCTCAAAATCGGTCATAAACTCACTCCTTACTGATTCTTCGCGTCCCTCATGATTATAAAATCAGACTGCCGCAGAAACGGATGCCAAGATCTGTTGTTCCTTGAAATGGAGCATATCAATAGCCTTTTGAGGACAGGAAGAGGCACACAGGCCACACCCTTTGCAGGAAGCGACAATGTTCTTGGCACGTTTGCCTTTTCCTTCCACTTCTTCCAGCTCGATGGCTCCAAAGGGGCATATTTCCGCGCACAGACCGCATCCGATGCACTTCTCGGAATCGACCTGAGAGACAAGGGGAGAAACCTCTATAGAGGATTTTGAAAGCACGGTCGCGGCACGGCTTGCAGCGGCCATGGCCTGGGCAATGCTCTCATCGATGGGTTTGGGGTAATGGGCCAGCCCGCAGACAAAGAGACCGTCCGACGCGAAATCCACCGGTCGGAGTTTGGCGTGGGCCTCCATGAAGAAATTCTCCTCATTGACAGGGAGCTTGTAAAAGGCCGCGATATCCTTATTATCGCCCGGCTCAATCGCAGTGGCCAAATTGACCAGATCAGCGTTTATGTGAAGGTCCATTTGGAGAATCGGATCAAACACATCCACCTCGAGCCCTTCAGGGCCTTGCGAGACAATCGGTTTCCTGTCAAGAGAATACCTGACGAAGATAACACGCTTTTCCCTGGCCTCTTTGAAGAGCGCCTCTCTTTCACCAAAGGTCCTGATATCTCTGTAGAGGACATAAACGTCCGTGTCGGGATTCTGGTCTTTTATAGATATGGCCTGCAAAACGGAACTGGTACAACATATCCTCGAGCAGTAGGGCCTGTTGTCATCTCTTGAGCCGACGCACTGGATGAAAACGACACTCTTTGCCTTTTTCAACTTGTCGGGGTTGTTTTCGAGGTCGTGCCACCGAGTCACATTTTCATTTTTCCCGTAAAGGTATTCATCCGTTCCCGTGGCTTGCCCCCCTGTTGCGATAATGGCAGCGCCATGGGGAATCTGTTTGGTTTTATCGTTGATAGACACTTCGGTCTCAAAATTACCGACAAATCCGGAAGCCCCTATGACCTCGGCATTGAGTAAAACATCGATGTCCTGGTGGGCCTCCACCTTGGATACAAGATCCCCAAGGAATTTCCGAACATCCTGCCCCCGCCAAGTGTGGGAGATCTCCCTTGCCGAGCCTCCGAGCGTGGGCGATTTCTCAATAATGGTTGCGGGAAAACCTTGATCCGCAAGGCTGAGCGCTGCTGTCATTCCTGCCACGCCACCTCCTATCACAAGGGCTGTCCTGTTTATATCTACCGAAAGCTTCGGGATGGATTCGAGCAACGAGGCCCTGGCAACGGCCATCCTTATCAAATCTTTGGACTTTTCGGTGGCCATCTTTTTGTCTTGTGAGTGGCACCAGGTGCATTGGTTTCTTATGTTTGCCATCTCAAAGAGATAGGGATTAAGCCCGGCGTTCCGGATGGTCTCCTGGAAGAGGGGTTCATGGGTTCTTGGTGTGCATGCCGCCACGACAATGCGGTTGAGCTTCTGTTCCTTGATGACTTCAACCATCTTTTCCTGCGTGTCCTGGCTGCATGTGAAGAGGTTTTCTTCCACATAGGCGACATTAGGCAAGGCCTTGGCGTATTCTACAATGGAAGGTACATCGGCAATCCCCCCAATGTTGACGCCGCAGTTGCAGACAAACACGCCCAGCCGAGGCTCTTGGCCAGTTACATCGGTTTCGTCAGGGAACTCTTTTTCATGGACTTTGGAGCCGCGAGCAGGGGCTAGGGCAATGCCGGCGGAACAGGCTGCCGCGCTCGCCTCCATGACGGACTGGGGAATATCCTTGCAGCCCTGTATAACCCCGGCTACGTAAATCCCGGGCCGGGATGTGGCCACAGGGGAGGTCTCGTCGGTCTTGACAAAGCCATACTTGTTCAGCTCTATGCCGAGCTTGCCGGCCGTTTCCACGGCTGTTGCCGCCGGCTCCATGCCGACGGAAAGAACGACCATGTCGAATTCTTCGGCCTTCATTTCCCCCGATTCCGTTACGTAAGAGATACTGAGAGTGCCGTTTGGATCAACCTCGGTTATGGTGTGGACCCGAGACCTTATGAAGCGGACGCCTTCAGACTTGGCCCGTCCGTAATACTTCTCAAAATCTTTTCCATGGGTCCTCATGTCCATGAAGAAAATGGATGCCTCGAGATCCTTCCCGATATGTTCTTTGGAAATAACAGCCTCTTTAATCGCATACATGCAGCAGACCGAGGAGCAGTATTCATGGTCGGTTCGGTTTATATCCCGTGAGCCCACGCACTGGAGCCAGGCTATCCTTTTAGGCTCCTTCTGGTCCGAAGGTCGGAGCACATGACCTGTTGTGGGCCCTCCGGCGGACAAGATCCTTTCATACTCGATACTTGTCACAACATTGGGAAAGGACCGGTGGTGATAGACATCGATGTCGGAAGGATCATACGTATCCAGCCCGGCAGTAAAGATGACGGAGCCGACATTGATCGAAGCGAGCTGCTCCTTTTGGGCGTGAGAATCCAACGTGACCGCTTCGGCCTTGCATACTTCCACGCATTGGTAGCATTCGCAGCAGCCGCCGCAATTGAGGCATCGGTCCGCTTCCTCTTTGGCTACCTGTTCATCGACCGAGAGATTGACCTCATCAAATCCTGCCAGCCTCCTTTCCAGTTCCAGTGTCGGAATATCCATCCTCTTGCGAGCTGGTTCGCCTTTGGGAATATCGATCCAATTTGTCCCCATAGAGGGTTCATCCTGCCATTCTTTGGGAAGTTCTTCCCCCTGGAGATACTTAGAAATATATGTTGCAGCCCTCTTGCCTGCCTCAACAGCCTCAATGACCGTGGCCGGCCCGGTAATGGCGTCACCACCGGCAAAGATATTCGCCTCGTTGGTTTGAAGCGTCTCAGGATTGACTACCAAAAGATTCCACTTGGAGACCTCGAGCCCATGGGCATCTCCAAGAAAATCGAGGTCCGGCTCCTGGCCGATAGCAGGAATGATGTGGTCTGCTTCAATAAAAAACTCTGAGCCTTCAATCGGTATCGGTTTTCTCCTCCCCGTGGTATCCGGATCTGTCAAGCGGGTTCTGATACACTCAATACCTGAGACCTTTCCGTTGTCATGGGAGACCTTCATGGGGGCTACGAGATAGTGGATCTTGATGCCCTCTTTTTCTGTTTCCTCCACCTCTTCTTTTTCAGCGGGCATTTCCTCTTGCGATCGACGATAGATGATATGGGCCTCGCTCGCTCCCAGCCGCAGGGCCACGCGGGCCCCATCAAGGGCGGAATGACCGCCGCCGATCACAACAACCTTTCCTTTAACCTGTTTCAGGTTGCCGAGGTGGACGTTCTTTAAAAAGGATGTGACGTCAGTGACACCCTCAGCTTGCTCTTCCCCTGGTATCCGCATTTTCAGGCTTTTCCATGCACCGATTGCGAGAAAAACTGCTTTTGCGCCATGGGACTTCAGCTCTTCGATTGTCAGGTCTTTGCCGATGGAGGAATTGGTGTGGATCTCAATGCCATAGCGTTTTAGATTATTGATCTCCTGATCCAGTATTGACCTGGGAAGACGGTGTTCCGGAATGCCGTAGCGCATCATACCCCCCGGCTCCGGCATGGCTTCGTAGACGCTGACCTTATAGCCGTCGAGGGCCAGAAAATAGGCGGCTGTAAGCCCGGCAGGTCCTGAACCGACAATAGCGACCTTTTCGTCTCTTGGGGTGATCTGAGGGATCGGGATCTGAGCGAGATCCACATGATCCGCTGCCACGCGCTTCAATTCTCTGATGGACAGAGCCTCGTCCACTTCAAGGCGGCGGCAGCTCTTCTCGCAACGGTGCGGGCAGATCCGACCTAAAATGCCGGGGAAGGGGAGATCTTCCATTATAATATCTATCGCTTCCCTATACTTACCCTGTTTAACCATTTGCACATAGCCCTGAACGTTCAAATGGGCTGGACAGGACATCCTACAGGGGGCTGTATCGAGCTTTTCAATTGCAAAGGCACCTGGGATGGCCTGAGGGTAGGCCTTGTATATCGCTTTGCGATTAGCCAGCTCCACGTTGTATTCATCAGGTCTATCAGCCGGGCATATTTCTTGGCAGTCGCCGCAGGCCGTACATTTATCGGGATCTACATAACGGGGCCCCTTACGGATGGTTACTTCAAAATTTCCAACTTCTCCATCGATATCTTGGATATCCGAACAGGTATGGAGTTCGATGTTGGTATGCCGGCCGACCTCGACCAGTTTGGGTGAGATAACTCACATGGCACAGTCATTGGTCGGGAAGGTCTTATCCAGTTGAGACATAACTCCGCCGATGGCAGCGGTTTTCTCGACGAGATGGACATAATATCCCGAATCCGCCAAATCCAAGGCAGCCTGCATACCTGCAATGCCGCCTCCCACAACCATTACGGCTCCCTGTATTTTTTCGGTGGTACCTGTCTTCATCATTGGCTCCTTAAAAACAAGGCCATTGAAAAATAAACTATTTGCCCACTCCATGAATGCGTCGATAGAATCCGACTTTAGAATAGGATCTTCCCGCAACGCAGGATGTCACCTTCCTTGAATCCATCGAAGAGTCGACCATTTTTCAACGGCCTTATTAAGTATAACTGCTGAAAATTTGTTGTGCCGGGAACAAAGAATAAAAAAAAGAGAGTAAGATTTATACAAACAGAGGCGTTTTCTTGTCAAGGATTATTTAAAGGGGGAGGCATTTGAGATAGAGTCAATCTCCTTGATTGCCATTGTTTTTTATGATGTAATTTATCATGATATTTTTCCCTTCTATCCATTAACTGAATAACATTTTGAATTATAAATAGGTCTCATGGACGGAGAACAAACATCCAGGCACCGGAAAAACCCCCAGGACCTTATTGAAAGGGTCACCGACTATGTGGTGGCCATCAATAGAAGGTTCGAGATTGTGATGGCAAACAGCCTGTTCAGTAACGCGTTTTCCATGGTCCCAAAGGCCCCCTGTTACCAAGTCTGGAAGGGAAGGCAGGACAAATGTGAAGACTGTCTGGTGGAAAAATCTTTTGCAGATGGAAAAATTCATCATAGCAAAGAAACGGTCTTTATGAAAGGGGGTAGGGAAGCCCAGGTCCTTGTGAAATCAACGCCGGTCAAAGATAATCGGGGGGAGATCATCTATGTCCTTGAGACAGCGACGGATATTGAGGAGAGGGGAGATGTCGAGGAACAGATAAAAAAAGCGGGAAGTCTGGATGAGATACTGTCGGATCGTTTGCGCGTTCTGGAAAAGTCTGAGGAAAAATACAGGACGGTTTTTGAGCGCTCCCGGGACGCCATATTTATTACCGATGCCGACACCAGGATTGTCGATATTAATCAGGCAGGTGTTGAAATCCTGGGATATGACAGTAGAGAAGAGGTCCTGGCCTTGAAATCGGTCTTTGAACTCTTTGAAGATCCTGAACACCTCTACAGGTTTCAGAAAAAAATCTCTTGGGAGGGATTTGTTACGGAATTCGAGACTCGTTTCATGGGGAAAGATGGACGAGTCTTCGACGTTCTCATAACATCCAATGTGATTGCAGACGGGACCGGAGAAAACATCGGTAACGCCTTCATCATTAGGGATATCACCAAGATCAGACAGACTCAACAGGAGATTGAGAGGCGAAACATAAGGCTTTCTACTCTAAATGCTATTGCCACGACGGTCAGCAGCAGTTTGGAGCTTGATGAAGTGCTCAACAGCACGATTGATGAAATCCTGGAAATCCTGGAGCCTGACAGCATGCGGATCTACCTGCTGGACGAACAAAGAGAGGTGCTTCATTTGGTGGCCCACAAAGGGCACTCGACCAACTTTATTCAAAAAACACATATGAAACGCAGGGAAGTGGGCGATGGACTTCTGGGACAGACCGTGCTCACAGGTGAAACCAGAGTGGTGGACAACTTTTTGAGATCGAAAGATCCCTACGTCGACTCCTTTGTGAGCGAGGGTTTGCAGTCCACCATATACATTCCCCTCATGTCCAAAGGCAAACCTGTCGGCGTGATGAGTGTCTCCACCCACTTCGCTTTTCAATTTCCGGCCGATTATGTCAGGTTTTTGACAGCCATCGGTAGTCAGATAGGCATGGCTGTGGAGAATGCCTACCTGTATGAAAAAATCAAAACCGCTTATAAGGAGCTTCAAGAGGCCCAGGAACAGGTTGTTCGGTCGGAAAAACTGGCTTCATTGGGCAAATTGTCCGCCACGATCGCCCATGAGATCAATAACCCTCTAGCCGCTGTCCTTAACTATATCCGGTTGATGATAAAAATCATCAAAAGGGGAGGCTTCTCGGAAGAAAGGCTGGATGATATCTCCAGGTATTTGGATACAATGGAGACTGAGACGGCACGGTGCGGTGAAATCGTAAAGAATCTCCTTGCCTTCTCACGTCAATCCAAGACAAGTATGGAAACACACGACATAAAGGAGATCATTGACAAAAGCCTGACCCTTATTGTCCATGATCTGGAAATAAAAAACATCCGGATTCTCAAAGAGGTCGATTCAAACTTGCCGGCGGTTCTCTGTGAT
Source organism: Thermodesulfobacteriota bacterium (assembly GCA_034189325.1). Taxonomy (GTDB): domain Bacteria; phylum Desulfobacterota; class DSM-4660; order Desulfatiglandales; family Desulfatiglandaceae; genus JAXHUM01. The sequence goes on from JAXHUM010000126.1 coordinate 14,237, forward strand.
TTCAGGCAGATTCAGCACGTTTTTCTAAATCTCTTGAGCAACTCTTCAGAGGCAATGACCCAAGGCGGAACTTTGACTGTAAAGGCCCATTATACTGAAAGTGACGGATTTGTCCAAATATGTATAGGAGATACAGGGAGGGGTATTGCCAGAGAGGATCTCGAACATATCTTTGAGCCCTTTTTCACCACCAAAGAGGAGGGGAAAGGCGTGGGTCTCGGGCTGTCCGTTGTCTACGGGATTGTCTCAAGGCATAATGGGTCTATTGATGTGAATAGTGAGATCGGAAAAGGCACGGTATTCAAGGTGCATCTCCCCATAGCACCGGCTGCTGTTGTCTCATGAATACAAAAAGGCGTATACAAATCGCCTCTTCACAAAAGAGTGGAAGGAGTCCTTCATGCCGAAAAAACCGCGTATCCTGGTAGTCGATGACGAAACAGCCATGCGAGAAAGCCTCAAGGACTGGCTGATGGAGGATGGTTATGAAGTAGGTTTGGCGGCCGGTGGTGAGGAGGCCATAGCCTTGGCACGGGAAAAAAGCTGGGAAGTCGTTTTGCTGGACCTGAAGATGCCGGGAATGGACGGTCTTGAGGTTTTAAAGGCGCTGAAAGAGATTGATCCTGAAACCGAGATACTTATCATGACCGCCTATGCCACGGTCGATACCGCTGTTCAGGCCATGAAGGAGGGGGCATTTGATTATCTTGTCAAGCCGTTTGACCCCGATGAAGTGGAGCTATTGATCAAAAAGATCGTGACTCACAAGGAACTGATCCTTGAAAATATTCTCCTCCGTAGACAACTGGAAGAGAAGATCCAGTACGATGAGATTATCGGGAAGAGCGAGGCCATGCAGGAGATATTCGACCTGATTACAAAGGTGGCCCAGACTGATTCCACGGTTCTCATCACAGGTGAAAGCGGCACAGGTAAAGAACTGATCGCTCAGGCGATTCATGGTAACAGCCAACGCTGCTTCATGCCTTTTGTTGCCGTAAGTTGCGGGGCGCTCCCCGATTCTTTGCTCGAGAGCGAGCTCTTCGGGTATGAAAAGGGGGCCTTTACCGGGGCCGATCATACCAAGAAGGGGCGCTTTGAGATGGCGGAAAGAGGCACCCTTTTTTTGGATGAAATCGGAGACATCAGCTTGAAAACGCAGGTGGATCTCTTGAGGGTATTGCAGCAGAAAGAATTTAACAGACTGGGTGGTCAGGACTTGATAGAGGCTGATGTCCGTATCCTGGCGGCGACCAATCGTGACCTCAAGAAGGCCATAAAAGAAAAGCGATTCCGCGAAGACCTCTACTATCGTTTAAATGTGATATCGATCCATGTGCCTCCCTTGAGGGAGAGGCGGGAAGATATTCCCCTGCTGGCGGAAGCATTTGTGAAAAAATACTGCATCGAAATGAATCAGGAGCCTGTTAAGGTCTCTGCCCCTGCCTTGGAATTGCTGACACAATATGACTGGCCGGGAAATGTGAGGGAACTGGAAAATATCATTGAGAGGGCTCTCGTCATCGGTAGGGGCACGAAAATCATGCCTGATGACCTTCCCTTTTCCAAAAAGGATCTGGGGACATCAACACTCCCCAGCTCTCTAAAGATGATGGAAAAAATGCATATCGAAAGGATCCTTGAAGAGAGTGAATGGAACATCAGCAGGGCAGCCCGCCAACTGGAGATCGACCGCCAGACACTTTACAACAAGATCGATAAGTATGAAATTCAGAAAGGGGGTCCTTCCAGATAGCCTCGCCGTCCGATCTTATACTCAGGCCCATTGGTGTTGTAGAAAAGAGGGTTCTCGATCACCTTGAAAATTGTATCTCAGCCCGGTGCGGCCTTCCTTGCCGGGTTTCGGGCGGCATGGGGGACCCAGAATATGCCTTTGATGAGAAAAGGGGCCAGTACAACTCCAAGCTGATACTAAAACCCCTCCTCGAAGCTTGCCCTGATCATGCTCTCAGAATCATCGGTGTCACGCAGGTGGATATGTTTGTGCCGATCCTCAAATATGTGTACGGATTGGCGCTTATGGAAGGTCGATGCGCCGTGATCTCCCTTCACAGGCTTCGACCAGAGTTCTATGATCATCTCCCCGATCCCGTCCTCCTAATGGATCGGGCGGAGAAGACCGCCATCCACGAAGTGGGGCACAGTTTTGGGTTGACCCATTGTCGAGATCGTCATTGCGTGATGTATCCCTCCACGCGAATTAGAGATACCGATTTTAAAGAGCCTGATTTTTGTCCTACCTGCTTTGAGCTTTTCAAGTGGAATCTCAAAAACCTCTCCCCCTCCTGTCATCTCTGAGTGTAAAAATATTCGGCACATGTATATTTGTTCGACAGCATCAAAAAACAGTGAGTATTCCAGAGGTTTACCCTGAATAAGAGGTCAATGACAGTTGATATGTCGATTTTATCGACAAAAGACCTTTTGCGATGAAAGGGTGCCTGTTTTTTCTGATTACATATAAATACAATTAAAACAAAGGTTTATAGGCTACAATCCAAATGGGATCCCTTTGGCACAGCCCTTGCTGAATTAGGTATATGAAAGCGGGCGAAAGAAAATCATCATTGAATGGAGGATCCCAAAAATGGCCGAAAAGAGCAAAAAGACTTCGCTTAGGATAGTCCCCCCTGGAAAGAAGAGATGCGTGTGGATGGAGGCAGGTGTTGTCTCCTACAAGTTGTGCGACAATAATTATGACTGCTCCACATGTGCCTATGATCATGGGATGCAATTGAAGGTTTCACGGCAGAAGCAGAGTTCCATGGGAGGTGCCCACGTTGAGATGTCTCCTGACAAGTTCACCGGAACATGGGCGGAGAAGATGATGCTTTTGCCCGCTTCCCAACGAAAGTGCCGTTATATGATTACCGGAGAGGTGGAACGTAAGATCTGCCCAAATGCGTATGAGTGCGGCAACTGTTCATTTGACCAGATGATGCAAGCGCGTCAGCAGGCCGAACCGGCAACGGTTCATCGAGGCCGTCTGGTGGCTGGATTTGAGATGGCCGAAGGGATCTACTACCATGAGGGTCATACATGGGCCAGGCCGGAATATGGTGGACGGGTGAGAGTGGGATTTGACGATTTCGCGCAAAAAATCATGGGAAATCTCAGCCGGATTGAACTCCCCAGTGTCGGCGGTGAAGTCAAACAGGGGCAGGCTGGAATTCAGGTCAGGCGCAACGGGGACATGGCAAAGGTCCTCTCTCCAATTGACGGCATTGTGACCTTTACCAACAATGCCCTCAAGGACCAACCGGAACTCATCAATGAATCGCCTTATGACAAGGGGTGGTTATGCATCATAGAGCCGACAAAGCTACGCAAAAACCTGAAAGAACTGCTTTACGGAGAAGAGGCTGAGGAGTTTGTCAGGGAGGAAAAAGAAAACCTGTTCGCCAGGGCTAATGAAGATATGAGGATAGCTGCCGATGGTGGTGTTTCAGTGGATGATATTTTTGAGGGAGTGGAGTCCAAAGACTGGGCCGAGTTTGTAAAGACCTTTCTCAGATCTTGAATGCCGTTGCCGTCTGGTAATCCTTAATTCCATTGAAAGGCCTGTCTATGTAACAATGACAGGCCTTTTTTGTGAAACCGTTCCCCTCCTAGGATTGGGTAGGTAACCCATTGAATGTCTCGCCCTGTCTTCTAAATTGACAATAAGCTCCCTATCATGTAGAAATCCCCTAGAAGATAACCTGCGGCATTCAATAAATTCGGGCCGGGCTAGTGGGCGGCGGTGCCTTTCCGGCCCCTTTAAGACGTTTCGGGTTTAAAGGGCTTGGGGAAATCGCACCAATTTGAAGAACTTGAGGCAGAGAGGAGATCAACCATGAAGTGCCCACATTGTGATGAACAGATACCAGGCACAGCGTGCCCGGATTGTGGAGAAATGAATCCTGAGACCGCCAACTACTGCATGAGTTGTGGGGCTTATGTTTCACGGGATGCGGACGAATCTATGGAAGGTGAGGATGGGTTCAGTCTTGAAGACAGGGTCCTATGTCCCGACGGCACTTGTACAGGGATTATTATTGATGGGAAGTGTACGGATTGCGGCAAATCACCGTCCGATCACGATGAAGAGCCGTCCGACGAGGTCCGGGAGAATCCCGAAGACCATGAGAAGGACGGGACTGAGTGAGGAAAGAGACCTATGTATGAGTTAAGAGTCATCACCCGGTTTGCCTCGGCCCATCAACTGAGGGATTATGGCGGCAAGTGCGAAAACCTTCATGGCCATAACTGGAAAATAGAGGTCTTTGTAACGGGAGATAGCCTTGAAGATAATGGCCTGCTGATTGATTTTCGACTTGTCAAGGAAGCCGCCAAGAGTGTAGTGGACAAGTTGGACCATCAGTGTTTGAATGAAATCGATCCGTTCACGACTCAGAACCCGTCTTCGGAGAATATTGCGCGTTATCTATTTGAATCTCTTTCTCAGAAGCTGAATAATAGAATGATCAGGGTCAGCAGGGTAAGCGCATGGGAATCGGACACGGCCTGTGCGAGTTACTCCGAACCCTGAATCTGATGTCGGGTCCTGTCGAGGAATTATGAAGAAGGTTGGTTTTATACCAGCGAGATATGATTCGAGCCGTTTCCCCGGAAAGCCCCTGGCATTGATTGCCGGAAAGCCGATGATCCGGCATGTCTATGAAAGGGCCCTCTCATGTCCCGATCTTACCGAGGTCTGGGTGGCGACGGATGACGAGCGCATCTTCTCCGCCGTTATTGGATTCGAAGGCAAGGCCCTGATGACGGGCAAGGCCCATTGCTCCGGCACGGACCGGGTCTTTGAGGCGGCCTCGAAAATTGGTTTGGACGAAGATGACATCGTCGTCAATATCCAGGGCGATCAGCCGGCCTTCAACCCGTCGGTTATCTCTCAACTGGTCAACATTCTCCTAGATGACAAATCAATCCCCATGGCGACCCTGATGTGGAAGGTCACAGCCGAAAACCCTTTGAAGAGCCCCAGCGATGTCACGGTTGTGACCGATAGCAGGGGCTTTGCCCTCTATTTTTCCCGTTCCCCTATCCCGTTCTGCCGTGAGGCGGAACCGGGCCATGCCTATTACAAGCATCTTGGGTTTTACGGGTATCGGATGTCTTTCCTTTCTCAGTTTGCCCGACTTTCGGAAGGAGCCCTTGAATCGATTGAGAAGTTGGAGATGTTGAGGGCCCTCGAACATGGTTATCAGATCAAGGTGCTGGAGACTCCCTTTGATTCCGTGGAGGTTGATAGTCCCGAACACATCCAAAAGGTGGAAGGAATGATCAGGGTGTGAAACCCACCAAACTTCTTCGACAAAGCCCTGTCGCGATAACCCCCAAGACTTGGGACCTGAAGGCCTCCTCTCCCCTTGTATCGGAGCTGTCTAGTAAGACCGGCCTGACTCCCCTCCAGGCTCGAGTCCTGATTAACCGGGGCATATCAGACAAAGATGCTGTCCGCTCCTTTATGGACCCACGGCTGGCGGACATGGCGGATCCCATGCTCTTAAAGGGGATGGATAAGGTCCTTTCCACCATTCTTAAGGCCGTTGAGAAGAATGAAAAAATTACCATATATGGAGATTACGATGCGGACGGACTGACCGCAACGGCGCTCCTCTTACATTTTTTCAGTAGTCTTGATATCCCCGTCTCCTCCTATATCCCCAATCGATTCACCGAAGGTTACGGCCTGAATAGTTCCGCCGTCGATATCATTGCCAAAAACGGTACCGGGCTTCTTATTACCGTGGATTGCGGTATTTCAGACTCAGCGGTCATAGCCCAGGCCCTGAATTCCGGTATGGAGGTGGTGGTCACGGATCATCATCAAATCCCTGAGGACTACGAGGCCCTCTGTCCGGTGATAAACCCGCACCAGCCTGGATGTTGTTTCCCATACAAGGAGCTTGCAGGCGTGGGCCTGGCGTTTTTCCTGGTGGTCGCACTAAGAGCGGCCTTGAGGGAAAAAGGAATGTTTGAGGCCGACCAGGAACCGGATTTGAGAATCTACCTGGATCTTGTCGCCCTTGGGACGGTGGGAGACAGGGTCCCGCTCCTGGGTCAGAACCGGATACTTGTCGCAAATGGGCTTTCCAGGATTGCCTGGTCAAGGTGGGCGGGCATCGAGGCGATAAAAGAGGTCTCAGGCGTCAACGAAAGCGACATAACAAGCGATGATCTCGGTTTCAGACTCGCGCCACGGTTGAATGCGCCGGGGAGGATGGATGATCCCGAGATCGGGCTGGCACTATTGATGGCTCGAGATACTTCTGTGGCAAAAAACCTGGCAGAGGAAACCAATAGCGCTAATAGGCACAGACAGAGGGTAGAGCAGGGCATCCTTGAAGAGATAGAAGAGAGTTTGATCCATCCACGCGAATTGAGTGAGTCAAGAGTCCTTGTGGTGGCAGGGAGGGATTGGCACCAGGGAGTCCTCGGGATTGTCGCCTCGAGGCTTGTGGAGAGGTACTATAGGCCTACGTTGGTTATGGATATCAAGGATGGTCTCGCAGTTGGTTCAGGAAGAAGCATAAAAGGCTTTAACCTTTACGGGGCCTTGTGCCGCCTCAGTTATCTCCTCGAAAAATTCGGGGGCCATGCTCATGCAGCCGGTTTTACATTGAGGAAGGAAAATATCGAGAAGTTGAAAAATGGGCTGAGGGATCTTGCGGCTCAGGCCCTGGTAAAAGAGGATTTACGCCCGACCATAAAGGTGGACGGCGAGATCTCTCTTGAAGCATTGAGTGTTGAAATAATTCATCAGATAAGGGCTTTATCTCCATTTGGAGAGGGAAATCCCGAGCCTATTTTTTGGGTTCGTTCGGTGGATGTCCTTGATTCCCGGATCGTAGGAGAGAGGCACCTAAAGCTGAGAGTCAGGGAGAAACAAAAGGTCTTTGACGCGATCGGTTTCGGCATGTCAGGGTGGCATCCTCTTACGGGAGAGACCATCCAGATGCTTTTTACGCCCCAAATGAATTGCTGGAAGGGGCATAAGAGTATACAGCTCAGAATCGTTGATCTCAAAAGGCCTGTGGATCTTTAGCGCTAATCTGAAAAGATGCGGGCTGCCAGCTCGATATCTTCCGGGCAGAAGACAAAGAGGGATTTCTTCCCTTCCGAGAGTGCTGACCCATAAACATAGTTAATGTTGATCCCTTCCTCTCCAAACCTTTTTGCCATCTTGGCCAGCGTGCCCGGCGCATTGTCAATTTCCAAGGCGATTACCGGCATCATGTCAAAGACGTAACCTGCCTTTGAGAGAAGATCGATGCCCCTGTCCGTGTTATCCACGAGAAGACGGATCAGGGCATGATCTGCCGAGTCTTTTTTCATAGAACCGTAGCTGGCCGCAGGGGCAATGCGCTTTAGAGATTTTCCCCTTGCTCTGAACAGCTCCTGTACATAGTCGGAAGCGTCCTGAATCGTCAGGGCATCAATATTGATCTTTGCTTCTGACAGCAGGGAAGCCAGTTTTCCTAACTCACCCGGTACATTCTCAAGGAAAAGGGATATTTCCGTTCTTACCATTTTTATTCTCCCATAACGGGGCTAATCCGGCTTAGTTCGGACTGACCTCCCCCTTAAACGTCTTCAAGTATTTGAAAAAGTCGGAATCCGTCGACAGAACGAGGGAGTTATCCTTGTCCAGGGTCTGTTTATACACATCCAGAGTTTTCAGAAAGGAATAAAGCTCTGGGTCCACATTGTAGGCATTCGCGTATATACGTGTGGCCTTTGCGTCGGCCTCACCCTTTATTTCCTGAGCCTTTCTGTAGGCCTCAGAGGTGATTTTCTTCAATGCCTTTTCCCTTTTTCCCTCTATCTTCCGCGCTTCTCCTTCACCCTCGGAGCGGAATTTCTGAGCGATTTGTTTTCTCTCAGCGATCATTCTTCCATAGACGGATCGTTGGACCTGCTCGACATAGTTAAGGCGCTTCATTTGCACATCAACGAGTTCTATGCCGAAATCTTTCAGTTTCGGACTGGCCTGTTCCTGGATTCCCTTTAGAATCTCTTGCCTCCCGGTCGTGATATCGCCTATGACTCTCTGTCCTTCACCCTTCTCAACCCCCAATTCAGATATGTCCAGTTCTCTGTTGGTCCATCGGACCGTCTCAATAAGGGGGTTCTCCGCGATAAAATTACGGACCGCCGCGTCAATGATATCGTCCAGTCGCGCCATGGCTCCAACTTCGTTGCTCACCGTTTGGAAAAACTTTAGTGCATCGACAATCTTCCATCTGGCAAAGGTGTCGACATAGATGTATGTCTTGTCCAGGGTGGGGACTTCGCTCGGATCACCGTCCCATTCGAGAAGGTTCTTTCTAAAGCGGTTGACGTTTTGGATGATCGGCACTTTTAAATTCAGTCCCGGTTCTGTTATGGGGGCACCGATAACTTTTCCAAACTGAGTAATGACAACCTGCTCGGTCTCGTCAATCACGTAGAGCGATGAGTAAAGGCCGATCGCGATGATCGCCATGGGAATCAGGAGAATCTTGAATTTCATTTTTTACCTCCTTCCGGAAGTGCCAGATTGAGCAGGGGTAGAAGGTTTTTCTGATCGGAATCAACAATATATATCTTCCCCAGTTTCGGGAAGATCTCTTGAATGGACTCAAGATACATCCTCCTGAGAGTGACGTCCTTTGCCTTCTTGTATTCTTCATGGAGGGCAAGAAATCTTGTGGCGTCTCCTTCCGCACGGTTCAGTCGGTCAAGGGCATATCCCTCCGCTTTACTGATCGTCTTTTCGGCGTTTCCCCTTGCAGCAGGGATGACCTTGTTGTAGGCCTCATTCGCCTGGTAGATCATCTTCTCTTTTTCCTGAATAGACTGATTGACCTCATTAAAGGAGGGTTGGACCGGTTCCGGAACATTCGTCTTTTTCATCTCTATCGTCGTTACCTTGATTCCTGTTTCTGCCTCATTTAACATCTTTTGTAAGAGCTCTCTGGATTTGGTGGCTATTTCCTCTCGTTTACTGATCACCTCGTTAATGCTCCTGTCCCCTACCACCAGCCGCATACTCGCTTCAGCCAGATCCCTGAGGGTCCCCCTAACATCGCGGACCTTAAAAAGATAGTCGTAAGGATTGTTGATGCGGTATTGCACGATCCAGGGCACAAGGGCGACATTGAGATCCCCGGTCAGCATGAGGGATTCACCCAAGAAGGCGGTTTCGGATGCATACCTGGTCCGGACACCCGGCTGAATCGTTCGAAGGCCGAATTCCTCCTTAAAGACATATTTGACCTTTACATTTTTATTGTTTTCAATGCCTAAGGGGAGTTTGAAGTTGAGACCCGAAGGTACGGTTCTGTTGTATTTCCCGAATCTCTGAACCACTCCCACCTCGTCTACCCCAACAGTGAAAAAAGAGCCCATAGCGACAAATACAAGAGCGATCAAAACAATAATAATCCAGGCCTTCCCCGGCAAATTCCCCTTTGCGCTCCTTATCTTGTCAATGACTTCATCCATCCCCGGCGGCTCTATGGAACCTCCGCCCGGTCGGCTCTTCTTCTGCTGCTGTAATTTGTCCCAATCCCAGGCCATAAAATAACTCCGTTCCTGTATGTTTATGTTTCAATAGACTCGGGCCGGACAAGCCCTATTACTGAAAACTATAGATAAAAATAGAGGACGTCAAGAGATAATGACTATTTAAGTTCACTTGACTTTAATCCTGAAGCTATTTAACCTCATGGCATGACTCTCAACGACGGGACAATGACATCCCTGAAGGATATCCTAGCGGATCTTTTTGGTGAAGGGGGGCTTCCCTTTGTCCCTGAAGATGCAGATATTTGGAAGGTGTGGGAAGAGGTGGTCGGGCCTGTCATCTCCAAAAGTGCTCAGCCTCACAGGATCAAGGAGGGAAGGCTGAGAGTCACGGTGACCGATCCTATCTGGTTGCAGGAACTTGAATTTATGGAGAAGGCAATCAGGGAGAAACTGAATGCCAGGTTGGCACGGGCGGCCGTGAAGAGGATAGAATTCAGGCTGGGGTCCTTTTAGATGGAGAAATCACCCTGTCCAATGACGGGAGGGGTTATTTCTACTCCAGGTCTGCCTCCTGACAACGCCTCTATGAGTACCAGCTCGGCACTTGATGAGAGGCCGGGATATTGGACTTGGATCTTCTTGGGTTCAAGACCGTGCCGGCGCATACGTACCAGAACATCGGTCAGACGGAAGGCCGGATAGATTAAGGCGAGCCTTCCTTTTTTTCGAAGAAGATCCTTTGCGCCAAGCAGTATATCGTCTAGAGATACGAGTATTTCATGCCTTGCGATGGCCCTCCGTGAATCAGGGTTGATGCGCCCCCTCCTTACCTGTTGATAAGGCGGATTGCACACCACTACATCGGCGGAACCCTTGGGAAAAGGGGCGTGTTTGATGTCTCCCACGACTATATCCATCCTGTCTTGTACTCCGTTGAGAAAGGCATTCCGAGCTGCCTGTGATGCGAGTTCTTCTTGAATCTCTAATCCAAAGGCATGTCTCAAATTCCTTGTCAAAAGCAGGACGAGGAGTATCACGGCGCAGCCTGTGCCGAGATCAACAATTATGTCTTTTGGGCGGATAGTGACAAACTGAGAGAGAAGGATAGCGTCAATAGAGAAGCGATAGCCCTCTTTTGATTGGATCAATCTCAGGCGACCATCCATAAAACAGTCAATACACTCACCGTTTTTCAGTTCGACTTCATTGGATTTGGATGGTTTCATGGGGATCTATCTTGTTAAATACCAGACCGGTCAAAACCTTGGGGTAGAAATAGGTCGATTTTCTCGGCATGTAGAGTGACTTGGCCGCGATTTCCTTGACCTGCTCTATCTTGGTAGGGTTGAGCAAAAAGGCCATCTGGCAGTCTCCGGAATTGACTTGTGCAATACTCTCTTCCATATCGCTCTCATAGTGAAAGAGCCTTTCATTATCGAGGCTCTTCTCCAAACAGAGGACCTTTTCCAGGATGAGTCTGGACAGTACCACAACATCCAGGCTCTTCAGACTCGGATCCAATTCCTGATCCATTTCCTGTATGGCAGTGGGTCGAAGCCTTAGCAGGAAAATACTCTCCTGTTTTTGAGGATAAAAGGCAAAGGCTGTGCTGTGCTCACCCATTTCCTCAAGGACCTTTCTCAGTGTGGCGCAGTCCCCGGGAATGCCGAGGTGCGAGACTGGTAACTCTTTGATTTCGAAATATGTCTTCAGCGTCTCAAGAAAGGACTTGAGGTCGAAATTCGGTACTTCTCTGACGAGTCTGTGGGATGGCAGGATGGTCAGGCCCTCGTCATCCATACTGGTCAGATACATCATAACGTACTCGTAAGATCTGTCTGAAGGTCTTGCTCCGTACCTTGTTCTCATAATATTGCGGAAGCTTCGAGCCGTCTCATAGCGATGATGACCATCGGCAATGAATATCCTCTTAGTTGACATCGCGCTTGCGATCTTTTCCGCAAGGGAACGGCTTTCCAATATCCACATGCTGTGACGTGTCCCATCGGCGAAATCAAATGCAACGGGAGGGGGTTGTGTGATCGTCTTTTTAAGGGTCTCCAAGACGGCATTATCCGAATCTTCATAGAGTCCGAATATCTGACTGAGCTGGGCTTTGCAGGCCCGCATCAGTTTCAGACGATCATCTTTGTGAGCTGAAAAAGTCTGCTCATGTGGGAGAATCGTTGACGAACCTTCGTCTTCAATGCGAACAAGCGCACCCATTCCCCATCTGGTGCGCGTTCCCCTGCCGTCTTTGAGGTCGTACTCCAGGGAACTAAGATAGATGCAGGGATGATCTGCGCGGATGAGTGTCCCGTCGGACTGCCATCTTGAGAAAAGGTCGGCGGCCCTTATATAACGGTTGTCCCAATCGGAATCACCGCTCTTTTTTTTGCCCAGAATAAGACGTATCACATTTGCGGGATGAGCCTGATGGTACGCCTCCTGTTCCTCTTCAGAGATTACGTCATATGGCGGTGCTACAAGCCTGTCGAAATCGGTAAGCAGATTGAAGTTATAGGTCAGGCCCCTAAAAGGCATGACAATAGCCATGTTTAACTCCTCGGTTGATCAGATTTTGTTCAAATTTCCGCCCTAATTTGTCTTAGTGAGAGAATGGTGTCAAGATAAATCCATTCAAATTGAACAGGTCCTTGGAGCGATAATGTTTGCCATCATCGATAATTATTGATATGAGTTTATGGCTAATAAGGTAATCGAAGGGAAAGGTCCCTGTCAACAGCATTACCTTTACGCTTATCTTGCGTTTCCCCCGTTTTTTTGAGGAGTCAAATCGATATATGGGCGCCAAAAGGAGCTTGAGACTTTTTCTGACCGTGGTGTTGATCGTATTAGCCCTCTGTTTCCTGGGCTGGTTTTTGCGGCTTATTTTTGAAGGAGAAAAACCCCTGATAGAAGTCAGCCCATTGCCTGAGTATATTTCAGGAAAACAGACATTCACACTTTCCGCCAGGGACATGAAAAGAGGGCTCAGGAGTATCGAGGTGTTTGTGAGGCAGGAGGGCAAAAAGACCTCTGTCTTTGAGGAGATATTTCCATTTAAAGGCTTTTTGAATTATGAAGGTGTTCACTCTTTTGATGCGGAATTCTTCATAGATCCTTCAGCCATAAAGTTGACTCAGGGCCGAATTGACCTTGAAATTTATGTAAGGGACCACTCCCGGAAGAATGGGGGGGATGGAAACTTCTCCGTCGTCGAGCACACAATGGTCGTGGACACGATTCCGCCGGCCATTGCGCCTGTGAGCAGGATGCACAACATCAATTTGGGGGGGGCAGGACTCATCATTTACAGAACATCTTCGGATACTGTTGAAAGCGGTGTTATGGTCAACTCCCATTTTTTCCGAGGCTTTCAGGCCCAGGGTGCGATTCAACAAGGTCTTTATCTCTGCTACTTCGCTATCCCTCACGACACTAAAGCGAATCCTGAGGTTCACCTTACGGCGAAGGATAAGGCGGGTCATGAGTCAAAATCAGGGTTCTATTGTCACATCCGCAGAAAGCGGTTTCGGTCAGATAGGATCAATATCTCCGGTCGGTTCCTAAAGCGTGTTTTGCCCTATTTTTCTTCTGAGATACAGGACAGTGGAACAAGTGATATCGATAAATTTCTATGGATTAACCGACAGTTAAGAAAAGAAAACACCTCAACTCTATACGATCTGCGTTCACAATCTGTGCCTGATCGCCTATGGGAGGACACCTGGTTAAGGCTCAGAAACGCTGCTTCCATGGCCGCGTTTGGAGACCATCGTTCCTATTTTTTTGAAGGAAAGAAAGTGGACCAGCAGGTTCATCTGGGCGTGGATCTGGCTTCACTGGCAGGTTCAGAAGTCAAGGCCGCCAATAGCGGCCGAGTGATTCTGGCGGAACGCGTTGGGATATATGGTCTCACGGTTGTCCTGGATCATGGACAGGGTCTTGCCTCCTCTTATTCCCATTTAAGCCGGATAGATGTCAGTATCGGCCAGGAGCTAATGAGAGGCGATATATTGGGACTTACCGGCCAGACGGGTCTTGCGGGAGGCGACCATCTCCATTTCGGCGTTATGGTCGGCGGTATTCCCGTGAATCCTGTGGAATGGTGGGACGCTCATTGGATACGTGACAATATAACTAAAAAACTGGCCCTTTTGACGAAATGAGGGGACTCAAACGCCAAGGTACCCCCTCATGGTGTCTTCATCTTGGGCGAGATTCTTGACGGTGCCGTCATACACGATCGTTCCCTTATCAATGACGTAGGACCGATCACTGATACTCATCGCCAGCAGCGCGTTTTGTTCCGTTAGAAGGATCGTCAGGCCTGCCTGCTTCAGTCTCTTGATCTGCTCCCCCAGTATCTTGGCGACCACAGGCGCAAGCCCTGCTGTGGGTTCATCAAGCAAAATCAACTCGGGACTACCCATAAGCGTCCTGCCCACGGTCAACATCTGTTGCTCACCGCCACTCAAAATGCCTGCATGCTGTTTTTCGAGGGACTTCAGTTTTGGAAAAAGCTCGTAGATTCTTTCCAGATCGGCTTTTGCCCCAGCCTTTGGAGGTCTTCTTAGGCCTATCTCGAGATTCTCTTTGACAGTGAGCTCTGAAAAGACCCACCTGTCTTCCGGGACAAATCCTATTCCCCGTCTGGCGATTTGATAGGGCTTGATTCCGATGATTTCCTCATTCTTGTGCCTGATACTACCTGATTCAGGCTTATTCAGTCCTATAATGCTCGTAAGAGTGGTTGACTTGCCGGCGCCGTTTCTTCCGAGAAGGCATACGATTTCCCCTTCCCGTAAGCCCAGTGATACGTCGAAGATTGCCTGGAACACACCGTAATAGGTGTTAATCTTATTCACTTCAAGAAACATCAAGCCTCTCCGAAATAGATTTGTTGTACCTTCAAGTCAGCTCGAATCTCCTCAGGTTTGCCCGCGGCAATCACAGATCCGAAATTCATGACGGTAATATGGGATGCGATACCGAAGACGACGTCCATCTTATGTTCCGTGAACAGGACTGAAAGTGATCTCTTCACGGCTATAGCCTTGATCAGATCAATCGTATCGGCTGTTTCCATGGGTGACATGCCACATGTAGGTTCGTCCAGGAGCAAAAGCTCAGGAGCAGTCGCCAACACAATCCCTAATTCCAGTCTTTTCCTATCGCCTGCCGGCAGAATCCCCGACACCTTGTCTGCCTTTTTGTTAAGACCAATCATAGAGATAATCTCCTTTGTATCATCTACAAAAAGTCTTTTGGCATCTGAAAAGAGACTCAGTCCCTTTCTTCTGGTGAACAGGATCACGGATTGAATATTTTCGAAGACTGTTAATTTGGGAAAGATGTTGGTCACCTGAAAGGAACGGCCAATGCCCATTTTTACGATCTCTTGGGGAGATAGACAGGTGATGTCCCGGTCCTTGAAAAAGATGAGGCCTTCATCGCACGAATAGAGGCCGCTGATTAAATTGAAAAGTGTTGTCTTACCCGCTCCATTCGGTCCGATAATGCATTGAATCCGATTGTCCTCGACTCTTAGATTCAGTCCGGCAACGGCCATGACACCGCCGAAGGATTTCCTTACCTCTTTAAGTTCAAGGATGGACATTCAGCGCTTTTTCCTTCCCTTCAGTGCCCCATACTGTTCCACTATCAGACCAGTGACTCCTTTGGGGAAAAAGAGAACGATCAGAATCAGGGTAATCCCCAAAAAGAGCCCCCAGTATTCGGTATAGGAAGTGATGAACGAATTCAGGAGAACCATAATGGTCGCCCCCAGTGCAGGACCCATAAAGATATGCATCCCTCCTAGAACACCCATTAGAATCACTTCTCCCGACATACTCCAAAACAGGACATCCGGGGCAACGGATGTCTCAAGAAGGGCGTAAAGGACGCCGGCCACCCCTGAAAAAAATGCCGATATCGTAAAAGCGATCAAACGATAGTTCTCCACTTTTATCCCGACAAAGGCCGCCCTCTCCGGATTTTCCCTTAGAGTCATGAGCATCATCCCGAATGGAGACCGAACGATTCTCCAGAGGAGATAGAGACATATAAGGAGGATTATCAGGGCGAAAAAGTAGAAGTTTATGTATGTTTCATCGGTGGAAATTATGGATGGGACCTCAATACCCTGTATTCCATCGTCGCCGAAGGTGAAGCTTCGCCATTTAAAGGCCAGGATATAGGCTAGCTGAGCAAATGAGAGGGTAATTACTGCGAAGTAAAAAGTCCCTTTCACCCGGACGCTGAAATAGCCTATAATCACTCCGGCGGCTGCAGCGGCAAATGGGGCTATAACAAAGGCAAGAACCATAGGGCAAGAGGTCTTGACCAGAAGAAGAGAGCTGGAGTAGGCCCCCACCCCAAAGAAAGCGGCATGACCGAAAGACATCATGCCTCCATAGCCGAGTACTATATTGAAGCTCATTGCAAAGAGGACCCACACTATGACCTTGATGGCGAGATAGACATAATACTGAGAGATGGTATATTCCATAAAAAAAGGAAGGGCCACAAGGACTAATCCTATAACGATCCACCCTGATACAAGATAGAAGGTGTTTGTAGTATGTTGAAGCTTCCCCCTTGAATTTGTTGGATTCCGATTTTCCATTCTCTCTTTATCCCGTCTGCAAGGGCTTGCCGAGGAGTCCGTTGGGACGGAAGATGATAATTAATGCGGCCAGTGCAAACAGAAAGGCCATCGCGTAGTTGGGGACAATCAAAATGCCGAAGGCGTAAATCTGACCGGTGATAAGCGCCCCCAACAGGGCCCCCCAGATACTCCCTAGTCCTCCCACGATCGCCACGATAAAACACTCTATGATGATTTCCATGTCCATGCCCAAGGAGAGACGAACAGTCGGGGCGATCACCGCCCCTGCCAGCCCACCTAACCATGTCGCAATGATGAATACCACCGTGAACAAGCCACCTACATCATATCCGAGGAGGGCGACCATGTCCTTGTGTTCGGCAGCGGCTCTGAGCACCTTGCCGATTCTTGTCCTGCTCAAAAAGACCCAGAGAAGAAGCGCCACGAGGATCCCAATAGTAATGATAAAAAAGTAATATATGGGGAAACGGTGTGAGAACAAAGTGACAAAACCGCTGAGGATTTTGGGTAGCGAGACGATCCTCATCTCCTCACCCCACAACAGTTTAACGGCGTCATTAAAGACAAAAATGAGGGAGTAGGTGAGAAGGATCTGTAGGAGGTGTTCTTTTTCGTAGATCCGACGAAGGAGGATAATCTCCACCAAACCGCCTATAAGGGCCACAACTGTGGGAGCAATCACAATAGCGGCCCAGAATCCAAGAGGGCCTGTCAAGAGAGCGGTCAGCGTGAAAGCGATGTATGCCCCCAACATGTAGAAGACACCATGGGCGAAATTGATAACCTTCATAACGCCGAAGATCAGTGTAAGACCCGAGGCCATGAGAAAGAGAACCATGGCCCTGCTGAGGCCGCTGACGAACTGAATGAAGAGCATGGAAGAGTCAAATGCCATGCGCAGAACCTTCTATGTAGAGAGTTTTCTTAGCCTGATCAAAGAAGAAATAGAGGTTGACGGACCGGCCCTATGGTCGAAAGCAGGGAGGCCCGTCTTGTCGCACTATTTCTTGCTTGCCTTGGCCGCTTTTCTGGCAGCGGCAATTTCTTTGCAGGTAGGAGTCACCTTTTTGGCCGGCGTTGTGGTGACTTTTTCCATGACAGGAAAAGGGTACCCTTCGACTTTTTTGACCTTGCCCCAGAAAGCCGGAGTACTTGCCTGATGATCACAGCCCCGCATTCTTATGGGGCCGATAGCGGTTTGAATGATTAACCCCTCCAAGGCCTTGATGACCTTCTGGGTATCGATAGAGTCTGCCTGAATAATCGCTTCGGTCAGGAACTTACCGCAGCAATAACCCCCAAAGATCCCTATTCCTGAAGGATAGGGGTCATTGTATTTCTCTTTGCATTTTGTGACGAATGCCTTGTTTTCAGGGGTGTCCGGGTAGTACCAGAGGTAATTATTGCCGGCATAGGCGCCCACAGGCATGTTTTCCTTGAGGGCCTTGGCCATGGCGGAGTCACCCAGTGCAAAGGCGAACACCGGGACCTTATCGTACAATCCAAAGAGCTTTGCCTGTTTGAAAAAAGGAATCAGGCCTGAGGCTCCAAAGGCGGCATAAACGGCCTCAGGTTTTTTCGCCATCATGGCCGTCAAATAAGGAGTATAATCGGTCTCTCTTAGTTTACACCAGGTCTCGCCGATCTTTTCGACATCCGGTTTGAACTTGCTCAGACCTTTCCAGAAATTATCAGCGATGGAGTGGCCGTATTCGTAATCGTCACCAATGATGTACCATTTCTTAAAGGGCATTGTAGACCCATAGTACCCGCCGGCCAGACCTTCGATATCCGCACTGGGACAACCTCTGAAGATATACTTGTGGCCCTTTTCACCTGAGATGCGATGGCTCCTTGCGGCAGAAACAATGAATATCTTCTTCTTTTTCTTGGCGAACTCAGATATGGCCAGGGCGACACTACTGCTGATTGTCCCGCCCAGAAAGCTGACGTTTTCCTTGAGTATGAGTTCACGGGCGTGGGAGACGGCTTCGTCAGGTTTGAACTTGCTGTCCCGAGTGATGATTTCTATCGTTCTTCCCTTTAATCCGCCTTTTTCATTGAACTCATCGACCGCCATCTGCCAGCCGTTAAGGTTCGGCTTGGTAAACGCGGCCGCAGCCCCGGAATAGGCATCAATCAGCCCTAGTTTGATTGGTTTTTCAGCAGTTGCAGTGCCAGGAGTTGTTGTAAGAAGTATAACTAAGATGGGTAGCAAGCAGATCATAAAGCTGTTCATCTTTTTCATTGTATCCATGATATTCCTCCTCGTTTATTAAGAATCTAAGGTTTCAAACCAAAGGCCTTTAAGGGAGTCACAAGAATACTTCTGTCTACAAAAGCTTAACTGATCTCGTATGCCGAGTATAATAACTGTTTTTCAAAGTCAAGACAAAATCGTGGAATGGGTGGCGGGGAAGTGGCAGACGCAGCTTTCAGAGGAAGAGTTCCAAGCTACGCCTGCCTTAATGTCTACTTTATCACACACCATACTTTCCTACAATGGCCACACTACAGACGTTCATCATTGGAAATCCGCCGAGATTGTGCGTGAGACCGAGCTTGGGATCCTTTAATTGTCTCTCTCCGGCTCTGCCGTTGAGCTGCAGGTACATCTCGTAGATCATGCGAATACCGGAAGCCCCTACAGGATGTCCGAAGCACTTCAAGCCACCGTCCGTCTGGCAGGGCACCTGCCCGTTCAGATCATAAAATCCATCCAATATATCTTTGCAGGCGTTCCCCCTTTCCGAAATGTGCAGATCCTCCATTGTCACTAATTCAGTGATTGAAAAGCAGTCATGCACTTCAAACATACTCAGCTCTTCTCGAGGGTTGGTGATATCCGCCTCTTTGTATGCCTTGGCACTGGCGGCGGTTGTGGTGACTACATGGGCACCGTCCCACTCGTATTGTATTTCCTCACCGTTGCTCAAGGATATCTGTAAGGCCTTTACGGAAACAAAATCCTTCTTGCCGAGACTCTTGGCTATTTCCGGCGTCGTCACAATAGCTGCAGCCGAGCCGTCGCTCACACCGCAACAATCGAATAACCCCAGAGGATAGGCAACCATAGGGGCGTTTAATATCATCTCCTCAGACACGGGCTTGCGCAAATGGGCTTTTGGGTTTAAAGCTCCGTTCGCATGGCTCTTGGCTGATACATGGGCCATAGCCCTCTTGAGTTGATCCATTTCAACCCCGTATTTGGCGGAATATCCACCTGCGAGCATTGCAAAGCACCCGGGGGCGGTCATATTGGGGAACCAGAAAGTCTGCAACCCATAGGATCCTGCCATGCCGAAGTCCGGGAGTCCGCCATAGCCCGTTTCTTTTAGTTTTTCAACGCCGATAGCCAATGCAATGTCATAGGCCCCGGATGCGACAGCATAGCAGGCGCCTCTGAATGCCTCGGTTCCCGTGGCGCAGAAATTCTCAACTCTCGTAACAGGTATATTGGGGAGTCTCAATGTCATGGACGCAGGAAGGGCACTTTTTCCCACGTTAACCTCTTCCGCTGCCACTCCGAACCAGGCCGCTTCAATCTGATTCTTCTCAATACCAGCGTCCTTCAGGCACTCCTCAAAAGCCTCGACCATTAACTCTTCGGCGCTCGACTCCCATCTCTCACCGAACCTGGTGCAGCCCATACCTAATATCGCTACTTTATCTCTTATTCCAGTCGCCATATCTTTTACCTCCTTTATTGCTCAATTTGAGGGATTGCCTTCCAGAAGTACCCACGATAACCTCGTATGTTATCTTTTTTCCTTAGTCGAAAGGACATCTTTATTGGTTGGCCTGCCTTTACCTTCTCAAGCGAGCAATCCGTAAAATCACAGAATATCCTCCCTCCTTCATCAAAAGTGATAAGCCCGTAAATGGCAGGTGGGTCGATAGAGGCGGCAAGCATATCACCCGTATAGGTCAGGACCTTACCCTTTCGAGAGGCAAATTCATAATCTTCCAACGAATGTATGGCATTACATTCAGGATTCACGCAGATGTCTTGAGGAATGAATTGGGGCGTACCGCATTTGGTACATTTGCCTCCCACAAGGCCGAGGATTACCTTTCGTTTTCTCCAAAGGGTCGTCAATGACGTATTCCCGTAAGTCTCACCCCGAAGACCCAAATCAGCTATGATCAATTCTCTGAACTTGGCATACTTCTGATAGCTGGTCAGTTCTTCGCGATTGGCAAGGGAGTTCTGAATTCCGTTTGGGCCTTTGAAGTCTTTAATCTTGTCGGTTATTTCAAAACCCATGACATCGCAACCCTGCCCAAAACCTGCCATTAGTATCTTGTCTCCAGGCTTTGCATTTTCAAGGGCGGCAATAAACATAACGAGGGGATGGGCTGTGCCCGTGTCTCCGCAGACCTCATGCATATTGTCCTGTACTTTCGACGGATCGAGTCCCAATTTTTTAGCAATAATAGCGTGTTCTCTCTTGAAATAGCATGGGTAGATGACCTTATCGAAGCTGCTTAAGTCGATTCCTGTCTTCTTAGTGTATCCGGAGATCGCTTCCGGGATGATCTTTAGATATCCCTCGTCTTTTACCCATCTCTCTTCCCATGTATAATCATAGTCTTTCCCACGCCCCTTGTAGTGATCCACAAAATCGCATGTGTAAGAGTAATGCCCCTTAACTTCCGCTATAACATCTTCTTTGCCGAAGAGTAAGGCAGCCGCACCGTCACCCAAAAACATTTCGTACATGGTGGCCGTCTTAGTGCAACGTTGATCTGAGGCCACGACCAGCACATTGTTTTTCCCTCCTGACTGAACCGCCTCTACTGCCGATATCGCGGCGGAAATTCCCGCCTTTTGAGAAGAGGCGAAATCCACATTAGTCACGCCCTCTTCAGGCACATTAAGTGCCGTGCTCAATATTCCGGAATTGAGCCTGTCCAGATAGGGGAGGGTCGTGGAGGCCAGATAGACGCCGTCCAATGCTTTTCTGTCCTTGCCGGTCATGCAGTCGTAAGCAGCGGCAACCGCCATGGTCAAAGCGTCTTCATCCCAGTTCGCAACGGCCTTTTCCCCTTGCGCCGCCGCCATAGTGGGCGGAAGCAGCCACCCCATGTTCTTGAATATCACCATTCGATTCAATCGGTATCGGGGGATGTATCCCCCATAGGATGTAATCCCAATCATTTGAAACACCTCCTTATTGATGTTAATCGGGCTGTTTACGTCCAAACACTGTCTCTCTTGCTTACTTTTCCTTAGTATTGAATCATGCCTGACATTATTGAATAGCTCCCCAGATGTCAATATAGTATAGATACGGGCATCTTGGTGGATGAGCCTGCACATGACATTGGAACGAGGAGGGTTTTGACACTAGATCCACCTGTAGAGGTTATAAGTTTCCCTCTAAGGGACCTTGGCCTTGAAGAGTCATCATTTGTCTTACGACCTCTAAGAGAGAGACCCCCACGGTCCTTGCGTTTTTTCGAAACTGGTGAGAACTGACAGAACAGGCAGGAAACGAGTGGGAAGGGATTCAGAGCATGGCATCGATCAAATGCTCCGCCCTGATGTATCTTGACTCATCAACTTGAAGACCTTCTGCGATAATGTAGAGGATCTCTTCTTTTCTGTCAGGGAGTTGGTACCCTTCGTGTCTTTGATCAAAGAGAGGCACCAGACCCTCATCCGACCTGTAGGTGGCGTTTACCGCGTGATCAAAACAGAATCGCGATGTCACGTTCAGGGCGCTGACCATCATGCCGATTTCACTAATGATTCCATGAGGAGAAAGGAGTCGGAAATCTCCTTTTTCGTACTCTTCAAAAAGTGGGGATCCTCGTCTGGGGACAAAAGGCCGAGATCTTATGTAATGGGGATTGATCTTGTTCAACACCTGAGCGGTATTGCTGGCATGATCCATTGACAAATCGAGCCCACCCAACCCCGGGATCACATAACTGGAGAGTTCGATCCCGGCATTAATCACCTTCCTTCCTGCCTCAATGTGTTCTTGCGCCGTGATGCCCTTTTTGACCTTGTTGAGGAGATAATCATCCCCTGTTTCCAATCCTACGTGGAGCCTTGACAACCCGGCCTTTTTCAAGGCCTTTAGGTCTTCCTCTGTTTTTTTGTAGAGCGTCTTGGCCCTTGCATAGGATGTGATCCTCTCAATGGTGGGAAAAGAGGCCTTGAGGTAAATGATTATTTCGATTAATTCGTCTGTCTTCATGATCAGGGAATCGGCGTCCTGCAAAAATACGGTCTTCCCTCCGGACGCAAGCCAGTTGATAACAGTGACAAAGGTCGGGCTGGAGGTTGCGCCCACATGATTGCTCAATAATGTCTCCAGAACGTGGCTGTTGAGCTCTCCCCCATAACCCAGCTTTTGTGAGACTTCACGAGTTGTCTCCTCGATGCCTTTGACTATATTGATATCCCTGATCACATCTTCAACAGGACGTAACTGAAATCTGCTCTCCCTATAGTTGAAGGCACAAAAGGCGCATCTGTTCCAGGGACAGTTCCTGGTCGCCCTGATCAGCAGGGAATGGCTACCTCCCTCGCTGGGTGGCCGAATCGGACCGATGTCCATTTCTTTTTCCAGCATAGTCAAACTCCCTGGAGTGAAAGGTTAAAAAAAGAGAAGGCTCATCCGGGCAATTTTCTCAAATTCTTCTTCTCGATGATTATGAATGCCTGTTTTGGGACCGTGAAATGATCTTCCTGCAGTTACCTATCTTAACATTAGGTCGTCAGATTAGCCGCCTATCGTGTTTGTCCTTGATATTAACACTTCAGGTGGGGGTTGTAAATCTCGGCGGTCCCGTAAAAAGTCCCCTATCTGTGTATTGCGCCGCATCCTTCATCACTGCTCCGGAGGAGGCCTATGTCTCATTCCTCAGAATTTATAAACCCTGATATTGAAGAATCAATGAAGCTGTCGAAATTTATACTTTTTACGGAACCATCAAAATATTGAGAGAGACAAGACAAAAAGCCATTGCCGCCAGGGGACGTATGTCCCGACCCCTAGACCTCCTATGTTATATCTCTTCAAAGGCCCCATGACGTCCTAAACCCTGCGAAAAACGGCTGGAGCCCTCTGCGGTTTCGCCGCTCCCAATGGTGCCCAGGCCCAATTGAAACTCGTTTTTTAGGGCCTTATCCATGGGAAGATCCCACTGCTCATAGGTGGAACGACGGTCGCTTATAAGACAATTCTGTGGGAAACAGGCGATCTGGGCGGCGATTGTCTCGGCATGGGTCCGGGCTGTTCCAGGTTCAACCACCCGGTTTGCCAGTCCCATTTGGAATGCCTCGGGGGCCTCAACAGGCCGGCCGGTGAGTATCATGTCCAGGGCACGAGAGAGGCCGATAAGCCGCGTCAGCCTCACAGTGCCGCCATCTATGAGAGGGACACCCCACCGCCTGCAAAATACGCCCAATACGGCATCACTCTCCATCACGCGGAGGTCGCACCAAAGGGCAAGCTCAAGACCACCGGCAACAGCGTAACCGGCTATTGCGGCGACAACCGGTTTCGCCAGATACATCCTTGAGGGACCCATTGGACCGTCCCCATCCTCTTCTAAGCGGTTACCCCGACCTTCGGCCAGTTGCTTGAGGTCCGCCCCGGAACAGAAGCAATCTCCCGCGCCGGTCAGGACAGCTACCCTCGCATCATCATCTGCCTCAAAGGCCCTGAATGCATCGGCCAACTTTTCAGCCGTTGTATGGTCTACGGCGTTTCGTACCTCAGGACGGTTGATGATTATCGTTGTCACTGAACCCTGTTTTTCAATCAATATGCCCATTCTTCCCCCCTTGTGTTATAGTTATTGCAGAGCAGGGTCAATTATTGTGTCCAATGACCTCATCGACGTTTATTTGAGGAGTGTAGTGCCATGTTTCATCATGCAAAATATCCCTTACGAACCAGAAATACAAGATATCATTCTCCTTACGAACTCAAACACAAAGGTAAGAACCGAACGAAAAAAGAGGGGCCAAGCGGTTCAAATGTACAACATAGCGATAGGTCATGTTCAAAAAAATGATCCTCGTACTCGTAGTTTTCCTTTTACTGGCGGGGACAGCAGGGTCGACTGATCAAGTTCAAGAA
>JAXHUM010000127.1:0-12553 GCA_034189325.1 Thermodesulfobacteriota bacterium
TCAGTGCTGAGCAGAAAAAACTGAATCTTCCTGATTTCAGGCCTTCGCCTCCTTCCTTGTTAGAAGCACTGACTGGAGAAACTATCATTCAGACAAGTGCTGCCATGTTTGATGAAGGCCAAAACCTCAACATTGACCTCTCTCTTGAGAGTTCCGGCGAACTCGAACAAACAGAAGGAATATCTTTCCCCCAAGATCTGCCCGATCAGGAAGCTCTTGAGGACGAAGATGAAATTCAATTCGATTTGTCTTCAGATGACTTTGATCTTGAAGAAGAAGACAATGGATTATTCCTGGAACCGGACGAAATAGTCTTTGGAGAATCCGAGAGTTCGGCTCTCCTCGAAAAGGAGGATGAAGAAGACGATATGTCCCTTCATCTTGGTGACATTGAAGACGAGAAACCCGGCCCTAAAGAAGATGTCCTGTTGGACTTGGCAGAAGATGACGCCCCATTAGAAATCGATTTAGAAGCATTACCCCTTGAAGAGACCTCTAAAAAATCATCCGGAGACGATGCAACAGACCTCAGTGATTCTGAAATGATCACCATCGTTATCGATAAGGAGCCGGGAAACTCAAAAGACTGAAAACCTATATGAATCAGGAGAATTTGATAGTTCCCATCTCACCTATTTACTCTACCTCATTCAGACAGTACTGCTCGTAATCGGGTAGCGAGCATGTCCTTTTCAACCGCTATCGCCGTAGGACCGCTCAAGCCGTGAAGTAGCTGGAGATCATCTTTTCGGAATCCATAAGGCTTCTCGACGGCGTCTATGTAAATCGCACCAAACATCTCCGCATTACTGATCATGGGGACACACATCAGCGAACCGATCTTCAGAGCGCTGATCGAATCGGAAAAATCATGTCTGGGCTCACGGCTTGTGTCTGACATTCTGATTGCCTTTCTGTTTTCAAAAACCCACTCAACCACGCCACGACAATACCCTAGGGTTTTTTCGACTGAATTCTCCCTGCCCTTGGAAAATACATCCTTGATCTGCTTTTTTTGCTCATCGAACAAAAGGATAGCCACCTTGTCTATTCGCGGCAAAGCGTTCAGCAGACCTTCCAGGACACTGTCGAAAAACTCACGGATACCCAGAGAATCTTTCAGGAGCTCTGATACCCTATAAATCAAATCAAGATGCTTAGGCCTGCCAGACCGTCTCTCTCTTGAACCAGTATCTATGTGCTCCCGATTCTTCGCGGTTTCCGAAGTGACGAAGTCCTTGTTTCCCTTCGGATATGTAACCGGAATTTCGCTTAAACGGAAAACTGTATTCCCTATGGAAATTACATCTTCCTCACTAATTTCAAAACCTTCGCCAGGGGCAATGGCTTTTCCGTTCAACCGAGTTCCATTAGTACTCTTCAGGTCTTCTAAAAAATACTTCTTCCCGATTCTGAAAATTTTAATATGTTTTCTCGACATCGCATTGTCTTCGATCTTTATATCGTTTCTCGACGACCTACCAACAAATGCTGAGGATCCACTTAGATCAAATACTTGGCCCCTTGTGGGCCCCTCGAGGATTATGACTTTAGGCATGGCTAATCTTCCAACTTCCAGCAAATGGCCTTCAGAGTGCTTGTCAACACTTATATCGTATAAATATATTTTATCATTATTCTATTCATTATCAAGTGTTTTCGTTTCACCTTTAATGAGTGGCCCCTCAAGATAAACCTGTTCCCAAACGACCTATTTACTTACCCCTGAAGGCATCTTCTTCTTCAGGCGAGTACATCGAATCAATGAACTCGACACACCCGTTTTGCCAGCCAAAAAAATAGCGTAACGTAGCTTTTAATGCACTTTTAGGCTTGAATGTTATAGTCGGATTTGTTAATAGCTTCTTTTGAGAATTCACCATTAATTGTATTAATGAAAGGAGGATGTGATGAATAAAGCCGATTTGATTGAAGAGGTAGCAAAAGTTGTCAATACCAAGAAAGAGGCTCAGGCGGCGGTTGATTGTGTCTTTGAGACCATCAAAAAGGCATTGAAAAAGAAGGATACGGTGACGCTTATAGGTTTTGGGACGTTTAAGGTGGATAAAAGGAAGGCCAGGAAGGGAAGAAATCCACAAACAGGAGAAGAAATAAAAATCAAGGCCAAAAGGGTGCCCAAATTCGTACCCGGAAAAGCTCTCAAAGACGCCGTTTAAACGGATCATCCCAGTTCCCTCACATGGCCCCATCAGCGACAAAATCGCCTGTTGGGGTTTTTTGATTGATGGCTGAGGCACAATGCAGGTGTGCCTCTATCCGGAGATGAGAAAAAATGGTTGACCTCACTCCAGGATGGATAATTAAATCCTCAAGATTTTCCACTCCACAACTACAATATATCTTTGGAACACGTTGACGTTACGCAAAGGAAGTACAATTGAACTGACTATATCGGGTATGGCTTATGGTGGCCAAGGCATTGCTAGGGTCAATGGTTTGGTGATTTTTGTTCGTGGAGGTGTTCCGGGGGATAAGCTTCGGGTCAGGGTCTATCGTAAGAAAAAAAACCACATCGAAGCGGGCATCGAAGAGATTCTTATTCCTTCTCCGGATCGAATAAACCCCATGTGCCCCTACAGCCCTTACTGTGGTGGTTGTCAGTGGCAGCATATCCGTTATGAAAAACAGCTCACATACAAAAAAGCACATGTAGTAGATTCTATCCAACGTATTGCAGGCCTGAAAAATGTCCTTATCCGTGACGTCGTGCCATCTGAAAGCGTCTTCGAACACAGAAACAAAATGGAGTTTTCATTTTCCGCCCGCCGATGGTTTCTCCCTGAAGAGATGGATCTAAGGAAGAACCTGGGTGAATTTGCCCTGGGCCTCCACATTCCGGGCACATACTTCAAGGTTATTGATATTGAAGCCTGCATGCTCCAGAATCGAAGAGGAAATCAGATACTCAGTGAGGTTAAGAAATATGTAAAAGGAAGCAACATGCCCCTGTACGACCTGAGGGGACAAAATGGCTTCTGGAGATTCCTCACATTACGCTACTCAAAAGCCTTTAACGAATGGATGGTCAATATTGTAACTTCGGAGGATAGAAAAGACATAGTCCAGCTCCTCTCTGATATTCTTTCCGATAAGATGGGAGATATTGGAACGATCGTTAATAACATCAATTCAAGAAGGGCCTCTATCGCCATCGGAGAACATGAGAAGTTTCTTTTCGGTAAAGGCTACATTTATGACAAAATAGGTCCTTTTACCTTTCAAATATCGTCCAACTCCTTTTTTCAGACCAATACTCCGACCGCTGAAAAACTTTACAACCAAGTGGCCGATTATGCCGAACTCAAAGGGAATGAGACAATATTTGACCTATACAGTGGAACGGGAACGATTTCGATATTCCTCGCAGACAAGGCCCATGTTATCACCGGCATGGAGATTGGAAAGAGCGCGGTGGAGGACGCTTGCAATAACTGCTCCATCAATTCTATTCATAACTGCGATTTCGTCTGCGGAGATATCCGTGACAGTCTTTCAACCATTTCGGAAAGCCCTGATGTAGTGATCACCAACCCCCCCCGGGCGGGTATGCACAGAGACATTATACAGCAGATATTGACACTATCACCAAGGAAGATAATCTACATATCTTGCAATCCCCCTACCCTGGCCAGGGATATTAAAATGTTATCAGACAATTATGAATTAATCGAGATACAACCGTTTGACATGTTTCCCCATGCGTATCATATTGAGAGTGTCGCCAAGCTGTGTCTCCGTAATTGAGCGAGCCCTCAAAAAAGAGTTTGACAAAATCCTCAAACTCAATATAATAAAAATTTTCAAAGGTCGAAGGGTTTTTTGGCATAAATTGTCAGCCCTGACATGGAAGAAGCGGAGGGGGTGATCAGATATGATTTTAAAATTCAGGTACCTGTTGCGGAATGACGCAGCATGGGGTCCGCCAGGATCCCCATTCCCCTCAATAGTGAATGAGTGCTTCCCAACCATCAGATGCAGGCAGGAGGTGGATTCAGACCTAGATTGAACAATAGTCTAAAGCCTACATGGGCTTTAACTGCCCCCTCCTTATAATATAATTCTATGCTGAAGGAAAGCATCTCATCGTGACTGTGAGGTGCTTTTTTATTCTGCAAATACGAGGTTATCCAAAGAATAATTATGAAAGTCATTGTACAGAACAATCAGATTGAGAAGGCTATCAAAGACCTCAAAAGAAAACTAACCAAAGAGGGCTTTTTTTCAGAGATTAAAGAACGACGCTTCTATGATAAACCTAGCGTCCAGAAGAAAAAGAAGCAGGCAAAGGCGGCCAAGAGGCGCAGAAAGAGGATCAACAAGAGATATTGATATCTCAAAACAGCTATCCCTCAGAAGCCACTCAACCCTTTGCATTATATTTTCTTGATGATCCACACTGAGGTTGATCAGCTTTTGTCATGTCCACCTTTCACATGTGTACCATCCAATTTCACGGGACATTTTCACTTCTTGTAAAGGTCAGACCGGAAATTCTGATACGCTTTTTTGGGGTAATTAGAACACTCTGCTAAATTCCGGGCTGACCCCTTTTCCCCTTGACAAAACAAGGGTTAGTAGGTAAATACCCAACAGCCATTGGGCCTGTGACCCATCAATTCTAAAACGCATCATTAAAATGAGGCTTGACCCGATGAAAAAATCAGACTCTTCGGATAAACTGATAGAAACTGGGCTTTTTTTACTTGCTGGCTTAATCCCCTCTTTAATCATAGGGTGGATCATTTTTCCTATGGTACTCTATTCCAGCCAACCTCAACCGATCAACTTCAATCACGCAATTCATCTCGATGAAGAAATTGTCGAAGGAATAGAGGGTGATACTGAGTCGGAAAGGTGTCTTTATTGCCACGAATTCCGCAATGACGGCACTTTTGCAGGAATCCCAAAGCTTGACAAATGCTCAGAATGTCATGACGATCCTGAATCCCCACTAGGAGAAACACAAGCAGAGGCCGAATTTCTCGAAAGGTATGTTGCTGACGGCAACGAGATAGCTTGGCTTTCTTATTACAAACAACCTGACTGCGTTTATTTTTCACATATAGCCCATGTGAAAATGGGCGAGATCGAGTGCGGAACCTGCCATGGCAACCATGAAAATAGTGAGAAGTTGCCAGTCTACAAAGAGAATCGTCTCACTGGATACAGTATCGCCATTTGGGGAGAGAATATTGCGGGATACAAGACCAACACGTGGGATCGCATGAAGATGGATGACTGTGCCGAATGCCACACTAAAATGGGACATGAGGAGAATAACGCCTGTTTTGTATGCCACAAATAAGGGGAAGATGATTTATGGAACTGAATAGAAGAAATTTTATCGCGTTAATCCTGGGTGGAGCAGCCGGTATTAACCTGACTCCCCTTCCCTGGAAACTGATGGATGACGTAGCCATATGGACCCAGAACTGGCCATGGGTCCCGGTTCCACCGGTCGGAAAATTTACGGAAGTCAATTCAATCTGCACTCTATGCCCCGGCGGCTGCGGGATCAAAGTCAGAAAGGTTGATGAAAGGGCAGTGAAGATTGAAGGACGCACAGACTACCCCATCAACCCGGGGGGCATCTGCCCCATAGGCATGGGCGGCCTTCAGCTTCTCTACAACGAATCGGTCAGGTTCACCAGGCCAATGAAGCGCATAGGACCAAGAGGTGCGGGACACTTCATCGACATCAGTTGGAGTGAGGCGTTCGAAACTCTGGGAAGCCGGATCTCCAAGTTGCGGGAAGAAGGTAGACCCGAGGCCCTAGCCGCCATTGATGGCAATCCTATGAGGTCAACCATTTCACTGATGATCGAACGATTCCTCAAGGCTGTTGGAACACCCAACTACGTGAGGGTGCCATGCCTGGAAGACACGTATCAAATGGGAATCTCACTTCAGCAGGGGACTGAAGGCCCCGTAGCCTATGACCTTGAAAACTCAGATTTTATCTTGAGTTTCGGCAGTGGGCTTCTGGAAGGCTGGGGTGCCCCCGGCCGGATTATGAATTTATGGGGACAAATCAAAGGGGCGGAAAAAAGAGGGACGACTTCAGTTGTTCAGATTGAATCAAGAGCATCCAACACAGCGTCCAAGGCTGACAAATGGATGGCCCTGAAACCGGGAACCGACTCGGCCTTGGCCCTGGGGCTTGCTCACGTGATCCTCAAAGAGCGTCTCTATGATTCTGAATTCGTCAATAGCCATTCGTTCGGTTTTGACGACTGGCGATCAGCAGACGGGAAGGAACATATCGGTTTCAAGACGCTGATCCTGAAAAAATACTCTCCTAATCAGGTCTCCAAAATAACCGGTGTCAATGCTGATGCCATTATCTCACTTGCAAGAGACTTTGCCAAAGCCCAGGCCCCTGTTGCTATTTACGGCAAAGGTAAAGGCACTCTTAACGGCAGCCTCTATGAATTCATGGCCGTGCAAAGCCTTAACGCACTTGTTGGGCGCATCAACATGCCGGGCGGTGTTCTCACGACAGAACCGATACCCTTGAGTCCTCTCCCGGAAGTTAACCTCGATAGCATAGCCCAAGCGGGTCTGAATAAACCTCGTATTGACGGAGCAGGCAATGCACAGTACCCATTTGCCCAGAGCCTTATTAACAACTTCGCGGATTCTATAATCAACGCTCCCACATCTTCTATCGATACACTTCTTCTGTTTTCAGCAAACCCGGATTTTACGTTTCCTCAGAGGGGGATTTTTAGAAAGGCATTAAAGAAAATTCCTTTCATTGTAAGTTTCTCCTCTTATCGCGATGAGACATCAAATATGGCAGACCTTATTCTGCCTGACTGTACTTATCTTGAAAAGATGGATGATGTGGTTTGGCCCATAGGCTTGCAATACCCCTTTTATGGTTTGTCGAAACCTGTGGTTAAACCCCTGTATGACGTTAAAAACAGCGGAGACGTTATTATCAAACTGACGAAGCGTATCGGTAAAACGACAGCAGCTGCCTTTCCCTGGAACAGTTATAAGGAAGTCTTGAAGGACAGGGTCAAAGGACTGTATGATTCCGGCGGAGGATTTGTAGATTTCACGGAGGACAATCCTCCCTGGAAAAGCCCGGGGAAGAGAAGCGATCCGAGTCGGAACTATAGCTCTTTTGGTGAAATGTGGAACAAAATCCAAACAGGCGGATACTGGTACCGGCCTATTAAAAAATATAAGGGTTGGGACAACTTGTTCAAGACCCCCACAGGCAAGTTTGAGTTCTTTAGCACGAGGATCGAGGTAGCTGCTTCAAGAGGCTCTTCAGAGAATATGGGCGTCAAGGTAAAAGGTGATGAAGCATGCATGCCCCATTATGAGCCAATAGATACCAAAGTCAGCCGCTCGGATCATCCTCTTTTGATGGTCCCATACGACATGATAAACTTGTCAAGCTCTTGGACCCCAAACCCGCCGTTTGTGCTCAAGACTATTTTCGACAACCAGCTCCTCCGGGATAAGTCATTTGCTGCTATCAATCCCAAAACCGCCGTTAAATATAAACTCAGACAGGGTGACAAAGCCGTCATCAAATCCCCGGCCGGAAAGGCCCAGGTATTAATCAGCCTTTCCGAGGGAGTCGCTCCTGGGACTGTGTGGCTGCCCATGGGATTCGGCCATACAGCATACGATGAGTTCTTTAAGGGGAAGGGCGTAAACCCAAATGACATCATTTTTGCCGGGAAAGACCCTCTCAGTGGTCACGCCATATGGTGGCATACCCCTGTTCAACTGATGAAAGTATAATAATGAGGTAGATCATGAAACAAGGGCATGCCCAAGGGAAGCATAAATATGGGATGGTCATTGACCTGGACAAATGTACGGGTTGCGGTACCTGTATGGTCGCCTGCGCAGCAGAGAACAATGTGTCTGTAAGAAGTGACGAATCGGACAAAGAGCGTAGTATTACTTGGATGCAGCTATACAAAATCACTAACGGCAGAGAATTTCCCGACGCTGAGACAAGCTATTTTCCCCGCCCCTGTATGCATTGTGATGAAGACGGCAGAGGGGGGCACCATCCGTCCTGCGTGTCGGTGTGTGTCGCCACTGCGACCAAAATCGACCACAATACGGGGATTGTCAGCCAGATTTATACGCGTTGTATAGGATGCCGCTATTGCCAGGCAGCCTGCCCCTATGATGCTCGGTATTTCAACTGGTGGGATGGGTATTTCCCGAAAGGAAAAGGCCTTGAACGGTATTTGACTCCCGAAGTATCTGCCCGTATGAGGGGCGTGATAGAGAAGTGCACATTCTGTCACCACCGTCTTATGAGGGCGAAAAACCAGGCCTATGCGGAAGGCAGAAGGGACATCAAGGAACATGAGTATATCACTGCCTGCGCAGAGGCATGTCCGGTACAGGCTATTACTTTCGGGGACCTCAACAACCCCAGTCACAAGGTTGCACAATTGGCGAAAAGCCCGCATGCGTTCAGACTCTTGGAGCGTCTGAATACAAAACCAAAGGTCTATTACCTTTCTACTAAAGACTGGGTCCGGAAGATGGCGGACAACTATCTTCCCGGTGAGTTCAAACGCGTTAATAAGGCAACCGGATAGTTTGCGTTTTTAGGAGGATACACAATGGATCTCCCATTGATACAGGAAGGAGTCAAGAGATGCTCCCCGAAGGCCTTTTTCCTATGGACCCTGCCATGGCTCGCCCTTTTGGCATGGGGTGGCCTCTCGGCTTTTCTCTGCCTTTGGAAAGGCCTCAATCAAACAAATATGAGCAACGTCTTTGCATTTGCGCTCTGGATTGTATTCGATCTTGCGATCATAGCGCTTGGAGCAGGGGCGTTTTTCACAGGTTTTCTTACATACATAATTGGGAAAAAGGAACTGAAGAACATTATTAATGCCGCTGTTATTATCGGCTTTATATGTTACTCCGGGGCTATGGGTATGCTGGGAATAGATATTGGCCAGCCGATCAGAGGATGGTTCATCTTCTGGCATGCGAATATCCATTCCATGCTCGTTGAGGTCTCTTTTTGTATCACCTGTTATCTCTGTGTCTTGGCAATTGAGTTTTTGCCCCTTATTCTTGAAAACAGGCAACTCCATAAAGTCAAGGCCTTTAGAATTTTCGGCCACAACCTTCATGAGGTCATGGCCATATTCGCCGCCACAGGAACATTTCTTTCTTTCTTTCACCAGGGATCTCTGGGCGGCATGTTCGGAGTCATGTATGGAAGGCCTTTTGCCGCAAGGGAAGGCTTCTATATCTGGCCCTGGACTTTTTTCCTCTTTATCCTTTCAGCCATTGCTGCGGGCCCATGCTTTACGATACTCTGCACAAAACTCACAGAAAAGATTTCTCGAAAGAAACTCGTCCCTGAGAATGCCATCCAGCTGCTCGCCAAGATATCAGCCTGGCTCTTAGGGGCATACCTCATTCTCAAAATCGCCGATACCCTTGGTTGGATCTATGGTATTATACCGGATGCCGGCCTAACACTGATGGATTTCTATAGGGAAGGACCTTACGGTATATGGATACTCGTAGCCGAAATTGTTGTCTTTGGGATCGTGCCAGCCATTATTCTGTTTATTCCTAATGCGAGGAAGAGCGGGCCGTGGTTGATCACTGCATGCCTGATGAACTGTACCGGTATTGTGCTGAATCGCTTTGTCTTTATAGTAGTCACCCTTGCCATCCCGGTCATGCCGTTTGATAGGTTTTGGGGTTACCTCCCCACCTGGCAGGAATGGGGCATCGCTCTAGCTGTCATCGGATACGGGGTCCTGTTATTCTCCGCCGCATATAGGTACTTGCCTGTTTTTCCTAAGGAGAAGGAACTCAATCCTGTCGTGAATTAAGGCATCATAAAAGGAGAAGATTGATGACACCCTTTAGTTTTGAATGGCAGTGGAACATTGAATATATGATATTTTTTGGACTCCTTTATACTGCGCTTACTATTATTGGTGGTGGTCTTGTCTATTGTCTCATCAAGAGCTGGTTAATATTTCCATTGGATGAAGATCACAAGTCTGATTTATCCGAAATTTCGTACCGAACACTCTATTCTAAATATTAGGCGTCCTACATGCATACCACCGTATCCCTTTTCCAGTACTTGTTATCTGGAGAGGGATAATCCAGATTATGATGCAGTCCCCGACTCTCCCTTCTGAGGGAGGCGCAGTTTATGATGAGTTCAGCCACAAGGGCTATGTTACGAAGTTCCAAAAGATCTTGAGTCACTTTGAAGTTCCAGTAGTACTCCATGATCTCTTGCTGAATTGTCTCTATTCTGCTTTTGGCCCGTGCCAACCGTTTGTTTGTCCTCACAATCCCAACATAATTCCACATAAACCGCCTGATTTCATCCCAGTTATGTGATACGACAACCAACTCCTCACTGTCTGTGGCGCTACCCGTCTCCCAATGGGGCGCTTCCGGAAGGATCTTTTTCTTGTTGTGAGTGAGATCCTGTTTTGATCTGATTGCGGCACGCTTGGCAAAGACAAGGGCCTCAAGAAGTGAATTGCTGGCCAAACGGTTCGCCCCATGTAAGCCTGTGCAAGCGACTTCTCCGATCGCATAAAGGTTGTTGATATTTGTAAGACCATCATGATCCGTCAAGAGCCCTCCACACATGTAATGGGCAGCAGGGACAACAGGTATAGGCTCCTTTGTGATATCTATTTTGAACTTCAAGCAGGACTCATAAATGTGAGGGAACCTATCTTTAACAAACTCTGCGGGTTTGTGAGTGATGTCCAGGTACACACATTCATCTCCACTCCTTTTGAGTTCCATGTCTATGGACCTTGCCACAATATCTCTTAGGGCGAGTTCTTTCGAGGAATGGTATTTTTCCATGAACCTTGTTCCTTTTCTGTCAAGAAGGATCGCTCCTTCACCTCTAACGGCCTCTGAAATCAGAAAGCTTTTAGCCAATGGATGGTAGAGGCAGGTGGGGTGAAACTGGACGAATTCCATATTGGCGATGTTAACCCCTGCCCTATAACCCATGGCTACCCCATCTCCTGTTGCGATATCAGGGTTACTCGTATAAAGGTACACCTTTCCTGCGCCGCCGGTCGCCAAAACTGTAACCCGTGCCAAAAAGGTGATGACCTCACCATCATTAACATCCAAAACATAGGCGCCCCAACAGGTTTCGGTTGTTTCAGACATCATAATCCCTCTCTTTACCATCTTAGAGCGGGTGATCAGATCGATACCCATAAAATTCTCATAGATCTGAATGTTTTTGTTTTCTTCTGCACGTCTAAGAAGGATTCTCTCCACCTCCCTACCCGTGAGGTCTTTTGTATGCACTATCCTTCTCTTGGAATGGCCCCCTTCTCGACCGAGGTCTAGATCTTTCTCATTTTCCGCCTGATGTGAAAATTGGACTCCCAAGGCAATAAGTTCTCTGATCCTGTCCGGACCGTCCTTTACGACTAATCGGACGACATCGTCATGGCAGAGGCCGTCACCGGAAGCTAGAGTATCCTTTATATGCTCCTCAAAACTGTCATTCGGATCAAGGACAGATGCGATTCCACCCTGGGCATAGTTGGTGGATCCCTCACTCCTTTCTTTCTTTGTGACAACGGCGACGGTGCCTGAAGCCGCTGCCTGAAGGGCAAAGGTCAACCCGGCAATTCCACTTCCGATAACTAGATAATCGGTCTGTACTTCCATGATTTCTCCTCTATTTTCTTCAATTCCTGAACAGGATGAAAAGCATCAATGAAACGAAGTAACCTCGCCTCACCATATAAACCGGATCAAGCATTTATTTACTTTATACAATTACCATTCAAAACCCGAAAAACTTCGATTATCTCTATAAATGTTGACGCCGTGATGCCGCTCCTGTACATTACCAGAACTCATTACAAACTTCTTCTTTTTTCCCTATGGATTCTTTAAAAAAAATCAAGGCCGTTATCTTAGACTGTGACGGTGTCATGTTTGACTCTCTCAGGGCCAATATCAATTACTACAACCATATGCTCGCCCACTTCAATCTTCCTCCAATGGACAAAAATGAAGAGGCCTATGTGCACATGCACACGGCGGATGAATCCATCGCCTATATTTTTAGGAAGACCGATATCCTGGAAAAGGCATTGGAATATAGAAGGGAGGTGGACTATTCACCATTCATCAAAGACATGATTATTGAGCCCTCACTAAAACCGCTTTTGAGAGCCTTAAGGCCCAGATTCAGCCTAGCAGTGGCAACCAACCGGAGCAATACAATCGGCAGTGTTTTGAAGAGCAACGGCCTGGAGGGATTTTTCGATATTGTCGTTTCATCCCTGGACGTTAAAAGGCCGAAACCCCATCCTGAAGGGATATTCAAAATTCTCGATTTTTTCGGAATTCAGCCGGCAGAGGCCATCTATGTGGGTGATTCTTTGGTTGATTATGAAACAGCGAAGGCGGCAGGCACACCGTTTATATCGTTTAGGAATCTCCACCTGCCCTCTGATATCCATGTAGACTCATTAGCAGAAATCACGCACTTGTTTCCCCCAAA
>JAXHUM010000127.1:12653-17251 GCA_034189325.1 Thermodesulfobacteriota bacterium
AAACGGATCTTATTAAGACCTATGCCTATGGGTTATATGGAGAATGAGGTAGACTACATTCCTCTCCCTCTGCTATTGGCAGCGTAAAGGTATATGTCGCCTGAGTCTGATCTCCAAAAACCATTGTGCTGGCAACCAGCTCATCATCAATCCACCACGCAGAGGATTTCAAATAAACAAGATCGAAATTGGCGACACCGTTTTGATCCGTAATAACAGATCCTGGGACAGACCCTGCCGCAGAATTTGGAGGTGTCAGGACTCCATCACCGTTTGCGTCTTCTCCAGGATCAAGGATTAGATTTCTTCTTCTATCATCGATAAAGAAATCGTCCTCGTTAGGATAAGGGGAACCAGGTGTGTATTCAATGGCACATTCATCACCTCCTATATCCACCCAAAAACCAGTATAGTAATAAAGAGGCCAGAGACTGAGCGTAACAACGGCTCCTGACATGGGATTGCCGTTTGAATCGGCAACCAATACAGACATGGGGAGGCTATAAGAGGTATCGTTATTAATCGACTCGACCTCAGTGGATTGGCCGATAACGACCGATCCTGCAGTCCCCCCTATGACTATGGCAATACTGTCATTGATGCCTGGGCCGACAACAGTAGCCACTACCGTTACTCCCCCTCCACCGGAACTCGATGATCCTGAGGTGAATGTTGAGACTGCAACTCCAAAACCATCAGTATACACAACAGCCGGCGCTATAGACTCTCCTCCACCAGTAGGATTTTGAATTGTAAAAGAGACGGGAGCGTCACCCACCGGATCATCCGATGCATTCCTTACAGTGGCCTCCAAGGTGACACTGTTGTACACACCCCCTATACTCGGCGCCACAACATACGCGCTGGCTTGAAGAGCAATTTGAGAGGCTTCACTAGAAGGGGCCGAGACAACGATTGTCATGGAATCGGTTGTGCCGGCATCGTCGGCATCAGAGACCTGTATGGTTGCAACCCCCGCATCAGAAGATCTGAATACCGCCGAAGCCGTCCCACCGGCTACAGGTTTCTCTACAACACTCTGGGCCCCACCATCCCAGGCACCCAATGTGCAAGCAAACTGGACATCTGTGACCCCAGGAGGTGTGGTAACCGTGATCGTCAGATTTGTGTTCGTGTCCAGGCTCGCAGGATCATCTGTTGGGCTGATTATTTCAAAGACACCCCCCCCAGATGTCACCACGGTATAAGCCTGTGTCCCTGTGGCGCCGACAGCTTCGGCCCTTACGAGCACATCTCCAGGCTGCGTGCCGGTCACCTGCACCTGCAGTTGCCCGCTAAAATTGGTATTTCCCTGGGATGGAGAGAGATTCACTGAACCTGTCGATCCTGAGTCAACACTCACAACTACCGGAGCACCGAAAATCCCCTGACCTCCGGCATCACGTGCCGTAATAACAAGGGTGTCAGAACCTCCCCCGATTTCCAGGTCGCTCGTGACACCTGTAAGATCGAGAGTTGAGCCTGTTATTTGAACTGGTATTTGGCGTGTATACCCTCCAGACGACGCGGTTATTGTGGCAATCTGATTGGTCGAATCGGCCCCGGATGAAAATTCTACAGCAGCCTCACCCGATGTATCCGTCGCAATTGTCGACGCTGTATTGAATTGGCCGCCTGTTGAGCTAAAAGTCACTGTAACACCTTCCATAACGGCGTTATTGCCATCAAGAACCGTCGCGGTAATCGTGGAAAAGTCGGAATTATCTGATTGTACGCTTGTCTGAGATAATCTCAACGTAAGAGAGCCAACTCCAGAGCTGCCTCCACCATCATCATCGGCACCATCACCACTTCCTGTTCCGCAGGAAGTGATAGCGGCACACAAGCAAACAAAGAGAACAAATTTAAGCATGTATGAAATATCTAGTGTTTTATTCATTTTAGTTACCCTCCGACAATTCTCACAATGCTCAATTTTTGCCTGCTTACCAGGCAGTTAAGTTATCGTTTTGCTAACCAAATCCTACATCTACAGGCCGCCAAGCAATTTATCGCTTTTTCTCCCAATCGGGCCTTCCGGATCAAGCTCAAGGGCGAGTTTTAATTCTTTAACGCCCTCCCCTTGTTTGCCAAGTTCAAGGTAGAGTCGCCCAAGGTTAAAATGGGCAGTGGGATAATCTGGCCCATACTTGATCGCTTTTTTGTAGGCGTCAACGGCTTCCTCCCAACGTCTAACCTGTTCATAGGCAAGACCCAAATTGGTATAACCCACAATATAAGAAGGAAAAAGCTCTATGGCCCTGAGATAGCTCGCTATCGCCCTGTCATAATCCTTTTTATTAAAGAAGGCCATGCCAAGATTGTTGTGAGCAAAGTGGGGCGTCTTATATGCAATATTACTGATCGCCTTCTCAAAACAGTCTATTGCAAGATCCCATTTTCCCAGTATCAGGTATACCGTCCCCCTATTGTTATGAGCTTCCGAGAATCCCGGTCGCAATAACACGGCCTTAGAAAAATGCCTTAGAGAAAATTGATATTCTTGAATTCCTCTATATGCCAATGCCAGCTCGTGATGTATATCGGCGTTTTCAGGATCCAATTTGACGGCTTCAAGCAGCTTCTGTAGGCCGCCTCTTATATTCCCTTCCTGAATAAGAGCGTACCCATAATTCTGCAGGGCTTTTGCCTTTGTCTTTTCATTTACTTGATTTGCCGCGCAACCAATGCACCCCACCACGATTATACTTATACATAGTAGAGCATACTTACTTTTTAACAACTTTCCCTCTCTTCTCCTGTGCCTTGCTAGGGGAAATTAACTTATTGTAACGACCAGCAAACAGATCTCCAGGTCAGTGTCAGATCCTAATTTACGACTCTCGGTGTGAGGAAGATCAGCAGTTCGGTCTGCTGTTCCGTTTTGTTTTCAGCTTGAAAAAGCCTGCCCACATAGGGAATATCCTGAAACCATGGCACACCTGTCTGGTTTCTAGACTTCTGCTCAGTGTATATCCCTCCGATAACAATTGTTTCACCGCTCTGTACCATCAATTTCGTCTCAAGCTCTTTGCCGGTCTTTGAGCTTTCATCGCTCTGTTTTTCATCTTTGACTTTCACTTCCATAGTGACGTAGTTGTTGTAGGTGACAAAGGGAGTAACCTCTAAAGACAAGGTAGCTTCCACCTCTTTTGCTTCGACATTTTCTGCAGCAGGTATATAGAAGGTATCCCCTCTACTGATCATGGCGCTTTCACCATTGCTGGCGATCACTCTTGGGGCTGAAATGATCTTTGCCTCACCTTCGCTTTCGGCCAGGCCTAGGGAGGCATCCAATGCCAGGAGCCCTAATCCGACGTTTGTCAACCTGGCAAATGAAAGGCCGAGATTCCCTACCCATCCCTCAGGAGCATTTGTTGAAAAATTACCACCTACAATGAGATCATTATGGGTCGCAAAACCCGTTGCTTCCGTACCCCAGGCAGTTCCTTCATTGTGTCTCCATTGTCTTTCGATATTGTTCCATTTGACCCCCAAATCTCGTCCGAAATTGGTTGAGGCATCAACGATTCTAGCCTCAATCATAATCTGTTTTACAGGGGCGTCAAAGCGCTTGACCGTCTCATTGGCCTTTTGGATTACAGAGGCTATGTCTGTCAAAATAATCGTGTTCGTTCTTGCATCTACACTTATTGTGCCTCGCTTGGTTTTAATACCTTCTATTAACGGCTTGATGTCCTTTTCCGCATCGGCAAAATCAAGCGGTATGTACTCTGTCACCAGAGGTTCGAGTTCTTTGGCCCTCTTGGCCTCTTCCAACTTCTTTCTCTCAGCGGCCTTGGCCTCCTCTCGTTTTTTCTTCTCTTCCGCTTCGATCTTTGCGATCTTTGTCTTGGTTGTCACCCAAATGATGTTACCCTCGTGTCTCATACCCAGATCATTGTTGGTGAGGACAAGTTCAAGGGCTTGATCCCATGGGACATTCTTTAGTTTCATTGAGACCGTTCCCTTAACCTCGTTCCCCCAGATAATGTTCAAATTGCTGATTTCACCGATCAATCTCAGAATATTAGTTACTTCAGCATTTACAAAATCCATTGTCATGGGGGCCCCGGTGTACTTCCTTGCAAGCTGTTTGGAAGCTTTTCCACTCTTTTGATTTTCATTGAGTAGTGGCTTTTCCGGCATTTTCGCAGTAGAGGAAATGACTTCAGTCTCGGTCAAAGCAACAGGGACGATGTTCTTTACAGGAGGCTTGACAGCGGTCCGCCCAAAATCTATTTGAATACCAGCCTCTCCTTGGTCGACATGAAAAGGAACCACATCCCTTAATGAGATAGTAAAATAGAGTATACTGTTGTCTGAAGAAAATGAGGGTTTCACACGGTCCACGGCCCCTTTAAAATAGGAGCTGTCCAACCGCCTCAAAAGGAGGGGTGGGATAGTCGTTTCTCTAAGTTGCAAGATCAATGTCTTCGGATCCTTTTGCTCAACGTCATAGCTCACTTTTCTGTCGGTTGTCACCGTAAGCCTTGATCGGCCATGGCTCAACATAGTGAAATCAACGCCCAGGACCTCATTTTTCTTAACTGAACGAGGTTTGAAAAAAACCCTCGGCTGAACAGGCTTCTGATCGG
>JAXHUM010000127.1:17351-21580 GCA_034189325.1 Thermodesulfobacteriota bacterium
AAAAAACCAAAAGCATCATAAACGGCTGAAAACATATTGCTATTCTGATAAAAGCAGCTTTTTAGAGACATCCTTAATCTCCACCTCTCCATCAATATTCTTTGTTTTCTCCCGTATGATGACTTCCTTTTGACTTATCCGATACACAATACCATCATTCCGTCCTATGGGGGTACCCTTCTTGATCACATATCCAAGACCCTTTGCATCTCTCACCATGGCCCAGTTTCCCTTTGAGCTGACAATAATGGCTATGAGATCAAGTTGTGAAAGAGCAAGTGTTTCCAAGTAGGTCTTTGGTTTTTTCGATTTCTTCTCCTCGATATCCTCTTGCTCGGCAATGAAGGACTTGAAAGGGTCTAGCTTTCCTGTGGGATCATAGACATACTCATCCTGTGATTGGGTCCCGGTTTTACTTCCAGTATCTTTCAGTTTTTTGTCGTCAAAGAGGTTCTTCCTTTCCCTGGCATCTTTGTTAATCACGGACGGGGAGGCACCCACTCCCTGCACACAAAAAAAGCAGCAGAGAAGCATCACCAGGAATGAAACGAGTACATGCTGTCTCAAGCCTCTATCTTTTTTTCTTCCTCTTTTTTTTCTTCCCTGGCTTTTCATCTGTCATCCCTTTAAACCGGTAAGTTATAGCTTCGCATTTCGTGTTCAGGATCGTAGAGCTTTTGCCTGCAGGTTTCATGGAAACATTGGTAATATTGACAATCCGCTCCATACGGCCCACTTTATAAAAGAAAAGGGCCACTTCATGATATGTGCCGCTCACCTCCATGGATACCGGTATCTCAACAAAAAAATCCTTCGACCTCTCACTCTTAGGCATAAAGGATCGAAATTCCAAGTTGGAATCGCTCCCTAACTGTGTGATCGTCCTCAAAAGAGTCGGAATTTCTCTTTTATCAGGCAAGAGTTTTAGGGCTTCCTGAAACTGGGCATTTACCTTGGCCTGTTCTGCCTTAAACTTCGCCAAGTTCCGCATTGTGATCTTTGCTTGTCTTATTTTCTGTTCAAGCTGCTCGATCTCCTGTTCGACCTTTTTTATCTCCTTGGTCTTAGGGATATAGTACCCAAAGACAAAAACAGAACCAAACAGCACAATAGTCCCTACAAGAATCAAGACCCTGTAGACCAGCTTTATCTTCTCTATTTTTTCAATAAACGAGGCAGGCAGCATTCCTTCCGCATCCCCTTATTAGTGTCTAACGCCTCTTTTTCCTAGATTTCGTAGCGCTATTTTGAGCTTTACCCTCTTGCTTTTCCTTTTTTGAATACACCCTACAGGTCAGACTAAAAGTCACCGTATTGAGTTTTACTTTCGCATGCTTTTTAAGCTTTGTGGCCTTGAGATCCACAGAGCTTACCATGTCTGATTTTTCTAGATTCGTCATAAAAAGGGCTACCGTATCATTATCCATCGCCGTACCGGTTAGCGCCAGAACGCCTCCCTTCTCACCGAGGGAGTTGAGCCACAGTTTGTCCTTGGGGACAGCCATGGCAACCTGGTCAAGTAACCGAACCGGCCCTGTCTTATTCTTTTCAAGCTCTTTTATGACCTTCAGCTTTGCCTGGGTTTCCTCAATCTGCCGCTTCAATTTCTTTAGCTCTTCAGTCGCTCCCTTGTACTTGTCGAGCTCTTTCACCTTCGCCGCCCTGGTTTCAGTCCTTGCGGCCAGCGTCCTGCTCCGATCGATGAAAAAAAACCCTATGGCTGCAAATAGAAAGACTACACTAAGGACATAGATACTGATCTGTTTTCTTATGTTCTCTTTCTGTCTGGCAGCCCTAAAGGGTAGAAGATTTACTCTAATCATTTGTCACCAAGACTTCTCAAAGCCAAACCAGCTGCGACGGCGGCTTGTGGAGCAACATACTTCAAATAGTTGGGGTCAAAGACTCTTTCATCAACGATAAGATTTCCAAAAGGGTTGAGTTCAGCGACTTCCATATCCGTCTCAAGTTTCAGATATTTTTGAAAGCCCGGGATTCTACACGAGCCCCCGCACAGCAATATCTGCTCTATGACTTCATTCGGATAGGTATTGCCTACAAAGTCCAGGGCACGCTTTATTTCCTGAATCCAGTCTGAGACAACAGTCGAAAATATTTCCTCGAGTGCGGTTGTATCATCCGGGCGAACCCCCCCTAGCTTTATTTTTTCAGCCTCTTCAAAACTCACCTTGAACTCCGATTTTATTGCCTCAGTTATCTGGGACCCACCATACGAGGAGTCTCTTGTAAAGAGTGAAATACCATTTCTTACGGCGTTAATACTAAGTTCTTCAGCGCCAACATTGACAATAGCATAGCAACCTTCCGGCTCTGCCTCCTGTGTACTTATCTCAAAAACATTCTGCAGGGCGAAGGCATCCACATCCAGCACACCTGCATTAAGGCCAGACAACTCTATGAGACTGACATAATCTTCAACAACGTCTTTCTTGGCAGCCACCAGCATTAAGTCCATCTGTCCGCTGCCTTCTTCCCGAATTTCGCCTTCTTCTTCGGTCTCTATGGTGGGAACAAGCAGATCAAAATCAAGGTTCACTTCATTGATATCAAAAGGTATATATTGTTCTGCCTCTTCCTGAATTCTGCTTTCGATCTCCGATTCATCTTTGGCATCCATCGTGATTTTTTTTACTATCACAGAATAGCCGGATATGGAGGCGGCAACCGCCTTTTTCTTGATTTTGAGATTTTTGAACAAATTCACAATTGCCGAAGAAACAATCTCAATCTCCTTAATCGATCCTTCAACAATTGCACCGGGTGGCAACCCAATCATTCCAAAATTCTTAAGAACTCTACCTCGCTTATCGTGATCGATCTCTACAACTTTTATGGAATGGGAACCAATATCAAGACCGATAACCTGATTTTTTTTGGGGACACTCATGGTTAGCCTCTTAGATCATCGGGAAATATCTTTGATTTTTGAGACAGATCATAACCAAGAGCCAAGATAACCTTCCTCATTGTCTCCATGCGGCATTTTTTGCCCTTCTCGACCCTGTCTATAGTCAAAGGAGAGACCCCTGCCTTTCGGGCAAGCTCCGCCTTGCTCATCAGGAGATTCTCTCTGATTTTCTTCACGCTGTTACGAGCCATTTTTCCTCTGAATTTCAATATATTACAGACTGGTCGCCACCCCAGAGAGGATAACAAACGTGCTATAAATTAAAACACAAACAATGTGATTTGTCAAATATTTTTAATAAATTAAATAAAGTTAATATAATTGATACCTATGCAGTAGTAATGAAGCAATCATGGCACAATATATAGTATCTTAAACCTTGAGCTTGTAAGGCTCGATTCTCATTCGGCTGATTATGTGCGCAATTCTTATGAGAACAAAAGATTTGAAGAATCAAGAGTCCAAATCGTCAGGGA
Source organism: Thermodesulfobacteriota bacterium (assembly GCA_034189325.1). GTDB lineage: Bacteria > Desulfobacterota > DSM-4660 > Desulfatiglandales > Desulfatiglandaceae > JAXHUM01. The sequence goes on from JAXHUM010000127.1 coordinate 20,757, forward strand.
CATGTTCTCTGGAAAAACTCCTTTACAAACTGCAGGCTTAAAGATTAAATTCGTTACGTCTTAGCACTAAGCCGTACGGTTTTCTATTATAGATTTCCTGAAATGGTCAGAAGTTCTTTTTGTCACAAGCACTTAAGGAGACTGTCATTGAAGAAAAGGAAGCTCGAAAGCAGAACAAAGAAAAAAAGTACTTTTCGAGAATATGCCGAAGCAGCCGTGATCGCCGTCTTGCTTGCCCTTTTTTTGCGTACTTTTTTGGTCCAAGCATTTAAAATCCCATCGGGCTCAATGGAACCGACACTCCTCATAGGGGACCACATTCTGGTCAACAAATTCATTTACGGGATCAAGATCCCATTTACCGACCGTTATATCTTGGAATTGAAAAAGCCGAAGAGAGGCGATATTATTGTCTTTAAATGGCCTAGAGACGAAAGAAAAGACTTTATCAAGAGGGTTATCGGCGTTGAAGGGGACAAGATTACGATACGAGATGACACCTTGTATATAAATGACAGAAAACTTAAGGCGGAACTTATTGGAAAATACGCGAATAACAAACTGGGCCGTACGAAAGTGTATAGGGAATCCATAGATGAAAACACACATCACATCTTGGATGAAGAGATCAAACACGAGATGTACGGACCGGTGGTCGTTCCGCCGCGATCAGTCTTTGTCATGGGAGATAATCGCGACAATAGTCATGACAGTAGATACTGGGGGTTCGTCTCGTTAAACAAGCTGAAAGGCAAGGCCATGATTGTTTATTGGTCCTGGCCCCATTGGAAACGCTTCTTGCATGTGGTCGAATAGTTTATATG
>JAXHUM010000128.1:0-7239 GCA_034189325.1 Thermodesulfobacteriota bacterium
CGGGCACAAACAGTCTAGATGTAAATCTCCGCTGCCGCTGGTGCGTCGTGCCCAAATCTGCATTGTGAAAGTGCGATCATACATTTCATCCATCACAGCAGTTGGGAAACAATATGTTCAGAAAGGCGTCAAGGTCCACATCTTCCCTAATGCCGAGACGAGTCAGGGCAAAATCATAACGAACCGGATCGTTGGGTTCGATTTTGCGAAACGCAGCGGTAATGTCCAAGGCCGTCTTCATGTCGGCATGCTTACGTTCCGTTAACCCCATGAAAAGAGCGATTCGGTGCATGTGTGTATCTAAGGGGATAATCAGTTTGGACGGACTGATTCCCGCCCACCCTCCGGGGTCTACACGGTCCTCCCTCACCATCCAGCGAAGGAAAAGATTCCATCGTTTACAGGCACTTCCCTTCTCAGGCAGGGCAAGAAGACTGTTTTGACGGCCGTCGGAGGTCTCGACAAGTTCCTTCACCATAAAAGAGAGCCCATTGAGAACCGTATCGTCCCTGTCGCTATGCCTTGAAAGAAAACAGTCATAAAGGGAACCGTACCTGCCGATCACGGAGCGCGCGCCGATGAGCATTCGAACAAGCTCCTCACCTGTGGTGAAGCGGTGTTTAAAATCTGAAAAGATCTTTTTCAGAGATAAGGGAGGGGCGGAGAAGAGAAAGTCGTGGGGAGAGTCGCCCATTTTCCCGAGAACCTCTGACACGCTTTTCAAAATCTGGTTTACCCTGCCGTAGGCCAAAGAGGAGGCGATAAGACCTGCAACTTCAATATCCCTTGAATCGGAGTATTGGTAGAGAAATTCGAGAGGGTCGGGGTGAACCCACTGACGGGAGTTATAGAAGTCATAGAGACGTTCAATCTGTAATTTATCGAAGGGGGTGATTGGGGCCATATCTGTCCGAGCCCTCACACAAATGGAGTCTGGGGCCGATCCTTCTATTCTCGTTGATCCGTCCAAGCCTTAAACAATATAATTCCACCAATCAAAAGTCAACTGCGGGTTTGACTCCTTCCAGACCTCTTCTCTAAAAAAATGGACAAATAGCTTGCTTTTAGATTAAAATGAGATTATTATAAATAGGCTTGATTGGTACTCCGTCTTCGAATCGGCGGAAAAGTTTCGTTCTGAAGGAACAACCCTTTTTTTAAAGTGGCATCCTCCAGTGTGAAGCGTTGACAACATTTATTAGTATGGGAGGATGTTCTTATGGCCAATGGAACCGTTAAATGGTTTAACGAACGAAAGGGTTTTGGGTTCATCGAACAGGAGGATGGACCGGACGTCTTTGTTCATCATTCTGCAATCAACGCGAGCGGGTTTAAATCCCTCAATGAAGGCGACCGGGTGACCTTTGATATCGAGGAAGGACAAAAGGGTCCCGCCGCCGTAAATGTGACGGTGGTTTGATCTCCGTTTGTTGAGTAACAAAAAAAGGCATTCCTTGTATGAGCAGGGAATGCCTTTCTTTTTGGTCGTTCACCGAAGCTGTCTCGTGAGCGGGCCTTTTAGAGTTGAAGTCGGTTGGCGGGGTATGCCTCTTTGAACGCAACCCTGTGAAGCCGTACGTTCCGACTTATGTTTCGTTGATTGTCTGTCCTAGTGGGTCTCTGGATCCGGGTGCTTGCCTTCGCCTATCCATTTGACGAGGGCCGGATGCTCCCTTGTTGTCCATTCGGGTGACACACGGAGTTCTATAAAGAGCTGATAAATCTGATCCATAGCGGATACGGCTTCTTCAATGAGAAAGATCTTTTCATAGAAAACTCCGTCCGGATCTTCCTTGATATCCTGATGAACCTTGGGGGTTCTCAAGGTCCTGAAATTCATCCATGTCGAATCAATGACAAAAGACCACTGGTCGTCGCCAATGTCCAGCTTCAAGGCGGCCTGGACGATCTTTTTGTCCTCGGCCAATGCAAAACGGGCCTCTTTCATGTTCGCTGTCTGGCTTGTACAGGTGATCGTCTCCACTCCCCTTTCGGTTTCAGACCGAAGAGTGATTTTTCCGTCAAACCAGATTTCAGCCGTTCCTCTTTTGCCGAGATCAAAGGCCCCTCGGTCGGTTTCCGCCCGGAACCAGAGCCAGACAAGAAATTCATTGCCCAGGAATTCCGTTTCTCTCACTCTTTCCAAAAGCTGCATTCTTATTTCTCCTGTGAAAAGTCTGATGGACCCAGACCCTCAAGGGCATCCCGCAAAGCACCTTTCTTGTCAAAAAACCTTGTAGCAAGAGCATAGGGATAGAGGGCCTGAAGCTGAATATCGAAAGTCCGGAGAAAAAGCTCTACGAAATCATCGCAGATCTTGTTCATGGTGCAACCGAACAGGACATGGCCAGTCGTGTAGTTCCAGACCATGTCATATACCTTGGAAACAGGGATAGCCCTTTGGAGGAGATGAAGCCGGACACCCTCTTTGATGTCCAAGCGTCGCGTCCTTGAGAGATACTCCAGATTCTCTTCCTTCTTTATCCTGTCCTCCGCTTCCAGAGAGTACTGTTTCAATGCCGATGGAGGAATCTTCTTCTCGTCTACCCTAAAAGACATGGTGATGTAAGGTTCTTTAAGAAAGTCGAGGCCGGAAAAATGGTTATCAAACATATCCATCACATTGACCCAGCCTATCGACCGTTCGGAAATCGATTTTTCCTCAAGGTTCCGAAAGGAGTGTTTGGCGGTTTTTTCCTGTAGCTCTCCCAAGAAGTCTTCAGGAAGGTCGCCTTCCGCGAGATACCTGGTGAAGCTCCCGGATCCGATTATGAGACCCATTTTTATCCCTTATGCTATATCGTATGGTCATATTGTTCCCCGCACGCCGATCGGAGGTATCGGGGCAGGGAGCGTCACCTGAAAAAAAAGAGACACTATCAAAAGAATCACTCAGGTGTCAATCGATTAGCCGTTTCTGCTTGACATTAAGAGACTATTACTATGAACTATAGAGCTTCAAAAACTAGTCAATCAGATTCCGGTCCTTTGGGTAGGTATGATAGGGACCGGTTTTTTTATTTCGGCAAAAACTCAAAAGAATCACTCATGGATCAGAAGAAAATCAGAAATATTGCGATCATCGCCCACGTTGATCACGGTAAGACAACGCTTGTTGACCGGATGTTCAAGCACAGCGGGATGTTTCGGGTAAACGAGCCGGTGGCAGAACGTTTCATGGACTCCATGGATCTGGAACGGGAAAGGGGTATTACCATTACGTCCAAAAATGCTTCGTTCCAATACAAGGACTACCGGATCAATATCATCGATACCCCCGGTCATGCTGACTTCGGCGGCCAGGTCGAACGGATCCTGAAGATGGCCGACGGGGCTATTCTGGTTGTTGATGCGCAGGAAGGCCCAATGCCGCAGACCTATTTTGTCCTGAAGAAGTCTCTTGCGCTCGAACTGCCTATTATTGTCGTCATCAACAAGATAGACAAACCAGCGGCCAGGCCTGAGTGGGCAGTGGATCAGGTCTTTGATCTCTTTGTCCAGCTAAACGCGCCCGATCACATACTCGACTTTCCAGTCGTCTTTGCCTCGGCAAAGGAGGATTACATCCTTTCCGAAGAGGGAAGAAAAGTACTTTCCATGGAACCCTTTTTTGAAAAAATCATTACCCATATCCCCCCACCTGGGGGTGATCCGCTTTCACCGCTCCAGATGCTTGTCAGTTCTATTGACTATTCTCCCTATCTCGGCCGATTGGGTATCGGGAAGATAACAGGTGGAACACTCAATATCAACAAGGAGATCGTCATGGCGCGGCGCGATGGAACCCTTGTCCCCGCTCGAATCAGTAAGATATACCGCTTTGAAGGAAACAAGAGGGTGGCCGTGGATGTCGCGCGGGTCGGCGAAATTGTGGCGGTTGCAGGAATGGACGAGGTCACACTGGGCGTTACCTACACCGACCCTGAAGACCCTGTTCCCCTCCCTCCCATGGAGATTGATCCTTGCACGATTTCCGTGGGTTTTCTTCCCAATGATTCCCCCTTTGCCGGTACCGAGGGCAAGTACTCGACGGCAAATCATTTAACGGAGCGGCTCCGAAGGGAGGCCCTGTCGGACGCGGCACTTGTGGTGGAAGAACTGGACAGGGGCAGGGGATTAAAGGTTTCGGGCAGGGGAGAACTGCATATCTCGATCCTCATCGAGAAGATGCGTCGTGAGGGCTATGAATTCCAGGTCACCAGGCCGCAGGTCATTGTTAAGGAAGAAAACGGGCGACAGCTCGAACCCTTTGAAGAACTGACGATCGACGTTGGTGAAAAGTACATGGGAACGGTCATCGAAAGACTGGGGCAGCTGAAGGGCCGGTTGATTGAGATGGACAGGGAGAAGGGGATGGCCCGCCTGGTTTACAAGATTCCCACACGGGGTCTTCTGGGGTTTCGGTCACAGTTTTTGACTGACACAAAGGGCATGGGGATAATGAATTACGTCTTTCTGGAATATGGACTGTTCGCAGGTGAGATTCGAAACCGCCGCAAAGGCGTGCTGGTGGCCATGGAATCCTGCACAACCGTGGCCTATGCCCTTTTTAATCTACAGGATAGGGGTAGGCTCTTCTGCAGGCCCGGGACTCCCGTGTATGCCGGCCAGATCGTCGGTGAACATTGCAGACCCCAAGACCTGATGGTCAACCCTGCAAAGGGCAAGAAATTGACGAACATCCGTGCCTCGGGATCGGATGAAAATATCATTCTCACGCCGCCGACTGAAATGGGCCTTGAGGAATGTATCACCTATATCAATGAGGACGAACTGGTGGAGGTGACACCTAAGACCATTCGCCTGCGAAAGAGATAGGGAGGCCTCTCAAGAAGACTTTTTCCACAGCCTTCTGAGCCTGAGGGAATTACCGACAACCGAAACGGAACTCATGGCCATGGCCCCTGCCGCAAAGACCGGGTTTAGGAGGATGCCGAAAAAGGGGTACAATATTCCGGCGGCAATGGGGATGCCCAGACTGTTATAAAAAAAGGCCCAGAAGAGGTTTTGCCGGATCACCTTCATGGTCATCGACGAGAGCCTGATGGCCCCCGGGACCGACTCGAGATCATCGCTCATGAGGGTGATATCGCTCGCCTCGATCGCCACATCCGTGCCTGCTCCAATGGCGATCCCGATGTCCGCGGTTGTCAGGGCGGGCGCGTCATTGATGCCGTCCCCCACCATGGCCACCACCTGTCCCTCTTTCTGGAGTCTTTTGATCTCATCGGCCTTGTCCCCGGGCAGGACCTCGGCCAATATCTCTTCAATGCCCAAAATCGCGCCTATGGAACGGGCCGTCTTCTCATTATCACCGGTGATCATGGCGGTGGTGAGACCCATGGCCTTGAGGGTGGAAACCGCTCGTGCCGCAGAGTCCTTGGGGACATCAGAGAGGGCCAACAGCCCGATCACCCCATTGGCGTCCGCCACGAAGACCACTGTCTTGCCTTGGCCGGCGAAGCCTTTTGCCTCTTTGCCAAGCTCCCTGATCGGAAGGCCTTCCTGTTCCATCAGCCTGAGGTTGCCTAAGAAGTATTTCCGGCCTTTAAGGATGGCGCTTGCACCAAGACCGGTCAGGGACTGAAAATCCTCGACCGGGTCCAACGACAGGCCCGCGGACCTCGATCGGTCCACAATGGCCCCGGCAAGGGGGTGTTCGGACACCGCCTCGATGGATGCCGCAATCTTTAACACCTCCTCCCGGTCTTCTCCATCGGCAGGCTGTATATCGGTCACTTGAGGCTCGCCCCGGGTGAGGGTTCCGGTCTTATCAAAGACGATCTTGGTCAGACCGTAGGCCTTTTCAAGGCCTTCTCCCCCCTTGATAAGGATACCGCTTTCAGCGCCGAGGCCGGTCCCCACCATGACCGCCGTGGGTGTTGCCAGGCCCATGGCGCAGGGGCAGGCGATGATCAAGACCGACACAAAGTTCAGGAGGGCCCGGCTGAAAAGGGGCTCAGGGACCAGGAAATTCCAGATGCAAAAGGTGACCACGGCGATTCCGAAGACCACAGGCACAAATATGGACGCCACCCGATCGGCGAGGCGCTGGATAGGGGCCTTGGAGCCCTGGGCCTCCTCCACCAGTTGTATGATCCGGGCCAGGGCGGTCTCAGCCCCTATCCTGGTGGCCTTGAAAGTAAAGGTCCCACTCTTGTTCAGGGTGGCCGCGAAGACCTCGCTCCCTGCTTCCTTGGGTAAAGGGATGCTTTCTCCGGTGAGCATGGATTCATCCACCGCGGAGGCCCCCGACACAACCATGCCGTCGGTGGGGATTTGTTCACCAGGCCTTACCCGGATAAGGTCGCCCGTCACGACCTGTTCAATAGGGATATCCTCTTCTTTGTCATCCCGGACGACCCGGGCGGTCTTCGGTTTCAGGCCCATGAGCTTTTTGATGGCCGATGAGGCCCGGCCCTTTGCGCCCGCCTCCAGGAGTCGACCTAAAAGGACAAGGGTGATAATCATGGCTGCGCCGTCGAAGTAGACATGGGGATCGACGCCCGCTTCCGCAAAAAAAGGAGCGGCAAAGGTAGCCATGGCCGAATAGAGATAGGCGGACAAGGCCCCTACAGCCACCAGGGTGTTCATGTCGGTGGTCTTCTGCCTGGCCGCCTTGATCGCGCCGGAAAAGAACCGGCTCCCCACCCAAAAGACCACCGGTGTGGTGAGCACAAAAAGAAGAGACAGCATCACCTGCCTGGGGATCGGCCTCAGAAAGGGGAACCATCCCTGCATCGACCCCATAAAGATCACCACGCTCAAGAAAGCGCCGACAACAAACTTTGTCCTCAATTCTTTGATATCCCTGAGCCGGGCCGCTTCCAAAGGATCTTCAAGCCCCATGTCGGGGACCCCCAAAAACTCGTACCCCGAATCGATGATCCTGTTTTTAATGCTGGTCAGTCCGGCCCAATCCGGTTGGTGGATCAGGGTGGCCCTTCCCGTGGCCAGGTTCACCGAGGCCTCCTCCACCCCATCCACCGATGCCAGGGCCGATTCCACCCGTCGGACGCAGGCCGCGCAGGTCATGCCGCCCACGGAAACAACGGTCTTTCCCATGCCTTTGGTCGGGGCCTCTTCAAGGCCGATCACTTCATAGCCCAGGTCATGGACCTTGGAGCTTAAGTCCTGAACCGCGATTTTTGAGGGATCGTATTCAATTGTGGCCTTTTCCGTGGCCAAATTCACCGCTGCTTCCGATACCCCCTCGAGTTCCGCAAGCCCCTGCTCCAC
>JAXHUM010000013.1:0-28845 GCA_034189325.1 Thermodesulfobacteriota bacterium
TTTAATTCGTTTGAGAATGAAGACTCCTTTATCAAGCTGTTGAATGGCATATTCCCGTCCTGTTCAAGACCAGGGACGAGATACTGACAACAACTCGAACAGCATACAGCAGGCGGTTCAATAAGGCATCGCAATCCCTGAAGGATGCCGAGAGATACCTCCGGGAACTTTCAAAGAACGAGAGGGGATCGGCCTTTAGCAAGGAGTCAATAATATGAGCGAATGCAGAAAGGTTACCAGGGAAGTCTTGACAGACCCGATTGATCTGAAAATCAAAAGGGACAATCTTGATTTTCCCACGGCGAAGATGATCGCGGATCAGAGGGCGGCGGAGATAGCTGGGGAACCCATGCTTCTGGGGTGGTACAATTCCCACACAAGCAGATTTTCTCCTGATGTTGTATGCTGCAGCGAAGAAAAGCCGGGTTGGATCGTCTATGCTGAATCCAGAGGGGGTAATATTACAATCGACATTAATGCAGAAGAGTATGTTTTTATTTACTCGGATCTTTTAGAAGATTGTCCATCCAGCTAGGAACTGCTTTTTCAATGAGGGAAGCGCCATTCATATTACCGGGACATATTTTGCTCAGAGGAAAAACTGCATCGGCCGATATTAGACTTGATCAATTGATACGGCACTTGGCACCTCTGAGCTGGGTCATGGCTTTCAACCCCTTTGAGTAGTTGTATATGACTGTTGACGTGAGTGAAAAGAGGGCCGTATGACCAATTTAAGGATTGTTTACAGTGATCCTTAATACATGAGAGGTGAAGCGAATCCCAAAACCGCCCGGTTTTTTCCAGATCACTTCCCCTTGGATCTTCTTCCCCTGCTTGTTCCCGGCTGAGGGTATGGCTATCGTGATGACCTCCCCGACTTCAACGGGGTCCCCGCTGGCAACATAGACGCCTTTAGCTCCTATATCTTTAATCAGTCCCTCGTAAACAGCGTCTTCGGATGCAAAAAAAGTTGCTTCTGAACAGTCTACTCGGGGATGTTTTCTTCTTTCATTAGTAATGTCTTTATCTTCTCTGTTTTGTTCACTGTTTGCCATGGTCAATGCCTCATTATTCTTTTAAATAACTCTGATCCTCACCGCATTGAAGAGCATGGCCGTCTCATTCTGTTGTCTCTGTATGGGTGTGACCTGAAAGAATTTTAACGGGCAACATAGAACAGGTGTTCCGGATTGCCCTGCGTTAGTGGTATTCTGATTTTACGGATGAGTCAATAACAGTCCTCCGAGCCGCGGGCCTCCAGCCACATGACATCATAGGGCTGCAATGAGATGTGAAGGATCTGGTCTTCAGCCATCCACTCCATTTCACTGACGAGATCATACCAGCATATATCTTCAAGTCCAAGCTCTGAAAGGGAGATCTTGAGCCGGCAGACCCTGCTGGTTACATTCGTCAGGGTTAAGAGATGTTGGTCTTTTTCGGGTGATACCCTCAAGACTGCAAACAGATCAGGGGAAAGCACCAAGATCTTTTGTTCACCATTGGGATGAAAGGCCCGTTGCCTTGATCGAATTCCGATTAATCTCCCAAGCTCTCTATTGATATGTGACAGCTTGGAAAGCGGGTCTTCCAGCCCAATGCCAATAGCCTTGTTGGATATCACTGTCCGATTGATGTCCCTTTTACTGTTGGTCGCCAGAACCGCCTCGATGTCATTTCGAGTCCCGATAAGGCTGTGAAGGTAAATGCCCGGAACGCCTTTCAGCACAAAGGCGACAATCCTTGAAGCAACGAACCGTTTCACTTGAAAGGCGATGTCCTCATCGTCGCTCTCCTTTGCGTTAAGGGCGCTGAACCAGGTGATATTGATTTCATAGGGCACCTCTTTACCATCCTCCCCGCTCTTATAAGAGACATAGCCTCCATGCTCCTTCGAGTTTTCGATGATAAGGTCGATCTCCTTATTACTCAGGATGTTCTTGACTGCCATAAGACCGATGCCGTCATGGGAATCCAGGAAGTTAAAGAATGTCGTTGTTTGAGATGGAACCTGGAGATCTTGAGCCCACTCAGAGAGTCGGGTTGCGTCCTCAGCGTAAAAGGTGAAAAGGACAAGGGGCGGAAGGGCGAAGTTATAGACCATCTGGGCCTCATCATGACCATTCCCAAAATAAGATATGTTCTCTTCGTGTGGCACATTGGTTTCAGTGATCAGCACAACTCCCGATGCCACAGTATCCAGAACTTCGCGAAAGAGCTTTATGATCTCATGGGTTTTGTCTAGATGCACGCAAGGGGTTCCAGGTTCCGCCCACAGATAGGTCACCGCATCCAGGCGGATGATATCCGCCCCGTGTCGAACATACAGGAGAAGGATTTCAAGAACCCTCATGAGCACATCAGGATTGGAATAATTGAGGTCAATCTGGTCTTCTGAAAACGTCGTCCAGACATGTTTCGCCCCATTGATTGTCTCGAACTTGGTGAGGATATCGGATGTTCGAGGTCTGAAAATGAGGGCCCGTTGTTCGTCACTCAACTCTTCGGGAGAGTTGAAATGGATAAAGAATTCCCAATAATAGGGGTTCCCGTTTAGAAATTCCTGAAACCAACGACTCTTGGAGGAGACATGGTTGATAACACCGTCAAACATCAACTGGTATCGACCTTCCAGGTCCTCAATATCCTCCCAGGTCCCCAATCTGGGGTCTACGGTCTCAAAGTCGATTATCGAGAAACCTCGATCAGAGGAATAGGGGAAAAAGGGAAGTATGTGTAAGGTGCTGATGGTTCCTTCTAAATAGGTGTCACAGAACTTGGCCAATGTGGCAAGGGGTGATCGTTCATCGCCCTGCAGGAGATCGCCATAAGTAATCAGGATAATGTCCTGTTCCGTAAACCGATGTTTGGGGTCAAAATCCTCCTCTTTCCTGATCATTTCGAGTGGCTTATGGGCGTAATAGACCTCAAGTATTCGCTCCAGCTCAGGCATGTAGGCCTTGGCCACAGCTTCATCATAAATAAAGGTCAATCTGTCAAACAACCGTTTGAGGGAATCCGGAGAGAGCCTGAGAAGGGGTCTCGAATAATCGGGTTCTTTGTTGTGGACGGTCTTTGCATATTTGACTTTGTTTTTGATCTTAGATCTTTTCGTCGCTTTTTGCTTGAATGTTATCTCATGCATTCCTGAATCTTCATGGTTCATTGTGTTTGGTACGTGAAAGAGGGCATAAATTCATTGGATAGCCGGAATGCGGACCTCACCAGGGAGCCCTTTAAAATTGGCCACTACTGTCTTAATACCTGCTTCCCGCATCTCCTCTTCCGCTCGAATAAGGGGGTTGTAGTTCTGAAGGTTGCGTTCTCCATTGGGTGCGCCGGCCTTGAACCATAGTTTATTGCTGACAGAACCGTACATGAGAGGTAAGAGCGGAAGAAATTCAGAAGAGCCTTCAGTGGAGCGATGGGAGAAGAAGGCCGTGCTCTCCAGGTTCTTGATATTCTCCAGCGCCTCAACAAGACTGTTGACACCTATGGCCTTGAGGTCTCTTAGGACGCCCTTCAAATCTTTGCGGGCCAAGAGGAACCTTTCTACCCGGTCCACATCAGCGAGGCCCAAGACAATTTCAGCTGCAAGACAGGTCTCGGTAAATGTACCGGCCTGGTTGAGTTTAATAAGGACTGAGTTCCCTGCCCTGTTTTTTCGATCCGCCGCCGCAAGGAAGGGGATGATAAAGCGCATCTGTGTGACTGCTGCATCATCAATGACTATCTGGACACGGTCGCCATATCTATCGGTCATCATGCGGTGGGCCTCGATATCGCATTCAGAGCCTGGATCTTCCATGGTTACAAAGTTGTCTGTCCCCTTTACAATACCCCCGTTGAACTCGATCAACTCCTCGCGAGTCTTGATGCCAAGACCGGAAAAACGCATATCATAAAGACCCTTTGCCCTGAGTGCGTCGGTTTTCTGGATTTCAGAAAAGGCGTTGTCGGTCCCGATTGCATAGTCGCTCGGCTTGAGGCCTAGTTGTTTCGCACATTCCTTAATACGTCTCAGGCCTTCGTAGTTATCGCTGACGGGAAAGACGAAACCTCTTTCCTTTGCGGTACCCGTGGGAAGCCCGTCTCTTACAAGGTTTTTTTCAAACTGTTTGAAGAACTTGATGCCGGTGGAGAATACGTCCTTGATCGATTTTTCATTCATGGCGAGAAAGAACATTTCTTGTATGTCCTGTTTTGTTCCCGGTACATGCTCGCCTCCACAGACCATGTTAAAGGCTACATTGGGCATATAGAACGTCTTCAGACTCCTCGGTGCGAGTAGTTTCCATGGCTTGTAACCAGATGCCTTAAGGAGCGTCTGGAAAAACACCGTGGATGAGGCCAGACAGGCGTTTCCACCCCATTTTTTCTTGTTCGGCCCGGCCTTTTCGACAAGCTTCAGATCAAAAGCTTCGACCGCCTTTATTATGTCGGAAGGTTTTCTGATAACCACTCTTCTCGGTAAAAGGGGTGCTATATTTTTTTCGATAGATCGGATCGCCTTTTTATTCGGTATATAGACAGCTTCATTTTCACCATCAGATGTCCCTTTTGCAATTCCGTTCCTCTCATCGATTGTCCATAGGTCTCTGCCCCGTTTCACGCGAGCACGCATGACGCCTTCGATGGTATATGCGGCGTATGAAGAAAGAATCTCTCTGCCTCTTAATTTAAAACTTGAAATTGTCGTTTCTCGAGCCATTGTCGTGTCCTCCATGTAATTTGGAATATCAATGTAGTATGCCTAAAAAAAGCTGGGATATCAATACAATTCATACGATATCCGGATGATTCCCGGTTTTTTCGGCTCGTCGACGAGAAACAAGTCTCCAGGTTTCCTGTGCAATAATCCGTTCTTCGTTGGTAGGTATGACCAACACCTTGACATCGCTTTGAAGGGAGCTGATCTCCCTAAGTTTAGTCCCTCGCGCGTGGTTTATTTTGGAGTCAATCTCAATGCCCAATCTTGTCAGGCCCTGACAGCAACCCTCGCGAACAGAGGGGGCGTTCTCGCCTATCCCGCCTGTAAAGACTAAGCTGTCGAGGTCGCCCAGGACGGCGAAATAGGCCCCGATATATTTCTTGATACGATAACAATAGACGTCATGAGCGAGGATAGCCTGTCTGTCACCCTTCTCCATCCTTTGTATGACTTCCCTCATATCATTGGCTCCACAGATCCCTTTGAGGCCGCTCTTTTCGTTCAAAAGCGTGTTAATATCATCAAGGGGCATGTTGAGGTGATCACTCAGATGAAAAGGGAGAGCAGGATCCACGTCACCGGAACGTGTGCCCATCACCAGGCCCTCTAAAGGTGTCATACCCATGGATGTGTCTACAGATCGACCCTTTTCTATGGCCGCCATACTGGCTCCATTGCCCAGGTGGATAGTGATCAGCTTCAGCTCGTTCAGTCGTCTGCCCAGAAAGTCGGCACATTTTTCAGCAACATATGAATGAGAGGTCCCGTGAAACCCATACCTCCGGATCTTGTTCTTCTGGTATAATCGATAGGGAAGGGCATAAAGAAACGCCTTTTCAGGAAGCGACTGATGAAAGGCCGTATCAAAGACAGCCACTTGGGGTGAATCAGGGAAAATAGAGAGGGCCACTTCAATCCCCGTCAGGTTGTGAGGATTATGGAGAGGAGCGAGAGGAATGTTGTCTCTGATAGCGGAAATGACTTTTTCATCGATGATCGTTGATGTCTTGAAGACCTCCCCGCCATGAACGACCCGATGGCCCACCGCCGCTATATCTTTCTTGTCGTGAATGACCCCGTGGCGGGCGTCTCCCAGGATATTGACTATCTGGATCATACCTTCACGGTGGTCACGTATGGGGATATCCATCGTTATAGTGGCGTTATCACCTTTTTCTAAGGTGACCACATGATTCAGGGTGCTGATGGTTTCGCCGATCTTTTCAGCCATGCCGGAGACCAAAACTTTGCCTTGGTCCATGTCCAGGAGTTGGTACTTGATGGAGGAACTTCCGGTATTGATAATGAGAATTTTCATAGCAATCCTTTTTCTGCCTGGGCTTGAATGGCGGTAATCGCTACGGTATTGACGATATCCCTTATTGTACACCCTCGGCTAAGATCGTTTACAGGCCTGTTAAGACCCTGAAGCGCAGGACCGATAGCCACAGCGCCTGCTGTTCTCTGAACGGCCTTGTATGTGTTGTTTCCCGTGTTTAAATCCGGAAAAATAAAGACCGTGGCCCTCCCCGCGACTTGGCTTTCCGGCATCTTGATTCCGGCAACATTCCTATCAACAGCGGCGTCGTACTGAATCGGACCTTCCAGCATCAGACCGGGGAACATTTTTTGTGACATCTCTTTGGTTAATTTCGTCGCTTCCCGGACCTTTTCCACGTCCGCTCCCTTGCCGGATTCTCCTGTTGAATAGGAAAGCATCGCGACTCTCGGTTCAATGCCGAACGCCTCGGCAGTGCGCGCGGAGGTTAAGGCGATTTCAGCCAGCTCTCGCGGCGTAGGGTCCGGATTGACCGCGCAATCACCATAAATAAGGACCCTGTCGGCAAGACACATGAAAAAAACACTTGAGACGACGGAGACGCCAGGCTTCGTTTTGATGATTTGAAAGGCCGGCCTTATCGTGTCGCCGGTTGTATGGATAGCTCCCGAGACCATTCCGTCTGCATCGCCTCTATGAACCATCATTGTTCCAAAAAAATTCACATCACTCATGGAGTCTTGGGCGATGTCCATTGTCAGGCCTTTGTGTTTTCTCAAGTCATAGTAGGCCTGGACATATTCAGAAAATAGCTTTGATTCCGTCGGTTCTATGATTCGAACGCCGTTCAACTGCAAACCCACGTCGGAGATGGTTTTGCGGATCTTCTCACTATTTCCAAGAAGAGTTATGTCCGCCACGTCTCTTAGCAATAGTATCTCAGCGGCTCCTAAAATTCTTGTATCTTCACCTTCAGGTAAAACAATGTGTTGCTTATAGGCCTTGGCCTTTTCGAGCAATCTGTACTCGAACATTTTGGGCGTGAGAAGGGTGGTTTTTGTCTCGATGATTCTCTTTCCCAGTTCCTCATCATCGATGTTCTTCTCAAAAAGTTGGAGGGCCCTGGTTATCTTTCGATGGTCAGTCGGTGAGATCACCGAGTGAATATTGTTCACGATGATGGCAGCGGGAAAGGTGTTTTCCTTGACACTGACAATCGGTATGGAATGAGTGACTCCCTCGATCAATTTCCGAACCGTTCCTTCTGGTTGAAGCCCGCCAGTCAGCATAATTCCCGCAATATTGGGCATGGAAAGCGAAGAGGCTGCGGCAATACAGCCCACAATAACGTCAGAGCGATCGCCAGGGGTAATAATGAGAGTGCCATGATCGATTCTCTCCAAGAGATTATGGAGTTGCATGGCAGCAACAGTGAAGCTGTAGACGTGGCGTCTCAGCTGGTCTTTGCCATATAAAACCTCTGCCCCAAGGATTTCCGATATCTCCCCCATGGTAGGATTCCCAAGAGATCTCTCGTTGGGCAGAGTATATATCGGTTGCCTTGAGATCAGGGCGTTTTCTTTCAATCTCGTAATGATTTCGCCCTGCGCATGAGGGGCTAGTCGATTCACCACGATGGCAGCCACATTGCACCCTTTGTCGAAAAAGGACTCGAGAGAGATTTCAATGGATAGGAGGGTCTCATCGACGCTCTTTTTATGGGCGTTCGCCACCAGCAGGACAGGGCAGGCCAAATTGTTGGCAATCTCAGCGTTAACATCGAACTCGAAGGCTGAAGTGGAACCCTTGAAGTCGGTGCCCTCACACAGCACAAAGTCGTGCGTATTTCTGATCGCCTCATATTTTTGAAAAATGGTGTTGTACAGCTCATCCTGCTTCCCGAGACTGATCAGTCTGTCCGCTTCAGGCATCGTATAGGCGTACATATCCCTGTACGGGATATCAAGACCGTAGTAGCTTGAAATCAACTCAATATCATTATCTCTTTTCTGATCATCCGGCCCCATATTGATCAGGGGGCGGAAAAACCCGACTCTCTCGACATTCCTGAGCAGCAATTCCATGATGCCGAGACAGATGGCGGACTTCCCGCTCCTGGTCTCCGTCGATGTAATGAATAGATTGGTTGCCATTAGATTGTCACCATCAATCAGTCGTCTCGACCGACCCTGTGGATCTTTATCAGGTTCGTGGATCCTTTTTTGAGCGCTAGTCCCGTAACAATGACAATAACATCATCCTTCTTGACGGCCTTGTTTTCGACAATGATTCTTTCTCCCGCCTCTATGATTTCCTTTGTGTCGTTTATGGCAGGTATCAAGAAAGGCGTGATCCCCCACACAAGGGAGAGCCGATTGTAAATCCTCTGAGATGGTGAAAAGGCATAAACCGGGCGGGGAGGCCTCTGTTGAGAAATAATCCTGGACGTCTTTCCTGAAATCGAAAATGTGACAATCGCCTTTGCTCCCACCCGATGGGCGATCTTAACGCATGATTGGGCCACGGCAGATGTCATTATATCATCATCATGGTTGTTCTCAAAACTGGTATTGTATCTCATAAAGGAGGATGCCTCCGACTCAATCGCTATCCTCGTCATCATCTGTACCGCCTTGACAGGGTATTTTCCAACGGCGGTTTCGCCGGAGAGCATGATCGCGTCCGTTCCATCATAGATCGCGTTGGCCACATCCGATGCCTCAGCACGGGTCGGAATAGGTTTGTCCGTCATGGTCTCCAACATCTGCGTAGCGGTAATAACCGGCTTATTCGCCTTGTTCGCCTTATAGATGATAGCCTTTTGTATCTTAGGCACCTGTTCAGGCCTTAGTTCAACCCCTAGGTCACCACGGGCCACCATGATGGCGTCTGTCTCTTTTATTATTTCATCCAGATGTTGAATCGCCTCAGGTTTTTCGATCTTCGCAATAACAGGTATGTCTGCTCCTTGCTTCTTCAAGATGTTTTTGATGATCTTGATATCTTTGGCACTCCTGACAAAAGAAAGGGCAAAAAAATCCACTCCCAGCTCAATACCAAAGAGAAGGTCTTTTTTGTCTTTGGTTGTCAAAGAGGGAGATGACACGTCAACACCGGGGAGGTTGATCCCCTTGTTCTGTCTCAGAAGTCCCCCGTTAATGATTCTACAGGTAACCGTATCCTTTGTTTTGGAAAGAACCTTAAGTTCAATGAGCCCGTCATCAAGGAGGATTTTATCACCTATCTTTACATCTCCTGTCAGATGTTTGTAGGTGGTCGATATAATCTCTGACGTACCGGATCGCTTTCGGGATGTTATTGAAACGATTCCATTCTTTTTCAGAAGAACGGGGCCACCCTCTTTAAGGGAGCCGACCCGCATCTTTGGGCCTTGAAGGTCAAGCATGATACCGACAGACCGGTCCATATCCTTTGAGAGCGAACGGATCGTCTTTGCAACCCTTTCGTGTTCAGGGTAGTCCCCGTGAGAGAAGTTGAGGCGGGCGACATTCATGCCTGATGAAATCAACTTCTTCAGGACAGGCCTGGTATTGGATGAGGGTCCGATTGTGGCAATGATCTTGGTTTTGCGGGTATGCATGGATTTCCTCCTCCAGTGCGTCAATAAACTGATAAAGTCTCAATAAGTATTAGCAACAGCCGTGCCAACAGCTGATTTATCGTTGTATTCTATTTCGGTCAAGCTGTTTATAGCATCATATATTCAAGAAACTGTGAGCAGCCCCAAGGGGCTTCTCATCGGATCGAAGAGACAGCCGGGGTGCCGCCATGTGAATCCGGCAATTTAACCAAGGGTCAGACTGTCAAAAAATTGACTGTCCGGGACATACAACATCGGATTGTCGGAGCATTGCATCATGGTGAGACCTAAACACATTGCAATCATTAAGAAATTAAACCAGTATCCGCCCAAGAGGTCTTGGGCATGGTTCTTGCGATCAGAACTCATCGCGAGAGATGGGACGTATCTTTGATAGAGTGGATCCCATTTTTGCCTCGCAGGAAAGAGGGTTCATTGACGAGTCTACAGGGACGGCCTTTCGAAATATGAGAGGCTCCTTTGCCTGCCCTGTCCCCATGGCAGGCGCCCGTGTGAATTCTCATGGGGTTTGGAGTGAAATATGAATATTCTCATTGTTGATGATGATGCGTCAACCCTCGGGTTGTTGGAGAAGGATTTAGGGAAATCCGGCCACAAGGTTTTTTTGGCGCATGACGGAAAAGAGGCGTGGTCAAAACTTCAATCTGCTTCCTATGACCTGGTGCTGAGCGATTGGATGATGCCTGAGATCGATGGCTTGGAGCTTTGCAGGCTGATACGCGGTGCCGATTTCAAGCGCTACATCTATTTTATTATAATCAGCGCGAAGGATGTCAAGCAGGAAATTCTCCATGGTTTTGAATCCGGGATAGACGACTATATAACGAAACCGATTGATCTGGATGATCTCCGCGCACGTATAAAGGTGGGTGCCAGGATTGTCACACTGGAAAAAGATCTTAGCGAAAAATATGATGAGATCAGGAGGAATTACCTCCAGACAATCCGAATGTTCGCTAGCCTGGTGGAGGTATATGACGAGGACCTTGGAGGACACTCCAGGAGGGTGGCTGAAATATCCCGGGAACTGGCCAAACGGCATCCCGACGTATCAGAGGAAGACCTTCCCCTGGTAGAGACCGCCGGCCTGCTCCACGATATTGGCATGGTAGGCCTCCCACGAGAAATACTGACAAAGAAACGAACGGAGATGAATGGAGAGGAAAGGCAACTGTTCTTGTCTCATCCGGTTCGAGGGGAGATTATTCTTAAAGAGATCGATTTCTTGCGTCCCATTGCAAAGCTCGTGAGGGCCCACCATGAACAGCACAATGGCCTCGGATTTCCTGATAGCCTGCCTGCGAACAAGATTCCCCTTTTGGCAAAGATCTTGTCCTCCGCTTCCATGTACGACAATTTTGTTCATAGGGGAAATATCTCTTATGAAGAGGTTCCCGCTAAATTAAAACAGTTCGAGGGTTATCAACTGGACCCCGCGCTCATTGAGATTCTACTGGAAATCAACCTTGAAAATATTGAGAGGGAAAAGGGAAAGACATTCGTGGAGGTACTTGTGGATGACCTGGAAGAGGGGATGGTGCTGGCAGAAGATATCCGTATGAAGAGTGGGGCAATGGTCATGCCCAGAGAAACAACACTGTCAAACTACGGCATTGAGAGGCTTCGAGGCTACTATCACGAGCTTGCAGGAATCTCGAATAAAGTAAGTGTCTACAAAAGCGATGTGAGAGGATGAAATGGATATCGCAACAATCATAGGTCTTCTGGGCGGAACCGTACTTGTTGTTTCCGCTGTCATACTAGGTGGCAGCGCGCTCATATTTTTTAATATCCCAGGTCTGTTAATTGTCGTCGGCGGGACTATCGCCACATCTTTTATAAAATTCAGCATGGGAGATGTCATCAATTCCATAAAGGTCGTCATGAAGGCCTTCCTGGTCAAGATCGAGGCTCCGGACGAAATGATAAGGAAGATGGTATCCTATACAAGGATCGCCAAAAAAGAGGGTTTAATTGCCCTTGAAAAGGAGGACCCAGGGGATGAATTCGCCACTAAGGCGCTGCGCTACCTCTCTGATGGCTATGACGAGGGGTTGATCGCTGATATGCTTCAAAAGGATATTCGTTTGACAGTCAATCGTCATAGTGTCGGACAGAACTTATTCAAGGGTATGGGAGCGTCGGCCCCGGCATTCGGAATGATAGGAACACTTATCGGTCTTGTCCAAATGCTCGCCAGTATGGATAATCCGGCCAGTATCGGGCCTGCAATGGCTGTTGCTCTCCTGACGACACTCTATGGTGCCCTGATCGCCAATCTTGTTTGTTTGCCTATTGCGGATAAACTGTCCATGCGAAGCCAAGAAGAACAGGAAAACAAGAACATAATTCTTGAAGCCTCGATTGGGATAGCACGAGGCATGGCCCCTATGGTTCTTGAAGAATCCCTGAAGATCTATCTTTCACCAAAAGATCGGCAGTTGGCTTCTGAAAGGAGTGGGGAAGAGGCTGAAAAAAGTGAGTGACGGGTTAGAACAAAAAATAAAGAAGCTCCAGGCCGAAGTCCAGGAGGGAGCCCCCGCATGGGTTGTTACATTTGGAGACCTTATGAGTCTCCTCCTCTGTTTTTTTGTCTTGCTGCTCTCTTTTTCAGAAATGGATCGCAAGAAATATAAAATCGTCTCTGGGTCGATTCAACAGGCCTTCGGCGTGCAGAAGAGGATTCCGGTCTTTGAGTCTCCAAAGGGAGAGAAGATTATCGCCAAGAATTTTGACCAAAGAGCTATTGTCAACCCGGTTCTCGAAAGACTTATGAAAACGGTGGTAGTGGAAGTGCAATCTCGCTTTAAAGAGGTAGAAAATCTGATTGAGATCAATATCTCAAAGGATGAGGCGACTATTCGATTGATGGGGGAAACGACCTTTGATTCAGGTAAAGCGGATATCCGACCTCAAATGATTCCTCTTCTGGATAAAATCGGAGCAGTGCTGAAAAAGTCGGATGGAGACATCATTATCGCCGGTCATACGGACAATCAACCGGTTAGAGGCGGACCGTACGAATCGAACCTGGGACTGTCAAACGCCCGCGCTGCGAAGGTTGCCAACTACTTGTTGAAGCGACTATCCATTGATCCGAAAAGAATTTCGACTATGGGATTTGGAGAGTACAGACCGATTGAATCGAATGATACGACGGACGGAAGGGAAAGGAACCGCCGAGTGGAGATTGTCCTTAAGAAATGATGAAATTCATACTTATTGGGGAGAAGAGAGGGGCCTTGTGAAATGGCAGCCCTTTTTCCGGCATGCCAAAAATGGTCCGGAATCCTTGCTAGTCTTGATGCTCAACACCGGGGTGCCGCAGTCAGGACATGTCTCGTCAAAAGGCTCGTCCCATGTGGCAAAGCGACATTCAGGATAACGGTTGCAGGCATAGAATTTCCTCCCCTTCTTGGATAGCCTCTCAACAAGGGTGCCTTTACATCCTTCATTGGGGCAGGGGACGTTCGTACTCATCGCTTCCGTCCGGGTGCATTGAGGGTAGTTCTCGCATGCCAAAAACCTCTGGCCCGAGCGATTGATTTTTACGATCATCCTACCGTCGCATGACTTGCATCGTATCTCGGGGGCTTCCCTGTCTTGTTCACCAAGAGCATTGTTCGGCAGCGGCCTTGTATTCTTGCAGGCTGGGTAGCCTGAGCAGGCTATGAAGGATCCGAATTTTCCCTTTTTGACGACCATGGGGCTGCCACATTTTTCACAAACGCCCGCCTCCTCGATCTCAGGAGTCTTTGTTATGTGGATATGTCCCTTTTCATCTCTTGAATAATCGGCTGTGTTGGTGCATTCGGGGTAACCTGTGCAGGCAAGGAACAGGCCATTTCTCCCCGACTTGATGACCATTGGACGGTTGCATTGATCACAGACAATCTCCGTTTGGACCTCTCCCTTGAGTTCTTGTTCCGCGTCCTTGAGGTGTTGCAGGAAGGGGTCGTAAAATCTTCTGAGCACCTCGGTCCATTTCACTTTACCCTGCTCGATCTTGTCCAAGTTGTTTTCCATCTGGGCGGTAAAGTCCGTATTCAAGATGTCTGGAAAGCCCCTGATCAGAAAGTCCGTAACCAGAAATCCCAATTCTGTTGGTTTGAAACGCTTTTTCTCCAGTACGACATATTCCCTGCCGCTGATATTGCTGAGGATTGCCGCGTATGTTGATGGACGGCCGATACCATTTTCTTCCAGGGCCTTAATAAGTGTTGCCTCGGTGAACCTGGGCGGAGGCTGAGTAAAATGTTGGGCCGGCTCAAGTTTGAGGAGTGTCAGGAGTTGATCTTCTTCCAAGGGCGGGAGTTGTTCCCCCTGATTTTTGTCCCTGTTCTCTTGGCCCCGATCTTCCGTGTAGAGGATAGTAAACCCCTTGAACGTCACGATCGAACCGGAAGCCCGAAAGGTGGTTCTTCCCGCTTTGATATCGACCTGTGTCTGGTCAAGGAGGGCTGGATTCATCTGGCAGGCAACAAATCTCTTCCAGATAAGTGTATACAGAGAGAGTTGATCCTTGCTGAGATAGTGACCTATCGTGTCGGGGGCAAGATCAACAGATGTAGGTCGAATCGCCTCGTGGGCCTCTTGGGCCCCCTTGCGGCTCTTAAAGTGATTTGGTTTATTGGGCAGGTAGTCCTTTCCGAATTCCTGATGAATATACTCTCTTGCAGCGGACACGGCATCGTCTGCTAGATGAAAGGAATCCGTTCTCATGTAGGTTATAAGACCTACCTGGCCCTGTTCCCCCAGTTCGATTCCTTCGTAGAGATTCTGGGCGATAGACATGGTCTTTTTTGCGGAGAACCCAAATCTCCTGCTTGCTTCCTGCTGCAGGAGACTGGTAATGAAAGGGGGAGGCGGGTTTTTCTTTTTCTTTTTTTTCTGGACCTTTGCGACCTTGAACGGCTCTTGTTGTATTTCGGAGATTATCTCGTTGGTCTGGTCTCCGTTTTTCAGTTCAATCTTCTTTCCCTTATAGCGGCTTAGCTTGGCTTTAAATCTCGGTGGCTCTTGGGCCTCGAGATGGGCGGTAAGAGACCAGTACTCCTGGGGCTCAAATGCGTAAATTTCTTTTTCTCTCTCGCAAATCATTCGAACCGCCACAGACTGTACGCGACCCGCACTCAAGCCTCCTTTGACCTTTGACCAGAGCAGGGGAGAAATCTGATATCCGACAAGTCGGTCAAGGACTCTCCTGGCCTGTTGAGACTCGAATTTGTCACTGTCAATATCCTGTGGTGATGCAATGGCTTGCCGGATCGCCTTTGCAGTGAGTTCATTAAACAGGACACGGTGTATCCTCGATTTTCCGGTTTTCAGCTCCTGAGCGATATGCCAAGCAATAGCCTCTCCTTCCCTGTCAGGGTCTGGGGCCAGGTAAATTTTTTCCGCATGCTTTCCCGCTTCTTTCAGTCCCTTTAGAATCTTACCCTTTCCTTTTATGGTCGTGTACTGTGGCTCGAAATTATTGTCGATATCCACTCCAAGGTTTTTCGTCGGTAGGTCCTTGAGATGACCGACCGACGCCATAATTTTAAAATCGCTACCTAGATATTTCTTGATTGTTTTGGCCTTGGCCGGTGATTCTATGATCAGTAAGTTATTGGGCATATGGGTTATCCGTTCTTGGTGACCTGTTTACATGAAAGCCGTATCTCAGCGCAAGATGCTACCTGAGAAACATTTTGCCAGGCATTTGTCTCACAATTCCCTTAAGTTCCATTTTCATCAAAATGCTTAAGACCTCTCCTGGATCCATTTCTCCCGTCCTTACAATTTGGTCAATGTGAATTGGGTAATCCCCCAAGATCTCATAGACTTTTTTCTCACGTGCATCCATGTCAGGCGGCGTATCAGAAAACGTCTTGGAACGATCCTCTGTTTTGCTTTCTTCAATTTCAAAAAAAAACTCTGAAACAATGTCATCGGCATTCTCAACCAATTTGGCACCCTTCTTGATCAGCGAATGAGATCCTCTGCTCTTGAAGGAATTGATGCTGCCGGGAACTGCAAATATTTCGCGACCCTGATCGAGGGCATAAGAGGAGGTAATGAGCGAACCGCTCTTTTTTGTGGCTTCGACCACTACAACTCCTCTACTCAGGCCGCTGATAATCCTATTTCGTATAGGGAAATTTTTTGCCTCAGGGGGAGTCCCGATGGGGAATTCGGATATCAGGGCGCCTTTTTCAATAATCTGTTCTGAAAGAGACCGGTTTGCCGGAGGATAAATCGTGTCTATCCCGGTACCCATAACTGCTATGGTAAAGCCATTCCCCTTTAAACAACCGGCATGGGCCGCAGAATCAATGCCCTTTGCCAGCCCGCTGACAACGCCGATGCCCCGCTCTGCAAGCCCGCCCCCAATGGCCCTGGCCGCATTAAGACCATAGTGGGTTGCATGCCTTGAGCCTACCACTGCAATCAACATCTTGTTGACTGGAAGGTCGTTTCCTCTCAGATAGAAAAGCATTGGGGGATAATGGATCTGTTTCAGGAATGCTGGATAGGAGGGATCGGCGTAGGTGACTATACGGGCATTCAGTCTATCCACCTCTGCAAGTTCATCATCCGGATCTGCTACAAACTCTCTGTTTACGATCCTCCTCGCTACATCCTCCCGGAGCCCTCCCAGATTCATCAGTTCCGAAAGACTTGTATCCAAGACAACGGAGGGATCCCCAATCCTGTTCAAAAGGTTGAGAAACCCTGTGTTCCCTAAACCCGACACCAGATAGAGGGACACCCAGGAGAACTTGTCGTCTTGTGATTTGGTCATGGTCCGTTCATGAAAGGCTTGCTATTATTGGGCGTCAAACAGGGATATTAAGAGTCTATGTGAAACGGCGGGAATATAGAACAGTGTGAGCCCCGTGACAAGCATTTTCTTTCAAACGGAATGAAAAAACCGGCCCACACAGGCCGGTTTTCATATTCGCAATACGGGAGATAAGCCGTTATTCGGGACGACAGACCGGCATTTTAGATAAAACCTCTTGCGCCTCCTGCCAGTCAATACTTTTGATCACAGCGCCTGGATAAAATTCCTGTCTGGAATTAACGACAATGCCTGTAGATGTATCCGGCCTGGCCTCGAGGATCAGGGCATTGCCCAAGACCACGTCGGGAAGGGGCGTCTTCTCAGGAGTAGCGGCCTCTTTCTTCAATACAATCTTAAGGACGTTTCCCCTGCGGATACCATGGTGATAGCCTTCGGTTAGATAGACTACTGAGAATTGACCAACAATATGACGCTCATCCTTGATGGCGGCAATGGTCGTTTCCAGACCCTTCTGACAAGGCATTGGAAGGACACAGTTTGAAATTGCCTCAAAGGGCATCACACTATCTCCTATACGGACGGCCTTGTATCCTTTGACAAGCTTTGCCTTGTATATATTCTCTTTTACCTTTTCTTCAACAATAAGCTTCCCCAAGAAGGAGATGCTGTATCCTATCTGTTTTCCTGTAGTAGGGTGTTTGAGTAAGGGAGACTTCTGGAAAACCCTTAGGGGAGTACCTGATTTCAAATGACCGCTCTCTTTCACAGATAGGTAAATCGTATCGCCTTCAGACAGAATAACTCTCTCAGTTTCGTCCGCAAGGATATGGCCTAAAGGCTGAATATCGACGGTTGATAAAAACCCGATAGACTCAACGTCGGTGAGAACGGAAACATCGATGCCGGTCAATCCCCCATCGCCGGCTTCTTTAGATGGCGACAAAGATCCTTTGCTCGCTTTTCCTGTTGGTAGCTTTTTCAGTGGGACTCCTTCCAAGAGTGTGATAATATCTCCTGGTTCGAGGAGATGCGGATTGGTCACAAAGGGATTCATCTCCCAGAGTTTGGGCCACAGATCCGGGTCGCCATAGTACTCTTCGCAGATGTCCCAGAGGGTATCTCCCTTCACTACCACATGCTGATAGGTCAAATCTCCTGCCGACGTGACAGCGGTCATGTTGCTCAAAAATGATAGAAGCGCAATGAATAAAACTGCCTTAAAATATCGTGTTCTCAATATGAATTCCTCGCGCTAAAGGTTTTTGTTTAAGTTTAAATTTACCATATGTTACAATCCTTTAGGCAGATTTGTCAAGTTAATTTTGTCTTTGTCAGGAAAGGGATAAGTTGAAGAAAGGCAAGCATTTGTAAAAAATAATGAGGTAGTTCTTGACAAGAATAGGGATTTGTTTATTATTTTTTGAATTTATTTCCGGCTATTTTGTAGAATAGGGTCTGGACAATGCCTATTTATGAATATGAATCGTTGTATCTCGACAAAGGCTGTGACAGATGTTCCAGCCGGTTTGAAATTATTCAGGGCATGAACGAAGAACCGCTTTCTGTCTGTCCCCATTGCGGCGCGGAGGTCAGAAAGGTGATCTCCTGGTGTCGCGCCGCTGTTGTCGAAACCTCTGATGAGCATATCCAAGTTGAGAAACAGGTAAGTGAATACGAAAGCCATGGTATGTGGAGCCATGCGGCTGAACTGGCTGATAAGCATTCTGAAGAAATAAAGGACAAGGGAATGAAGACAAGAGCCCTTGATAATTACAAAAAAGCGGGCTATGAATTAGGCATGTTGGAAAAACATTCCAAGAATGATAACGATTGGCTATAAGGAGGATTAGTTTCATGAGATCGAGACGGAGCGGTTCACAGGTTTTTGCTTTTGTGGCCATTATGTGGGCCATTTGTTCTTTTATTGGACCGAATTCTTCTGCATTTGGAGAGGAAAAGAGAAAGAGTCTGCCGGCAAGAGGTTTTTCGGTCTCCCCTGAATATACAGGTATCATTCTCTACCAGGGCGATAGTGCCAATATCGACCTGATCCTGACAAACGAGGGCAGGAGTGATGAGGACATCGATCTTATGCTTACGTCCATCCCTGCTGGATGGAAGGCCTGGATCAAGACATACGATTTTGCCGTGAGTGGGGCCCATGTAAAAAGCGATAATACCAAGACCCTCACGCTCCGTATTGAACTAGGCAACGACAGCAAACCAGGGCAGTACACCCTCAGTATTACGGCCCGAAGCAAAGACCGGCATCTTTCTTCCAAGAGCAAGATTGCCGTTGCCGTGAAAGAAAAAAAAGAGAAGAAAAAACCGGGCGGCATCCATATCGTTACTTCTTATCCTGTGTTGAGAGGACCTACGGACGCCAAGTTTGAGTTTTCCCTGGAGGTCGAAAATAAGGTCGATAAAGATAGTATCCTCAACCTGAGCGCTCAGGGACCCGAGAACTGGGACATCAATTTCAAACCTGCCTATGAAGACAAGTATATATCGAGCCTGAGAATTAAGGCCAATCAGAACCAAACAGTGGCGGTTGAGGTGAAACCCAATCCATGGGCGGAACCGGGTGAATACCCGATCAAGGTCAATATATCTTCCCCTGAGGCGAAGGGAGAGGCTGAATTGATTGTCACACTGACGGGGACCTACAAACTGGATACAGGAACCCGGGATGGCCTTCTTTCACTGAATGCCCTGAGAGGTAAAGGAGCCAACATCTCCTTTTACGTCCAGAATAATGGTTCCGCTCCACTGAACGATGTCAAATTGCTCTCTTTCAAGCCTGAAAACTGGAAGGTGGAATTCAATCCCGAAAACATTGAGGTTTTAGCACCTCAAGAGCTCAAACAGGTTGAGGCGATAATCACCCCTGATGAACAGGCCCTTGTCGGGGACTATTCCGTGGGTTTAAGAATTGAATCAGGCAAAATCTCCAAGACCATCGAGTTGAGAGTCACTGCCAATGCCTCCTCAGCCTGGGGCTTTTTGGGTCTTGGGATTATCCTATTGGTGGTTGTCTGTTTGGTGGTCCTTTTTATCCGGCTAGGAAGGCGTTAGATTATGGATGGTGAGAGAGTTATTGAGACGGTAGATCTCTCCAAACAGTACGGGAAACAGATCGCCGTGGACAAGCTGAACCTCAACGTCGAGGAGGGAGAGATCTTTGGGTTTTTGGGGCCGAACGGCGCAGGCAAGACCACAACATTGCTGATGCTTTTGGGCCTCTGCGAGCCTTCAGGTGGGAGCGCTAGTGTCTGCGGCGTCGACCCTCTTAGAAACGGGAGAGACGTTAAACGACTCGTCGGCTACCTTCCTGAAAATGTCGGTTTCTATGAGGACATGAACGCTATCCAGAGCCTGGAATATGTCGCCAGTCTGAACGGCATCAGCAAGAAAAGCGCTTCACCGAAGATCGCTGAACTATTAGACCTGGTCCAGCTCAGAAAAGATGAAAAGAAAAAAGTGGGGGCCTTCTCCAGGGGAATGAGACAAAGACTGGGGATCGCAGAGGTCCTCATAAAGGAACCCAAACTCCTTTTTCTGGATGAACCGACTCTCGGACTGGATCCGGACGGGGCGCGCCGATTGATTGATCTGATTCGGTCGTTGAATCATGAGAGTGGAATGACGGTGTTGTTGTCATCACACAATCTCTATCAAGTGCAGGAGATTTCGCACAGGGTAGGCATCATGATATCGGGGAAGATGGTCGCTGACGGCTCTATTGAATCTCTGGCCAATGAGAAGTTTGGAGTGGGTGAGAAAGATTATTCTTTGGAAGAAATCTACATGAAATACTTCCAGGAGGTTTGAGAATGCAGAGCCTTTATGCTGTTTTCAAAAAAGAGTTTCGTGATCATTTCGGCAGCAACAGGTTTGTGATCCTCTTTGCCCTGATTGCCATGGTGAGCCTGATTACCAGTTATATGGCCGGCGTACACATGAAGGAGAACCTGGAAGGCTTGGCAAACACGAGATTCCCATTCCTTCAACTCTTCAGTATCCCCGGGGCCCTTTTTTCAATGGTCCAATTTGTGGCCTTCTTTGGTCCGCTCATTGGACTGGTTTTGGGCTTTGATTCGATCAACCGTGAAAGGGCCCATGGAACACTGATCAAGGTGATATCACAACCTATATACAGAGACGCAGTGATCAACGGCAAGTTCTTGGCCGGGGTTATAACGATTTCAATCATGCTCCTTTCGATCGTGTTTGTTATCTCTGGCCTCGGCTTGGTCGTGGTCGGTCTTGTTCCGTCGATCGAGGAAGTCTGGCGCCTTCTATTCTATCTGATTATCAGTATATTCTATATTTCTTTATGGCTCGGGGTGTCTATCCTCTTTTCTATTTCTTTTAGGAGCATTGCAACGTCGGCGCTCGCATCGGTCGCTCTCTGGATCTTCCTTTCCTTTTTCATTACCCTTGGGGCAGACCTGGTGGCCAATACCATTGTCCCTGTTGAGGCGAAGGGGCAGAGCTCTCCCGAGGTCGTTATCAAGAATATTCGGGTGAAAGAGGCTGTTTCACTGATATCTCCCATGGTCCTTTATTCGGAAGCCACCAACACCATTATCGATCCAATGAGAAAAACAACTCGTTCCATGATCCTTATGGGCCCCATGGAAAAGCTCCTGGCCTCACGATTTCAGAATCCCCTCTCATTTGGCCAGAGTATTTTGGTCGTTTTTCCCCATATAATGGCCCTCATAGCGATTACCTTTATCTGCTTTGCTATTTCCTATACGATTTTCATGATGCAGGAGATACGGAAATAAACTGCGACAGGGAGAACAGATGAGTCGATCCAAAGGCGTTTTCTACAGGACGTCGGTTTAAGGTAATTGATGTTCTTCTAAAATGGATACGAATGACCGGCAAAATAGAGGCAAGGGACATAGAGAGAGACTGCGCAGAAAATTTTTAGAGGGAGGCCTTGATCGGTTCTCAGACGAAGAGACCATAGAGTTTCTCCTCACATTGGGAACTCCGAGGGGGGATCTCAAGCTTTCCGCCAGGGAGACATTGAAACGTTTTGGTAGTCTTTCCAATGTTTTATCTGCTCCCCTTGAGAAGCTTCTCGAAGTCAAAGGGATTGGCCCAAAGAATGCCCTTTATCTCAAGTTAATTCATCAGGTAGCCGGGAGATACCTCAAAGACAGGGCCGAGGCAAAGACTTTTTTTGGATCCTCCCGGGCGATATACGATTACCTTTTTCACGCGATGCGGGATCTCAAGAGAGAGGTGTTTAAGGTCCTCTTTTTGAATCGAAAGAATGAGCTTATCCTGAACAAGGACCTTTTTTTCGGGACTTTGACGGGAAGTGCCGTCTATCCAAGGGAGGTTATGAGCCTCGCCCTCGAATGTAAGGCCGCAGGCATGGTCTTTGTTCACAATCATCCTTCCGGAAACCCGAATCCCTCTACTGAAGACCACAAATTGACCAAAGACTTGGTCTGGGGTGCGAGACTTCTTGACGTGCAGGTCCTTGATCATATTATAATAGGTAACAATGTCTATTACAGCTATGCCGACCAGGGGCTGATCAAGAGGTATGTCAGGGAATATGATCAGAGAGAGGCCTGATTTTAACTGGTCAGTTTTTTAACCTTGAAGGGGATTTTGTTCTTTTAATCGTTGTGGCGAGAGTGGCGGAATTGGTAGACGCGCTGGATTTAGGATCCAGTGGGGTAACCTGTAGGGGTTCGAGTCCCCTCTCTCGCACCACATAAAAATCCTGGACATGGTTTTTTTCCCATAAAGCTTCAAACCCAGCAGGAGCTGGAGGATAATGTGACAGTGCTCTTTAGTTTGAAAGGCAGCGCCCTTGTTAATCTCACCCTCCTTTTCATGCCGTCGTGAGTCTTTCTATTGTTTTCATTCCTTATTTTACCCTTAGTAATTCCTGGGTTTTTATTTCCTTGGACAGGAATTTTGAAAAAAGGGCTTTGTGGGGGGGCAACCTTCCGTGATGGATAAAGGAATGTATTATGCATGCTTTTTTGTTGGGAGATGAATATGCAACCCAAAAAAGTATTTGCCCTTGTTGACTATGAAATATGCAACCCAAAGAAATGCGACCCTGAAAACGGAATATGCCCTGCTGTTGCGGCATGCTCCCATAAGGTGATCAAGCAGCTCGATGGCCCCTTTGAGGCCCCCATGGTTTTTCAGGACATGTGCATGGGATGCTGGGATTGTATAGAGGCCTGTCCATTAGATGCTATTTCTACAAAAGAGGTGACATAATGCGAAGGTTATGCCGACGGAAAGTGGCTAGATTCGCATTGTTCGGATAATGCCTTATCTCCCCTGCTATTTCCTGCTTGACAGCATCTGTTTTAGCCTCTATTTTGACCTGCTCGAAACGAAGCCCCTTCTTCAGATTGGATTGGGGTTCGAAGGTTCTTATAAATTGTTTTTGAGGGATATTGTGTCTTGTAATCTGGAAAATCGTACCTATTTTATTGCCATGTGTAGCCAATTAGATCGATTCTTAATGAAAAACATCTGATGGGCCTGGATTATCGTAGGTTTTTGTAAAGAGGAGGAGCATGAAGACTAGTCTTGAAGATATCAGTTCTGTAAAGAAAAAGCTTTCAGTCGAAATCTTATCAAAGGAAGTCGATAAAAAACTGGATAAGGCCTATAGAAAGGTGAGGGGACAGGCAAAAATACCAGGATTCAGGCCTGGGAAAGCTCCCCTGGAAATACTCCAAAGGCACTTCGGAAATCAGATTGAGGAAGATGTATCCAATGAGCTTGTTGATGAGACGTTTCAGGCGGCACTGAAAGAGACGGAACTCATTCCACTGGGGACTCCCATTATCGAAAAGGGGGCCGCCAAAGGGGGAAAGAATTTCAACTACACCGTTGTTATAGAAGTGGCACCTCACTTTGACTTGAAGGATTACCTTGGCGTTCAGACGGTGAAGGAAATGAGTGAAGTATCGGATGAGGATGTCCAAGAAAAACTAGAACAAATCAGGGTATCTCATGGAAAACTGGTCCCGATTGAAGAGGATAGGCCGGTCCGGAAGGATGATTATGTGGTCATCCGTTATGAGGCATTCGAGAAGGACACGCCCATAGATGAGGCCAGAGCCGAGAATTTCCTTTTGAAGGTTGGAAGTAACGATTTCCATCCGCAGTTCGAAGAAGCTTTGATCGGTCTAAAGAAGGACAGTGAAACTGAAATCAAAGTGGATTTTGAGGACAACTACTACCACTCAAAACTGGCAGGCAAGAAGGTGCGATTCAAAGTCCATATTACGGAAATCAAGAGCATGACGCTTCCGGATCTCGACGATGAATTTGCCCAGACTATTGATACTGAATTCAAAAACCTGGCCGAACTCAAGGAAAAGGTCAGAGAGACAACGGTCAATCAGGAGAATGCTAGAATCGACAGAGAATTGAAACAGCGATTAGTTCAGCAAATCGCTGATACGGTGGAGTTTGAACTTCCTCCAGTATTGGTCGAATCGGAGCTTTCCGGAGCTATTGAGAACATAAAACAGAATTTTGTCAGGGCGGGGTCGAGTCTGGAAAAATCGGGGCTTTCGGAAGAAAAGCTCCGGAGAGATTTCAGGCCGGCATCTGAGAAGAGGACCAAGGAGATACTGATCTTGGCTCACATCGTCAAAGAAGAGGGCATCTCGATTGACGAGGATGATCTCCAAGAGGGCTTTAAGAAGTTGGGTGCAAGTACAGGTCAAGACCCTGAAGTTATAAGGAAATACTATGAATCACAGGGGCTTTTGGACTCAATGGAACAGCGGCTGCTAGAGGAAAAAACATTGAACTACCTGGTTGAGCATGCTAACATTAAAGAGGTCGAAAAAGGGGATTTACCTAAAGACAATACTGATAAGGAGAAGGATTAAACTATGCTTATTCCAATGGTAATTGAACAATCTAGCCGAGGTGAACGGGCGTATGATATATATTCGCGGCTCCTTAAGGACCGTATCATCTTTTTAGGAGAGCAGGTGTTGGACGGGATGGCCAATACAATTATCGCGCAGATGCTCTTCCTGGAATCGGAAGATCCGGATAAGGATATTAATCTCTACATTAATTCCCCAGGAGGCTCTGTCACTGCTGGGTTGGCCATTTATGATACCATGCAGTATATCAAGCCCGATATCGCCACCATATGTATGGGACAAACCAGTAGTATGGCTGCGCTATTGCTGGCAGCAGGAGCTGTCGGCAAGAGATATGCCCTGCCTCATGCCAGGATTATGATTCACCAGCCTCTGGGTGGAGCACAGGGGCAGGCCACGGATATTGATATCCAGGCAAAAGAGATACTTAAGACCAGGGATACACTCAACCAAATCCTTGCCAAACACACCGGTCAAAAGGTCGAGAAGGTTAGAGAAGATACGGAACGGGATTATTTCATGAGTTGCGAAGAGGCCAAAGAATACGGACTCATAGACCGGGTCATAACAACAAGAGACATGCAAAAAGATGAAGGTAAGAAGTAATGGCCAAAAACAATGAAATTAATGAAGACCTACTCTGCTCATTTTGCGGAAAAAGCCAGGATGAAGTGAAGAAGCTTATTGCGGGTCCTTCCGTCTATATATGTGATGAGTGCATCCAGTTATGCAATGAGATAATCGCCGAAGAAAATAGTCAGGAGGGTGAAACTGAGTCGTCGGGCCGCTTACCCGCGCCTGCTGAGATCAAAGAGATCCTTGATGAATATGTAATAGAACAGGAAAGGCCGAAAAAGGTGCTTTCCGTTGCCGTTCACAATCACTACAAGAGAATAGACGCCAAAGTCGATCTAGATGAAGTTGAGATTGAAAAGAGCAATATTCTCCTGATCGGACCCACAGGCTCGGGCAAGACCCTTCTGGCCCAGACCCTTGCCAAAATCCTAAATGTCCCGTTCACGATTGCCGACGCAACCACGTTGACAGAGGCCGGATATGTAGGTGAGGATGTGGAGAATATCATCCTGAATCTGGTGCAAATGGCAGACTATGATGTGGAAGCTGCGAGCAAGGGGATTGTTTATATAGATGAAATTGACAAGATAGCCCGGAAATCGGACAGCCCATCCATTACCAGGGACGTGTCAGGTGAGGGTGTGCAGCAGGCCTTGCTGAAGATCGTAGAGGGGACCATGTCCAACGTACCCCCCAAAGGAGGGCGAAAACATCCGCAACAGGACTTTGTCAAGGTCGATACAAGCAATATCCTGTTTATTTGCGGTGGCACATTTAACGGACTCGACAAAATCATTAAGAACAGAATAGGAAATAAGGTGATCGGTTTTGAGGCGGATATCAAAGGTGAGGGTGAAATAGATACCAATGAGCTGGTCTCTCTTGTTCAGCCCGAGGATCTCATAAAGTTCGGCCTCATACCGGAATTTGTCGGCCGAATACCAATATTGACGACACTCAACAATCTGAGCTTGGATGCCCTTGTAAGGATCCTGACCGAACCTCGGAACGCACTTGTGAAACAATACCAGAAGCTGTTTGAATTCGAGGATGTGGATCTCAAATTCTCTAAAGAGGCCCTTCGGTCGGTGGCTGAGAGCGCCATAGAGCGGAAATCCGGGGCGAGGGGATTGAGGGCGATTCTTGAATCGGTCATGTTGGATATCATGTACGATATTCCTTCTACCAAAGGGATCCGCGAATGTGTCATCGGGGAAGGTGTCATTAAAGATGGTGAAGCACCTCTCCTTGTTTATGAAACCAAGGCCGAATACGCGTGATACAATATGTTCAGTTTAGCAAAAAAAGACTCCAGTAGTCCTGACGCAACGGAACAATCCTATTATCCGCTGCTCCCCTTGAGAGATGTTGTTGTCTTTCCCAATGTGGTGGTACCTCTGTTTGTGGGTCGGGATAAATCAATAAAGGCACTTGAGTACGCCATGTCCCACAAAAAAGAGGTGTTCCTATCTGCTCAAAAGGATGCCAAAGTCGATGATCCCACGACCAAGGATATCTACGAGTTCGGCACACTGAGTACTGTTCTTCAGCTCTTGAAATTGCCGGATGGTACGGTCAAGGCCCTTATTGAGGGTAAAGGGCGAGGGCGGATAAAGAATTTCGTGGAAAAGGAAGACTTTTTCATGGTGGAGGTCGTAAAGCTGGCCTCCGCTCGTGTCGAAAATATGGAAACCAAGGCTTTGGTGCGGAGCCTCACTGCCAATTTTCAAGAATATGCAAAGGTCCATACCAAGATCGGGCCGGAAATTGTTTCTACAGTCATCTCTATCAGCGACCCGGCACGTTTGGCGGATACCATAGCAGGGCATCTTTCTCTGGCTGTCAGTGACAAACAGGAGCTTCTTGAAACGGAAGACATTAACAAGCGCTTGGATAAACTCTTTGAAAAGCTGAATGCGGAGATTGAGATCCTTCAACTTGAGCAACGTCTGAGAAAAAGGGTCAAAACCCAGATGGAAAAGACCCAGAAGGACTATTATCTCAATGAACAGATGCGGGCCATCCAGAAAGAGATGGGGTCCAAAGACGATTTCAAGACGGAAATCAATGAATTAGAAAAGCAGATTAAGAGAAAAAGGTTACCAAAGGAAGCGTTCGGTCGTGTGAAACAGGAAGTCAAGAAGTTAAAGACGATGGCCCCGATGTCTGCTGAGGCAACAGTCGTTCGTAACTATGTTGACTGGATTATTTCTATCCCATGGAATGAAAAGACCAAAGAAAAGATGGATATTGAAACGGCGGAGACTATCCTTGACGAGGATCATTACGGTCTTGAAAAGCCGAAGACCAGGATCCTTGAATACCTCGCCGTTCAAAGCCTAACCAAAAAGATCAGAGGCCCTATTCTCTGTCTGGTAGGGCCTCCGGGAGTAGGAAAGACGTCCCTGGCTAAATCGATTGCCAGGGCCACGGGTCGGAATTTTGTCCGCCTTTCCCTCGGTGGCGTAAGAGATGAGGCGGAAATCAGAGGGCACCGAAGGACCTATATAGGGGCGCTTCCAGGAAAGATTATCCAGTTTCTGAAAAAAGCAAAATCAAACAATCCTGTCTTCTGTCTAGACGAAGTGGACAAAATGAGTACGGATTTTCGAGGCGATCCTTCGGCCGCCCTGTTGGAAGTTCTCGATCCGGAGCAGAATTTCGCGTTCAACGATCATTACCTTGATCTGGATTATGATCTTTCAAATGTTTTTTTTATAACGACTGCCAATAGCCTGCACACGATCCCGATACCCCTTCAGGACCGTATGGAGATCATACGTCTGCCAGGTTACACGGAACTTGAAAAGGTGAAGATTGCGGAACAGTTTCTCATCAAGAAGCAGATCGAGCAGAATGGCCTCGATGCTGACAATATCTCATTTACCACCAAGGCGATTCTGAATGTTATCAGGAATTACACAAAGGAGTCCGGTGTCAGGAACCTGGAACGTGAGATCTCTTCAATCTGCCGAAAGGTGGCCAGAGAAGTCGTTAAAAAAGGGGAGGGAACAAAAATATCCGTAAAAGGGGGATCGGTCCACAAGTATCTCGGTGTTCCCAAATTCCGTTATGGTCGCACCGAAGAAAAGGATACGATAGGCGTTGCCACGGGACTGGCTTGGACGGATGTCGGGGGTGAACTTCTTCAAACTGAGGCTATCATAATGCCGGGCAAGGGTAACCTGTCTCTTACAGGGCAGCTCGGTGATGTAATGCAGGAATCGGCCCACGCAGCTCTGAGCTACGTTCGATCCAGGGCGAAACAATTGAAGCTCCCTGAAAACTTCTATGAAAAGGCGGATATTCATATTCACGTCCCTGAAGGTGCGATCCCAAAAGATGGTCCTTCGGCGGGCATTACCATTGCCACTACAATCGTATCAGCCCTCAAAGGATGGCCAGTGAAACACGATATAGCTATGACAGGGGAGATAACCCTCAGGGGAAGGGTTCTTCCGATCGGCGGGCTCAAAGAGAAGATCCTCGC
This sequence comes from Thermodesulfobacteriota bacterium, assembly GCA_034189325.1. Classification (GTDB taxonomy): domain Bacteria; phylum Desulfobacterota; class DSM-4660; order Desulfatiglandales; family Desulfatiglandaceae; genus JAXHUM01. The sequence goes on from JAXHUM010000013.1 coordinate 28,376, forward strand.
GGCCCACCGAGGTGGAGTGAACAAGGTGCTGATACCTTTTGAGAATAAAAAAGACATTGAGGATATTCCCAAGAAAATTCTGAAAAAGGTGGAAATCGTTCCTATCGACCATATTGACGAAGTCTTAAGGGAAGCGCTTGCGCTGGAAAGTGATCAAGAGCTTTTCGGTCCTGATGATAAACATGAACCTTTCTATATAAAAGAGGATACAGAACCCGAAAATGCATCAGCCTCCGGCGTTACTGCCCATTAATTTGGCTGATTTATGTTGACAAAAGAGGGGCATACCTGGTACAGATAACGGCTTACTACCCAGGCGGGTAGCTCAGTTGGGAGAGCATCGGCCTTACAAGCCGGGGGTCACGGGTTCAAGCCCCGTTCCGCCTACCACGGGGGCGTAGTTCAGTTCTGGTTAGAACGCCGGCCTGTCACGCCGGAGGTCGCGAGTTCGAGTCTCGTCGTCCCCGCCA
>JAXHUM010000014.1:0-16223 GCA_034189325.1 Thermodesulfobacteriota bacterium
TCGACAAATCGTCTGAAAGCTCTCTCAGAATCGCGTTCACCCTGTTCTGCTCCTCAAGTTCATTGGCCTGGACTTCCAAAAAAAACCGGTTATCATCAAAAACATGAGACAGCTCTATGGCCTGTTCTCTCGCGACCCCGATACGCCCGGCAGAGATATGAAAAGGAATCACCCCTTTCAGGCAGGCGGACAGGGCGATAAGGCCGGCATTATGGTTTTTCAGGAGCTCCATGTCCACTCTGGGATGATAATAGAATCCCTCCAGGTGGCCCAGAGTCACCAGCTTGCATAGGTTCTTGTAGCCCTGTTCGTTCATTACGAGGAGTACCAGGTGGTACGCGTTGGGTTGTCCTCCGCCTGACGGAGAACGATGCCTGCGATCCCCCGGCGCCACATATACTTCACATCCGATGATCGGTTTGATCCCCGCCTTTGCAGCGGAATCGTAAAAATGGACTGCCCCAAACATGTTCCCGTGGTCTGTGATGGCAACAGAGTTCATGCCAAGGCCCTTGGCCTTTTCGAGCATCCGATCGATCCTGACGGCGCCATCCAAAAGACTGTATTCCGTATGAACATGAAGATGTGTAAATGGTTTCTGATTTGACAATGTATCCCCTAGGTGTGTTACATCTCAAAGACATGGGAAGAAAGTCGGCATACACCCTGTTTTTCCCAAGGTCTGGGAGACGCTTGCTCACTCATTGTTATGGTTTTCTCGCAGAGTTTTTACCCCTTGTAAGATATTTCGGGTCTATGTTACGGTATGTGTCCTAGATCATCAAGGCTGTTTTTTCCCGGACTCCAAAATAAGATTTATCGGTGAAAGGCTGGGGAAGGATTACGAATGAAGCAGGTCAAAGAGAGCCCCCTGAACAACAGATTGGCAAGACTGGAGAAAGACAAACAGAAGCTAAAGGAAAGACTGGCCGCGCTGAAGAAGAAAAACCGGGACCTTGAAAACCAGCTGAGAGACAGATCCAGATTACTTCATGAAGTGCCGGGGGCTATCGTCTTGATTCAACATGAAAAGATTGTTTATGCAAATGAGGCTGCTGAAAAACTCTCAGGATATCCCTCTGAAGATGTTCTGAGCATGCGCTTTCTTGATTTTGTCCATCCCGACAAGAAGGAACAGATTCGGATTGTTCATCGAAGGCGCCTATCCGGAAAACCGGCACCAGGCCTCTTTGAGACCTGTCTCGTCTCTAAGCAGGGCAAGACGCTGTTTTGCGAAGTCCGGGTGGAGCAGATAAGATATCATGGTCGAAAAGCCTTTTTGGTCCATCTTATTGACCTGAGAAAGAGAAAGGAAAGAGAAAGACGGCTCATCCAATCTGAGAAGATGGAGGCCCTCAATCGCATGGCGTCAGGCGTGTACCGACCTTACCGGGACTGTTTGGACACTATGAAGGAATGTTACGATCTTGTCCTGACGCATCCATCCGATAGAAAAACGCTTCCTTCCAACACTCTAAAGAGGATCAGCAAAATAATTGAAAAAGGGGACCTCATTGTTCATCATCTCGAGGCATCTGCTGATTTTGACAAGCAGATTTCCATGCCCGTCAACTTCGATCTTAGGAAAGTGATCAAAGAGGCCGTCGAGACAACCAGACCCTTCTGGGAGCAGAACAGAGAAAGCGAAGGTCCCCTGGTTCGTTTCCGGACCTATTTACGCTCCGAGTTACAGGTGAGAGGGGATCCGGAAGAGATTAAGGAAGCCCTCGTGAGCATTATCCTGAACGCGGTTGACGCCCTGTCCGGTGATGGTGAAATTCACCTCTCCGCAGAGGAGAACTCGGGCTTTGCCAACATATACCTCCAAGATAACGGTATTGGAATCCAGGACCAAATCAAAGGAAAGATTTTTGACCCTTTTTTTACAACCAAGGGTCATTCCATGCCGGGCCTGGGGTTGACAATGGCCAGTTCCATTCTGGCCAGACACAAAGGTGGGATTCACCTCATAGAACGGCAGGGCCGGGGGGCGACTTTTCTTGTGAAGCTTCCTATGGCGCCGCAGAGGGCCTCATCCCACAACAACACCGTGAAAAGGGGTATCAAGGACTCACATATCATGATCGTGGGAGACGAGGATATTGCAGGAGGCCTTCTAGTTCAACTGCTTCTGAGTAAAGGAGCGAAGGTCGCGACCGTAGCGACCCTCCGGGAGAGTTTGAGGTTATTGGTAAGGGAAAAATGCGATGTCATTCTCCTCGTTCAAAACGAATCCGGTCCCCAGAACCTAAAGACGATTCCAAAAATACGGAAAATCGATCGTAAAATACCGATTATCTTGATCAAAGGACATAAGGATCAATGGAAAAAGGAGGATTCCTATACTTCGACGGGCATGGAGCCTGATTTTGTCACAGGCATCCCATTGAACATGGACAGGATTCTGCCGCTCATTACTGAGGCGCTGGCATTAAGGATTCCCTGAGCATGGGCAGGACCTCACCAGACCCTGATACGCCTCTTGCCGAGAGGATGAGACCGGGAATTTTGGAGGATGTTGTCGGGCAGACTCACATCATTGGGCCGGGGAGCCTCCTTGAAAGAGCGGTGAGAAGTGGTCAACTATTCTCAGTCGTATTCTGGGGCCCTCCAGGATCCGGAAAGACCACCCTTGCCAGGCTGTTGGGTCAATATACGAAACTTACTTTTCAGGCCTTTTCCGCCGTCACCTCCGGCGTAAAAGAACTCCGACAAATTGTCAGTGAGGCAGAGACTCACAAGCAGGCCACAGGCAGGGCCACCATCCTGTTTGTGGATGAAATCCACCGCTTCAACAAGTCTCAGCAGGATGCTTTTTTGCCCCATGTGGAAAGCGGTCTTATTATCCTGATCGGCGCGACCACTCAAAACCCTTCCTTTGAGGTCATTCCCCCACTCCTATCTCGGGTGAGAGTGATGATTCTCAATCCGCTCGGGAACAAAGACCTGGAGGCTGTCCTTCTCAACGCCCTTCAAGACGAAGAAAAAGGCCTGGGCCATCTCAACATCGAAATCGAGAGAGAGGCTCTCGATTACCTTGTTCATATAGCCCATGGAGATGCCCGTGTGGCCTTGAACAATCTGGAGGCGGCAGCTAACCACGTTGTGGGGTCCGGAACCGTGGGTTCTCTGATTGACCTTGATACTGTTGAAAAGGTGCTGAATAGAAAGGTCCTTACCTACGACAAGGATGGGGAGGAGCACTATAATCTCATTTCAGCCTTTCACAAGAGCATGAGAGGCGGTGACCCCCAAGCATCCGTCTACTGGCTTTACAGGATGCTCAGGGCCGGAGAAGACCCCCTTTTTGTGGCAAGGAGGATGATCCGTTTTGCTTCGGAAGATGTGGGTCTTGCAGACCCGAATGCCTTGCCCATAGCCCTTGCGGCCTTTGATGCATGGCAAAAGGTCGGTCCACCGGAAGCCAGCTTAGCTCTTTCACAGGCCGCAGTATATCTGGCTTCCGCACCCAAGAGCAATGCCCTCTATCTGGCGGAAAAGGCCGTGGATAAAGAGATCCAAGAGAGCGGTCCCAGGCCGGTTCCTTTGCATATCAGAAACGCGCCCACAGGGCTCATGAAAAAGCTGGGTTACGGGAAAGGCTATCTCTATCCTCACAACTACCCCGATGGGTGGGTCCAACAGGAGTATCTGCCCTCAGGCATGAAAAATCGTCTGTTTTACCGTCCAACCAATAGAGGATTCGAAAGGGAAATAAGAAGGAGAGTGCAAGGGAAGAAAGACTTCAAGCATCGCCGTCCATCCAATGGATGATGGTTTCACCCACCGGTTTTCTGCTTCCCTCCCTCGTTTGGGCTGGATACCCCAAAGCGATAACGGCCATAAGCTCACAAGTGTCCGGAACGGCAAGTATTTTTTCAACGGACTCCCTGTTTTTAAGGATCTCGCCCATCCAGACGCCCCCTAATCCGAGATGATGGATAGTCAGCAGCATATTCTGGATACACGCACCAACGGCCTGGATATCCTTTACACGATCATACTGTAGAGAAGAGTCGAGGAATACGGCAATCAGTACAGGAGCGCTCTCAATAATCTTCGAAAATCTCGTCTTTTTGGAGAGTTTTTCCCTTATATCTCTATCCCTGACAACGACGAATTTCCATGGCTGATTGTTATGCCCGGAGGGTGCCCATGTGCCCATTTCAACAATCTGGCGGATGACTCTGTCATCAACGTTGTCCGTGGTAAATTTTCGGATACTTCGGCGAGTCATAATCTCTTTTATCATACCAGCCTCCTGGGAAGGGCATCAAATCCCTCTCTCAATTCCATATTCTCCCTTTCGATCCTAATACGCAGCTTTGTTTTGATCGTCAAACCCTCTGCTTCATAGGGGTGGAGTCCATTTTCCGGTAAATCCATCGTAGGACCAACAACCTTCAAGCGCCTTTCTGGATGTGTACTGGGGGTTTTCAGTCCACAGGACCATCTGTCTCCTGGCCTCCGCCAGTTCCTTGAATTTCTCGTTATCTCCTCCGACATCGGGGTGATAGACCTTGGCCATCTTTCTGTAAGCGGATTCTATCCGAACAACACTACAATCAGCAAAAAGGGCTTCCCTATCCAGGTTTAGGATTTTGAGAGAGGCGTTTTCGTGTTTGGAGAGTCTTGGTCTGATATTTCTTTCAGGTTTAATACTCTCCAGGCTTGTGCTCTTCTGACAGTTCTTTCTCAAGATCAAGAAAGTTGCATAGCTTTTAGAATTGTTGTTGTCCACCAGGTCATGCCATTCTTCTCCGTACTGAAGAACAAGAAACTTAAGGTCGTTGGCGGGCTTACTGCCTATAGTCCTCGTGGTAACAAATCGTGAAATCTCGTCTGAACACACGGGTAGGACGTCGAGGACAACGTGAGTCGTGGAAAAGGAAAAAGCAGCGTATCGGGTATTGAAAGTCCTCAACAGACCTTTTGAAAGCGAAAGAACCCAGTCGATCTGCTGTCGGCACTCCTTTGTGCAATACCGTCTTCCAGGCTTAATATGATTCGTCCCGCATGAAATGCATTTTCGTTTAGAGGGAGTCCTGGCTCTGCTTTGTATGATTTCAATTGTGTGTGTCATATTCGATCAACCGACATACAACCGGCTTCGGCAAAAAAAATATGCCTTCATAAAAAAACAGCAGTAAAATATCCCCGAATGATTATGAGGTCATCTCACCTGGACGGATGAGTTTTAGACAGAACGGGACAATACTTTAGCCTAAATCGGCTGAGCAATCAAGGGAATCCTAGAGTTCTTCCGGGGGGAAGGGGACAACATCATCAATGACATTCGTATTGATAAACAGCATGGCCAATCTGTCCAAACCAAGCGCTATTCCCGCAGCCTCGGGCATATGTTGGAGGGCCACGAGAAATTTCTCAGGCATCGGATAGACCGGTTTCCCCTTGGCTTGCCTTACCTGCCGGTCTCTTTCAAACCTGGAGATCTGCTCCAAAGGATCGGTCAGTTCCGAAAACCCGTTGGCCAGCTCCAATCCGCCGATATAAACCTCGAATCTCTCAGCATATCCGGGATCACGCGCTTTCAGACGGGCCAAAGAGGCCAGACAAGCCGGATAATCGCATAAGAGAACCGGCCTCTCCAGTCCCAAGTTCGGTTCAATCTCCTGTGCCATGATTTCATCGAAGCGCCCATTTTCGAGTGCCCTCTCCAGGGAAATCGGCGCGAAGCGATCAAACGATTCCTCCACAGTGACTCTGTCCCATGGGGTATCCAGGCTGATGAATCGCCCCTGGTAATGGATAGCCCTATTTTTTCCTAGCCCGTCCGACACATGGAGTATCAGGCTTTCACACTCCTCCATGAGCGTTTTGTATCCTATTTGAGACCTGTACCACTCAAGAAGGGTAAACTCCGGCAGGTGAAGGTTCCCCCGTTCACCTGAACGGAAGCATTTGGCAATCTGAAAAATCTTCGGATATCCTGCCGCCAGGACCCGTTTCATATATAATTCGGGTGACGTGTGAAGATATCCGCCATCAGCGGCAATGGCCTCGATATGAGGCTCGGGGGGAGGGGCTGGGATCAGTTGGGGGGTTTCAATCTCAAGGTAATCCCGTTCTGCAAAAAAATTGCGGATTATCTGGACCATCCTGGCACGGAGCCACAGATGACGTCTCTTTTTTGCCAGCCCTTTCAGTTCATCGGAACAGAGACTAGTCCTTGACACGAGTGACATACTCCCCGGTCCTCGTGTCAATGGTGATCCTGTCGTTTTCCTGGATAAAGGGAGGGACCCTCAAGGTGTATCCCGTTTCCACCGTTATTGGCTTTGAATCACCTGCCACAGAGTCCCCTTTTGCCCAGGGATCAGCCTTGGTCACCCTCATGTCCACGAAATTCGGCAGAGTGATGCCTATGGCCTGATTGTCAAAAAAGAGGATATCTATTTCCAGATTGTCTATAAGGAAATTCTTGGCGTCCCCCACCTGCTCGGCAGTGAGAAAGGACTGCTCGTAGGTCTCCGTATCCATAAAACAGTACTCATTCTCCTGGCTGTAAAGGAATTGAGTCCTTCTTTCTTCCATTACGGCAGGCTCAAAAGTATCTCCTGACCTGTATGTACGGTCCATGGTCATTCCGGTAATCATGTTTTTCAGTCTGCAACGATAAAGGGACTGTCCCTTGCCCGGTTTCGAGAATTGAAACTCGGTGATTGCATATGGTTCATTGTCGATCTGAATCTTCAATCCTTTTCTCAAGTCACTTGCGTTGTACAATCTATTTTCCATCCTTTCTTCTTTTCCAGCAAGACAATGTCTTCCGTTTCGCTGGTTATATTGTTTGAACCGGCTTATGCGTATAAGGCCTATTGTCTTCTTGTCTGAAATGCCTCATTTACACTGATTGATTTCATAACCTTGTATGGAGGCTTTAGAAACAGCTATTAGCCCATATAAAGAATTCGGAAGAAAATCAAGGAAAATGCCCCTGACAAGGATAAGGCATTCCTCAGGGGGCAGGAGCCTTTTTCCCAAAAACTCTAAGGCCCATGACCAGCTTCCTCAGGCATTTTCAGATGGAGCGCCTATTGCCATTTGACAGGCAGAGTCTGCCATCCGAAAAATATGTGCCGGCCCGACGCATATTTCAACTCTTTTTTCCTCCGACAATCTTAGTGACCGTCGTTATCAGATCGTATGCCTCCGCGCTTTTGACGACCACTTCGTCAGCTCCTGCCTTCAAGGCCTCTTCCCGTGTCCCAGCCCGGTTGTCCGAGGTAAATAGGATCAGTTTTGCTCCGGCGTGTTCGGGCTTCTCACGTAGGCGCCGACACACTTCAATGCCGGAGAAGACCGGAAGCATGAAATCAATGACCGCTGCCGCAGGCCTTTCCCTGATGATCGTATCGAGGCCCTCTCGGCCATCTCTTGCTGTGATCGGGTAGAATCCGGCCTTTTGGAACAGGCGCGTGTATAGCCTTAAAATGACCGGGTTATCGTCTACGATGACGACTTTAAGAGGTTCGTTTGTCAGAGGTTGTGATGTTTCGTCTTTGTGTTGTTCTCTCTCGTCGATCACAAGGAGCCTATCTCCTTTTTCCAATACGGTTTCAGGGGGGGGGAGGATGAGATCATTCCCATTTCTTCGAAGCCCTATAATTTGCCTCCCCATTTCTTCTGAAACCAATTTGACCGTTTCTCCTTGCATGCTTGAACCCGGCTGGATAGACACCCACAGGGGAGCTACATTGGTGGGAGAAACACATTCCTTTGGACCGGGAGATTTTCCAGCCACCTCGAGCATGTCTTGTGCTATCTGCTTGCCAGCCGTGGCAAAAGGAGAGATCACGCTGTCCGCACCGGCACGAAGTGTCTTCCGCTCAGAGGAAGAATCCTCCGCCCTTGCAATGATCTGTAGAGTGGGATTCAGTTCACGGGCAGTGAGAACAATAAAGAGATTTTCAGGATCTGAGTTCAAAAGCGCTAACAAACCACTGGCCGATTTTATCCCGGCATCAAGCAGGGTGGTTTCCCGAGTGGCATCCCCTTCAATACAAAAGAAGCCCCTTTCTCTCATCTCCTGACATTGCTCAGAATTGGTCTCGATCATGACGCAAGGACTACCCATCTTGCTGAAATATTCTACAGCTGCTGCGCCAACCCTTCCAACCCCGCAAATGATAAAATGTGACTTGAGCTGTGAAATCTTCTTTTTCATTTTTCGTATCTCCGAATGGCCACTCCATACCCTTTCCATAAGGGACTCAACCACCACATGCCCCGTGAACGCCAGACTACCAAATCCCAAAAGGATAAACAGAGTGGTGAACACACGCCCCGTCTCCGATAGTGGTTTCACCTCTCCGAACCCTACGGTTGTAATGGTGATTACGGACATGTAAACAGCCTCCATCAATGAATAACCCTCTATTATCTCGTATCCCAATGTCCCTATAACAACCGTGGACATACAGAACAGAAGGGCGACAATAGTCTTTCCTTTCGAAGACATATTCAATTCCGTCCGCAGACTCTAACGTTACCTGCTAATCGGTTCGGCCAGTTCTTTGAAGAATACATCTTAGAGTGAGACACTGATGTGAAACGCCTTGTTCGCATAAGCCTCCAATTTAACAAAGGTATCACCTATTTTATAGCAGTAATTACTCAGGAAGCAAGTAATAACGGAAGAGTCATAGGTACGCCCGCTGATTCAGCTGAAGAGACACCTATTCTTGTGTTCTGTGGCGATGATCATTAGCTCAAGGGACTTTTTCAGGCGGCTTTTAATGTCCGGATGAGGTGGCTTCCAGATCTTGCTTCCATCACGGAATCGACCCGAGTGAGACCTTTTTGAAGTAAAAGAACCGTTGCACGGCATGCGCAATAATGGGTATCATAAAGGCGTAGCGTAAGTGTTTATGGGGTATAAGTTAGAAAAGAGAACAACATACAGGAGAGCCGGGAGGAGAAACCTATGAAGACCATGCCTTGCCTTTTGATTCCCCTGTTTATTATTTTATGTCCAGGGGATCTCCCTGCCTTTGAGTTCCATAGGCTTCAAGGAAAGGGGCTTACTGTTATATTTGAGCCACCATTGGAGGCTCTCGCAATAGAAGTCGCAAGGACCTATCCACAGGTCAAGGAACAGCTTGAAAACAGGTTAGGCTGGACGCTTAAGTCGAAGCCGTCAGTTCTTCTTTTCAAAGACAGGAAACATAAGTTGTGGGCACGCAAGAATCCACTTATCTACGCATTTGCAGTACCGGCAAAGAGCCTGATAGTAATATATTCCTCCAGAATGGCTACCTCTGAAAATGCGCTTAGGAACACCCTTGAGCATGAGCTCTGTCACTTACTTCTCCACTCCCATATCAACAAGACTCCCCTGCCAAGGTGGCTGGATGAGGGAGTGTGCCAATGGCTGAGCGACGGACCGGGCGAAATTGTTGCCGATCAAAAACGATCTCTCCTGAACAGGGTTGCTGTTGCGGGAGAATATATACGGCTCAAGGATCTCAGGAAAGATTTTCCTACGGATACTGAGGCACTGCTGCTTGCCTATGAACAGAGCAAGGACATTGTCAGGTATATGGTCAGGCGATTTGGTCAGGAGGGAGTCAAAAGACTTCTTGGATATATGAAGCAGGGTAAGACGGTGGATGACGCCGCATTCAAGGCCCTCTTTATTCGATTGGATGACCTTGAAAAGGAGTGGCACGATTCCCTTGAAAGCCGTAAGACCTGGTATATCTATTTCAGCTACTATCTCTATGAGATTCTTTTTGCCCTCGCAGCCCTCACAACTATATATGCCTCTATAAGGCTTTTCATAAAAAAGAGAAACTATATGAGAGAGGAGACGCCCTTCCTTTGAGGCGGCAGGGCAAACCATGCCCAAGCCCATCTCTCTTACCCTGATATGATGTCTCCATGTGCCACAGACAGATCTCAGGACCTCTTTGACGGTTTTAAAAAAAGCTCAATATGGGTGTTACATTGCATCCTTCATTACTGCAGCGTACGATACCACACCTAATTCCTCAAGGTTTGCAGGCCTTGATCTTGAACTTTCTACGAAACTACAATCCTCAACACCAGGAAAATAGCAGTGCTTACCGCCATGATCGTAAAGGCCGGCTTGAAAAGATGACGGTAACTCTTAATGAGGCTCGCACCAAAGTAATCCTTTGTGACCAAAAAACAGAGGTGAACAGGAGATAGCATCATGCCCATATAGCCAAAGGTATAGGCAAGCCCGGCATAGAGGATGTAATCGAAAAGGGGAGATGATGGAAACAGGGGAATGATGAGGGGAAAAGAAGTCCCGACAAAGCCGATGGCAATCCCGGTTATGAGTCCTGAAATAAAGGGCGTTATCAAGATTATAAGAATCGCCGGGATGCCAAAGGCCTCCAGTTCGTTTCTCACCTGTACGACCGCCTGACTATCTGTCATCACACCCTTGAAAACCATAATGGCCACGATAAGAAACAGCATAGGCAAAATATGACTGTCCGTCACGGCTGTTCGAAGGTCTTTCAAGGGAATATGGTCCGTGCAGAGAATCCATATACCAGAGGCAAAGAGTCCCGGCAGGATAGAAACCGCTCCTCCTATGTTGATCTGAAACCCCACAAGTGACAGGAGTCCTGCCAGTCCTTCCACTGCTATTGTTATGAGAATAACAACAAGGATCGGCATAATTTCCCACAGGAAATCCCTTATCGCCGAGAAAAAGACTACTCCCCCATGACCTGCGGGCATTTTTCCAAGGGGTCTCAGAAGGAAGAAGGCCCCTGTCATGGCAGTGACCAAGGTCATGGGGAACATAAACAGCATGAACCGCCACATTTCCACGTCCAATAGGGCTACGGCCAGGACAACGCCCGGATAGAGTGGCCACCAATATTCCCACATATGGCGGAACCAGTAATTGACCATTGTTTGCTCTTCCCTCGTGACGCTGTTTTTGGCAAAGGCCGTTTCGACCATTGGCGCAGAGAAAAGGGCACCTCCGGGCATTGGAAGGAGGCCGATCAGGGCCGGCATAACCGATCCGACTGTCCGGTTGTCTCTCGATATACGACCAAAGCTCTCAAGAATACGGTCAAGGTGGCCGCTTTCTTTCAAGAGCCTACTTATCACTAGGATAGAACCTACGATCAGGATCAGACTAAAGGTCTGAAAACTGGTCAGAGTCTTCAGGATGCTTTCACCTAGACGCAGAGCACCAAGGTCCATCCAGAGCCCTAAGGCCAGAGAACCGACAATGAGAGAAAGACTCAGATGAAGTCTCAATTTGTTTAGGAGAAGAATAAGGACAAAAACAGAAATGATCTTTGTCAGGGCTGAGAGAGATAATATCATTTCAAGAAAAGGCTTTTAGGGCATAAGACGCTGGAGAATTATTTTGTTGTCATTTTTCCTGGATGCAGCACGATATTCCTTTTATGAACTCGAGACGATTCCGGATCCTGAGCCAAGAACCAACATCTTCAGAGAACAGACCTATTGTTCCATCCGACTTTTGCGCCATTGACTTGGGCTCACATACTTATCTCCCAGGATCCACATGCCTGTTTTGTTTTCCCTGGCCTCAGTCTCCGCAGCCAAATAAGGCTCCACATCAAAACCTTCCGGAAGACCTTCTTTGTGGACTTCCGCCACACCACGCCTGACTAATTCCAGATTGATGTTCTTGCCCTGAGCGTATATGACACCGACGATATAATTGTCAGGATATCCGGCCTTTCCGTAGCCTTTGACCTCCACTGTCTTGTTCAGAACTAACTGGGCCAACTCTTCTTTGGCTGATTTCCCAAACGGCTGCCCTTCCTCACCAGCATTATCGGAGATTTCTGGGGCATCTATTCCTAACAGAAAAATGTAAATAGCCGTATCGGCGGTCTCGGCCCTTACAGTATCTCCATCATAGACCTTCGTGATTGTGAACTGACCGGCAAGAACAGGATTTACGAAAAGAAATGATGCTAAAAGCAAAAAGATATGGCCAACTTTTACCATAATTAACCTAATTTAGCGAAATCATGATTCCTGACAACAGACCGAGCGCGTGATTTTGTCAACGGATCAAAACAAAACCCTTAGGGGTGATCGTTAATGCCACGCTCTACCCCTCCAAGACAGATATACCTACCAGATATTGACCTGCAAACCGAGGTTCGTCACTTGTGATATGTACCACTTTTGTCCTCAAGAATTTTCCAGGTCTCGATGAATCGGTTGTATAGTACTTCATGTCTAAAATATCGCCGACTTTCAAATGTCCTATCAAGGCCGAATCCTTTTTGACAACAATACAGAGCCCCTTTGATGACATGTCCCATATTTTGAACCGATAAACAGAAGCAATCTCCTCGATTGATACTTCCACGCTGTAATACTCATCTACAATCTTCCTGGATTCCGACCTTCTCTCGACAGGGTTGTCTGCCATAATTTATTCCCTTGGGGTTGCCCGATCTTTTTTGGGGCTTGTTCAGGAAAAAGCATTTCATCTACCTCCCCTCCCTTCGGGGATAACCCGGGTGAAGAGGAATGAGCAAGCAGGTCTTGCAGGACTCAATAGTCTTTTGAGGGCCTCTCAAATGAACAAGGAAACAATTATATTTATCCACATATGATACACAATATAGACTATAGATGTAAAGAAAATAACGATTTATACATCAATAGAGTATCCGAATCTCCTGCCACCAAGAAGCAATCGAAACCCATTTTAAATACATCGACACCTGAGACATCCCAAGTGAAATACTCACTTTGAACCTCCTGCAGGCCTGAATTCAGCGGGATCGGAGACAGTAAAAACCATCGGCAAAAGCCCTAAGCCGGGACGACCTGAGGGGCATTAATTTCGAATCTTTGTTGGAATGAGCCTCTAAGTTTTTAAAGGAGATGAGTAGGAATAACATTCAGGCTGCAGATCTTGCTTCTGAACCATGTGCTCCGCGCTTAATGAGAAAGTTACAACGATGCTTTTCTTTAACTAACCCCCTACTCTTTTGAGATATTTGAGTAGACCCGCACTCCCCTCCCTTTTCATTTTAAGACCTGCCCTGTTAAGACAGAGAAACACCGACACAAAACATGAAAGGAGTCCACAGGCAGGCCTTAAAATTAAGAGGAAAGAGTCAAGAAAAGGGTGACGAGTCCCAAGTAAACAAGGAGGCTCAGGATATCGTTTGATGTTGTCACAAAAGGGCCTGTGGCAATGGCCGGATCGACATTGAATTTCTTGAGTGTTAAAGGGACTGCCGCGCCTATTATTCCTGCGTTAAGGATTATCACCACCAGAGACAATGCAATAACAGAGCCCAAAGCATAATCGGAAAGCCAAAAGCCGACAATCAATCCAAGAAGCACACCACATATGACACCGTTAATAATGGCGACTCTCGCTTCCATCCACAAACGTTTGCCTACTTTTACAAGACTGATATCCCCCGTGGCCAAGCCTCTGACGACAACTGTAGCCGCCTGCGTCCCAGTGTTCCCACCCATTGCCATAACGACGGGGAAAAAAAACGAAAGGGCAATCACTCTCTCGAGGGACGCCTCAAATTCGCGTATGACGGCAGCAGCCAGAACACCCCCGAGAAGCCCGGCTATAAGCCAGGGCAGTCTCGCTCTCGATATTTTGAGGGTCGATTCTTCTGCAATTTCCTGATCAATAACACCTGCCATGAGGGAAAAATCCTCATCAACCTCTTCCTTCATCGCGTCGATGATATCATCGTGGGTGATGCGTCCGATGAGTCGAAAGTCATCGTCAACCACCGGGATACTCACAAGATCGTACTTCTTTACGAGACGGACCACCTCTTCCTGATCCGTCCGGACATGCACAGAGATTATTTCAGGGTTCATTATATCCTTGACCTTCTTTTCAGGAGGGTCGAGGATCAAATCTTTGAGGGAAACAACCCCTGCCAATTTATCCTTGTCATCCACTACCCAAAGGTAATAAAGGTTTTCCACCTCTTGCCTCATTTTCCTCACGGTTTCAATAGCATCCGCGAGCGTGACATCAGATTTCACGGCAACAAATTCCAAGGCCATGATACCGCCGGCCGTATCCTCCGGGTAGGGAAGAAGTTTCTCAAGATCCTCAGAGACATCATCTCCAACGCTTTCGATAATCGCTCTGGCCCGCTTCCCGGGCAAATCACCTATCAGGTCCGCAGCATCATCAGAGTCAAGTCCCTGAACAATCTGGGAAATTGCCTGATTGTCAAGATCTTTAATTAGACGTTCTTGGACCGGGGGCTCAATCTCTATCAGGACCTCTCCAGCTCCTTCGGGCTCCAGAAGCCTGAAGATAAAGAGCCGTTCATCAGGCTCCAGGTGTTCGATCAAGTCTGCCATATCAGCAGCCCTTGTTCTGTCAATCAGTTCTTGCAAAGCTTGGTGATTCCCCTGCCCTACGAAACGCTTCACCTCATCGATTAAATCGCTGTCAATTGTTCTACTCTTAAATTCAAGCAACCTCATACTCCTCTGAGGGACGATTGTCGGTTAGGAGTCCGCCTAAGGATCTCGTAACGATCTTTTGAACTCGGAACGGCATCATACTGATAATTTTGCTTTGCACATCACCATGAGAGGGAAACTTGTTGAAAAACTCTGCCATAGAACTTGGGGGCCTCATTTATGCGCCCAATTAACATGCTAAGGAATGCAGGCGAAAATTTGGAGGTTTGACCATACTTGGAGCGAGCCGAGATCAATTGTGTGACAAGATGTTATTTTTGGAAAGGACTATAGGAAAATACCCCTTATGAGTCAAGGAAGAAGTCATTCCAACCTAGGCAGTATCGGTCCGAATGGAGGACCGTTGTTCTTAACAAGCATGATGACGGGAGCAAAACTAACCGCTCGTGGGATTTCCGACGAGTTGATTTCCTTTACAGTGCCGCTCACGGCATCAAATACCTTTTTACGAGACCTCAAAAGTATCATCTCAAGCTTTTTCAACAAAAAGCCGATAATGAAATTGAAGTGAAGGGGTAAAATCAACGACAAAGAGTCTGAAACGCTCTGTTAAGGCCTTAATGTCTCTCTTACATCGATAACCGCCGAAAGGCACATTCTCAGAATCATCAGTTAATCGGATCCTGGAGGTCAATCGACAATGGGTTTGACAGCGAATTATGAATTCATAGCAGCAAGAAAAACGCAGTTAAGATATTACCGTTCCACGCCGCTCTATCATCATGCCAAAAATGGGGGCTTTGTCCTTTATAAACCTGCAGGGCTCTCCGTAAATGAGATGCGGATACAACAGGGACGTATGCCGAACAGGCTTTTCATCAAATCATGCGACAAACTTCAGGGGCTCCAAGAAGTCCAGAGAGTATTCAACAAACAGCTCAAAAAGGACATCCAATCAAACCACCCGGATAGAATCAAGGAAACCCTTGTCAATATAATGGAGGAAACATTATCAGAACCGAGAAGCGGGAGCCTTGAAGGGGTCAAATCAACTATCAACATCCTTGTCAGCGAATACACTCAGGACACTGATGTCATTAGGAATCTACTGTTTGTATCGGATAAGGACTATACCACCACCTTGCACTCCATCAATGTCATGACCTTGACCTTGGTCTATGCTTCCTATCTCGGTTTTTCGTTGGCCAAAAAGAGAATACTCGGCCTCTGCGCACTTCTCCACGATGTGGGCAAAACCAAGATCAATATTAATTTACTCACAGCACCCCGGAGATTAACAAATGAAGAATTCCACGAAATCAAACGTCATACCACGCTGGGATACAAGATACTGAGCCGTTGTGAATTCGGGAATCCCGAAGTGAAGCTCACTGCCTTGCAGCACCATGAAAAACTGGACGGAAGTGGCTATCCCCACGGCAGAAAAGATCCTTCAAGCTTCAGTCAGATTATCGGTTTTATTGACTGCTATGAGGCTCTTACCAACGACGATAGGCCATATCGGAGCTCGGCTGACCCCTTTAAGGCCTTGTCGCTCATCCGAAGAGAGGTTGAAGCCGGCAAGTTCGACCGCACTATCTTCGAGCAATTCGCTCACAGCCTCAAGAGATAGAAGCAGGTTTGCCTGTTCAGCAATTTTATTGCAGGCATGATCAAAGGCCCTATAAAGCCTCAGTTCGTGCCCATTCGATTCATGTTCCATTCCTTTTTTGCATTCCACGCTGACTTATCCGCAGGAGCAAGTTAATATCCTGCTTTGATATTTCATTTTGAAT
>JAXHUM010000015.1:0-94393 GCA_034189325.1 Thermodesulfobacteriota bacterium
AGCCTAGAGAAGTGGCCAGTTCCCTGTAATCCCTTTCATAGGCTGTGTAGAGACCGGCAGTGCCGCCTTCAAACTTCTTCTTCAATTCAAGGTAATAGAAGTCCTGATCCGAGTCGCCCTGACCCTGCAGAGAACCGTAGGCAGGCGAATAGGGGTTAACTCCTTCGATCAACTTGGCCCACCAAAATTTGAGGTTCATTCCGTTTCCCATGTCCCAGAGGGCCTGAATACCGGGGGCTGCGCACGCCGCCGTAAAGACAAGCTGCTGATGCGTATAGAGGGCCTGCTTTCCAGCAGCAATGCTCAATCCCGTGTCCGGAATCTTGAAATCCACATAGGCAAAGCGGACCTCGATGTTGGTGGAGTTGGTGTCGGCCATCAGACCGGTGTCACCGCCCGTGGCAAAAGATCCGCCTAGGTTACCCAGTCCACTCTGGGTGGTGTAGCTCTTGCCCCACTCATCCCAACCGATCTCGATGCCGATAACGCCCTTGACGTTTTCAGTGGCCGCAATGGAAGTCAGACGGAACCTCTGGGTGACATAATTGGTTTCGTCTTCAAAGGCGTCCACGTATTCCCCTTCACCATCCATAATGACTTCAGAGTCAGTGAAATCGTGAACATTGTCAGACGCCGTGCCGACGATCTGATAGGTACCTGTAAAGATCATCTTTACAGGCGCTGCCGAGGCGACGTAGGGCACAGCAAGAAGCGCCATAATAGCCACGGCCATAAAAAACCATGAATTCTTTCTCATAATCTCCTCCAAAAACATTGTATTGCTAAAACTCTTTCCTTGTTTCTTAAGTCATGTCGACCAAATCGACTGTAAGCTTGAAAATTAACAAGAACCCCTTCTTTATTTCACCTCCTTTCCACATCAATACTGCGGGCCCAAAAAGATGCATGGACCAAACCCAAAAAACCTTTGAACCTGTAATATCTTACAATATTCTTGTCAAGCTTTTTCTATAGTTTTTACGAAAGATTTGAAGTATTGCTCGGCACCTGATGACTTTGGACATCCCGGGCTTTTTGGGGCCCTGTTCCTTCGCGACCCCTGGTGTAGGCAGTCGTCTTCGGTTCTTCTTACTCGTCCTCTAAAGGGCAGGGAAGAAAGAAGTGAACCGCCCTTTAACACACCCTACTGCAATTCGTAGACCAGCACACGGCTTTCCCCTTTCCCAAACATCGACTTGACAGAAGAACCAGTCTTGATGATTCCCACAACAAGCTCATCAACTCCGTCATTATCCATGTCCTTGATCTGGAAATCGGCGGTATAGCCATGTATCTTTTTGGTCCTCCATTTTTCAGACAGACCAAGCCCGTCCCAGACCAGTCCATGAATTTCACTGCTCGAAAAGAACTTGGCCTTCTCAAGAAATCGTCTGGAAGCTGAGATGTTCTTAATGACGATCACCTCGGGACGTGGGCCGCGATTGAGCGCGAGGATTCGGGGTTGAAGGTAAATAATCTCTTCAATGTCCGGAGCGGTCGAGCTCAAACCCTCCGGTCGACTTACCAGACGATTTTCAGTGCCTCCATAGTACTCTTCGCTTATCCAGAGCCGGTCTCCCTTTAGGGGGTAGACCTGGAGCGTATCATTGTTGTCTAGAAAGACGATCTCCGACTCTCCCTTGCCGTCTATGTCGATCAGGTTGAAACCGCAGACCGTGGCCCTTCTCGGAAGAGGAATCGGCTCGACCGCTCTGTAATGTCCCCCCTCCCAGATGAGTTTATTGACGGGCCCATAAAACTTGTTGTCAGCCCCCAGTTTTTGGCCCACAAGGGCCGGATCTCCCAATCCACGGATCACCCTGAAAAACCATTTGGCCCCGGTGAGGGTCTTGGCAAAGGTGCCCCTTTGAAATTCTACCACAAACGATTCGATCTGTTTGTTGACCCGATTGGTGACAAAAATCTCCGCTACACCGTTTCCGTTAATATCGGCCACATCAAGCGATAAATAATTGACGAGTCCGGGTCCAAGGAGCTCTTTTTTCAGGGTAAATTTACCCTCATTGTGTTCATAAATACGTATGGACTGTGGTCCCAGAACCACAGTTTCGTTTTTTCCATCCCCGTCCACATCGCCGATATCGAGACCACGCATCCGTATGGGAATGCCCGGGCTCTGCCAGAACTCGGCCTGTCCCTCGGCCTCGATAAAGGCGGAAGGCTGTCTGGTGCTTGGCGCCGGGCCCTGAGGTTGGTAGGCGGGATAAGATTGGGGATGATGTCGTCCCGTGATCATGGCGATGGACTTCATGGCAAACTCGTCGATCTTTGGTATGACCTCGTCCATGCCCTTGGAGTGACCAAAGACGGCATGGAGATCCTTTGATTGAGCCACGTCCAGTATTTTGGCGTCGAGGCTGACACTCTCACCAAAAAGGGTGAGGCTGCCCAGGATGATGTAATCGATCTCAAGGATTTTGCCGATCGCTATAGCCTTGTCCCTGTTGAGAGGCGTTTGAAACTGGGCGCAGGCCTTTTTGACGATCTCTTTTTCAACGACCACCACTTCGTCCTTCCATGCCAGCCGTGAATTGAGCATGTCGACGATACCCTCTTTCAGGTAGTCAAGATCGCGGTCGGCGTTCATGGTAAAGGGCAGGACGGCGACCTTTTTGGGGCCTTGGGAGGAAAGGGCCTGGGAGGAAAGAATTGATGTAAAGGTAAACATGGTAATGAGCAGTGACGTGATGATCATGCCGGTTCTAGGACGAAGCATTATGCGAAGCCTTTCAGATAGTGTTTTAAAGCAAAGATAGGTTAGAGAATCTTCAGGAGATTTCGTGGGGTTCGAAGACCCCGTCTCAGTCCCTCAGAATTCCTTGAAACTGCCCTGAACGAACCGTTTTACCGCCTACCTTGCTGCCGCAGAACCGGCATCGATATTCATACTTATCTCCTTCCGGCAGGATGAGGAGCAAAAATCTCCTCACCGGGACGGCACGGCCGCATTGAGAGCAGTAGAGTTCGGTCGCTTCCAGTTCCTCGAAACTCTCCTCTTGCTGCCTTTGTGGCTGCGGTTTCTTGACAGTAAAGGGAAATGCGGTATTTTTAATCGACATCATCTATAGCTTTCAAAGCCTTGATAGGTGATTATCACTCATTCGGGACCCTGAATCTCAGGCGTGAGAACCGATTTTTGAGTTTCAGGATTTGAATTTTGTATATTATTCATAGCATCAAATCAAGCTTTTTTGAGAGGTGTCCTGGAGGTATCGGAAAGCGTAATGGCCGAGAGAGATTCTGCTGCTTATGATTTCACCTCAATTAATCGAGGGCGAGAAAGATGGCGACTTCTACCTGCTGTTTGAGAAATGGCCCTTGGTGGACCTCAAAAGAATTCGGAATAGTCTAAGCATGATCAGACCTTGAGTTTTTAATTGAGATATTTTCGAATAATTGCTAAATTAAAACGTTAATTACATTAATTTTAGGATGAAGACCCTGCCGTTTTTTCCCACACATCACTGACTTCAGCATTTATTTCTGAATCGATGCCTTGGCAGATCATCAAAGAACAAGGAGGAGACAATGAAGGTTAAGCATATTGATCATATCGGCGTTGCAGTAAAGAACCTCGACGAGGCAGGGAAATTCTACACCGATGTCCTGGGCCTTGAGATTCAAGAGGTTGAAACCGTGGCCTCCCAGAAGGTCAAGGTCGCTTTTTTGCCCATAACGGACAGCGAAGTGGAACTCCTGGAGTCAACAGAGCCTGACGGCCCGGTTGCCAAATATATCAACAGTCGAGGTGAAGGTGTCCAGCATGTGGCTTTCCGGGTTGAAAACATTCAGGAGGCCCTGGAGGAGTTGAAAGAAAAGGGCGTCAAACTTATCGATAAGGAGCCGAGACCTGGGGCCGGGGGCGCCATGATCGCCTTTATTCACCCCAAAGAAACTAATGGTGTGCTGGTAGAACTCTGCCAAAGGGATTGATCCGACAGGTTTTTGATCAAACCGGACAGGTGTTTTAAACTAGGGCCCTCTTGAGAGGGCCTCTGGAGGCCTTTGCAAAACGCCCCCTTTTGCCCAATTGCGGTGTCAGGTTCACATTTTAATCCTCGAAATATTCAAGATATTCCTCCGGTTAAAATATTCGGCTTCCTTGCACTTGAACAAGATGGAGCCTTTTTCAAAGGTCTCCTCTGGTGGGACGCCAGCCCTGTTCGCCAATGCGCCAATGGATCCGTGATTCTTGATGGATTTGCAAAAAACAGCATTTCGACGGTTTCGTCGAACGTTCAACATAAAGACCTTCAAATCCTGAGGAATGAGGCGTTGTTATCCTGCGCCGCAGTGACGAAGGATGCAACGTAACGCAGATATTGGACTTTTTACGAGACCGTCACGTCTTGATAGTGTCTTAAAAGCGGTAGGTTATAAGGCCGTGGGAAGTATCGTATGGGGAGACGCTCACCTGGACACGATCTCCAACCATGACTTTGATCCGGTGTTTTTTCATACGTCCGGAAAGGACCCCCCTGACGGTAATGTCGTTTTCACACTCAATTTCCATGGTCCCGCCTCCCAGGACCCTGGTGATGGTGCCCTCCAACTGAATCAGATCATCTCTACTCAAAATAGCCCCTTTAAAACATGGTTCATTGAAACACTGACGGCGTCGTGCTCGTCTTCCGTTCACTTAAAAAATCAGGTTCGTCCGCCTGACCGGAACATGTCGGGACCTTCGAAGTATTGCTGAGCCGTATAGCAACGCCCCCTGGCCTTTTCTGCGACGCCCCCGTATCGGTAAATATCAACGATGTGTGAGCATACCATTTTATAGGGTAATGTCAATCCGTATTCCCAGGTTTTTAGGTGACCTTCGGTTTCATATATTATATGATTCATAATTCGGAAATGAGCCTGACAGATGCGCCGCTTGTCTCTGTCGGATTCCTGCTTAACACAGTAAGGATCATGTCATTCAATCACCTTTTCAAGAGCTTCCATTCTTTTTCCTATTCAGGCGGAAAGATCTCCCCTGAGACAAACGACCTCATTGTTGAGACCCCGATCGAGATTATCATAAACCAAAAAAGGCGTCTATTGATCATGTTCACCCCGGAGAGGGTCAAGGAGCTGGTTGTCGGTTTTGTCTTCACGGAAGGCCTGATAGAAAATGTCGGGGAAATCGAAGAATGTGTCATTTCTTCGGTCTTGAACGGCCGGGGTGAGCAGGTCCTTGAGGCCAGGGTGAGAATACCGTCACATAGGATGGGCATGGTCCAGCAGGAGAATAAAGGCAGGGTGTCTTATTCCAGTTGCGGTATCTGTGGGACGGATAACTACTATAACCTGGGGACAGGGATTGGCAGGGTAAAGAGCAGGCATCAGTTTTCCATGGATCTCCTGCAGGCCTTCCCGCGTCGATTGAAGGCGTTTCAACCTCTTTACAACAGGACCGGCGGGGCACATGCCGCGGTGCTGGCGGATTCCGAGGGGAACAGTGTCTTCCATTGCGAAGATATGGGTCGTCACAACGCCCTGGACAAGGTCATCGGTTGTGCTCTGATCAACGAGATTGCCTGTGATGATAAGATCCTCTTCTCCAGCGGCCGGGCAAGCCTGGAAATGATTCTCAAGACGGCCAGGGTAGGGATTCCAGTATTTGTGGCCATGTCCCGGCCCACGTCCAGGGCGGTGGAGGCGGCCAAATTCTACAATATTACCTTGGTTGATGTGGCCAAAGGGGGAAACCGCATATACAGTCATGTCAGACGCATCAAAGGATTCTAAGATCCCCTTTCACGATATAGCGGCCGTCATTCTCGCAGGCGGCAAGAGCAGCCGTTTCGGGAGGAATAAGGCCCTTGAAAAAATCGATGGGATCCCTCTGATCGAAAAGGTCATCGATGTTATGGGATCCCTCTTCAAACATCTGATGATCAGCACCAACACCCCCGAAGATTACTCCTATCTGAACCTTCCCATGCATGAAGACCTTATCCAAGGGCTTGGCCCTTTGGGAGGGATTTATACGGCGCTTGAGACTATGAAGCAGGAGGGAGGATTTGTTGTGGCCTGTGACATGCCCTACCTCAACGGGGATCTTATCCGGCATATGGTGGAGATAAGAGGCGACTTTGATGTCGTGGTGCCTAAAATAGACTGGAAGGTGGAACCCCTTCATTGTCTGTACAAAAAGAGTTGCCTCCCCGCTATAAAAAGATCGATAGAGTCCGGAAGTTACCAGATCTTGCATTTCTTCTCCGAAGTCTCGGTTCGATATGTAGGCGCTGAGGAGCTGAGGCCCTTTGATCCGGAATTCAGGTCTTTCTTTAATATCAACAGACCCCAGGAGGTTGTCTGATGGTTGAGTTAATTGTTGCTGTGAGTTGTGCCATCCTTATTTCTGCAGGATGCTCGCTCTTGGAGTCGGTCCTTTACTCTGTTCGGGCACGACAGGTTGAGGCTATGATTGAGGCAGGGAAGGCCGGTGCAAGGATATTGAAGGGGATGCGTGAAAATGTGGACAGGCCGATCGCTGCAATCCTGTCTCTTAACACCATTGCCAACACTGCGGGTGCAGCTATTGCAGGTTCCGCAGCAACAACGGTCTTCGGCCATGAATGGCTTGCCTATTTTTCAGTTTTTTTTACCTTGGCGATTCTGCTTTTCTCCGAAATCATTCCAAAGACTGCAGGCGTGGTTTACGGAAGATCGTTGGTTTCCTTTGTGGCCTATTCACTAAAAGGACTGGTCTGGGTTATGTCACCGGCCATATGGTTGAGCGGTTTTGTGACACGAATGATTGCAAGACACAAAACCGAGGAAACCATTACACCGGACGAAATTCGAGTGATGGCACATTTAGGTTTGGAGAAGGGAAGTATCCGGCCTTACCAGGAACGGATCATTGAGCGTATCTTGACCCTGGAGAACAAGACTGCAGGCGATGTCATGACGCCCAGGACCGTGGTCTTTTCACTGAACGAAGATCTCAGCCTGGGTGAGACCATGAAGATGCAGAGCAAATGGGAGCACAGCCGCTTCCCGGTCTATGGAGAGGACGCTGAAGATGTCGTCGGCATAGTCCTGACAAAAGACCTTTTTGTTGCCCTGGCTGAAGGCAGTGACGATCTTTGTTTGAGAGAGCTCATGATACCGGTTCATTTCGTCGTCGAGACGGCTCCATTGAACCGGGTCTTGATGGAGTTCCTGGAATTGAAACAACATCTTTTTGTGGTGCTCGATGAATATGGCGGCATGTCCGGCTTGATCACCTTAGAGGACATTCTGGAAGAAATACTTGGACGGGAAATTATTGATGAATCGGACGAAGTGATCGATAAGAGGGAATTGGCAAGGCAGCAATGGCGCCGTCCCGCGTGAGGGTCCCGAAGCGGACGCCTGATGATACGAGGTATGGTAAACTCTGCTGTTGAACCTTCTTTATGTTGTGCCCCTCGCAAGAGACAGTCTCTGGGTTTTAATAGTTGCCGGACAATTGACCGCTGCTAGGATCCTGTGAATTTGGGTGGCCTCTTCTCTGAAAAGGCCTGGACCCCTTCTTTATGATCATTTGTTCCACGACAGATATTTTGAGCGTAGCTTTCATAATCGAGTTGCCTCTTCAAGTCGTTGTCCAGGGCTCTTGAAAGCCCACGCTTGATCAGTTCTATGGCCACTGCCGGTCCCGCTGCTAATCTCGTGGCCAGGTTTTTTGCCTCATCTATCAGTTCAGAGTGGGGTACGACCCTGCTGACCAATCCGATCCTCAAGGCCTCCTCGGCATCAATGATGTCGCCGGTAGCACAGAGTTCAAAGGCCTTTTCCCTCCCAAGGATTCTTGGGAGGTAATAGGTGGCTGCAAGGTCGGGGATAAGGCCGACTTTTACCCAAACAGCTCCGAAACGTGCCCTGTCCGAAGCCAGGCGGATATCGCTTGCCAGCGTAATCGAGAGACCCGCACCTACAGCGACTCCATTGATTGCCGCAATAATAGGCTTGTCGCACTTTTCCAGATCAAGTGCCAAAGATCCGACCTGCTTTATCGTCTCAAATCGGTTTTGATCTCCCCCCTCTTTCAAACGTGCGGCAAGGCGGGCGGAAACGTCCGACCCCGCGCAGAAGGCCTTGCCCGCCCCCGTGAATATGATGGCTCGAACATCATCATCCGCCTGCAACTTCTGAATGACCTCAGGAAGTATCTGGTACATGTCCGTGGTAAAGGCATTGAACCGCTCAGGTCTGTTCAAGGTGATCGTGGCCACGCCTTTGTCTCTTTCAAGCAATATCTCTTCTGACGTCATTGCGTTTTTCTCCAGGTAATCGGTTGGTCGGAAGGCGCTGTTGCAACGCCCTTGGTTTATCAGGTATGTGGAAAACGACTGAAAGATGACTGTGTAGGCTATTCATAATGGAATGAGCAGAAGACAATTAGATTTAAAAATAATTCGAGCATAGAGGTTTTGTCAAGGTGTTTCATCGAAGACTCGACTACTGACCATACCCAACCTTCTCTTCTTGACAGGAAACGCCTCTTTTCCTATCATGCAGAGACAGACTTATCTAAGGGCCTGGGCAGGCCATGCCCTCATGCTTAACCGATTTGGATGAACTCTTTGACTTGTCGAGGGCCTTTTCAAACCTGCCTTTAGTGAAAGGAGGGGGGATGGGCGTTATGGCAATGGATACCTGTGAAGAATTCGGCACGGAGGTCGTTGAACTGTCTGAAGAGGCCATGAAGGGATTGCACGGGATATCTCCTCTGTGGGAAGGATTCTTTAACCCCTTGGATGTCCGGCCAGGCGTCTGATTCAAAAGACTGGATGTCGCAAAAGCTTTCACAACTCTACGAAAATGCCCGACTATAACAACCTGCCCCACATGCTTTACGCGGACAGCCTGGGTCGAATCTATGATCACCCCCATTACCGCATGGGGGGGGGGTCCGGTCCGAATCCCGTTCATTTAAAGGAGGCGGACCTCCTTCCCGTTCCTGAATACAGCAAGTTCTTTTTTCTTCCGGAATGCCCTCCTATCGGCCTTGATCCGGATACCGGCGAGTTTGTCGCTGTTCCGGAAGTCGAGATCGACGGCGTTATGAACAAATGTTTCGCCGTTGCCGTGTTCCTCGAGCCAGGTGTTGTGCGTACTTACCTGCCTGCGGCTGATTACTCCCGTAAAGACTATATTCTTCCCATGTGGGCCTACACAGCAGTCGGGTTCAGGGATGGCGATTACTGGGCCGCCGGATTCTGGATCGAGCACAATCCAAAGTGGGACCCCAACAACTACGATGACCGAGACCTTGTCGCCGCTGTTGAGAGTTATCAGCGAAAACATAAGGCAAGCAATCTCGTTGAACACCTCATCCATTGTGCCACACAAAACCATTGTTTTGCAGCCAAGAACCTTTTTTTGAATAGATGGGAAGCGCCCCTGCCGGTCAGCCGGAGATGCAATGCCGCCTGTCTCGGATGTCTATCGCTGCAAACAGACCTCCCCTGTGATGCCTCTCACCAGAGAATCGGTTTCACCCCTTCAGCAGATGAGATCGTCTCTATTGCGGTCGAACATCTCAATCTTGCCCCTGAGGCGATTGTGAGTTTTGGGCAGGGGTGTGAGGGCGAACCCCTGACGGAACACAGACTCGTAGGAGATAGCATCAGGCGAATCAGGGATAAGACGGAAAAAGGGACCATTAATCTCAACACCAACGGGAGCTATCCCGAACGGGTTCGTGAAATAATTGAACAGGGCCTGGATTCCATCCGGATCAGCCTCAACAGCGCCCGTCCAGAACTTTACAGGGCCTATTACCGGCCAAAGGACTATGATTTTGATGATGTAGCGGCCTCCATTAGGCTCTCAAAAGAAATGGGCCTGTACACCATGATAAACTACCTCGTTTTCCCAGGCATCACCGATCAGGAAAAGGAGGTTGATGCATTGAGAAAGTTGATCCATGAAACCGGAGTGAATTTCATTCATCTCAAGAACTTGAATATTGATCCCGGTCTCTACCTGGAAAAGATGCCCTCCGGGGAGTCATCGACTCTGGGGATGAGGCAGGTGGTGACCATCCTGGAGGAAGAATTTGCTGATCTGGATCTGGGCTATTTTAATCGGCCGGTGCGGTAGTGTCGCAAGGGTGTGATGTTGGCAAGGTATGAAAAAGGCCGGAGATATTCGACTACCCAAGGACCATGGAGGTCTCCATGGCCCTCTGCTCCTTCCGGCTTGTTGACAACCTGCTTAAGGGTTCGATTTTTCTCGGGCAATGGCTCGGTGTCCGATATCGGTCCGATAGTAAACGTCCTTCCAGGTGATCTGCCTTGCCGCGGCATAGGCCCTGGCCTGGGCTTGACGGACTGTCTTGCCGAGTGCGGTGGCGCATAGCACCCTGCCGCCATTGGTAACAGTCCTGCCTTCATCGACTTTGGTTCCCGCATGGAAGACCTTCACCCCCTCTTCCTCCTTTTCGGGAAGGCCGGAAATGACGGCTCCCTTGTCATAGCTGATCGGATAACCACCGGAAGCCATAACCACTCCCAAGGCCACACGTTCATCCCATTTCGTAGTGACTTGATCCAATCGACCCTCAAGGGCTACCAGGCATAGCTCGACCAGATCGGACCTGAGACGGAGAAGAATAGGCTGGGTTTCGGGATCACCCAAACGGCAGTTGTATTCAAGGACATGGGGTGTGCCCTCCGACCCGATCATGAGGCCGGCATAGAGAAACCCTGTGTAAGGATGCCCCTCAAGGACCATCCCCTCTACAGTCGGTTCAATGACCTCTTGCATAATTCTGTGATAGAGTTCCTCAGTTACAACCGGAGCAGGAGAATAGGCACCCATACCACCGGTGTTAGGGCCTGTATCTCCATTATCCCTCGCCTTGTGATCTTGAGATGTGGCCAGCGGCAGGATATGCCGGCCGTCGACCATAACAATAAAACTGGCCTCCTCACCTTCGAGGCATTCCTCTATGACCACGCGACGACCTGCGTCGCCGAATAAATGACCTGCAAGCATGTCTTGGGAGGCGGATAAGGCCTCTTCTACAGAATGACATATGATGACTCCTTTGCCGGCGGCAAGCCCATCGGCCTTGACAACAATAGGGGGCCCCTGGTCACGTATGAAGGCCGAAGCTGCCTCCATGTCGTTGCACACCCTGTAACGTGCTGTGGAAATATGGTGTTTTGCCAGGAAGTCCTTTGCAAAAGCCTTGGAACCTTCCAGCTTGGCTCCTTGCAGAGTGGGGCCGAAGCAGCGTAGACCCGCTTCCTGGAAGGCGTCTGTAATACCTGAAACGAGAGGGTCTTCCGGACCGACGATAGTGAGGCCGACCTTTTCTTTTAGGGCAAGATCCACAAGCCGGTCTATATCGGAGGGATCGATTGGAAGATTTTCGATCTTTTTCTCTGCGGCGGTTCCCGCATTGCCGGGAGCCACCAATACCCTCTCTACGCGACTCGATTGGGAGCATTTCCAGGCAAGGGCGTGCTCACGACCTCCGCTTCCGATAACCAGAACATTCATCTATCCTCCTCCTCTCTGCAGGTGCCGATTATACGGCTTTGATGATTATGGCCTTATAAAAAAAACGCATGATAAGGTCAAGTATCAATAATCATCGGAAGGTATTGTTAAGCATACGAAATAAGCAGGCCAATATGATCTACGAGGCTGGTCTTGGCCTCATGCGCTTGTCAAAATCATGACATCTTCCGTCAATTTCGCAGTCGAATTCTCCGTCCCTCTCCTCCAAACCCTTGCTAACCGGCTTTCCCCGCCTACAGTGGTGAGCGTAATATGTGGATAGGGGTGTGTGGCACAGAGTTTGCTGTTCCCATGAAAGGGTCAAAAAGGGGCTCACACAGCCTCTGATTTTATCATATTAATGAGGAGCGCAGCATGGCAGGAATGAAGAAGACCACTCAGAACAATGTCGTAAAACCGGGAAAGGAACTGACGGCATCAAAGGGAGATGGGATTACGAAGAAGCTCCAGAAGAAGATGCATGGAGGGATAACTCAAATGACCATGGACCTGTCGGCCGTGAAAAAAATGGACACGATCGGACTTGGGTTGATCATGGCGGCACATAATGCCCTTAAGGAGGCCGGCGGAAACCTTAACCTGATAAACGTACCCCATGAGCTATCCGCCGTTTTTGAAGCCATGGGGCTGGCGCCGCATATTGAATGGGAAGTTATTGCGTGATCAGGAAACGAGGTTTTTGAGTTGCGCTGGTTCTGGTCAAAGTAAATGAAAAAAGAGACGGGAGACAGATATGAGTATGGAAAATGATGAAACCCTACAGATATACATAGAGGAGTCCCTTGAACATCTGGCGGATATCGAAAACGATTTTCTGGCTATTGAAGCGGCAGGGGCTGATATCGACGAAGACCTTGTCAACAAGGTGTATCGTGCCGCCCATTCCATAAAGGGTGGGGCCGGTTTCATGGGCCTGACCAACATAAAAGATCTCACTCACGAGATGGAGAATATTCTCGGCAAGATCAGGAGTCGAGAAATGATTCCCAATCCTGAGATGATCAATATTCTCCTGTCCGCCTCGGACCTTCTCGGCCAAATGATCAATGACGTGGAAAACAGCAATGAGGTCGATATATCTGAACATCTGGCAGCTTTGAAGGCCGTAGGGGAAGGGGGTCAGTCATTGCAGGAGGAGCCCGCTGACCCGAAGGAGGAAGAGAGAGAAGAGGAAGCTAGTTCGGTATCGGTTGAGCCTCAGGAGAGTCCAGCTCCTGTTGAGGAGCCTTCTCACGAAGCTGTTGTCCTATCCTTGCCTGACGATGAATTTTTCATTTCAGTAGACAAGGAGCCCCTCTTGGCGGCAATGACAGAGGGAAAGCATGTCTACCTGGTCGCTATAGACCTGATTCGTGACATTCATATGCGAGACAAGACGCCTCAAGACCTTATTCAAGAAATGGAGCAGGCAGGTAGCGTACTGTCCGGGAAGGTCGATATAGATGCCGCCGGGACCCTTGAGCAGGGAGCTCCATTGAGGCTTCCCTATGTTGTTGTCTTTGCAACCATTTTAAAGCCGAATGATATTGACGCCCTCTTTGAGATCGAAAAAGAGAATATCTTTCAAGTGACAGAGGATTTCACTCTTAAAGAGATTGTTGAGAAAGAGAAGGAGGTGGATGAGCCTTCCGCCACGAGTATCCCAGCCGAGCCTCAACCAGTGCCTCAAAAGGAGGAGGCGGTTGCCGAATCAGGCTGGCAGGACGAAGAGCTGGTGCAAGAACCGATACCCTCACAGCAGGAGCTGGGAGAAAAGGTGGATAACGCAGTGAGCGAAGAGACTGTGAAGGAAACGAGGAACAGCCCATCGGCCAAGCCACAAGGGCCCCAGGACACCAGCCTTCGAGTACATGTAAGTCTTCTTGATTCCCTCATGAATCTCGCCGGAGAACTCGTCTTAAGCCGAAACCAACTCTTGCAGTCGATGTCGATCGGTGACCAGCGCGCCTCTGAAATTGCTGGCCAGAGAATTGATCTTATCACTTCGGAGCTGCAGGAAGCGATCATGCTTACCAGGATGCAGCCGATTGGAAGCGTATTCAATAAATTCCCAAGAGTTGTGAGGGACCTGGCAAGAAACCTCGGAAAGGAAGTCGACCTGACGCTCGAAGGCAAAGAAGTCGAATTGGACAAGACCATAATTGAATCGATCAGCGATCCCCTGACGCATCTGGTAAGGAATGCCGTTGATCATGGTATTGAGCTACCTGAAGAACGGACAAGGGCAGGTAAGAAAGCAATGGGGCGCGTGCTATTGCGCGCGTTTCACGAGGCCGGGCAGGTGAATATCGAGATCAGGGATGACGGCAAAGGGCTTGACGGCGATAAACTGGCCGCGACCGCCGTAGCTAAAGGAATCGCCACGGAAGAACAGATCAAAATGATGTCGGACAAAGAAAAGGTCAATCTCATCTTTCTCCCGGGGTTTTCCACTGCCGAAAAGGTCACTGACGTGTCGGGACGGGGAGTCGGCATGGATGTGGTCAAGACCAACCTGGATAAGCTCGGGGGAGTCGTGGATATTGACACTCGGCCGGGAGAGGGCACGGTGATCGGTATAAAGCTTCCTCTGACCCTTGCGATTATCCCGAGTCAGATCATTGTTACCGGTGGAGAGCGATACGCGATTCCGCAGGTAAATATGGAAGAGTTGCTGAGGATTCCCGCAGATAAGGTCAAGGATAGAATAGAAAAAGTGGGAGACGCCGATGTCGTGAGGCTCCGCGGTAACCTCCTTCCCTTGATCCGGCTGGCCGACGTCATAGGGGCTGAAGGCACTTATTTTGATGCCGGGGAAGGCAGAGAAAAGAGGGATCGACGGAAGAACATAGCGGACCGGAGATCAAAGAAGACCTTGGTTAAATATGAAGATGGCGATGTCGAGGAGCAAGGAGAAGGGAATCCCGAGATGCCTAGCTTTCGAAAAGAACGCGATCCCAACGACAGACGCTTTCACGCTGACAGTGCCGTCAATATTGTGGTGGTGTCGGCGGGAGCTCTGAAATATGGTCTTGTTGTTGATGAACTCCATGATTCCGAGGAGATTGTGGTCAAACCTTTGGGGAGACACCTAAAACACACAAAGGGCTATGCCGGCGCGACGATCATGGGAGATGGCCGTGTGGCCCTTATCCTGGATGTGGCCGGCCTATCCAGGATGGCGGAGCTCACATCGATTGAAGCCGCCGACGGCAGTGCGGGAGAAGTCAGGGATTCAGGCCAATCAAAAGAGGATATTCAGTCTCTCCTCCTTTTCAGGAACGCCGAGGAGGAACAATTTGCCGTCCCCCTTGGCCTTGTATCACGCATTGAAAAGGCCAAAAGAACAATGCTGGAGGAAGTTGGAGGGAAAAGAGTCATGCAGTACAGGGGGAAAAGCCTCCCACTGATAGCCATCGAGGATGTGGCAAAGGTAACGCCCATGGGGGATAAGGAAGATCTCATTGTGATTGTTTTCCTGATCGCGGGGAAAGAGGTAGGGCTTTTAGGGACAGCCCCTGTAGACGCGACGGAGATCTCCGTAGAATTTGACGAGATCACGCTGAAACAAACAGGTGTTATGGGCTCCGCTATCATCAACGACTACACGACGATGATGGTGGACATCTACGATATGGTTGAGAAAATCAACCCGGATTGGTTTTCGGGAAGGGAAGAGATCACAATGGAAGATGGGGAGGCCCTAACTCTTCTCTATGCCGAGGATTCAAACTTTTTTCGATCCCAGGTCAAGGGGTTTCTGGAGGAAGACGGCTATAAGGTGATTGAAGCGGAAGACGGAATGGTTGCATGGGACCTCATTCAAAAGCATGCGGGTGAGATTTCCATGGTCGTTACCGATATTGAAATGCCGAACCTTGACGGTTACGGTCTTGCAAAGAAGATAAAAGAAGATCCCCGGTTTTCCAACCTCCCTATCGTCGGTCTAACAACGCTTGCGTCAGATGAAGATATTGCAAAGGGAAAAGAGGCTGGGATTGATGATTATCAGATTAAACTGGACAAAGAAAAATTGCTCGGAAGCATCCATGATTTTTTAGCAAAGATCTACTGATCATCTCCTAAAGAGTTGTTTCCCATATGCAACCTTGGGTGGGGACGGGCCTTAAGGTTTCATGCGTTATCGCATCCTGAGAAGTCCGTCGAATAGCTTTCCAAGTTAAATAAAGAGGTTATGGTGTGATTCATACCATCTGTACAGAGAAGGCTTTGAGGGTAGCTGGGCTTTTCGGAACGAATTTTTAGTTATTTAGTCAATGAGAAGAGGAGTGAGAAATGGACAAAGAGTTTCTAGTAGTAGTGACGGTCTGTACATCAATATGCGCGGCCATTGGTCTCTTGTGTTACTTGAAATACAAACGGCGATTTATAACCAAAATCACCTTATTAACATTAATAAATACGGTCGTTATGGTAATCATTGCCTTTCTTTTAGGCAAGATGGGAGTCCATCTGTGGAATTTGTCAATAACGGCGGTAATCGGTTCCGGTACAATTATCGGCGTGATCTATGCCAATATGAGAATGATCACCGCACCGGTCAATAAACTCAATGAGATCGTAAAGGATATCGCCGAAGGGGAAGGCGACCTTACGAAGCGCGTTGATATTGATACCAAAGATGAGGTCGGCGAACTCTCTCGGTGGCTGAATCTCTTCTTGGAGAAGCTCCAAGGCATCATGAAAGACATTTCAAAGAATACGGAAACTCTGAACAAAGCCTCAACAGACCTCTCGGAACTCTCAAACCAGATGTCCTCGGGGGCTGCCGATGTATCGGGGCGATCGGGGACTGTGGCTGCCTCGTCCGAAGAGATGAGCGCCAATATGACCTCGGTGGCTGCGGCCATTGAGCAAGCCTCAACCAACACCGGCATAGTCGCCACCTCCGCGGAAGAGATGACATCGGTCATCAATGAGATTGCTGAGAATTCGGAAAAGGCAAGAGCCATTACCGGGGAAGCGGTCACAGAGGCCGGAAACGCCTCGGAAAAGGTGGATGAACTCGGAAGAGCTGCCCAGGAGATAGGCAAGGTCACGGAAACGATCACGGAGATATCAGAGCAGACCAACCTTCTGGCCCTTAACGCGACAATAGAGGCGGCACGGGCAGGGGAGGCCGGAAAGGGATTTGCCGTCGTGGCGAATGAAATCAAAGAGCTTGCCAAGCAGACAGCCGAGGCCACCCAGGAGATCAAGAGCCGTATTGAGGGTATCCAGGCATCCACAGAGGGGACAGTCACCCAGATAGGGCAGATTTCAGAAGTGACCAATGAAGTCAGCGAGATTGTGTCTACCATTGCCACGGCAGTGGAAGAGCAGTCAGCGACTACAAAGGAGATCGCCGCAAATATCGCGCAGGCGTCTCAAGGGATCCAGGAGGTGACCGAAAACGTGGCACAGGGCTCCACGGTATCTACACAGATCGCGGCCGATATAGCTGAGGTCAGCCAGGCCGCGAGTGAGATTTCAAACAGTTCTTCCCAGGTGGACCTTAGTTCTCAAGAGTTGAGAACGCTCGCAGAGGAGCTCAGTGGACTGGTCGGGAAATTCAAAGTGTGAGTCGATTGTAGCGTGACATGAGCGGACGCATGGAGGTCTTTTCAAGTCGCCTTATTATGACCGGCCGAGGAGCTGAGGTGGAAGTTGGTGTTGCAGATGGCACGTAGCAAAGGTGATCCTGGAAAGGCACCCTATTGGAGGGTGGTCGCAGACTACGCGCGGGGCAATATTTGAAAAATGAGTACTGTAAGAAAGGAGGTAACTGTCGAAACAAAACCTTGGGTAATAATCGCCCCATAAAAGGGCCCGTAAAACAAATCATTTTAAATTAGAACAATGAAGGGGAATGGAATCATGAAAGAAGTGTTTCGAAAAATGGTATCAAAAAGACTCGTTATCTATTTGTTGGCTTCAGGCATCCTAATGGCTGGAGGAAGTATGGCCAAAGCCAAAGACACCCTGTCTCCCAAGGAGGCGGTGGCTTTGGCAAAGAAGGCCATGGCGGTTCTCGAATCTAAGGGGAAGGCAGGCATCGAGGATCTGAAGGGAAGCGATTATGTCTTTGGCTTAGTTTATCCTGTTGTGTGCGACTTCCAGGGTCAGGTGGTTTACCATCCTATCAAGCCGCAGCTTCAAGGCAAGGCCAATCTCGTGGGAATGAAGGACAAAAATGGAAAGCTCTTTGTTTCTGAGATCCTGAATGTGGCCCGTGAGGAGGGAAGTGGATGGGTGGATTACGTATGGCCTAAACCGGGCGAAAAGAAAATGTCCACAAAGGTCAGCTATGTCCTGAGAGGAAAAATGGATGAGGAGGACATTTTTATCATGGTCGGTCTGTATGACTTCACAAAGGAAGAATGTGAGAAGATGGCCGGCAAATAGAGGGTGTCAAATATTTTTTTTGTAAAGGGAAGGAAGCCTCAGGCTTCCTTCCCTGATGAGCGTAGGTAGGAGGCAAGTTATGAAGTTGAAGGTCGGGCATAAGATTGTCATGTTACCGATTGTTTTCTTAATGGTAACTGTTTGCTTGGGAGGGATTCTCTGGATTTTTCAGTCAAAAATAAATAGTTCGACTCTTATTGCAGACGACGTAAATCATATGAGCCAGACGATCCTGAAAGTGCGGGTCGCGGAAAAAAGCTATATGCAGCTCTATGATATGGCCTTTGTAGACCAGGTGAAAAAATCTGTCGAGATGGCGGAAAGCCAAGTTGAGAACATCAAAAAGATCTTTGATAGCAAGAAAGCTCAAGAAGCCCTGGGAAAACTGGAGAGCGAGCTTGGATCGTACGCCGGCAATTTCGAACTGTTGGTGAATAACCATACGAGAAGCGTCAAAGCGGAAAAGGATGTGGGCGATTTGAGCAGTTTTGTGTCGAGTCAGTATCAGTCCGTATTTGTGGGCAAAGCAGAAGAAGCCATACTTGAGAGTATGATGGAAGGCACAACCCTTGATCCCTTTTACACCAATCTCCTGTCTACAGCCAAGGAGTGCTCGGAAAAGAATCTCGGCGTCATCAATAGACAGCAGAAATTCATTATTTATGAGGATGAAAACTACCTTAGCGAAGTGTCGGAGGCTAAAAAGAGGTATGATTTAGCCCGAAAGAACCTGAGAGAAGTAGTCAAAACCAAAGCAAATGAAGAGATGAATTCTGCCGTTGCACGGGTTGATATTGCTGTGGACCAGTACAATGCCCTCTGGGACCAGGTTGTAAGGCTTTGGAAAGAGAATGTGAATCATGTCAACTTACTGAACGGTAAGGGTGACACCATCATGAATATATCGGAAGAACTCTTCCTCCTGGCCAAATCAGATCTGTCAGCGGCAAAGAAGCAGGCCGGGCTTATCATAGCGATTGTTCTGTGTATAGCCGGTGCGGTTATCCTGGCCGGAAGCTTTGTTGTCATAAGAGCCATAACAAAACCTATCAAGGAGACGGTCGGGAGGCTTGAAGACATCGCAGAAGGCGAAGGAGATTTGACAAAGCGACTGGATATCAAGAGTCAAGACGAGGTTGGTGATCTCGCGTTGTGGTTCAATAAGTTCGTTGAGAAGATCCAGTCTTTTATTAAAGATATTTCTGAAAATGCCGAAATCCTCGATAAATCATCCTCCGATCTGACGGGGATTTCTCAGCATATGACATCCGGCTCTGATAATGTATCAAGCCGATCCGGGACAGTGGCCGCTGCGTCTGAAGAGATGAGCGCCAATATGACCTCTGTGGCCGCTGCCATTGAACAGGCCTCCACCAATGCCGGTGTCGTAGCTACATCGGCGGAAGAGATGACCTCGGTCATCAACGAGATTGCGGAGAACTCGGAAAAGGCGAGAACCATTACCGGCGAAGCGGTCGCTGAAGCGAGAAGCGCCTCGGAAAAGGTGGATGAACTCGGCGTGGCAGCCCAGGAAATAGGCAAAGTCACGGAAACGATCACGGAGATATCTGAGCAGACCAACCTTCTGGCTTTAAACGCAACGATAGAGGCGGCTCGGGCAGGAGAGGCAGGCAAAGGATTTGCCGTCGTGGCGAATGAGATCAAAGAACTTGCCAAGCAGACGGCGGAAGCCACCCAGGAGATCAAGAGCCGCATTGAGGGTATTCAGGTATCCACACAGGGAACTGTATCCCAGATCGAGCAGATTTCAAAGGTGACCAATGAAGTTAACGAGATTGTGTCAACCATCGCCACTGCCGTGGAAGAACAGTCAGCGACCACAAAGGAGATCGCCGCCAATATTGCCCAGGCCTCTCAAGGGATTCAGGAAGTGACCGAAAACGTTGCCCAGAGTTCAACCGTGGCGGGAGAAATTGCCTCTGATATCGCCGAGGTCAACCAGTCATCAAGCGAGATTGCAAACAGCGCCTCCCAGGTCAATCTGAGCGCTCAGGAATTGTCCGGGTTGGCAAGTCAACTCAAGGAGATGGTTAACAGATTCAATGTATAGAGGTCTAGTCGGCTACGCGACTGTCAAAAAGAATTTCTTTTTCGACAAGAGTCGGGGAGAAAGACAGGCTGAGAGAGGCCTTTGGAGGTAAGAGATGAAACAGTCAGCAGAAACGGAAACAAACAGCGGGGCTGTGGAGCTTGCCACTTTCTTTGTGGGCGATGCTCTCTGTGGAATGGATATCTTAAAGATTCAGGAGATCAATAAACACCTTGAAATGACAAAGGTCCCCCAGGCACCGGAATATGTCATGGGGATCTTAAACTTGAGGGGGCAGATCGTTACGATTATCGACCTCAGCAAAAAACTCTGTCTCCCTTCAGCGGAGATGGACGAAAACAGCCGCAATGTTATTGTCAATACAGGAGATGAGTATGTAGGGCTTTTTGTGGACCGAATTAGTGATGTCGTAACGGCTTATCGTGAAAGGATTGAACAACCACCTGCAAATATCGGCGGTGTTCAAGGCAAATTTTTCGAAGGTGTGTTTAAGACGGAAAAGAGCCTTATCGGCATCCTGGATATCGAAACAGTATTGGACGATGAAAGTTCGGTCCAGTAATCTAGTGTAATAGCAGAGTCTCACGACGTATGACACCTCACGGCACGGAAACGACGAGCAATGAATCGCACCCCACGACCGACATCTTGATCATTCGAATCGCTACAAGATTGATCGGAGTGGATATTCTTCAAGTAGAAGAAATAGTGCAGATGGTGGAACCAAAACCTCTTGCCAACGCTCCCGCTTTTGTCGAGGGTGTCATCAGCTTGAGGGGAGAAATCGTCCCCCTGGTAAGGCTGAGCAAAATCTTGGATCTACCTGCTGTACCGATCGATCCGGACATGTATGTCGTTATCGCGCGGACCGAGGGAAAAAAAATGGGCCTGATGGTAGATGGCATTGACAGAGTTGTCAGCGCACGCCTGATAAGGACACATTTGTCGGAGAGTCTCACCAATCACAGCCTATTAAAAGGTCTGATAGAGTTGCAGAATGAGCTGGTTGAGGTCCTAGACTGTGATGTTTTACCTATGAGCAGTGATAGGGAGTCTTTCAAACACAGTTCGAAAGACTCCTTGGATCAAGCCGTCGACCAAGGTCTGCACTCCGAACCTGCTGATTCTTTTCAGCATCACTCGGGGGAGAGGATTGGAGATCTGTTTTTGCGGGAGTCGATTATCACCAGAAGAGAGCTTGATGAGGCTTTGGAAGAGCATAAACGTGTTGGCGGTTTTCTCGGAATGATCTTTGTCAAAAGAGGCCTTGTGACCGAGGGTCAGCTCCTTGAAAAGGTACTGGAACAGCAGGAGGAGAGGAAGGGCTTTAGACGATCAGAAAGGGGAACGTTGCCGCATGCTTCTCCTGACAAAAAAGCGGCTGAAATCTTGAGAAAAAGGGCCGAGAACCTGGCTCGAATCGAGATGCAGGTGACAGACGATCCGGAGAGATGGATGGTGTTTTTGTTAAATCAAGACAGATATGGGGTGAGCATAGATGTTGTCGATGAAATCATCAGTGACTTCAAGATTTCCAGGCTCCCCTCCCTTCCCGGATATATACGAGGAATAACAAATCTCCGAGGAGAGATAACGCCTATAATAAACACGAAGGAATTGATTGGCGTCAATGACAAAACCGAGAAGAAAAAGGGGCATAACGGCCTTGTCATCCTTATGAAGCATGGGCGGTCAAAGGCAGGCTTTCTTGTAGACGAAGTCATAAGGAATATAGAAATAAGTCCGGAGAAAATCGAGACACCCTTTATGACCTCCGGAAGACTTAAGGAAGAATTTCTCAGGGGACAGACACAACTGAACCAAGGTTTGTTAATATTGCTTGATGGCCAAAAGATGATAGATCACGCGAGGGTTTGAGAGATCTTGCTATTACGGAATTCCGGATTGCCCAAGAAGGCCCTGCCGATGAAATGACGCCGTATGGGCCTTCATCGCCAGCCAAGAATTAGATTCTTATTCAAGGTTTTGGAGCGTTTATGCGCATAGGAGAAGAGGTGTCATGAAAGGAAAAAGGAAAACAAACGTCATATTAACATTCTTTGTGCTGATCCTGGCCGGTTTCGTGGCGCCGATTCTAACAACAGGCATGGTATTTGTAATCAACAAGGCATCGACTGTTCATGAAATCCTGGGCTTATCTTACTCGTGGCCTCTGGTTTTGTGGGCCTTGGCAACGCTTTTCCTTGTTGGGTCCCTCACCTACCTACGAGTGACAGACATCTCCTCATCCCTTCAAGAGAAGGACCAGATCGTCACGGCACAAAAGGCGATCTCCTTTTTGACCAAGTTTATTCCCCTATGTCTTGCTTTTGCTTCTGTAGTGGGTGCTGCAATAATGGCATCAAACATGCGGCCTCCGCTGGCGGCCATGTTCGTCTTCAATACAGTGTCAGGAGCTGTGCTATACAACATCATCATATTTCTCGCACTGATGCAGATTGTCGGACACGTTTATAAGGAGATACCGATATCTGATAGATATAAGCTAGTCGGCATAAACGCGAGACTTTTCTTGAGTGTCACCCTGGTCGTAGTAACGTTCATAATTGGGACTATGAATTCATGCCTCATGATTGTTCACAGGGGCGGCGGTATTAACGATATTGTATTTGCTATCCTATTCTTTTCCCCATTTTTTTTGGGAGCCACAGTGCTTCTTGTAAGATTGCTTCAGAAATCGATTACCTTGCCTGTGAAGGGATTATCAAGTGCCATGAAAAACCTGTCGGAATCGGAGGGAGACCTGACCAAACGATTGGATGTCACTTCAAGAGATGAAATCGGTGAGTTGGCGATGTGGTTCAATAAATTTGTGGGTAAAATTCAAGATATGATGTTAGAGATTCGAACTAGTGGGGAAATACTCAGCGATGCTGCGACAGATATCGAGTCCTCCACCACGGAACAGTCCGCGGCATCGAGTCAGCAGGCTGCCTCTATCCAGCAGATCAGTGCCACTGCGCAGGAGATGGCCGCATCCTCCAACCAGATGGCGGAAAATGTCGCCTTGGTTGTAGATGCCTCCCG
This sequence comes from Thermodesulfobacteriota bacterium, assembly GCA_034189325.1. Classification (GTDB taxonomy): domain Bacteria; phylum Desulfobacterota; class DSM-4660; order Desulfatiglandales; family Desulfatiglandaceae; genus JAXHUM01. The sequence goes on from JAXHUM010000015.1 coordinate 23,039, forward strand.
CAATACCCTTGCCACAGCCTTGGAGGCCGATAAGGTCATGGGGGATTCCGCAACAGGGATGGAGGAGATCAAGGAAAGCGCCCGGTTGACATCGAAAAAAATATTGAGTCTCGGTGAAAAATCACAGTCCATAGGAGATGTCGTGGAGATCATAAAGGATGTGACCAACCAGACCAATCTGTTGGCCCTCAATGCCTCCATTGAGGCCTCCAAAGCGGGAGAAGCGGGGAAAGGGTTTTCCATAGTCGCAGGTGAGATCAAGAAGTTGGCGGAGAATGTGGCTGAATCGGCAAAAGAGATTAAGGAGATAGTCTCTGAGATTCAAGGGGCTGTGAATAAGGCGGTGATGGCCATGGAGGAGGAGGAGAAGAAGATAACGTGGGGATCTCAACTGGCCGAGGAGACCAAGAGATTGTTGGAAGACATCAATCGAGCCACAAAAGAATCGGCCAGTGCGGCAGAGCAGATCGGAGAATCGATAAGCCAGCAGAACGTGGCCACACAAGAGATGTCAGGGTCCATACAAGAAATATCTCAAGGGGTGAACGAGGCGGCAGAGGAAAATACGCGGATCAATCAATCGCTGACACACCTGGCGCAGGTATCCCAGTCCCTTAGTCGCAGCATAAAACAGTTTAAAGTCAGCGCAAACGAAGAAGAAGGCCCCGCAAGGTAGCTCTTCTGGGATTCTTGCGCACGCGGGGGGCCGCTTCAGGGTGTTTAATTTCGGCGCCGGGGGATTCTCTCTTTTGGGTCGCTTTTCAATACGACGATCGGCTTCCAGTCATTTTCAGAAGTCTTAAGAAAGGAGTGCAAGTATTGACTATCCGACTTAGAGGCAAGATTTTGTTGGGAGGGATATCGATTGTTATCTTTTCCCTGTTTATTTCAACGCTTATCCTATCCAAGATAATCGCCGATCAGAACAGGGGGGTGGCCCTCCGTTACCTGGAACAGGGATCTATGATCATTCGGGACAACATCAAGAACAGCCAGACAGAGGTCTTGAAAAATACTGTTCAGGTTGCGTCTCGTGCCTTGATTGCCGACAATGTCAAGTTTTTTAGAGAAATAAAATCGGATACCGCCGTCACGGAATGGACGATAGAAACCAATAATACGGATCTTGCCGTAGCGATGTACCAGATAGGAGTGATGGAAGGGCTGTCCAGGGCAATGATCTACGATATGGACGGTGATCTCGTAGCATTTTTTGTTGTCCACGATGACAAGTTCTATGCGGGATATTCTGTTGGCTTGTCCAGAGGGCGGTCTTACAAGGTTGTCTCTGTCAAAAAAGGGGAGCAATTCCCTGTAAACGCTTGGAAGCTGGTTGATCGATTGCCGGGGATTGACGATGCCCTCAAAAACGAAATACCTACTCGACCTTTGGTGACGTTCAGAGCCGATGATGTTGGCATCTACATGATGTCCTATGCCCCGGTGACGGCCTCTCCATATCAAAACGATATCCATGTGTGGAATACTGAAAAGACCCAAGTGGGGTTCGTCACCTTTGCCATGGCTATTGAGCATTCCGTCATAAAGAGACTGTCAGGCCTGACAGGGACGAGCATCAATCTTTTCGCCAGGGACAAGTTCGTTGGCGGCATGAGAAACGATTATAAATTGATGGATCGAGAACTGGCGGACAGACTTCAAAATCGACCAGACATACACAATGGCTTAGGGTCTCTCATCGTCAAGGAGGGGGAGCTCAAGGGAGATGACTTCATGGAAGGTGTTTTACCCTTTTATAGCGATGGAAAATGGATAGGAGCTATCTCGGCCCTCTATTCTAAGAAGAGATTCCATGAAAATACCTCTTACATGGTTAAGGTCTTATTCCTGGTCTCGCTGGTGTGTGTCCTCTTAGTGGTTCCCCTGACTCTTTTTTTCTCGAGTTCCATTACAAAGCCTATTATCAAGTCTGTTCACGTGTTCAAAGAGGTGGCTAGGGGAAACGTCGGGAAAAAGATCGATGTGAATTCGGCTGATGAGTTGGGGTGGCTGTCGAAATCCCTTAATGACATGGTAAGTCAGCTTGTTAAGATGATCGAAAAGATCAAGAAAAGCAGTTTGGAACTCAAGACGACAGCATCCGAAATCGGATCGTCCACTGCGGAGCAGTCAGCAACATCGAGCCGACAGGCCGCATCTATTGAGGAGATCAGTGCCACTGCGCAGGAGATGGCCGCATCCTCCAACCAGATGGCGGAAAATGTTGCCTTGGTGGTGGAGGCCTCCCGCAATACCCTTGCCACTGCCTTAGATGCCGACAAAGTGATGGAAAATTCCGCAACAGGGATGGAGGAGATCAAGGAAAGCGCCCGGTTGACATCGAAAAAGATACTGAGTCTCGGTGAGAAATCACAGGCCATAGGAGATGTCGTGGAGATCATAAAGGATGTGACCAACCAGACCAACCTGTTGGCCCTCAACGCCTCCATTGAGGCCTCCAAAGCGGGAGAAGCGGGAAAAGGGTTTTCCATAGTCGCGGGTGAGATCAAGAAGTTGGCGGAGAATGTGGCTGAATCGGCAAAAGAGATCAAGGAGATAGTCTCTGAGATTCAAGGGGCTGTGAATAACGCGGTGATGGCCATGGAGGAGGAGGAGAAGAAGATAACGCAGGGGTCTCAGTTGGCTGAGGAGGCAAAGAGGATGTTGGAAGACATCAATCGGGCCACAAGAGAGTCGGCCAGTGCGGCAGAGCAGATCGGAGAATCGATAAGCCAGCAGAACGTGGCCACACAGGAGGTGTCGGGAGCCATTTTACACATATCGCAAGGGTTCAGCAAAACCGCAGAAGAAAACATACGGATCGATGAATCGCTTAGGCATCTTAATGAGATATCAGAGACCCTCAGTCGGATCATTGATCAGATCAAGGTGGAGGAATCGATTCAGGAGTCATAAAAAGGCCGATGATGAAGAAAGAAAAAACTATCATTGATGGACAAGACGAAATTTTACAAAAAATTTAGAGAGATCGCCAGAGAACGACTCAATAAGCTTAATGACCTGTTTCTCGATTTTGAGAAGCATGTGACCGATAAGGAACAGCAAAAGCTTATCAGCAGAGAGGTCCATTCTCTCAAGGGCGAGGCCAGAATGGTCGGTTTTGAGAAGACGGGTCAGGTCCTCCACCGACTCGAGGATTTGTTGGGGAGAATAAGAGAGGAACAGGTCTTGTTTGAAGGGGGTGTCAGCGATCTTGTTTTTAGGGTGCTGGATTCTGTCGAAATCCTCGTGGATTTCAACACGCAAGGGGGAGAGAACAAACTCGAAATAGAAGGGATTCTTTCAGATCTCGATAGGATCATGGAAGGTCATGGCGAGGAGAAGAATCCGAACTTTACACAAGAGCAACCGCCCAGGTCCTCCGAAAACAGTTCGCCTGGTCCCGTGGGCATGCGAATGGATAATAGCATTCGGATAGGCCTGGACAAAGTCGGCAGGCTCGGAAATATGGTGGCGCAGGTCGTTGTGTCTCAGATCAGGCAGAAAGAGATACTCAATGCGCACAACAATATCCCGGGACAGAAAAGAAAACAGGAGAGGTTGTGGTCCCGCATCAAAGAGGATATCGATGAACACAGAGATGAAATTCGGAAGATCATGCCGGACGGCTTTTTGGACTCCCTTGACGAATATGGTATGGAGTCCGTCATGCTGGGATCAGAATGCGGACGTTTATTCGAAAAGGAAAAGGATGCCTTCCTAGCTCTTGAAATGATTACTTCCATGCTAAAGGAGGAGGTCTTATCTCTACGTCTTTATCCCCTCACCGATATGTTTGCCATGTTTCGAAGAAATGTCAGAGACATTGCACGGGAACAGAACAAAAACATAAGACTGGAGATAGAGGGAGAAAACACCGAGATAGACAGACAGATGTTGGAAAAGCTGAGTGAGGCCCTCCTTCATCTGATAAGGAATGCGATCGACCATGGCATAGAATCGGGAGATGAGAGAGTTCAAAAGGGAAAAGGAGAGGAAGGCTGCCTCTGCATCAAGGCGATTAATAGAGGAGACTCGGTCTACATAGAGGTAGATGATGATGGCAGAGGCATAGATCCTAAGAACATAAAAGAGCTGGCAATCAAAAAGAAGATCATTAGTCAGGATGAGGCAAACGAATTAGATGATGATGAATGTTTGTACCTGATCTTCCGTTCCGGCTTTAGCAGCAGCGCCATGGTTACGGATATATCCGGGAGGGGAGTAGGGCTCGATGTGGTCTCAACAAACATTGAAGAGATGAAGGGGGAGGTATTCATAGAGTCTGAAATAGGCAAGAGCACAAGGTTTCAACTGAAGCTTCCCCTCACCCTGGCACTCTTGAAGCTCCTGTTGGTGAAGGTTGGGAAGGAGATCTATGCTATTCCATCGCAGGATATAGGTGCCTGTGTGGAAATCATGGAGGATGACGTCGACGTGACCGGAGAAAGAAGCACTTTTGTCCACAACCAAAAAATTATCCCCCTGATTTCTCTCAGGACGCTGATAAGGGCCGAGGGAGATCCGGAACAGGTAACGGATCGCTTAAAGATTGTCATCATAGCGCGACATGGTGAATATCTCGGACTCATCATTGATGATTTTCTTTTTGAACAGGAAATGGTGATTAAAGAACTGGGAGAACAGTTAAAGGGCGTCAGAAATGTCTCGTGCGTCACCAGCCTGGGAAGTGGCGATCTGGTACCTGTGGTTCGTGTCTCGGACCTTTTTGATGCCGCGGAAAAGGGTGAAATGACAACAGGATCTACAACCGAAACCCAAGAGGCCAAGGATGGTCGGCCAAGGATTCTCGTGGTGGAGGACTCCTTGATTACCCGGGAGATGGAAAAGCAGATTCTGGAGGCCGCCGGTTATGATGTGGAAGTGGCGGAAGATGGATTAGTAGGGTTTTCGAAGCTTGAGCAGAAGGGATACAACCTTGTCATTACCGATATTGAAATGCCCAGACTTGATGGATTTCAATTGACCAGAAGAATAAAGGAGAGCGAGGAGTTGAAGGAAACGCCGGTCATCATTTTGACCACCCTTGCCAATGAGGAAGACAAGACCAAAGGCCTTATTGTGGGAGCGGATGCCTATATTGTCAAAAGCACCTTTGATCAGGGAAACCTTTTGGAAATAGTTGAGAGGTTGATTTAGACCTCTGAAATGGGATGATTCGACAGTCCCCATTGAGAAATAGTTGAGAGAAGGGATTATCAGAATTGAGTCAGCAGCAGGAGAACAGACTAAGTGATGAAAGGTTTAACCTATTCCGGCATTTTCTGGAACAGAAGACGGGCCTGAATTTTAATGAGACAAATCGTTATTTGCTGGAACTCAGTCTGTTTGCGAGGATGAATGAGATCGGCCTTGATGATGAGGGACAGTACTATCAATACCTGAATCTTCATCCTAAGAAAGAGAAGGAGTTTGATAGACTTCTTTCGGAAATAACCATCAATGAGACCTCTTTTTTCAGGATCATGCCGCACTTCACGGCACTGCGTGAATTTGTGTTTCCCGATATTGTTAAAAGGAGAAAAGAGAGTGGAAAGAGAATAAGAATATGGAGCGCCGGCTGTTCCAGCGGTGAAGAACCCTATTCCATAGCCATGTCCATCAAAGAGTTCTTAGGTGACACACAATCCTGGAAGATCGAGATCCTTGCGAGCGACATTGACAAACAAATACTCGATCAGGCGCGGAGAGGAATTTATAGGAAAAGGTCTTTGAAGTACACGGACCCACGATTTTTAACAAAGTATTTCACCCAACATGAAAACACCTACGAACTGAAAGAAGATATCAAGGAGATGGTGAATTTCCAATACCTCAATCTCTTACAAGATAAAAGCGCAACAAGACAAGATAACTCGCTCAAGTTTGATCTCATTTTTTGTAGAAATGTGCTGATATATTTCGGCACTCTTACCCAACAAAGAGTGCTCAATGTTTTCTTTGACAGTCTGTATGACGGAGGGTCTCTCTTCTTAGGGCATTCTGAAATTGTACAATATATCACGAATCGATTTGTCCAATACAGATACAAGCAGGCCTTTTTCCATAGAAAGGAGTCTTCCTGCGACAGACAAAGAGAGAAAAAAACTGAGACGAGGGGAAGTGTGTCGGACTTGGAGAAAGGCCGGAAAACAAATCGGCATCTTTCCAAACCCGTGGTTTTGATCAGGGATGGTGAAATCAAAGAGTGTGAAGGGAGATTCGCTAAGCCGAAAGAGATCCGCATTGGACCGCCACAGAAAGAGAATCCAGAGGAGTGTCTCGACAAGGCCTTTGATAGCTTTATCAAAGAAAAATATGAAAGGGCGGGGCAAGAAGTGAATGAATACCTGAAGGTTAATCCTAAAGATGCTGAGGCCCTTTTTCTGGATGCCAGGATATCTCTGGAACTGGGCGACAAGGAAAAGGCCCTGGAAAAATGCCTGGCAACACTGGACGCGAATCCATTGGTGGCCGACGCTAGATTCTTCTTGGGCGTTGTTTATCAGGATATGGGTAAGCATGACGAAGCTGTTTCGGAGTTGGGAAAAGCAATCTACATTGATCAAGATTTTGCGCTGGCCTATTTTTATCGAGGTAGAATCTACGAAAAAAACTCTGATTCTGCAAAAGCGATAAGAGACTACGAGGTAACCAAAAATATTCTTAGGGGCAGATTTTCTGATGAACCCGTGGGGTTTTTGAAAGGTGTCACCAACGGTATGCTCGTAGAGTCATTGGACAGAAACATTAGATCTCTAGAGGTAGCAAATGCCTGAGTCACGTGCTGATACTATTTTAGTCGTCGATGATGGGGAACTCATTAGAGAGATGGTGACGAGTATTCTGCTGGAAGAAGAGTTCAACGTTTTTTCGGCCTCTGATGGACAAGAGGGTTTGAGCAAGGCCCGAGAGGTTATGCCGGATCTTATTATTTCTGATATGGAAATGCCTGTTATGGATGGTCTGGAGTTCTGCAGGAAAGTCAAAGAGGACGAGACCCTAAAAGAGATCTTTTTTATGGTCTTTACCTCTGATAAGGATGTGGAAAAGAAGATCGAAAGTCTCAGTATCGGAGCGGATGATTACATTCAGAAGACGTTTACAGAAGAGGAACTTCTGGCAAAAGTCAAGGCCAATCTGAGAATTAGAAAACTCCAGACAGAACTCATTGAGAAGAACCAGCAATTAAAAGCGGCCAGGGAGGCGGCGGAGGAAGCCACGCAAGCCAAGAGCGAATTTCTGGCTAACATGAGCCATGAGATCCGCACTCCCATGAACGGGATCTTAGGTTTTTCGGAACTGTTGCTCGAAGGAGAATTGGAGAAAGAGCAGAGAGAAGCTGTTGAAACCATCAAGAAAAGCGGGGATGTCTTGTTGAATCTGATCAATGACATCCTTGATCTTTCAAAGGTCGAAAGCAGCAAGATAGAACTTGAGACGATCCCCCTGAATATCGAGAATGTGATTATGGAAGTGGGGGAATTGATGCGGACAAACTTGGGTGAAAAGCCGGTCGAAATCAACTGCTCCATAGATGATATTCCCGATAACCTCTTAGGAGATCCCACTCGTTTACGCCAGATCGTCACCAACCTGACCGGGAATGCCATTAAATTCACTGACGAGGGGGAGATAGCCATAGCAGTAAGATATGTCGAGCCGGGAGAGGGTAGCAAAGTGCAAGCTGAAGACAATGAAATAGAACTCCTCTTCTCTATCAGTGATACGGGCGTTGGAATTCCACCGGGGGCGTTGGAGAATATCTTTGAAGCATTCAAGCAGGCCGACGGCAGCACGACAAGGAAATATGGGGGTACAGGTCTGGGTCTCACGATTTCAAAGAAGCTGGCCTTCTTGATGGGAGGAGACATGTGGGTGGAAAGCGAAGAAGGAAGAGGGAGTACGTTCTCTTTCACTGCCCTATTTGAAAGAGACCCGGCTCGTGAGAAAACTCCAGCCCCAGTAATTGACGACCAGCTGGCAGGGAGTCACGTTCTCATCGTCGACGACAACAAAAACGCTCTTCGGATTATCGAAGAAATGGTTAAACGAGCTGGGATGATTCCAGTGGCCTTAGGACGTAGCAAGGAAGCCCTTCAATACATCCAGGATGTCTTAAAGGAAGAAGCAAAGGCTCCCGAAGGACCGGCCGTAAATGAGGCTTCAGCACAAAGCGTACGAAGTGAGAGACCACAACAGGAGCTTCCCAACAGCAAGGTGCCGGACATAGCCATCATAGATGTCAAGGTGACTGGTATATCCGGTTACGAGCTTGGGGAGCATATTTCTCAGTTAACCAAAGGAAGGACCAAAGTGATCGGCCTAACATCCCATCAGCGCTCGGGTGCCAGCTCCGAAGGAGAACCACCCTGTTTTAAAGGCTTTTTACGCAAGCCGTTGCGGCGCGAGGTTTTATTGGATCTGATCTCCAACGCCATGGGCATAAAAGGGAAACAGCAGGAAAAGTCGGAGACCGAAGATAACAGAGGAGAACCTTCTGATCATGATCTGAGGATCCTCTATGCAGAAGACAATCCGGTCAATCAGAAGTTGGGAGTCAAAATGTTGAAACGAATGGGGTATACTTCTGTGGAGCTTGCTATGGATGGTTTGGAAGCGGTGAGGATGATCAGGGAAGAGGGGCCCTATGACATCATCTTCATGGATATCCAAATGCCCAAGATGGATGGTGTGGAAGCGACAAAAGAGATTCGAAAATTCCAAGCCGACAATAGCCTTGCAGGCACAGGACCTCTCGTCCACACCCCGATTATTGCTTTAACGGCTAATGCCATGAAGGGAGACCGAGAGGAGTATCTGAAGGCCGGTATGGATGATTATCTTTCCAAACCCTTTAAGATGGATGAGATTCAAAGGGTGATCACTGAATGGGGGGCAGGGTCCGGATAGATTCCTCCCAGAGAGATGTTGCCGGGAAGGGCGTCCTTCACCTAAAGGGTCCCTCAGAGATTTTAAAAGGAACAAACACTATGGAGGATGACCTTTTCAAAACTTGGGACACTGAGGATAACAAGATATTGATGACGAATATCGATGGGTCCTGAAACGATTTTTGGTCAGCTGGTCGTGTCTAAGAGACAAGAATAGAATCTATGAGCCTGATGAGAGCTCAATGATGTATCCTATTTGAATGGTAAAAAATGACAGTACAGAATAGCAAGCCCCTAAAGGTATTGGTTGTTGATGATACGGTCGTCTACCGGAAAATCGTTACCGATGTCCTGACTGATTTGCCAGGTGTGGAAGTCGTGGGGACCGCCAATAACGGCAAGATCGCATTGTCGAAGATCTTCTCTTTGAAGCCGGATCTTCTGACTCTCGACATTGAAATGCCGGTCATGAACGGCCTTGAACTCTTGGCAAGGATGCGGAAAGAAGCCCCTGATGTAGGGGCCATAATGCTCAGCACCTTAACTCAACGTGGCGGGGAGATGACCATGAAGGCCCTTGAACTAGGGGCCTTTGATTTTGTGCCGAAGCCCCAGAACGATACGGCTGAGGAGAACAGGAAGGCCATAAAAGATGCGATCTTTCCTATGATCAGGGCCTACACCCGCAAAAAGGAAATAGCGAAGATCCTGGGAGGGACATCAGCTCTGTCCTCAACAAGAGAGGACAAGAAAAAGGCACACCTTTTAAGTGGAGCCAAAAAACCTGATCAGACGTTGAGGGGTAGAAGAGAGAAATCCGAAATTGTAGCGATTGGGATTTCCACAGGCGGACCCAATGCGCTTGCGGAGATGATGCCCCGTTTGTCCGGGGATCTGGGGGTACCGATATTGATCGTCCAACACATGCCGCCTGTGTTTACAAAATCCTTAGCGTCCAGCCTTAATTCCAGGTGTGCCCTAGAGGTCAAGGAGGCGATCAATGGTGAGCAGATTCGTGCCAACATCGCCTTTATTGCGCCTGGAGGCAAACAGATGAAGATAGTGGCGGGAGCTGATGGAAGACAAAGAGTCATTAGGATTACGGATGATCCGCCTGAAAACAGCTGCAAGCCGTCCGCCGATTTTCTGTTCAGATCAGTCGCAGAGCATTATGTCGGGAGAGCCACCGGCGTCATCATGACCGGCATGGGATCTGACGGCACCAAGGGGTTGGAGCTGATGAGCCGAAACGGGGCCACAGTTATTGCACAGGATGAAAAAACCTCCGTAGTCTATGGAATGCCTAAGGAGGCCGTCGATGCCGGCATTGTGGATGTCATTGCGCCGCTTCACAGGATTGCCGACGAGATAAGAAAAACCATTAAGCATCCGGTCGCTGACAACCGGTTGAATGAGTTGTAGAAATATGGTTAAGATCGCCCCAGAGGAATTAAAGACCATCGCAAAGTATATCCATGATATCTGTGGAATCGATTACGATCACAGCAAGGCCTATCTCTTTGAAACAAGGCTTGGGCCCCTGTTGGAGGAGGAGGGATTCAAATCTTATTTGGATCTGTATCACAAGGCAAAGAGGGACCCAAAAAAGGATCTCGAAAAGAGAATAATTGACGCCATTTCCACAAATGAAACGCTTTTTTTCCGCGATACAGCGCCTTTTGAACTGATACAACACAAAATCCTTCCCGACCTGATCGATCTTCGCTCGGCCAAGTCGTCCGGTATACTGTCAATCCCCGTTAACATATGGAGTGCCGCATGCTCTACAGGACAGGAGGTCTATAGCATTGCAATTGTCTTAAAAGAACTCCTACCTGATGCCAAGAAATATAGGATTAAACTGCTCGGGACGGATATATCGGATGCGGCGGTTGCTCAAGCCAGCTATGGCAAATACAACAAATTTGAAATAGAACGGGGTCTCGACAGGGACAAACTCCAGAGGTATTTCTCGCCTAACGGCGATACATGGAAGATCAAAGATGAAATAAGGGCCATGGCCACGTTCAGGAAACTGAACCTGATGCTTCCTTTCAATGGTCTTGGAAAATTTGATATCGTACTTTGCAGGAATGTGGCCATCTACTTCAGTCAGGAAGATCGCAAGAAGCTCTTTGAGAGAATAGCGAATATCCTTGCCCCCGACGGGTACCTGATCATAGGGTCGACTGAGACCTTAACCGGAGTCTGTCCCAGATTTGTCCCAAAAAGACATATGAGGTCCATATTTTACCAGTTGAAGACAGACTAACTACGGCTGGCTGGGCCAGTCCACAAAAGGAGTGGAATCGATGAACAATCTCAAGGTGTTAGTAGTTGATGACGATCCAGTGACTCTCGTACTCCTAGATAAGAAGGTAAGGAGAGCCGGTTACGAGGTCAAGACGGCGAAAAACGGTGTCGAGGCGATTGATTGCCTATCAAAACAACATTACGATGTGGTTGTGACGGACCTTATGATGCCGGGTGGGGTTGATGGTATCGGCGTGTTGGAGGCCGTAAAGGAAAAATCGAGTCAGACCGAGGTCATTCTCATAACAGCTTACGCCTCAGTCGATACGGCAATAAAGGCGATGAAAAAGGGCGCCTCCGATTATCTCCAGAAACCGATCAATTTTGACGAACTGATATTAAGGCTCGAAAAGATCAGTACCATGAAATCCCTGGTCAAAAACGCCTCAGACCTGAGGGACGCTATGGACGTCACCGAGAGCCATGCGGCAGAGACTATACAGGAATTGGAACTGTTGGTCTCCACATTGGAGGAAAAGGTGGCACAGGCAAGTGAGATCTTAACGAGAAAAGGTATTGATCCCCCAACGCGAGTGAACATCGCCCTTGATGTATTAAACACGACCTGACATCTGAGACTCCCTTCTATGCCGTCCTGAAGGGTGAATTTTAGACTACGAACGGTTTTTGATCTTTTTCGGTTGTCACAGGTTTGAGGACGATAAAGGCGATCCAAACAGGTCTTGGGGAGCATATCCAAGAGTTAGCTTGTTCAGTATCGTTGAGGCAACCAACGTCTGTATCCTAATGGACTCATCGGCCCAACGTCTCAATCTGCAGTATGCTTCAACTAGGGCTAAAGTTTGTCCCAAATCTGCCGATAAATATATTAGATGCAGGTGAATTGTATGTATCGACATGAAACAGGGGTACCGTTAAGTCTCGGGCCGAAGAGATCACATAGGGTGTTGTAAGAGGTTCATCATTGGAAAGTGCTGGAGGTGCGATGGATAAAAAGAGGATCGAACAGGCTGTTCTGAGGGCCCAGAAATTTGAATCCATAGGTATGCTTGCCGGAGGTATTGCCCACGACTTCAACAATATTCTCACAGCTATTTCCGGTAATATCTCCCTTGCAAAAATGTACGTAACGCCTGGTGAAAAGGCTTATGAGAAACTAAAGGAAGCAGAAAAATCAATTGTTCGTGCAAACAAACTCACGCGGCAGCTTCATACCTTTTCAAAGGGGGAGGACCCTGTTAAGAAAATATGCAGGATTGGCGAAATGATCAGAGATTCAGCAAGTTTTTCCTTGAGAGGTTCCAATGTAAGGTTTGAAGAATCCATCCCTGATGATCTTCTATCTGTTCACGTGGACGAGGGACTGATCAAGCAGGTAATCAGCAATATCATCATCAATGCGGACCAGGCCATGCCTGACGGCGGCACGATCGTAGTGTCGGCCGAAAATGCCACGGTTAGGGCTGATGACAACCTACATTTGAAATCAGGGCAATACATTAAGATCTCCATTAAAGATGAGGGCTTTGGAATATCGGAAACAGAGCTCTCAAAGATATTTGATCCCTATTTTTCTACTAAAAAAACTGGAAAAGGCCTGGGCCTGGCGACTGCCTTTGCCATTGTTAACGACCACGAGGGGTCCATCTACGTAGAATCCGAACCTGGGGTTGGAACAACTTTTCTCATTTACCTCCCTGCCTCTGAAAAAAAGGAGGAACCCAGGCACTTTGGCAAAGAGAAGCTGCCGAGTACAATGGGTAAGGTTCTTATTATGGATGATGAAAAGGATATCCGTGAACTTACGGGAGAAATGCTTGCTGCCATCGGGTATGAGGTTGGCTTCGCTACTGATGGGATGGAAGCCGTCGAAAGTTACAAGACTGCCAAAAGGGCGCAGAACCCCTATGATCTTATCATCGTTGACCTGACAGTGCCGGGCGGCATGGGGGGGAAGGAAGCCATTCAAAGGGTCCGGGAGATTGATCCTGAAGTGAAGGCGATTGTCTCCAGCGGTTATCCGGATGACCCTGTGATGATCGATTATGAAAAATTCGGGTTTAGGGATGTTATTGCCAAACCTTACAAAATTAATGAACTCAGCGAAAAAATTCATAAGACCATCGCAGGTACCGCCGCCTAGAAGACGGAACTTTCCTAGAAAGCCCCTTTTGCTTCCTCAGTGCTTTTATAAACAGTAACCTCGCTTGTTTCTGCGAAATCTTTAAAACTCGCTGCAATAGATGAGGTCCCTACAACTCGAATATTTATATCCGCCTTTTGAAAGTCATTGAATATGGACAGCATTACTCTGATTAATGAGGTGTCGACTTTTGACAGGTGGCTCAGGTCAAGTATCAACTGGTTTGCTCCGGCCCCTGTCATCTCTTTAACCTTGGGTTCGAGGACGGCCTTGATTTCCGCGGATACAGTCCCATCAATCTTATTCGGTAGCATCATAATATGAACATCATCATTCTCGGAGAAGTACTTCTTCAGAACATCTTCACCGCCTTTTTCAGCCTTCTTGGGTTCCAGTTTGACTATCTTCTGAGCCCTTTCTATCAATTCATCGCCCTTAAAGGGTTTTACCATGTAGTCCTTGACACCCATCTTAACGATCTTCATTACATTGTCTTTTCCTGATTCAGCTGTCAGCATGATGACAGGAATGTCTTTGAGTTGGGGCTCACCTTTCAGCTTTTCCAGCATCTCAATCCCGTTCATGACCGGCATCGTAATATCCAAAACAATCAGATCGGGCCTTATCTTTGCGGCCAGAGCCAGGCCTTCAACGCCGTTTTCTCCTTCAGAAAGCTCGCAATCAAAGGGCTTAAAGGCTTTTTTGACTATCATGCGGATTGTCTTGCTGTCATCTACGGTGAGAACTTTCAGTGTCATTATCAACCTCCAAAAAAATTAACTGTCGTTATAGTCGACAATTATGTCTGATCCGTTTTCATATATACTTCAACCAGGGCAACGTCTTTTTTCATACGGAAGGCAAAACACTCATGCCTCGCCCAATCCTGAGGCTCTATTTTGAAATCGGTGCCTTTAGTGATGGATGGAATGGAGAGTTCACAGGTAAGGCCTGCATCGCAAAAGCGAGATTTTAAGTCTCCCCCTACCATGTTGCTTAATTCGCCTATCACATCATAGATATCTTCATTGCTTTCGATTTCCTCCAATTCCATCCCGAGCATAGCCGCTGTCATAATACGTGCAAACTGTTCACTCACATGAATATTCATGCTGCCCATGAGTTTTCCGGCAAAACTGACGGAACCAACTATTCGGTTGCCGTCCTCGGCTTTTACAGAGCCAAGATCTGCCGGTTCCATCTGCATGGAGAGCATCGTGTCAAATACATCCATAATTGCGTTGGTAACGAAGTCTTTTACATCTATTGTATTCATTTGAGTCATGAGCCAATCTTTCTCTAGGGTTTACGATAAGGTTTATCTGCTCCCTTGAAAGGTGCTTTCTTTTCTTTCTTGTTCTTCGGTCATAGTTATACAGCCATTTCAAGAGCAGTCCTGGCAATGTCATTGAGAGCAACCGTTTTGTCTACGGCTCCTGCCTTGATAGCCTCTTTAGGCATACCAAAAATAACACAGGTTTTTTCATCTTGGGCTATGGTCGAGGCCCCAGCCTCTTTCATCCTCGCCAGTCCGGAAGCGCCGTCAGCGCCCATTCCGGTCAGTATGATCCCGACCGCATTCGACCCGACGTAATCAGCCACTGACTTAAAAAGGACATCAACCGCCGGTCTTTGATGATGGACAAGGGGACCGGTTTTTACCTGAACGTAGTAGCGGGATCCACTCCTTCTCAAAACCATATGATAGTTTCCGGGAGCAATGAGTGCGGTCCCGTTTGTCACGCTGTCTCCATCCCTGGCTTCTTTAACGGTGATATCGGACAATGCATCAAGTCGTTCAGCATAGGAGGCTGTAAATTTAGCAGGCATGTGCTGAACAATGACAATCCCGGGGGAGTTGGAGGGCATACCGGAGAGCACCACTCTGGTTGCCTCGGTTCCACCGGTCGATGCCCCGATGGCAATTACTTTGTTGGTTGTGCTCAAAAGGGCCTTTGAAGCGACAGCCCTCTTTTTCTGATCCATTGAGCGAACATGATCCGCCTTAGCCATCACATTGACATGGGCGGCTGCGCGGATCTTGTCTGCGAGTTGAACACTCATGTCGCCTACGGAATACGCGACAGACGGCTTTGAGATGACATCCACCGCCCCAAGAGAAAGGGCCTCCATAGCCATCTTTCCCCCCTTTGTCGTCAGTGAGCTCACAATGATCACCGGGAGGGGATAATGTTTCATCAGCTTCTTAAGGAAGGTCAGACCGTCCATCCGTGGCATCTCGATATCAAGGGTGACCACATCAGGCCTTAGTTTGACGATTTTATCCCTCGCCACATATGGATCGGGCGCGGTTCCGACAATTTCGATGCCCCTTTCTCGAGATAGTTCCTCGGAAAAGACCTTTCTTACGACGGCCGAGTCATCAACAATCAATACTCTAATATTTTGATTCATAATACATTGATTCCAAAAGAGGCCTATGATCAGTTCGCTCTAGTTCATACTCTCTTAGTTTGATGGACCAGGACCTTCGCTCCAGACCATTTTCAGCGCAAGCTGATCTTCGAGGGTATTAAAGAGGGCAAGGATTTCTTCCTGATTTCCTGCTCCGCTTTTCCAGATCTCATCAAGATGCACCACCTCAGGAATGCCTAGGTCAAACACCAGCTGGGCATTGTAATTCCTGAATGTACTCCCTGCGATCATGTTGATTATCTCTTTAACAGTCTCGTTTGTCTGCTCCTCGGTAATATGGCTCGTATCGACTCCAAGAAAATCGGCCGTCATGGATAATGCGGAAGCTTCGGGAATAGATAAAACAAAACATCCTGCAAGGGACCCTCTGAATTCCAGTTTGGCGGTAATCGTCTTGTCAGTGTCTGAGAGACGCGACTGTTCATCCGAGTCTCCTGCAGAAGGGAAGTCAAGGGGCAGAAAAAACATGGTTTCCAAGACTTCAGAAATCGAGTCCTTCATCGCCGCTTTCATCATCTTCTTGTCCGTCATCCGTATCCCCCATTATCATGCTCAATGTTCCCTTTATTTGCTCAGGGGTAAAGGGCTTTTTGATATAACCTGCTGCGCCCTTTTCCAGGAATTCATCGACCCTTTGCAGGCTGCCCTCTGTGGTGATCAAAACGGCAGGCAGAGCCCTGAGCAACTCATCCTTTTTCATCTCACAAATAAGCTCCAGACCATTCATCTGAGGCATATTGTAGTCTGTCAATACTAGATCCACCCATTCGTCCCTTAAGGAACGCAAGGCCTCTTTTCCATTTGATGCCTCATAGATCCGGCCGACATCGAAACCGGAAGCCTTGAGCGTCTTTTTTATAACCGATCGCATTGGCTTGGAATCATCTACTATCATGATGTTATAGGCCATATACACTTCTCCTTCATAACAATGAGTCACGACATTTGCAAAAACAGGTAATCCTGCAAAGGAATCGGTTTTTAGAATGCCTTGACAAATTCTTCTACCTGTTCAAGCTTCTCTCCAAATCCTGCCATGATCTCCATGATCTCGCCTTGGGAAATATCAAGGCGTTCAATGATTTCTTCATCAAATTTATAAGCGAGACCGTCACAGCCTACGCCGATTCCCATCATCATGCACATGACATCGGCCAGATAGACAATAGAGGTTTCGAGATCAGTACCCGGCCCTGTACGGGTCAAATGGTGGTTACGGATGATGTTTACCATCCGCGGGCTGAATTGCCATTTTCGAGCAATTCTGCCCCCTAGTTCCGCGTGATCTATCCCAATGACTCGTTTTTCAGCCTCACCGAAACTCATCCCTTGCTCTGATACCAAGTTTTCAATCTCTTTGGCTTCGTCAGCTACATACTGATTCAGAACGACCTTTCCTATATCCTTCAAGAGTCCGGCTGTAAATACGAGATGGTTTTCCTTTGATCCCAATTTCTCTGCAAGTTCCCGGGCGAGGAGGGCCGATGAGACAGAATATCTCCAGAGGTCATTTTCCCCGAGATCATAACCCTTCTGTTCCGGTTTCAGGTTTGCAGCGGCAGCCATCATTAAGACGAGATCAACAACCTGGGTCATACCCAAAAAAACAACTGCCTGGTGTACAGAGTCGATTTTCCGTGCCAATCCGAAGTGGGCGGAGTTGCAGAGTCTTAAGAGTGTTGCCGTGGCCCCTTGGTCATAGGTGATGACTTCAGACAATTCGGATAGAGAGCTATCAGGATTGCTCGCAAGAAACATCACTTTTTGAGCAACCTGCGGGATAGGCTTCAAATCGTTGATACTGTCGAGTATTTTATGAATTTTTTTCATATCTCCCGTTCACCCACTCCGGAAGTCTTCAGCCACGTGTGACCGTCTTCTATTGCCAGCTTGAGTGTGCGATTCGAGGTCCCGCCGACCTCTTCAAAATCGATCATGACCTTATTTTTCCAAAAAATCTTTCTCAGGGCCATGTGATTTCTCTTGCCGATATTGAAGAATCCTTTTTGATCAAGGACTTGGGCCCCGCCAACGACAATAACCTTCATTCTTTGCTTCTTACCCCCTAATGTGTAGGCCGCCTTGAACAGTAAAGGAATCCCGGTATCGGCAAACATGAAAGGATTCTTCTTGGCCTTGTCCTGATCAATTGTAGAATCTGGGAGCATGTAATGGAGAAGTCCGCCAACACGCGCCACTTGATCATAAATAGCGATTCCAATGCATGAGCCCAGGGAATAGGTCATAAGCGTTGATCGGGGATCGTTGCTAACCTTCATATCCGAGACGCCGACCACCATATTCGTAGTATTTTCTCCCATTAAAACCTCATCGGCATAAAAGCAGTCACGTAATGAAACGGACATCTAACCGCCCTTTGCAAGTTGAAAGATGCCAGCCATATCAAGGATGAGACCGACTCGGCCATCCCCCAGAATAGCTCCTCCTGTTATTCCTTGGACATCCTTGATCCCCCCTCCCAGGCTCTTGATAACCACCTCTTCTTTGCCCAAGAGTTCATCAAGCATTAGGCACATCCGTTCATTTTCATATTCAACCGCTACCACAAGACCATTCCAGGGGTTGACGGAATCAGCTTGAATTCCAAAGAGCCTATCCAGCCTAATCAAGGGCAGGAGGTGGCCCCGCGTCAGGATCATCTCTCCCTTCCCTTCAACAGTGGAGTATTGCCCCCTTTCCGGTCTGAAAGATTCCAATATGGCAAGTGCTGGAATGACATATTTTTCTTGCCCTACTCTCACCAGCATTCCTTCTATGATAGCAAGGGTAAGGGGTAAACTGATGATGAAGGTCGAACCCTGCCCGGGTCTCGACTTGATTTCCACCCGTCCCCTCAGCTTCTCGATGGATTTCTTCACCACGTCCATCCCCACACCCCGGCCCGACACATCGGTCACCTCTTTTGCCGTTGAGAAGCCAGGCTGGAAAATCATATTGAAGATCTCGGATTCGGTCATTTTGCTTTCATCAGTCACGAGATTGCTCGATTTGGCCTTCTCAAGGATTCTTTCTCTATCCAGGCCCTTGCCATCATCTTCTATTTCGACAACAATATTGCCCCCTTTATGATAAGCTCGGAGCATCACCGTCCCTTTTTGGCTTTTCCCCGCCCTTTCCCTTTCATCAGGTGATTCAATCCCATGGTCAACGGAGTTTCGAATCATATGGACCATCGGATCATACAGTTCTTCGACTACGTTACGATCAATTTCCGTGTCCTCCCCCGACATAACCAGATTGACCATCTTATTTGAGTTTTTCGCCAGATCCCGCACAAGCCTCACCATTTTGTGAAAGGTGTTTTTGATCGGGACCATGCGCATAGACATGGCGGTCGTTTGAAGAGCGGAGGTGATCTGATTCAATTGACCTAGATTTTGCAAAAATTCCTGATCGTCTGTCAAAACGAGAGATCTATTCTGCCTCAGCATGGATTGGGCGATAACCAGCTCTCCGGTCAAATCCACAAGGTTGTCCAGTTTTTTGGTGTCCACCTTTACCTGCAATTCGATGTGCCGTGAACGGAATCTTTTTTGCTCCCTCAAGGCTGAAACCACTTCTTTCGATGCAACCTTGTTTTTGGCCATCAAGATCTCGCCGATCCTTTTATCCGGTTCTTTTTTCTGCTTTTCCAGAGCCTCTTCAAGATCGGAATCGGTTATCGCCCCCTCTTTCAAAAGGATCTCTCCCACCGGCTTGTCTTTCATTTGGTCGGCCAGCGTGAGGATGCCGTCGATTCGTTCCTTCAAAGGGGCGATATCGTGGCCGCTATCGAGAGAAGTCCCCTTCTCCATGCCCTCCTGGACTCCCTGGATCATATTCTTCAGCATATCAGTCGATTCGAGGATAAGATCGACTACCCCATTTTCTATCCTGATCTCCCCGTTCCTCGCCTTGTCCAAAAGATTCTCAGTACTGTGGGCAAGCTTATTGATCTTCTCAAGGTTGATGAAGGCTGAAACCCCTTTTATGGTATGGAAGGGTCTGAAGATAGTATTAATCGTGTCAAGGTCGTCCGGGTCCTGCTCGAGATCCATGAGGTTGACCTCTATCGTTCCCAGACTTTCCAGGGACTCCATGACAAAGTCAGCTATAATCTCCCTGTCATCGTCGGTTAATTCCTGCTCGGATGATTTGGTTTCGTCCACCCGGTTTTCATCTCCTGCCTGATCAGGAGAGTTTTTCATTTCTGTCTCTTCCTTCTCATCAGGGAGTCTATGGCCCAGTTTGGCCAATACAGGAGCGATATCTTCCGTATGGTCCTCTTGGTTACGGATAGAGCGACAGATGACCTGAAGGCCGGCAATGGCATCTTCCAACGGCCCAGGGTCATCAACCTCTCTCATGATCATTTTTTCAATGTAACCCTTGGTCGCCAGCGTGAGGCTGGAAAAATCGCGATGGGCAATCGCGTCGAGTTCATTTTCCAGTTCGGCAAGGGAGTTTAGGATGTCTCCCAGGGCGGCAATGTCCTCACCCTCCATGGTGACAATTCCCAGGGCAATCTCCTCAAGGATTTTGTCTGCTTTGTCAATGAGATCAGGCATTAAGTCGTGCCCTCCTCCCCAGCCCTTTTTCCTCCGTTCGATTCCGTGGCATAAGCTGTGTCCTGTCAGATAGAGATTTACTCATGAGTCCATTCCACAAACACCTGTCAAAAGCGTTGGACGGTTCAAGACATAAGAGGTCGGCTTGCGCCTGATTATCCTCCATTATTCGCCTGCTGTTGACCGCCTTTTTTTCATAAGGGCCTTCATCTTTGTCTTCCATCGATCCAGTTTTTCGATGGTTCTTTTCAGGGCCTCCTCCATATTTTCTCTGTTGAGAGGTTTGATCAGGAAGTCACAGGCCCCTGCCTCGAGGGCACTGATAAGATTCTCTACGTCGTCGGAGGCGGTCGAAATGATAACCTGAATCAAGGGACGTGTCTTTCTAATATTCTTCAGGAGTTCTATCCCATCCATATCGGGCATCATTATATCAACGATGACGATCTGATAATTGCCCTTATTCAGCAGTTCAAGAGCTTCTTGAGCAGAAGCGGCCAACTGGACATTCCAATTGCTGAGATATTTTTGTGCCAAAACCCTGGTCACTTCGTCATCATCTACGAAGAGGATCGAGGTGTTGAAAAAAAGGGAGGAGGATTTTTCAGTTTTATGGTTCATGATATTTTCCAGTTAGAAATACCGATCTCTCAGTGCGGATGTGAATCGTTGAGCCTCGGGCGAAAGACGACAAATGCCCACATCCGTATGCTAGTCAACAATATCTCTCAACCTCTGCTTACACATAGTGAGATATTCTGGGTCAATCGATAATCGCCTTTTTTCCCTCTTTCCAAGTTGGTCTAAAGCGGTCTCGTGGTATTCCAACCTGAAGAAGTTTTGAATCGCCGAGCCTTCAGCCTCATTCTCTAAGTTAGAAATCCGAGAAATCATCGTCCATGGGTATAATTTGATCAGGCCTAGCCACCTCCTCGGTCTTATGAATACTCGGTAGACTATTCCGGTTGTCTCTTGCTGGGGCCTCAATCTTAGAGTAACCGTAGGTGCGCAAAGGACGTTTTTCCGAATCGATTCTATTTCTACTATTTGAGCTCCCAACAAGAGTGAGTAACTCGTTTACCAGGTTTTTCATCTGCTCTGCCTGGGCATTCATCTCTTCGGAAGCAGAGGCCGATTCCTCGGCGTTGGCGGCGTTCTGCTGGACCACCTTGTCCATTTCGGCCACGGCCGTGTTGACCTGTTCAATTCCCTGAGACTGTTCATTGGAAGCTGCGGCAATCTCCCCAACAAGCTCGGTAATCTTAGAGGCGCTTTCCATGACTTGCGAAAAGCCGTCATTGGTCTTTGTTGCCAGTTCCGCCCCTTCGACAACCTGTTTGACGGTTCCTTCAATCAACTCGGCCGTGTTTTTGGCCGCCTGCGCCGATCTCATGGCAAGGTTTCGGACCTCCTCCGCCACAACGGCAAAGCCGGCTCCTGCCTCACCCGCCCTGGCAGCCTCAACCGCCGCATTAAGGGCCAGGAGGTTGGTCTGAAAAGCAATTTCGTCAATGGTCTTTATGATCTTCTGTGTCTCGTCGTTTGTCTTGGAAATCTTCTCCATGGCGAGGTTTAGTTCAGACATGGAGTCGTTCGCGTCTGATACAATCTTGTTTGTTTCCTTCATAAGGGTATTTGCCTGGCCGGCATTTTCTGCGTTCTGCTTTGTCATGGATGAGATCTCTTCCAGAGATGAGGACGTTTCCTCAATCGAGGCAGCCTGTTCGGATGCACCCTCCGCCAAAGATTGACTTGAGGAAGAGACCTCTCCCGACGCTGAAGCCACCTGATCGGATCCTTCGCCCAGTGAGCCGGCAATCCTGGAAAGCGCGTTCACAAGTCCTTTTGCAATTAAAAAGGCAAGGGCCAAGCCGATAATAAGGGCGAGGATTCCGACAATGGACACAAGAGCTTTCAATTTGCTTGCACCGCTCAAGAGAACATCTTGAGAGACCATGTTCTTTTCCACTGTTTCCGATGCGTTGTGCATAAGCTTCTGGATGTCTTTGAGGTTCCTCTGTGTAACTGAAGCAAAAACATGCTGCGCTTCCTTCTGGCCCTTTTCCATCTCTCTGACGACGCTGCGACATTCAGAGAGGATATCTGTCACTTGCTTGATATTCGGCTGAACTCTCTCATGCAGGAGGGACATAGCGCCATCATAATCTCCGGCTCTTAATTTTTCATCGATGAGTTTGCCCGAATCGTGGATCATCCTGTGTGGTTCCTTTATCCTGTCAATAAGAGGGGCAAAGACAGGGTATTCCTTAATGAGGGCATCTGCTTCTCCATCATGAAGCCATTGACCTAACCGACACTTTCTGTAATCGAGCTGTGCCGATAACATGTCCCTCTTGGATGTGAGATCATTGGTGACATTTTGAGCCCAAATCCGGTGGTCGATCTCCACCTGATAGAAGAGCGCAAGACTAGACCCTACGTCTATCTTGTTCATATGCCTGTTGATATCCACTGCTGACTTGTGAAGACTATGATGGGGTCCTTCCATCTCTTTAAAAATAGGGACAAGAGCCGGCATGGCCTGCTCGGCGTTTTTACGGCCTTCACCGTAAAGCCATTTTCCGAGGCCGCATTTTTCATGGTCGGTCTGAACCTCTAATGCCTTTATGTCGGGATCGGTCATAAAAGCGCTTAGACCTGCAATCCAATTCAAATGATCGATCTCTCTTGTCTTCATTTCACCGACAATCTGTTCACCGGCAATCATGCTCACCGCATTCGTGACAATTCTACCAACACCTACATAGCTTGTCATTCCGATGACCAACAACATAAAAATAATAAGACCGAATCCGAAAGTAATCTGTCTGCCTACCGTCATTTTCTTGAACATCTACCTGTCCTCCTGGTATGGTATGACCTTTCCTGTTCTATGGGACATTTTGTTGGCGGAAATCTCTATGATTCCTTTTCACGCGCGATAGTAGGTAGAAGCGAACGGCGGGAACAGTTCTGTAACCTCTTCAAAGGCTAGAGACTTTCTTCCGTAGCGACATCGGCCCAACAAAGCCCCTAACTTAGGCGGCGTTTTCGAGTATCGCTAATTCATCCGAGCTCAATACCCTGTCAATATCGAGTAGTATCTTTACGGATCCCTCTATTTTTGCCATGCCGAGGATATAGTCCGTATCCAAATCGGCGCCGAAAGTCGGCGTGTCTTCTGTGTCATCTTCTTTGATGTTTAAGACCTCTGAGACGGAATCGACCACACAGCCCATCAGGATGGAGTCTGTCACTACCGAGGTCTCAACAACGACAATGCATGTCCTTTCAGTGTAGGGGACAGAATCCATTCCGAACTTCACTCTCATATCCACAACGGGGATGACCTTTCCCCTCAGATTGATGACCCCTTTGACGAACGCAGGTGTCTGAGGGACAGCGGTAATGGGCATCATCCCAATGATCTCCTTGATCTTTAGTATACTGATGCCATACTCTTCCTCAGCCAACGAAAAGGTGAGATACTTCCCTTCCCTTGTGTCTTTGTGAGCTACTCCCTGATCTGTCATTTCATCGACTTTCCCCATATGATTTATCTCCCATATTCGGTTGTCGCTCAAACGGCCTGCACCGTTCTGAGTGGTTGATCATAACGATCAATATCTGCTTGCTAGACACAATTGAGCAAAATTTATGCCAGAGATATCCGCGTCTTTGCATGAAGATATATGCTTGGAATATCAAGTAGATATAAGGTATGCTCCTTAAGCGGCACTTCCCGTCAGGTGCTGGGCTTTTCGTGCTTCCCGGCCTTGATAGTACTGACATGGTTTGCGGGCTATTCTGAGTGGTCCATTTATAGTCATCTCAAACGTTTTGCGCCGGAAGTTGATTGGCCAGATATTTTGTGAAAAGAGGCAAAAGGAGAATGTCTGTCTCTTTTCTTAAATATCTAACCCGAACGGACTTCTCGCGTTACACTTTTGTATCCCTTGCCCTTGATCTTGAGTCCCCTTAGTCTCCCGTTTTCATGTATATGCTCGGCTGAATATATTTAAAGCTGTGTTGTATGCCCACAAGGCTCTCCGCAGCCCCAAAGATGAGATAGCCGTTTCTCTCAAGGGATGCGTACAATTTGTCTACGACCTTCTGTTTGGTATCGTCATCGAAATAGATCATGACATTTCTACAAAAAATAATATCAAATACTCCCGGTGATTGATCCGTGATGAGATTATGCCTATCGTAGGACACGAGCTGCATGATCTCTTTTTTTACTTTCAGATGATCTGCCCATCTGCCACGACCCTTTTGAAAATAATTGATTAATATTTCCCGAGGCACCAGTGTTAACTTACTTTTGTGGTATACGCCCCGTTGTGCCAGGCTGAGCATGTCCGTCGAGATGTCCGAAGCATAGATTTCAAACTTATATCCATTATGCTTGAGCTGAACCGCGAGAGAGTATGGTTCTTCTCCACTGGAAGAGGCGGCGCACCATATCCTTAAGAAACAGGTATTTCCGACGGTTTTCAAAACGAATTCAAGGTGATGGTTTTCCCTGAAAAAAAAAGTGTGATTTGTTGATACAGCATCAATATAATGAACCAATTCGTTTTCACTCTTTTTCAAAAGGCCTATGTATTCGTCAACCGAGTCAATCCCTGTGGCCCTCAACCTTTTGGCAACGCGGGTTGTCAGCAATTGTAACTTTCCTGCATGCATGTTTATGCCGCATTCATCGTATACAATTTGCGCAAGTGTCTGATACTGCCTTTTTGAGAGATGCAACGTCATTGCTCCACAAATACTTAACTCAAACAACAGGGAGACAAATTGTAAAAACAGTCTCCCGGTTCACCAAGCTCTTAACGTGGATGCTACCTCCATGATCTCTAACGATGCCGTAACAGAGAGACAACCCGAGACCAGTGGACGCCTCTCTTGTCGTGAAGAAAGGATCAAAGACTCTGTTGATATGTTCAGGGGAGATACCATGGCCGGTGTCCTGGAATACAATCTCAATGAAGTGGGGCTTGTTCCATGACCTCATATTCTCGGCCGGCCCCCTTGTTGAAATATGAATGGTGCCTCCCTCACACATCGCCTCCTCAGAATTGGACAGGAGATTATGCAGCACCTGCAATAATCTATCCTGGTCTCCAATAATCAAAGGCAGGCTCCGGTCAAGTTTCTTTGTGATACGAATATGCCGAAACCGATACTCCTGCTCTATCCGGGAGGCTGCTTTGTCAATCAGTATGTTTATGTCCAGACTCTCTCTTTTCGGTTCGGTATCCTGAGAAAACTCCAGAAGACCCTTGACCACATTGGAAATCCGACGAGACTGATCCATCATTGTATGGAGATATTTCAAGGCACGGCGATTCAGGCTTTTATCCATCATCATCAATTGAAGACAGACAGAGATGCTGTTGAGGGGATTCAATATTTCATGTGAGGCCCCACGAGTCAAACCTCCAAGAGATGTCAATTTTTCAGCCTGGACCAGCTGCCCCTGCGCTTTTTTCAATGACTCATGCTCTTCTTTCAGTTCTTCATACAAAACGGTATTTTCCATTACCAGTGAGCACTGCTTGGCCAACATTCCAAGAAGTTTCAGGTTCTCTTGTGTTACTGAACCCTGCTCTATAGGGGTAAGGACAAGGACAACGCCGAGAGTTCGCCTTTTTGTTGAAAGAGGCAACATGATGATCGTCTTCCGATTTTTGAAGATCACGGAGGGGACAATGGCAGGCTCTCTTCTCCGTATGATCCAGGGAAACATACCGTTTTGTATCTGAAATTCGACTTCGTTTTCGCACATTAAGCCCTGATCGCCAGGCAAGACGCTTTCAAGGGTAAACTCATGGGATTGTTCGTCGACAACAAACAGGGCGCAAGCATCCATAGTTATGAGATTTTCGGCATGATCCAAGAAGATACTCCATATGTCATGAAGATCAGAAGGGATGGCTATTTTGTCTTGAAACCGGTAGAGTCGCTCCATCTTCTCTGACGAATCCACAAGTGCTTTGAAACGCTTTTCCAGTCTTGCCAGTCGTCCAAGCTCCCCTGTTGATGTTTGATGGAATTCAGGCATGGTATAAGGCTCATGGACAAGAAAGAGTCCTGAATGAACTCAATTCTTCATATTCGGTCTCCATATTATCCATAATCGGATCAATGGAACTCCGTGTCAGGGATAGGGCATCCCAGGCATTCTTCTCTAGCGGGGGAATTTTATTATCTCCTCCTGATCCCATGCAAAGGGCCCTGCAAAGGATGTCAGCAAGATGAACGATGGAGGCCGCCTTAAAAAATTCCCCGGCCAGTCGCGGCTGATGGTGATGGGCAATGGCAGAAACCAGTTTTGGGGGCAAGTTCCATCGCTTTGCGAGGAGTTCGCCGACCTGAGCGTGGTTATATCCCAAGGCATAGTCTTCCGCCGCAACAATAGGAATGTTCTTATGGCTCACTATGGTCAGGACTTTTGCAAAATCATCACGGAGGTATATCATCTCGACGATTTTTCCGATATCGTGTAAGAGACCTGCGACAAAGAGTTCTTCTACCTTTTCACATAGGAGATAACTGCCTATGGCCTTGGCCCCCACGGCACATCCTAAGGAATGGTCCCACAGCTCTTCCTGGCTCAAGGAATCTCTGGCGCCTCCTTTTATAAATATGTCAAACACGGAAGTGGTTAATAAAAGATTTCTGATGGCGTCAAAGCCAAGGAGTATAACAGCCTCGGTAACGGTCGAGATACGTTGGGGAAAACCATAGAAGGCGGAATTCACAAGTCTCAAGAGTCTTGCCGTCAGTATCTGGTCGTCCGTAATGACTTCTGCCAGGTCCTTGGCTGAAGATTGAGGGTTATTTATGGTCTCAGTGATCTTGAAGATAGTCCTGGATAAAGTGGGAAGATCTTCAACATTCGCAATAATTCTCTTAATATTAATAGACGTCATATGAGTCGTTTGTATCTGTTTTTGAGATTATGCGACATCCGAAGTCGATTCCCTCAGTCTTTATGCTTTGTCTCAAGATTCCTGTTTTTTTCCTCGGAGTCTTTTTTCCAATCGCTTTCCAGCGGCCTGCATAATTGCCCTCATATTAGGATCATCCGAGACGTCTGAGAATTGCACGCTGAGCCTATTGGCGATGCTTGATCTGTCTTCGGCCTGTGGAGGCCTTTTGTTACACTCAGGGCTTCCGCAAGCGCCCAGTACGGCAACTTCAGTGACGCCCCAGGTCTTTAATATCCAAAGGTCCTTTTGAGTGAGCATGGTCCCTTCTTGGAGCAACGGCATACGGTTGAAATTGTACACCGGTTCGGCAACGATCATCCCTGGCTTGAGGTCTTTGAATCGAAGTATTTCCATAAAAGAACTCAGACGCTTTTGTTCGCGAATCGCATTAATGTGTCATCTATCTGTCCAAGATCAAGAGGTTTTTCTAGATACTTATCGGCTCCCGTCCTAAGGGCCTTCTGGACAGTGGCTTCGTCCGCAAAGGCCGACATCATAATAATCCCCGTGTCCGGGTCTTTTTTTCGAATCCTGCTGAGGACCTCCAAGCCGTCAATACCAGGCATTTTAATATCGAGGAGAACCATATCGGGCTTGCTTCTGTTATACTGGGCCAGCGCCTCTTCCCCGCTTTCCACGGTAGTGACTTCATATCCTTTGAATGATAAATACTCATTTAACAGCATGCATATTGCTGTTTCATCGTCTACCACTAATATCTTCATCGCTTGCAAGCCTCAAGGCATATAAAGTTAGGCTTCTACCGCCGTTGTCCGTCTATATATTATCGGAAAACCGATCAAAATCTTGAGAGGTTTTTTGCCTACACCGGAATTAAGTGATGATTCTTCAGCAGGGGGCTATCAGCCTAATGAGCACAACATTTTTGCAATGATACGTTTTCACTTGTTAGCAGATTTTTTGGTGCAACATAATATATCGATTTTCCGCAACTAAATGCCAATGGCTGAGGTCTGATCGTTTAATTTGGGCAAAAAACCTTAAGTTTTGAGAAAAATCTCCGATAAATTTCTTGAAGGCACACGGAATAGCGGTCAGGGAAGGAGGGAGGAGGTTTGAGTAATGACCAACGAGGGCCTTGGAAAAAGCCGGTTTTATCGGCGATACAATTTAACTCTCGGCAAGAATGCCGAGACAAAAGCCTAGAAAAGGAGAAATATTATGGCAGTCGGAAGTATAACATTGACAAGTGGAATGAGGGCCAACCTTTTTGCTCTCCAGTCAACGCAAACCTTAATGGAAAAAACCCAAAATCGTTTGGCCACCGGCAAGGAAGTCAACAGCGCACTGGACGACCCGATCAACTTTTTCGCGGCCCAGGGCCATGTACAGCGGGCAGGGGATCTTGCCTTTAGAAAGGATGAGATGGGAGAAGGGATCCAGACAATCAAGGCAGCTGATGCCGGTATTTCAGCCATTACCGACCTGATCGCGTCTGCCAAATCGCTTGCCCAATCCGCACTTTCGGCCGAGTCAACCACGGAAATAAATGATCTCGAGACCCAGTATAATACCTTACTGGATCAGATAGACACCCTGGCTGAGGACTCGGGGTACAAAGGCGTTAACCTCCTGGGCGGCACCACTCAGACCTTGAATGTGAATTTCGATGAGAACGGCGATTCATCCATCACTGTGACGGGATTTGACGGATCAGCGTCCGGTTTAAGCCTGGCGGATGTTGCTGAAAATGACTGGAATAGCAGTGGTTCAGGTTCTACAAGTGATATCAATGCTGATATTGCCCTGCTCGATGCAGCCAGGACAACTCTCAGGTCTAATGCAAAAACCTTGTCCTCACAGTTGAGCACAATTACAATCCGTCAGGATTTTACAACCAAGATGATGAATACTCTTCAGGATGGGGCTGCGAACCTTACCAACGCCGACCTCAACGAGGAGGGAGCAAACATGCTGATGCTCCAGACGCGCCAGGCACTGGGTACGACCTCATTGTCCTTGGCATCACAGGCTGCGCAGTCAGTCCTTAGACTGTTCTAGGCGTAGCACAGAAGTCTACTATGGCCTTCTGATCTCTATTTTGGTAGGGAGGGGAGATTTTCTCCTCTTCCTACCATTGCCATTCAGGAGGTGAGACCATGCAGATATCAGACATTAACAACTCTATGAACCTGTTGAACAACCGTGAGAGCGTTGGGATCCGAGTTGTTGACAGGGTTGGGAATGATTCCAATCAGACGAAGAAGACTGATCGGCCGAAAAAGTCGGAAAACCTTTCTCTCAAGTCTCGTCAAATGGGTTCCATGAAGATTAACCTGAATGAGGTTGCCAGGAAAAAAGGTGAGACAGCAGAAAAAACTGCCCAGATGGAAAGTTACATTGAGAGGATGAAAGCGGATTTGGAAAAAATTACAAAAAGCTTCCCTCCTTTTCTGCCCGGTAGTGAAGAAAGAATCAAGAGACTGAGGAGCTTCCAATCCTTTCGGAGACTTATAGACGAGCTGACCATTCCTCCAAAACGTGATTTTGATCAAATGATGGTATCCTCGGTGCAAAGGGATGTATCAGAGGTCCGAGCAGGTGAAGGGCTTAAGATTCCGGAACTTGGAGAAAAGGCGACAGATAGGGATATTCAGTTTGCATCGGAACAGCTTGATAAGGCCAAGGCATGGCTTGACGAGTCACATGCCGATATTGAGGAAGAGATGTCTTTTATGATAAGGCATTTTGAGCAACAGACGCAAGAGATCTTGGAAATCAATATGAGTGATGCTGAGGCGGTGGCCGATAGGGACAATGAAGCGGAAGAGGAAAGCCGGTCAACGAGATATGCCTTGGCGCTGAGGCCGGGCATGAGCCTGACCGAGGCACAATCACAGTTGCTTTTATTGATATAATTGGATGGCCTTTTCACCATGCATTTTGACCTGATGAACTATCACATGAACCGTGAACCATGGCCCTGAAAATCACATTGAGACCTCATGAAAGAGTCATCATCAGCGGCGCCGTGATCACCAATGGAAACCGGACAGCCGACTTGTGCATCGATAACAAGGTGCCTGTTTTAAGGGAGAAGGATATTCTCAAAGAGCATGAGGCGGATTCACCGGCACGAAGGATCTATTTGGTGATCCAGCTCATGTATATTGACCCGGACAACCTGGTCATTCATCATAATACTTACTGGACGCTGATCCGAGATTTTATCAAGGCGGCGCCCAGCACTCTCGGTCTTATTGATGAGATCAGCGAACATATTCTGAGCGGCCGCTACTATAAGGCGCTCAAACGAGCAAAAAAACTTACTGATTATGAAGAGGAGGCCCTTAGTCGTGTATAAAAATCCCTTGGAAGCATATGAGAAAGTCAATAAGGCAACAATGTCCGGCCGTGATGTGGAGGCGGCAGTCCTCACAAAGGCGGCGCTGAAGCTTAAGGCGTGTCAGGACGATTGGGACGCCGAAGATCGCGCTGCAAAGTTAGATGATGCTCTGAGGTTTAACCAGAAGGTATGGAGTGTTTTTCAAGGGGAGTTGGCCGAAAAGGATAATCCTCTACCGATCCAGATCAAGGAAAATCTCTTTCGTTTGGGGGCCTTTGTTGACCGGCGCATTTTTGAGACAATGAGTTTTCCATCTCCTGAAAAGCTGACTGCAGTGATCAATATTAATCACAACATCGCGGCAGGCCTGAGAGGGTCCGGCGCTTGAGCATAACGAGCCCTAAACTAAAAAACCTGGAGATATGTTAAGATTACAGGGGATGATCAAATCCCCGTTTTAACTTCCCCAGGTCCCATGCCCCGTTGCAGAATTGGATTATCGACTTCTAGAGAGTTACTTGAAATCCCCCAAAGAAATAGGGTTGAAAGTTTGTCAATGCGGGCTCCATATTTACTGTAAAGCCCCATAGACAGATGGATTTGGCGACTCTTTGCGTACCGTCCCAAAGCCGGAATTGGAGGACCCCGACAAAGTTGTTTTTGTCCAGGTCTGGAAAAGCTGGTCGTATAATTTTATAACATCAGGATTTGAATATTTTGCACCGACTGCGGTTTTCAGGAGGGACATAGCGTAATCAGCCTTCTGAGCGGCGACCAGCTTTTCGGCAAAGGTATGACATGCAACGGCAAGACCAAGCCGGCCAGTGGTTGATTCAAGCTCTGAAAAGATCCTCAATCCTTCTGATTGTGTGCCGGCGCAGCAATAGGCAACTGCGAGGAGGAACCGAGCCGAAAGGTAGTCGGGATCCTGTTCGAGCGCTCGCTGAAGGAGCGTGATAGTCTGATCCACATTCCCGCAGTAGAATTCACAAAGGGCATAATTATGAAGGGCCTCCTTCATCTGAGGTGCTATATGAGCGGCCTGTTGGGCTGTTTCTCTTGCCTCCTCGTAGCGGTTAAGCTTCAGGTACAAAGTGGCCATGTTCACAAGGGCAATGGCGGCATTGGGTTGGAGTGTGAGAAGCCGTTGCCATAATTCGATCGCTTCGGTCTCCTTTCCGATCGTTTCCGCTTGGACTGCAAGCTCGCGAATAGCATCGATATCCCCTCCCAATTCATCGAGTTTTTTCCTGCCCAGTTCGTAATAGGCTGCGCACTTTTTGTCTCCCTTCTCTTCGTTCAATTTTCCATAGTGATGGACGGGAACCTGGCACCTCTTGATTTCAAGCCCCTTTCTTCTCAGTGACGGCTCGACTTTTTCATGGATGGGGAATTCAAAACGGATGTCACCATTGTTGGGAAAAAGGCGGACCTTGTCACTGGGCATCCAGCCCATGGCCGCCTCTTCCTGAGCGTAATCTCCCTTATTGGGATGAAACCCGATAGTGTTGACCTGGTTAATATAATTTCGCGTAGTAAAAGAAAAGGCCACATGCCCGGCATGGGACCTCTTGATCAACTGCCTGAGTTGTTCGTGGTCTTGGGTTGAGATGACTTCATCCGCGTCCATAACAAGAATCCAATCGCCCGATGCCTTCTCAATAGCAGAATTCCGAGCGGTCGAGAAGTCGTCGTTCCATTCATAGTCAAAAACCTGTGCACCGAACACTTTGGCAATATCTTTTGTCTGGTCTTTTGATCCTGTATCAATCACTATGATTTCATCAACGACCGGCTTGAGGCTGGCAAGGCATTGGGCCAGATACTGCTCTTCATCTTTTACAATCATGCATAAGGAGACAGAATAGCCTTTTTCAACGGCATCGATCGTTGTATAGGGGCCGACACGTTTTCGTACCTCAAGGGCCGCCCTAAGGAATCCCTCCTGCAAATCAAAAGACACCATGGCCTCTTCAATAACCTCCATGGCCTGACTATGTTTGGCCTGTTTTATCAAATCATCTATCAATAAGTGCTTAAGGCGCTTGTCACTGGGGTACAACGCAACGGCGTCCCTCAATATGGGTTCGGCTCTGTCAAAGCGGGAGAGGTCTGTAATGGCAGTATGGTAAAGAGTAACAACATCCGTAAGGATGGGCGAAAGGATGAATCCTCTCTCAAGAAGATCCAAGGCCTGGTCCGGTTCTCCTCCTTCCCATTTCAGGACGCCAAGATTTGTATGGGGTTCACCAAAGCCGGGGTCGGATTCAATAGAACCTTTGAAAAGCATTTCTGCCTTGTCTTTATCACCCTGTCTATATGCCAGAATACCTTTCAGGTTCAAGGCTAATGAAGAATCAGGATCACAGGAAAGTATCTCTTCGGCATAGGCTCCGGCCTCAGGGTATTTTTCCAATCCTTCAAGGCAATAGGCCGTTAGTTCAAGCTTTCGTAAGTCTCCTTCACCTCCAGGCATCTCATTTAAAGCGTCAAGGGCATCTTGATATTGCCCATGCCTAAGAAGAAGTTCTGCAAGGGTTTGGTACAGACGCTTATCATCCGGTACCTGTCCAATGCCATCTATAAGGCTCTTCAAGGCAAGGTCCGCCTTATCCTGTTGATCAAGGCCGCGGGCTTTAGCGATTAAGCTTGGTACAAATGACTTGTTTTGAAAAGAGCTTTGGAAATCTGCAGAGACCCATTTAGTGGGTGGGGCGCTCTTCTTCATGGCAGTCTGTTCCTGACGATGAACAAAGACGTCTCCAGCTATGAGATTGGAGTAGCCCACTGATGCCGCTCTTAGAGAAAAATCTTCGGCAAATAGATCGTCAGAGTCCACCTCTTCGCTCAAGAGACCGATATGTTCCGTCAATTCGCGCTTGAAAAGCATGCAAAAACCTTCAGTTTTTAGGACAGAGACCCGGCGATAGCGATTTCTTTCTGTAAAAGATCTCGAAAATGCGTCGAGACGATCTATTGAATGGTCATCAGGCGACGGGATTTTTTGAATCCCCTTTGCTCTATTGGTCATGGGCGCAACAATACCTGCATCTTGAATTCTGTTTAAGCAGGAGAGCATTCCTGAAAGCCAGCCATCAAAGACAACGATATCAGGGGCTAACAGGACAACATAATCGCCGACGGATCCTTTTATCCCCTCATTGTATATTTTGCCTGGTTGGACACTTCCATGCGAGTCGAAAAAACAATACCCTTTGTTCTGTCTGAGCGTTTCCTTTAACCATTTTGGTGCCTTGCCTTTAGGTATAGAGCTCACAAATACGATCTCAAATGTTTCAGGGGTATGCTTCTCAATGGCTCTAACGCAGTCACGCAGCTGCTTTTTGCTTTTCGGAACAGGGATAATGATCGACGTGGTAGCTTTACGGATGTCCTTTCCATGCTGGTTCTCAGGCCCTTGATCATACATTTCCTCTCGTGGGACAATCGAGGTCGGCTCAGCAATTGTAACCTCAGGTTTTGAATTCAGACAAATGGCCGTATCATGTTTAGGCCGGTTGTTTCTGTTTAAAAAAGTCTGTTCCGAAATAACGCTCCAGTCTCCCGCCGTAGCCACTGTGGGATAAATCTCGCGAATGCCTTTCTTGAGGGCAGGAGATGACGTCTGAAGAGCAAGGTATCCACCCTCCGTTAAACGTCTTTCTAGTTTTCGTACCATTCTCATAGGTTTCGGATAGTTTTCGAGGCCGGTCTCAAACAGGATGTAGTCAAACTTAACTCCAGCGAATATCTGGTTGACATCCCAGGACTGCTGCATGCATTCAGCGACGTCAGATATCCCTCGCAAATCCTCAGTGTAATTCTCATTGTCCGTCACGTTGTAGAGAGTCACTTCAAGGTTGTGAACATTTTCTTTGATCGATTCCTTAATCTTCAGAGGATTGCTTCCAATACCGCAATTGAGCCCGAGAATGTTAACATGACCCTGTTCGACACATGGCAACAGAGACATGAGTTCAGTAGACCAACAAACGCCCGTACCCCAAGGGTCTATGCCGAAAGCATCATGAAAGACTTTGCGCCCTTTCTCATAAAAGGCTTTCTTTGCTGCTATTTCCTCCTTTAAGGTTACGCTTCCAAAATGATAGCAGTAGCTGTCTTTTGCGAGCATCATCTTATACCCGTTACGACGGTAAAACAGCGCTTCTTTGTCATCAAGAAACCCACCCGGCATATCCGTGTGAAAGTAAGGGGAGAATAGCACGCCGTAACTTGAATATGATATACTGGTGCGCCTGAGGGAGATCGGATTACACAATCTGGCTCTTTGTTCCCATCGAAAGGGATCAGGATATTCATTGTTTTTGCTGGCAAATGCATGCATCTCCTCAAGGGTAGCATATTTGGCAGGAATCGTCTGAAGATTACTGACATTAGGAGTTGTAGGTACAACCCACGCAATTTGTTCATCCGATTCCATGCAGCGGATCATGTTTGCAATTGCGTTTTCTGTGATAATGACATCATTAGAAATTTCCAAATGGTATCTCCCCTCATAAATCCTGGTGTGAGCACCAATCCCTCCCCCGTTTCTAAGGATGTTTAACTGTTTCGTAGGCCCAATACTCTCGAAAAATGTTTTTGTTCCATCTGTAGATCCATGATTGATCAAGATCAGTTCATAGTTTAAATCCTGGGGAATATACCTCATTAGGCTGTCTATACATTGTTTTGTAAACTCAAGCTTATTAAATGCCAGAACACTAATCGACAGATCATATTTATAGCTTCCCGATTCAACGCTCCTATCAATGTGCTCGTTGGTACCTAAAGTTGCTAGTTCATTTTGGTAATATTTGTCCATTCGTGTTCTGTCAGGGAACACGCAATTGAAAAAATAGTAGCCATTATAGAAGTCTTTTAAAAGGGGTAATAATTCAAATTCAATTTTGGCAGTTGTATAATTCGATCTTGCATTGGCATACACCATGATCCTTTTTAATGAATCTGCAATACTTTCAACGGCTGTCAGAGTAATCCCTTCTTCATACCTCGCAATGAAATCCTGAAGCACCAGAAGCATGGATCCAGCTTTCTTCTGAAAAGAAGAATAGAGCCCTTGTGCCGCCAAATGCAGCAAATGCTGGGCTTCTTTTATAAGACCATCGGTTGCTTCCAGCGTTCTAAGTGCAAATTCTTGATTAGCTAACATGGCTTTGTGTCCACCTGTCCTTTCTTGACTTTATGGGATTAGATTCTCATTGTTTAGCTGATTTGCGGTAATATTGGGAACGGTTTTTACATCGGAACCAGGTGGGTTTTGAGGAGAATCATCGAAATGTCAAGCAAGCGTTTTAATCGCCCGCGCAGAGCGATTCATTAACCGGCCACCAAAGAGGGTGGCGCCACCCGTAATAACAAGCTTTCCCCCATAGACCTTCAGTATGAACCGGAAGGTGATCCAGATCATTTGAAAGGGGGCCGTCCATAATTCACTATCATCAAAACCGATTTTAAGTTTGTCCGTGAGAATCATACCAATTCCAAAACCTTTTTTATGTTGGACTGAAAACTCAGCCCAGCGCCAAAACCATAATCGCTCCCGGTGCAAGA
This sequence comes from Thermodesulfobacteriota bacterium, assembly GCA_034189325.1. Lineage (GTDB taxonomy): Bacteria > Desulfobacterota > DSM-4660 > Desulfatiglandales > Desulfatiglandaceae > JAXHUM01. The sequence continues at coordinate 59,233 of JAXHUM010000015.1, forward strand.
CGGAGCAATCGAAATATCGTTCCCTGTATTTCCTTAAGACTCTAGCCCAGTATCACTCATACCCTCTTTATAAGGGAGGCGTTAGCAGGCACCTTTTGGTCTTCCCCAAACTTCATAGTGAACCATGTCTTTAAGAGATTTCCGTGGTCGCGGCTCTGGTTTTTCATCAGCATACCCAACGCAGATAACGGCAATCACATATTTATCCGAATCAACCTTTAAAATCGGCCTTATATTTATCTGGTTAAACCATGCCACCCAACACGTTCCAAGTCCCATTGCTTCCGCTTGAAGAACAAGATGATCAATGGCGATTGTGGTATCACGAATTATCAATTTCACTTCTTCCTGAGGACTATCTTCAGATATATCAGAATAGACAAAATCTTGCGTATCCTGATTAATTTCTTTAAACCGAACGCCCATGTCTGCCACACAGACAATAAATACCGGTGCCTGTAACATCCATTCCTGACTGTGACAAGCTTCCGTTATCCTTTCTTTGATTTCTTTTGATTTCACAATAATAAAATTCCATGGTTGTGAATTGTCCCCAGAGGGAGCACGCCTCGCACATTCTAACATTGCATCTATTTTATCGTCTTCAACAGGAATGTCTTTGTGTTTCCTAATGCTTCTTCTTGTAATGATTGGTGTTAGTATTTCCATTGTCAGCATATCTGCAACAGAGCCAGGGGTTTATTTTGCAAACCCGTAAATCGTTGAAAACAAAGAGCCATCTTAGATCATAACAAGGGGAAACCACGCGAAGGTTGCTGGGATGTTTTGGAGAATATTTGCTGTGTTACTTTTGAAATAAGATGGAAGGCCTCTCTTATTCGGGATACTTAATAACAGATTTGCTGAAATGTTATATATTCAGTTAGCTCAGAAATATTTAGCGAATCATGTTCGTTAGTGGCGGCAGCTTCTCCAGCTAATTCTTTCCAGGAATAAATCGGCAGATCTTTTCTTGGTAGGTTCGCGGATAGAATGTTTGAAATAGCCTGTTCATGATCACGTTCACTGCTAAGAATTACAGCATCAAGACTTATCATTTTCCGCAATTCATCGTGGGGAACAACCGGGATCCCAAATACATTCTGGCCAATTCTGGCACTGGAGGAATCCAGACAACACATCACCTGTACACTACTTTTGCGAGCAGCTTCTACGATCAAGAATGAGGTTAACATACTCCCAACAATGGCTATGGTTTTTATTTCAGGGTGAGCTTCGAAAAGTGATCGGTTTTTTGTCAAGGCCTCCATCCAGTGACGATATCCTTTCTGTGCCCCGACGTTGGCAGGTTGGGACATAATTCTCTGGAAATTCGACGCTTCAATCGTTGGTTCCAATCCAAATTCACGCAGAAGAATTTCAAAGGGCAGTGCTGAGTCTACACTTCGAAGCTCGGGGCTTACATTTTTGACCCACCGTGAACGAAGCCTTAGAAGGTGCTCTTTCACCTTCTCGCGTCCCCAACGCCGCATGGTGTTAAACAACATATCCTGAGCTTTAAAACGGAGGTAGGACCCCCAAATATCCGGCAGGTATTTCTTTAATTTTTTATTGCGGGATCGACTTCGCAGAAGATTGCCCGCCATATTTGCCATTGGGGCACTTTGATCTACAGTACGTGATTCTTGACCAGGATGCTGTCTGTATCGCAACAAAGGTTCCGAAAGAACACCGATCTGCCCCTTCAAATTGAGGAGGAAAAGGAGCCAGATGTCTCCACTAGATTGGTATTTAGACTTCTTTTTCTTAACAAGTCGCGGAATGGCGGATATGTGAGCCTTGCGGTTAAAAAGGAGTGTGGGAGTGGGAAGCCATAGCTTTTCTTCCAAATAAGTACGGATATATTCCACTTCATTATAGATGCAATCACCACCGAATTCATACATTTGATCTTGAATTAATTCACCTTTTTCATCGATCAGGCTGACATTGGTGCCAACGCAAAGCACACGAGGATTGTTTTTGATGAAAGCCATTTGTTTTTCAATCATATTCGGTTCCATAACATCGTCGTCATGAGTCAGTAATATATATTCTCCGCGGCTCATCCACAGGGCTGAAGTGTAGTTGGTTGTCCCATTTCCATACGGTGGCTGACGAACATATGTCAACCTGGAATCATGATAGGATAAGACTACATCAGCAGTATTATCGGTGCTATGGTTATCCATGACTATAAGTTCAAAATCAGTATAAGTCTGATTGAGGATTGCTTCGAGAGCCTCTTGCATATATGAGCCACTGGCACGATTGTAAGTCAGTAATGCGATGGTTAATTTTGTATTCCCTTTCACGTTTATCCCCCTCCTAGACTCTTTTGAGGCTTGTTTGAAGTAGTCCTTGAGTCATAAAAGCCGATGTTGCGGCTACTCTTTGTCCTATCGGGCTACTGAGACATCCTATACGATATTGCAGTACTAAGATATCGAAGTTAAACCAAAATAATTGAAATCTTCCTTAAAGCCGATCCTTCTGAGTTTTTCACTAATGACTCTGTTTGCAGAGCTCGCAATAACAACCTTGCAATCGGGCTCCGTCTCTAGAATCATATCGGGATCTACTACCCGGCAACCCAAAAACTCTTCTCCCCATCTAAAACTGTTTGAGTCCAAAAATGCATAAACGGGTATACCATTTGCCTCGAAGATGTTTTTGAATCTCTTGCCCCATTCTCCTGCGCCATACAGGAGTAGTTTATCATGCGGCTTTATTTTAGCTTCTTTCAATAATCCCATCACCCCCCCATACGCCCGATTATACAAAGAATCCAAAAAAGGGTCGATTACATCAAAATCAGTCTTTACACTACCAAGATACTTGGTCCCGATTAGGCTTTTAATTATTTTTTCTTTTTGCACTCTCTGTTCAAGATTATTCAGTCCATCTGTCGTCTCCCAGTCAATTATCGCATCCCTGTCTTGGATGTTGTAGCTTTGGAAGTTTGCATAGAGGGGCGCATTTTTCTGTATCGATAAAAGTGTAGTTCCTACGATGTTAAGATACCTTATGTTGTCAATGATAAAGTTGCAGGTTTCAAGAAACTCATTTTCAGTCTCTCCTGGAAACCCAACAATAAAATTTGTGTTTTGAAGTATGCCAACGTCATGTGCATCTCGAAGAACTCGCTTTATCAAATCTATGTTGGTGTTTTTTCGCATTAGTTTTAGTATAGTATCGCTACCAGTTTCAATTCCCCATGAAACTCCGCTACACCCAGCCATCTTCATTTTAGCTAAAAGCGCTTTTGACATCTCCTTTCTTACGGCGGCCTGTCCCCACCAGCTTACCGAGATATCAGATTCAATCAATAAATCACAGAACTTCTCCAGTTCCTTTACGCTTCCATTAATCATTGAATCAGCAAAGTTGATAAAAATACTATCCTGATTTGTTTTCTCCATAATCATCGTTATTTCACCTGCCACATCCGAGGCAGATCTATATCTGTATTTTTTGTGAATCTTATGTTCATAGCAAAAAACACAATGATTTACGCACCCTCTGGAAAACTGTGTAGTGTATTTGTTCATTTCGGTATATTTAGCGAGATTGAAACCTGAGTAATCAGGATAGGGATTTAAATCGAGATCCTTGCAAACCTCCGGCTCCCCACAATCGACAACGTCTCCATTTGCTTTAGACAAAAATCCCTTTATTCCTTTTTGCCACGTACCGGAATCAATACTGTTCAGCAAATCGTGAAAACAGGTTTCGGCCTCCCCAAGACAAACCAAATCAATGTATCCATTTTGTAGATAGGTTGATGCCATTTTCTTTTCAAAACAATCCACCCCTCCGAAAACGGTTACAAGATCGGAATTACGCTTTTTGATTGCTTCATTTATCTTTATGGACATATATGAAGAAAACATTGTCACACTGAATGCTAATAGATCAACATCAGCGTCCAAGATGGATTGTGCAATTCTATCCATTGTGTCTTGATGTTTACTGATTAAGATATCAAGTTTATTATATTTATGATCGTGATTATCGTAGTCCCAGTATGCGGTTTTATCTTCGTCAGAAACTGCATTATAGAAATCAATATTCAGATCAAATATGACAGGATCATGTCCAGCTCTTTTGGTTAACGCCGCTAAAATACCTAATGTATAATTAGGGCCATATATTGTTCCCCAGAATGGGCATCCGATAAGCGCAACTTTCATTTCAATACCTCATCGTTATTAATTGACATTAAAAAGGTGAATATTGCTTAGTATATTAAGGTAAAATCTTAAGAAGGTGAAAACTAAGTGATTCATAATACTTTGATGTCTCGAACCAAATTCGACAATGCCAAAAAGTTCCGGATGACATCATTAGAGATTCTCTGAACCGGATAGCTTTTCTAAGTGAAACAGGGTCCGGTCTCTAAGAGGGGGGGCAAAGGGTCAAAGGATGGTGCTAGATGGGGCTGCGAATTACATGGCGGGGCAGTTCGCAAGCTTCCCCTTTCGTCGGAATTCGGAATTTCATCACGTCTCAAAACCGAAGGGTTTTGGATAAAATCGCGATATAAGTTCTTTGAGATCAGATGATCAAAACAGTCCGTGTGATCTTACCGATCGCTTCTCACGGATTAAGGGGGCGAAGAAACACCCTCATAGACAGCGATTTCAGTGCTTTCATCCACGAATCGATTCAAAGTCGCCACAATATCTGTTTTGTGTTGTTCAGGTGATGCGATTAGCACAACCTCAGGCTTTAATTCTTCTATTTTCTCATAAGGATAGATATTATAGCCTTTAATATTCTTGTCATGTAAGACCGGATTCCTGTCCAAGAATCCCAAAATATGGGCGTGCCCAATTGCTTCATCCTGCAACAGAGCTTTGGTAAGGTCATAGGCTGGCGCTAGCAATACGCGTTTGTTGGTTAAGTCCCAGTCCTTGGTTACGTCGTCATGGTCTATAATGGTGAGAGGTTCAGTCTTAAAGTGCAGTGGGGGCGTTGATGTAACCGTTTCAGTCTTGCGAAAGTCTTCCAGTAACAGTCCAGAATCATACCATTGTTTGTTCAAGCATTGCTCTTCGATCCCGGTTTGGACGGACTCGATCAAGTCTTTCCCGGTTTGAAGAACCTGGGCTAAATGCTTTTCCGCAAAATGAGCCGGTTCAAGCCCATGTTTCTTGAACATAAGAAACATTTTGATATAAGCATCTATATGTTTAGAATAGTCATAGACACCAATTTCTTCCTGTTCCTCATACTTATCTGCAAGCGGGAAGAAATCGAAAGTCAACCAAACCTTTTGTGGACGAATGGCAAGCATGCTATAAGTGAATCCGGCGATATCGTCATCTGAACAATTGTCAGCACTGAAAATATATTTTACAGCAAGATTGCCGAGTCCGTCGCTTCCAGCCTTGGCATATCGTGTCAAATTCTCCATTACATCTACAAAATAATCTCTACCCTTGATGTTTTTGAAGGAAGAGGGCGTTCCTGCATCAAGGGAGGTGATCAGCCATGTAATACTTCCGTTGAGTAATCCATCATAGATTGCCTGATTATAACGTACTGCATTAGTATACATTAGGATCCTGACTCCTCTCGAAGTGAAATAGTGAATATAGTCGTCAAGATCTTTGAGAAGTGTCGGCTCTCCTCCATTCAGATCCACAAGGGAATCCCATTCCACATCTGATTTTTCAAACTGCTTCAGGATGGCTAATGCATCGTACTGAGGTTTGAGAAAACTATTGTGCTGGGTGAATCCGCAGAAGTTGCACCTGAGATTGCACATACTGAAATGTGCCAGATTCACATGCCCAAGTCCTGCAAAAGACACGTCTTTGAATTTCTTGGTCCTAACCATGTCGCAACGCTTGCAGGAAATGTTGCCGCTATTTTCATCATTGAGTGCTTTGAAAAGCAGTTTGCGCTTTTCGATGACCATCTCTTTTGTAATTGTCATTTCCGAAGCTTGTTTTGCTGACCAATACATGGGAGATACAATGGCACCCATACAGCACGCGCGAATCGCTTCATGGCCGAGTCGCAAACCACTTTCCAGTTTAGAACACGACAGCACCAGGTCATTGGGCCGATAATCCAGATACTCCGCCCCAGAGTCAGGCAATCTGCCATTGGTCTGCCATTCATCCTTGAGGTTTTCGACTATCGGTTGTGTGATTTCCAGATTGTCCATCATATTTATCCCATTAATGTGTCTGTTAATTGGAACTGACTGCGTAAAGAACAGTCTCACTGATGAATCCTGAATAGTTCCTTAGATAGAATTCGTAATCAAGATCCAGGTTTTTTAGAAAAAGGAGGATATCCCATAAATGGTTTATCGAGTGGTAGACGCAGATTGCCAGATCCGGCCTACTAGAGAGTATGGTTTTTTCCGCCCCTCGAAGGGCTTCCAACTCAGCACCTTCGATATCCATACTAATAAAGGTGGGTTGAAATCTGGGTAATGCATGATCGATTGAGACGCACTGAACACTGACATCCCCCTCTTCAGATAGATTGCTGTTGAATTGGTTTCCACTGGCAAAGAATAATTCGGTTTCATTATTATAGACGCCGCAAGGGAAAGAGATAATAGTATCAGATATACTCTCAGCATTTTCCTTTAGATAGGTAGAAAGCTCTTCGAAATTGCTCAGATCAGGCTCAAAACAAGCCAAACATTTTATCTTCCCCTCCACCTTCAGCAACTCCTTGACCGTATCACCTTTATAAGCCCCACAATTGATAGTGTGAGAGTACCCTCTGGCAAGTGTTACGTCTTTGGGAAAATACTGTTGATTCAAGGGCCTGGAGGGAATGGTGTGCGGATACTGATCAATGTAGGTTCTGAGACATCCCAAAAAGACCTGCCGGCTCATCTTATCTGCGAAAGATGCGTAGCTGTCTTCAATTTTCGTACGATGTCTCTCGAAATAGTCGATGCCTTGAAATAACACGTCGGAAGGCGTATAGTGGGTGTGATACTCGAATATCTCCGTGGCAAGTACGATATTCTCATAGCCGAGCCGGGTCAAATAGTCTCTTATCTCGGCATGGTATGCCGTCTCACCCACGGTGATGATAACAGTTGTAGTCGTGGGATCTATGGCTGCATCCGGAAAAACTTTCAGGCCATAGCTGGGAATTCCATGAAATACGCCCGGCTTTTCAAATTGTCGATCAACTATGCCGCTGATTATTAATGGATATTTCTTCAGTATGAATACTGAAAAAGTGATAAATCCACCACCTGCACCATATAGGATGATAGGCTGGTTATTCATGAATGTATTTATTGATAGCATTCGACCGATAGTCTCATGTTCTTTCCGGCTCTGAGATAATATTTCACTCAAATTCAAGAGCTTCATATGTTTTTCCAATAGTTCCTTCCAGGGATGTCGTTTTTGATTAGATGCCGCAAGATTATGGGCACTAATCTGAATGAATCCCGGAATCATCAAAGGTCAATCGTAAGCGATTTTTAATCCTTTATCTGGATGAGTGAGTACTGCTGACGAGCTGGATTCGCTTCCGGACCCGGGTATGGTCAACACACACGACTTTGAGTGCGGATTCAGGTTTCCGTCCTTGGGAGAAGTCAAAGTAATCACCTTGATATGGCACAGCAATGCTAATCATTTTGGCTGAATCAATAACACTCGCCCCTCCGACAGCCAGAATAAAATTAATCCCTTCACGTCTACATATGCTGATGCCCTTATTCACAAGCTCTGATCGTGGGTTTGGTTCTACACCTCCAAGCTCAAAAACCTTGATCTCCTTTCGTTATAGTGAGTCTAAGACTCTTTCATACAAGCCATTCAACTTGATCGAGCCTTGACCATAAAGTAAGAGAATATTATTCGAATAGGGGGCGATCTGTTCACCAACAATGTCCTCCCTGTTCTTTCCGAATATTATCTTTGTAGGATTGTACCAAATTCCATTTAACATGAGCTCACCCAACGGTCCTGATTTACGTCATAAGAGTCGCGGCGTGCATATTGTTGTGTTATGGATGACATCCAACAGGCTCTATAGTAGGTCCCAGCCGAGAAAACCGGTTTCACCGTTGTTCCTGGCACAGCGACTTGGTATGGCAAAGAATATGATTGAGATCAGCCTTCAGATGGTTGATTTTCGTTATCTTTGACGGCATAGCTTGCTATTCAAGAAAGTCTTCAGGACCAAACACCTCAGTATAGGGTACCGGCAGGGGCCGGCCATAAATTTTCTTAACGTCATAGTTTTCAATAAAATTTCTGTCTTCAGCAATGAGGCAGGTATCAATGTACTGACCAAAATACTTAATGGCCATACCTCTTTCGATGATGTCCTTGAGAGGTTCTTTGAAAAAATTTCCTAAGGAGGTATGAATATAGGGGCATGGCATTATATCCCCATACTTTGTAATCGATACCATTCGTTTAACCGATATGCAGCCGAGGTTGAGGCCGTAAGCCGGGGTCAAATGGGTAAAGACATTATATTTTCTTTCCAGTTTTCGGATATAGTCCATATCATCTCTTGTCACCAGAATATCGAAGTTTCCTTCCCAAGCCCCAACAGGTTTGGCATAGGTGACGAACACGCCGACACCTTTTTCTTTGGCAAATTCAAGAAAATCAATGAACTCTTGGGATCTTACTCGTTGTTTTGTTACCACGGTTGCCAGAATGATATTGAGGCCTGCTTCTAGTGATGCATCAATAGCGCGCATCGCTCTTTTATGTGACCCTGGTTTACGGCGAAAGCTGTCGTGCTCTGTTGCGGAAAGACTGTCGAGACTGAGCTGAATTTTGTCCACGCCAATACGTTTCAGATGAATAGCCTTGTGTAGGTCCAAATGCCATCCGTTCGTATCTGAGGTGATATAAAATCTCTGTGGATCAATGGCTTGAACGATATCGTCAAAATCAGGAAATATGAGGGGTTCGCCACCGGTAATAACTATATGAGCCAGTCCCATTTCATCCGCTTGTCGAGCAAGTTCGTTGATATCGTCGACAGTGAAAAATCTTCGGTTTTTCTTATTATGTAATCGAGTTGTGCAACAATGTCGGCAATGGAAATTACAGGCGTAGTCATATTGGAACTGTAGAATGGCGATACTTTCCCCGCGTTTAACTTTCTCTTCATATTGGAGGATTTTGTTATATACCTGGGGCTTTTCAGCCTTGAGAAGAGTTCGTTTGTTTTGTTCTTCTGATGATAGTGCCTTTTGCTTCTTTACCATGTTGTTTCCTTCTTCTATTCAAGGTCATGTCCTGAATTATTGCAGTCATTGTCTACAATCTGGAGCCCGTCGCCCCGTAGTACAGCAACACTCGTCCTGCGCCCATAGCGCTTCTTGACAATATCCGCCACCTCGTCGGAATAACTTCCAGCCATGATAATAATTGCCTGGATATTATTACAATCAAGGGCTTCCGGCGGAACAATTTCAATGTGGGTGGCGGGAGTGTATCGTTCCTGTTTAAAGGAAGCGGAATCTATTACAAAGCGTATCTTTTCGGCCAGGTTCAACATTGACATAATCGCCAAAGCCTGATGACCTGCCCCCCATATAGCTACTGTCTTGGGCTTGAATCCATCAATGTAGGTATGTAGTTCATTTTCGAGCTGAGACCGTCTTAGATCAAATCTGCTGAGATTGATTTTGGCCCTTTTTCGTACCTGAGCTGAAATGATGTAGTCATACCAGATAGTGGAGCAATCAAGGAGTTCGAACCCGTTTAATGCCAAAGTGGTTGTTAAGGTCTCTTTGGTGAAATAAAAGAGGTGATCTGAGATGAATTCGGTAAATAAATCATTTTTCAGCATCATATCAAAATTCGGGACCTCAACAATTCCGATGCCGCCATCTTTCAAATTGTGCCATATTCCGGCTAAAGTCGTATTGGGAGCCGGAAGATGTTCCAGAAAGTTTAGAATTAAGAATACTGAAAATGGTGCGTTATCCAATGGGTATTTGCGGCTGTCGATGAATCCTTGTGAAACTTTAAGTCCCTTCTCCCTGCAAAGATTCACGGCTTCTTCGGCATATTCCAGACCATGAGAGTCTAAATCAAGGGTTTCTAGTATGGAAAGATATTCTCCATGTCCGCATCCAATCTCAATTGCCTTCTTTTGTCTTAAAGTATATTTCTCTACAAAAGCCCTGAATTGTGTCCTACGGAAATCAGTCATTTCTTTCGATATGCCCGCTGCCCGTATGACTTCCCTAAAATAGGGGACCGGATCATTGCTCAATTGCACAAGTCCACAGGCCGAACATTGACACACAGTCATATTAACGCCCTTGTCTAGGTGAAGTGTCGCAGCATCCGGGAAATACTGGGCGGATTTGGGCATGTTTTTGTATTTCAGCAGAGGTTCGTCGAAAAAAGAGTTTCCACATACCCTGCATTTATCAACAGGCATTCTTTATCCTGAGGAGGTCGTATAAAGAGACGGTAAATTATGCTTGTCCGAACTCTGTTCATCATTTGCCGCAGAGTCGCTGGAAAACATAAAAGGCTGTATTTTGATCGTCTTCAATGATGTTTTCGTGGGAGGTTTCGAGCGATTCAAGACATTGAGAGTCTCAATCTTACAAGCTTATGAATATTTGACCAATTGCCATAACTTCATCAATGCAATTGATTCTTGTCAATAAGATCGATATTCTGTTCATACCATTTGTATAGATCTTCAATCGATTGGTCGATCGGTATAAATTCGAAACCTTTCAATTCCTGCATAACAAGTGAATTGTCCCCGCTATATTCCTTGCCGGCCCCTTCTGTTTTTAGTTCTATCTTAATATCCTTCCCGGAAATACTGGCGACCTTTTCAGCCAATGTTACAAAGTCATATGTCCTGCCAGTGCAAACGTTGTATATATTCCGGGATGGCTTGTTTTTTACAAACCAGTGAACAATCTTCAAAAGGTCATCGATGTATAAAAAATCGAATATGGCGTTTTCGTTGATTGTGATCGGCATATCAAAAACAGCCTGGCAGCATACATTTGGGATAAATCTGTAACGCCAGTCATCATATTTTCCAAATACTCCGAAGAGTCGAAGGTTGTATATATTTGAGTCTATCTGGGTATATTTGGACATGAGATACTTCGAAAAGCCATATGGATCGTTGGGGACATGAACGTCGAAATAGTCTTCTTTCATTTTGGGTTTCCAATGCTCTCTACTGAACTCCGCACCAGAGCCGAAATAGATCATCTTTCCAAAAATATCACTGCAACGGACGATGTTGAAAAACATCTTCAGGTTCGTCTCCAAGACTCTTGTAGGATCTTTCGTTGAAAACAAAGGCGCTGCATCATAGGTTGCCGTATGTATGACAACATCGAAATGATTATGCTTTAGAAAGTTTGATACTTTTTCGCTGTCTGTCAGGTCCAGAACATGCCTGTTAGCCGAAATGACGGAAAAACTGTCCTGAAAACCTTCACATAGACTTCTTGCAATAAAGCCGTCTCCTCCGGTTATGAGTATTTTCTGCATGAATTGCTACTCCGAGGCGGTATGGCGCATGTTTTGGTCAAACTCATTCCTCTCCAAGAAAGGCCAAAGATCTTCCATAGGTTTGGAAATGATTCGGCCATCCGGTAAAACATGGGAAGAGACTCTTGGGGATGTTGGAATATCCGGATCCACAAGGAGATCGCAGATAATGGTTCCTTTTGTTTCAATGACTTCTGCTACTTTTTCGTTTAAGTTTTTCTGGCTTTTGATTCGGGTCGTCTTGAGCCCATAAGCGCGTGCAACACTGCAGATATCCGGTAATGTCAAACCACTTTGGGAATTGCAGCAGACATAACGACCATCAAAATGATTCTCCTGCATAGCTTTTATAGAACCATAGCCGCTATTGTTCAGAATAAAGATCTTTATAGGAAGCTGAAGCCGTGACAGGGTTTCCAGCTCCTGTATATTGTGCTGAAGTCCACCGTCTCCAATAATGCTGATAGTCCGTCGCTTCCCAGATGCAAGGCAGGCGCCGATGGAAGCGGGTAAGCCAAACCCCATAGCCCCCAGTCCAGGAGTATTCAAAAGCCTTTGACCTTCCTTTACTCGGTAGGCCTGTTGAACAATTTCCGCGCAAGCCCCGGAACTGCCAGGTACTATCAAATCATCCTCTTTGAGTACTTCTGATAACACATCAACAAAAGCATATGTGTTGATCAATCCCCCAGAATGCTTGTATTCAGGCAGAACAACAGGATAACGTCGTTTCCATTCTCGGCAGAGGTTCACCCATTGAGTAAAGTCTTTCAAGTCCTCTTCTTCGATCAAATGGTTCAACAGAGTCAAAAAATCTCCTGAATCGGCGTGGACTTTGACATCGATAGGCATTCCAAAGGTCCTGAGCTTCTTTATCTCAAGGTCGTCGATATCAACAATGACCTTTTTGGCTTTTGGCGCAAAATTGGGATAGTTGTGGGCCACCTGACATAGATCCAACCTGGCGCCTAGGCACATGATCCAATCCGAAGTCTGTTGGACAAAATTGGCTCCCCTTTGACCAATGGTCCCCGGCTTGCCACAATAGAGGGGGTGGGCTTCCGATATCAGATCCGAAGCTTTCCAAGTTGTCAGAACGGGAATATTGAGCCTGTTTACGAGCCGGTTAAGTTCATCCTCCGATCGGGACAGCCTCACTCCGTTGCCCACCAGAATGACCGGCCTTTTTGACAGGGCCAGCAACTCCAATGTCTGTTTTGCATGGAGAGCCATGTCTTCGCTGTCTAATGGTTTTGTAGGTATTTCATAGGATGCAAGGTTTTTATCGTCAACTACACTGCCCTGGATATCTAAAGGGATATCAAGCCACACCGGACCTTTTCTTCCTGTTGTGGCTAAATGTAAGGCCTTTTGAAGGTGATATTTGATTTTTTGAGGTTCGATCACTGTCTGGGCATATTTGGTTACAGAGGATACCATGGGGATTATATCCACTTCCTGAATACCCATCTGTCGGACACCTGTGTGACGGCGCTGATCCTGACGTTTCACCTGTCCGGATAATACCAGCAGAGGCGTGGAGTCAATCCAGGCACCGGTTACGCCGGTAATCGCGTTTGTGCTCCCCGGCCCGGTGGTTACTAGCGCCACACCCAGACGATTGGTGTATTGTCCATAGGCTTCAGCAGCTATGACGGCCGCCTGCTCGTGAAGGAAGCATGTGTGGTTGATTTCCTTTCGTTGCCCAAGAGAATCAACGAGGTGCATGCAGCCTCCTCCGGGAAGAAGGAAAACATCTTTTATCCCCTCATGGGATAAGAAGTTGAATATGTAATCGGAAAGCTTTATTTTCATCGTTTTATAGAAACTGAGCCCTATGTCTCGCTAATATTTACCAAAGATTCTAGAATCAGATCTATGTCCATGCCGCCTCCATTCCATGGCCGTGATGTCAGATAGGAACGGATACCGAGAGATCTTACTTCGCGCACACTGCCTGGATTGTCATCAATAAATACATCTGCCAAGCCCAACCATTTTAAATATTCAGCCTTACTCGATTCATACGCTGGAATGCTATCTGAGGATCTCGGGGTCGGAACGAAATGGAACGTTCGAAGCCATGCCCCAAAATGGGTCATTACCCATGAAGCGCTTATAGAGGCGGCGACACGCGGCACGGCGGTAAGGACTATATGTCGGTATCTATGGCCGTGTTCTTCAAACCACCTGAGGACAGCCGGGTTGGGAAGCAGGCGGCTATAATGACCACTCAGCCTGAATGTATCAAGAGAATCCTGATAGTCTGTTTTTGTTATTCCCAAAAGCCGATGCGGCGGGTTCTCTGTCAAATCTTCATAGCTCAGGCGGCAATCAGGATGCTTTGACCTCCACCATTCTTCAAACCAGATATACATGAGGTCATTCAATGTATCATCCACATCCCAGGCTATCGTAAGCATGAATTACCTATTTCTTTCTGCAAATGATCCTTTGAATATCTTGCTCTCCCTCCACTGCCTGAAATCCACACCAGGAAAGAACAATCTCGTCAGTATCGCATGTGTGGCCGCGGTTATTTTTGTCCTTAATCTCGAACGAAAGATTTCGTTAATCCATGAACACTTCCTATTGGAGGGCCTCATAGAGCCAGTCAGTCCAAAAAGTCATTTCAGTTTTTCTGTTTGTGTTCTTCAGGATTTCCGGATCATCGTAATAGGAATCATCGGGAAAGTGAGTGCTGGAAACTTCCTCAAAAATAGTCCCTTTTTCAGATCGAAAATTGTGTTTAACGCCTTGCTCCACCAAGACGATATCTCCGGGGCTATAAGTTTTCTCCCCCTGACCCAAATCCATTATGAGTTCGCCGGAAAGGATCTGGAATGTCTCTTCCTTTCGCTTATGAAAATGCACGGGATGCCGCTGGCCGGGAAGCATGACGATCAATTTCTTACAATATTGGCGATTAACGCAATTGATAATTATAGCCCCATAATCTTCCAGGCTATCTATACCGTAGTGATGTGACAACTCAAATTGAAGCATGTGCGGCAAATGCACCTTGCTTTCAATAAGCATGTTCTTAACCTTACCAATTGTTGTAAGAACATGTTTTCGGATGTCTTTTGCGGATACATCACTAAAATAGATCGGTTCTCCCGCTTTAACATCTCTTTGAGCAAAAAACTCGGAATATTTGGACATGTCATTTGCCACAATCTGACCATCTAAATTGGGGATCGCCAGGAAAGTGTTTTCCTGAGTGATCTTCTGATCCGCAGCAATATCTTCTTTGGCAAACACTCCTCGCATCAACCCTTGGAGATCGGATTTTTCCTTTTCATAAATATCTCTTCTCGCGCCGGAAATACCACACATTGAAAGGGCCTGTTGTGAAGAGGACATCCATTGCCGAATCTGCTCAGGAGTCGATGAATAGGCATTCAGGGAGTATTTTTTGGTTGAGACGCCAACATGCCGTTCAAAAATCTGAGCTCCTTTGGCTATGGCCATCTTTATGGGGTCAAGATTGTCCGGTTCTTCATGGGTTGAATAGCCTATGGCAATATCTGGATAACGGTTTTTCAAAAAACTGATCTGATTCAGATTCAGATGGGATATTGATGTGGGGTATTCGCCTACACAGTGCATAATGGCAAACTGTTTTCGCCTATGTTCGAGGAAGACGACAACCCTGTCGATCTCATCGAGAGTCGCACCAGCAGTTGATGCAATAATAGGCATTTCAGTTTCGGCGATTTTTTCCAGCAAGGGCCAATCCGTAAATGAGCAACTTGCCACCTTGATAATATCAAAATCAAAGTCGACAATTCTGTTGACCGAATTCTCATCAAAAGGTGTGCACATGGATATGAACCCAAGTCGGTCTGCCTCTTGTTTGAGACCTCTGAGTGCATCGTCGCTCAATCGGGTTTCCTGAAAACGTTTTACATATTTGAACTCATGTTTGTCCCGATAGGCGGGGTGAATAAAGGTGTCGAGGTCTCTGTACTGGAATTTCAGCGCACAGGGGAAATCGAACTCCTTTGTCACCTGGTGCAAATCCCCAATAATTCTTTTGCCGTGCTGCTCGTCACCCATGTGGTTGTTTGCCATGTCGAAAACAAAGAGGTTGTTAAAAAGATCCCTTCCGCTTTTCATGATACTCTCCAATTAAGCATTTCTACCAGATTTTCCATTCTGCACAGTTATTGGCCCACAATTGATTGAGGTATTCTCTATCTCTGATGGTATCCATACACGCCCAGAAGTTGTCATGTTTATATACCATCAATTCATCCTGTTGAGATATTTGAACCAAAGGTGCTGCTTCCAATTCACAATCGTCCCTGTCCTCCAGATAATTAAATATGGTTCGGTTAAACACAAAGAACCCGCCATTTACGTAATTACCGGCATATTTGGGTTTCTCGGTAAATTGCGCGACCTTCCCTTCCTGAATATTCAATTCGCCGAATTTCAGAAACTTTGGACGAACGCCTGTCACAGTTGCTGTTTTGCCGTGAGATAGGTGATAATCAAATAGCTCCCTGATATTGACGTCTGCCACCCCATCGCCGTAAGTCACCATAAATTGATCAGTGTTTATGTATTTTTCAACCCTCTTTATTCTTGCTCCTTTGAGTGAATTTATACCCGTATTGCATAGAGTTATTTCCCAGCTATCTTCATTGTTGCCATTATGGATTTCAATTCCTTTTTCGCTTCCCAAGGTAACTGTAAAGTCGTTATTCATCATTTTGTAATGGAAAAAATACTTCTTTATAATTTCACCTTTGTATCCCAGACAGATAATGAATTTTCGAAATCCATGATGTGAGTAAATTTTCATTATGTGCCAGAGGATCGGTCGATTGCCTATTGCAACCATGGGTTTCGGCATGAATTCCGTTTCTTCCCGCAATCTCGTTCCAAAACCGCCACACAGTATTACTACCGGAATATTATTATTCATTTTGCGACCTCACTATTCAATGGCTTCGATGCTATAATGTACTCTATGGGTCCCCATTAGAATCTTCCCTTTATGGGCTTAGACCTAATAGGCTTGTTTTCAAGTCCGCGACTTAAGAAACGCGTCTATGACGGACATAACATAATTGATCTGTTTTTCATCAATCCCGGGATAGGTTCCAAGGAAAAACGAATTACGCATGATTCGGTCGGTATTTGACAGGTCGCCGACTCTCCGATGAGCAATAGATAAATATGCAGGTTGCCTAAGTAGATTTCCACCAAATAGGTTCCTCGTTTCGACCAGATTCTTCTCGAGGTAACTTGTTAATTCTGTCCGTGAAAAGCCTGAATTCTCTCTAATGGTAACAGGAAAAGCAAACCATGCCGGATCCGAACCTTTTGTGGCCTCCGGGAGAATAAAATAGTCGTCATACTCTCTGAAGCCTTTCATCCAAGTTTCAAAGTTCTTACGTCGAACCTGACAAAAATAGTCAAGTTTCCTAAGCTGCTCCAAGCCTATTGCAGCCTGCATATCTGTCATTTTGAGATTGTATCCGATGTGGGAATATACATATTTATGATCGAATCCTTCGGGCAATTGGCCCCGTTGTCCAACAAATCTAGAGCCGCATTGGTCACTCTTACCTGGCCCGCAATAGCAGTCCCGGCCCCAGTCCTTGAGAGAGCCGACAATACGGGCAAGAGTCGAATCAGAGGTTAGGACGGCGCCTCCTTCACCAGTTGTGATATGGTGTGCAGGATAAAAGGAGCATGTGGAAAGATGCCCAAAAGACCCAACGTTTTTCCCATTATAAATAGAACCGAGACTATCACAGTTGTCCTCAACCAAATAAAGGCACTGTTTGTTGACTATCTCCATAATTCCTTCAAGATCAAAAGGATTTCCTAAGGTATGAGACATGAAAATCGCACGTGTTTTTGGGCTGACTGCCTGGGCGATTTCCTTAATCTTCGCATTGTACGAAGGAATGCTGACATCAACAAAAACAGGAACCAATCGATTCTGAATAATGGGATTCAACGTAGTGGGAAAACCAGCTGCAACCGTTATAATTTCATCTCCGGGCTGTAGTCGCTTCTTTCCCAGCAGGGGGGATGTAAGGGCCGTGATAGCGAGTAGATTGGCAGAAGAACCCGAATTCACCAAGAAAGCATGCTTCATTCCTATCTTTTGGGAAAGCTCACGTTGAAACTTTTCTACAAATCGACCCTCTGTGAGCCAGAAGTCCAGGCAGGCATCAATCGCCGCCTGAATTTCCTTTTCATCGAATACCCTTCCTGCATATTTCACATGTGTTTTGCCGGGGACAAACGCCTCTTTTCTATGTATGCTTCCCCATCCTTTTTCCACGAGTCCCAGGATTTCTTTTCTTAAACCGTCTTCCGTCATCCTATTTTTCTACCAAATTGAGTGTTTCTCCGGAATCTAAGGGTAAGCTTTGGTGCCGAATTCGTAACGGACTTGTTGGGTTCATTAGGGCAGTTTTTGCTAATTGTGGGCCTAAAGAGCTTTTCAGGAACGAGTCGTGCAGACGATACACAAAAGACAGCTCCGCCTCCTCGATTACATACTCACTTAGGGATGAGCGATGTAAATTAATTTCACTCGAACGATTTTTCTTCAACGATCTGCTAAGCGAGATATACAATCGGCAAGAACAGATCGCGTTTCATGATGAATTAAGGAATAATTCCACCCTCAAATTTAGCAATTATTGTGCCAGTGATTTGAGTTGTAATTAGCCTGTTATATCAAGGTTATAACAGGTTTGGGTGACCGGAATGGGTAGCCAAAATTTTGACGCGAAACTGACAGTCCCGTAAAAGGTGCGGGCATAAAAATTTCACGGAATCAGTGTTTGAAGTTACTATTTGCCTGTCTGTGAATCTTAATCCATTGGAGGTTGATAATCGCCTTCAGAATATCAACCTAGCAGTGAAGGCAGGGTTAGTGGTTTGATTGAGCTTGAATTGAAGAGAGGCTGCCAGGGTACGGGTGATAAAACAGGAGATAGGCCTACAGTATTCTTGGAGGGAAAAGTTGAACGTGTGGGATCCGGATACCGTGGCGGTCCCAAACAGGATTATGCCCTTTGTGTGAAAGCCGGTAGGAATTCCGTATCGTCCCCGGTATTCCTACAAATCCGCCGGGTAGCTTTGCAGGGGGAATGCTGGTGTCCATCCTGTCCCCTTTTCTTATGAAATTGAAATGATTCAATTTGACTTACACATAAATTAAAAGGGTCTTCACGACGGTACATTTTATACCATTCAACTGTTTTTTCGATTGTTTTCTCCATATCCCAAACGGGAAACCATTTTAAATATGCTTTCGCCTTGGCACTATCGAGATTCAACAGATTAGTCTCATGAGGTTGTTTATTGTGTGGCGGGTTTTTCCATTTACCATGTCCCCAGTGAATCACTATTTTTTCTACCAGTTCGCCAACTGTCATGAATGAATTATGATCAGGTCCGAAATTCCAGGCACCTGAATAATCTTGTGGATTCTTGTACATTCGAGATGCGAGAAGCAAATAACCGCTCAACGGTTCCAGCACGTGTTGCCAGGGGCGTATTGCCGTGGGATTGCGCACTTCAATAGGATTGCCCCCTGACAGTGCCCTGATACAGTCTGGAACAATCCTGTCCTGTTGCCAGTCGCCGCCGCCGATAACATTTCCTGCCCTGACGGATGAGAGACATTTCCTGTGAGCCTCAAATTCATTTGAAGCAAAAAATGAATCTCGATAGGCACGCGTAATCAGTTCAGAGCATCCTTTACTTGAACTGTATGGATCATGGCCGCCCATTGGATCGTTTTCACGATACCCCCAGATCCATTCCCGGTTTTCATAGCATTTGTCGCTTGTGACATTGATAATAACTTTAACGGAATCTTCTAAACGGCAGCATTCAAGGACATTTACAGTCCCTCCGATGTTGACATCGTAAGTTTCCTTAGGATGCGCGTAAGACTCCCGTACGATGGGTTGGGCTGCAAGGTGAAAAACGAATTCAGGCTGGTGTAAGGCAAAAACGCCTCTTAGTTTGTCAAAGTCTTTGATGTTGCCGGTAATATGGGTTATCTTATCGGCTAAACCTGTCACAACAAAATTGTCTTTTTCCGTGTTCGGCTCCAGAGCATATCCCACAATTTCAGCACCCAGTTCCTTAAGCCATATGCAAAGCCACGAACCCTTAAAACCGGTATGTCCTGTTACTAAAACCCTTTTATCTTTAAACATATTACGCAAGCTTTTTTCCATTTCCTTTTTTAAGCTTTGATAAACTTTCTGGTAGAAATTGTCCGAAACAAACAGGATAAATCTTAAAAACTAAAATACCCTGACATTGGAGGCTCTTTCATTTCAAGGTCTTCCTCTTTTCTGAAAAAGCAAGAAGTATACCAGCACAATCTTTCATTAAAATGTCAGTTTTTTAGGGGAGATAAACGTTTTTGAAAAGAATCGAGGCGCAAATGTCAACTATATGACGCATGATGGTGGGGGAAAATGGGGAATATCCTGTTTGCTGTGTAATGCTGTCTGTACTGTTAATAGCTGATAACTATGCAGGTTGTTTAGGCGGTAGGCTAAAGGCTGTTAGGGTTTGCGCGTTGATCGAAGAAGGGTGCCCAATCCAAAAGCAAGATAAAGACCGGCATGCTAAAGTGGACCACAAGTCAAGGACAATTTCCCCCTTATTTTTGTATGAAATTCCTAAAATAGGCTATGGTCTTTTCCAGACCCTCCTCCAGATCGACTTTGGGTGTCCAGTCAAGGTGCTTTTCGGCCATTGTGATGTCAGGTTTTCGCCTGAGGGGGTCATCTTGAGGCAAGGGCTTGTGTACGATTTGTGACTTGCTCTTGGTGATCCTGATAATGGACTGCGCAAGTTGAAGAACTGAGTATTCCTCAGGATTCCCTATATTGACCGGGCCCGTAAGGTCATCCGGTGTATTCATCAGTTTGATGATCCCGTCTATCAGGTCGTCGACATAACAGAATGATCTCGACTGAGAGCCATCTCCAAACACGGTGATCGGCTCGTCCTTGAGGGCCTGGACAATAAAACTGGAAACCACCCTTCCGTCGTTTGGGTGCATGCGTGGGCCATAGGTGTTGAAAATGCGGGCCACCTTGATCCTCAGCCGATGTTGGCGATGGTAATCAAAGAAAAGTGTCTCAGCGCAACGCTTTCCCTCATCATAACAGGCGCGGAGCCCAATCGGATTGACATTCCCCCAATAGGACTCTTGCTGGGGATGTTGATGGGGATCTCCGTAGATCTCGCTGGTAGAGGCCTGTAATACCTTCGCCTTGACCCGCTTGGCCAGACCAAGCATATTTATGGCGCCGTGGACACTGGTTTTGGTGGTTTGCACCGGGTCAAACTGGTAATGAATTGGCGATGCGGGACAAGCAAGATTATAAATATCATCAACTTCCACGTAGAGAGGAAAAGTGACGTCATGACGGAGGAGTTCAAAATTTCTGTTGTGAAGTAGGTGTCGAATATTCTGTTTGTTGCCGGTGAAGAAATTGTCCAAGCACAACAGGTCATAGCCCTCCTCAAGCAACCGATCACAGAGATGTGAGCCCAGGAATCCTGCTCCTCCGGTTACCAGTATACGTTTTTGATTGTGATATGTCCTGTGAGTCGCCGATGTTTGAGAATGGTCCATAGTCCTCCCTGCCGTGTTGAAATCCCCCTCTCTCACTTGTGATTACTTCAGGCACTCTGTAACACTATATAATAGATATATGCCAGCATTTTCTTGTCGATCATAAAGAAGCACGCAGAAAAATACTCCTTCCACTACGTCTGGAATTCATAATTCGCGGGGCTCGAGTTCTTGAGAAGTACTCTCTTTTAACATGAATGGGAGACACAGGTCCCTTTTCTTTCGTGCTGATTCAGTACAGGCAATAAGGAACAGACGATTATCCGGGTGACCTATTTCACAGATGAAAAGGTGTGTTCGAGGACGTCCCCTCAAACGGCCGCATTTTTGAGGATTCTTTCGGTAGGATCAGGGATCATATCGTCATGGTCCATGAAAGGGGTCAACTCCGCGTGTCTGAGAAAACTCATGTCGGATTGCCCCTGTCTTGGAGCCTCTTTTTCAAAGGCAGGTAAGTAAATCTTAAAGACGGTTCCCTCTCCAGTGGTCGAATCAACATCCACGTAGCCGTTCTGGGCCTTTATGATGCCATAGACAGAAGCCAGTCCGAGTCCCATGTTTTTATTGCTGTCTTTTGTTGTGAAGAAGGGTTCAAAGATCTGATTGATCGTATCCTGATTCATTCCCATGCCGGTATCTCTGACACTCAGAAGCACATAATCCCCCGGTCTTGGCTTGTAAGGTTTACCCTTCATGTCTTCATGTGTCAAATTGGAGGTCTCCAAAAAGAAGTCCCCGCCGTTCGGCATGGCGTCTACTGAGTTGACGTACAGGTTCAGAAGAATTTGTTCAATTTGCCTTGTGTCAGCCGTTATGAGTGACAAATCATCAGAAAGATTGAGGTGGATACGGATTTCGCCTTTCGCCTGATCAAAACCTGAAAAGGCCTCCTCCACCAGGTCATTCAAGCTAATTCGTTTCAATTCATAGCCGCCCTCTCCAGCATATCCGAGGAGTTGATTCGTCAGTATAGCCTCCTTCTGGACCAATTTCTCAATAGTCCGTAGTCTCTCGTAATTCGGATGAGAAGACTCGGTATCAAAGAGCATCAGGGAGGCATTCCCCTGTATACCCATGTTCAGGTTGTTAAAATTATGGGCTATACCACCGGCCAAGGTGGAAAGGGCCTGATCCGCGCGTTTGTGCTGGACCAAACTGTCGAGTAAACAACGCAATTTGGCGGCGGCAA
Organism: Thermodesulfobacteriota bacterium; assembly: GCA_034189325.1. Classification (GTDB taxonomy): domain Bacteria; phylum Desulfobacterota; class DSM-4660; order Desulfatiglandales; family Desulfatiglandaceae; genus JAXHUM01. The sequence continues at coordinate 81,569 of JAXHUM010000015.1, forward strand.
TATCATCATCGCGTATTTCAGAGGGTTGTACATAGTGAGGGTTGTCATAGATCTCCGTCCCGACAACACACAGAGGATGTGCGAACAGGATGTCCATGAGAATCTCCGATTTGAAGCGGCGCATATCATATTCACATACGATGAGGCATTTTTGTTCCGACAAAAAATCATTCAGCTTTGATTCATATTCGATAAGATGCTCTAATGCCTGAGAGTCTTCCCGGATCCAATGCATTTTTTCGATTACCCTAAGACACCTGTATCCCTCCAACAGGGCTTTATCCGCTTCCTCGCTCAAAAGTTCTATGATGTTTTGAGGGTCAAAATGTGCCCTGCGAATGAAAATCTCGTCAGCGCCGTAAAACCTCAGCTGCCCCCCTTCGATACTGGGAGTGACAGTAAATTCATCATGATAGTCATTGTGGGGGGTGGTATTATTTGGATAATCGTCTCCTATGGCGATTACTTTCTCACCCTGTTTTAGACCCTGTTGTATGAAATAGTTCTCTAGTGTTCGATATTCTTCATCTGTGCTGTACAACCAACTTAAGTGATCTCCAGGCTCAAGCTTCATCCGTAAACTCCCTTTGCCGATTGTCGCTTCAAGGAATGGCCTTTCAAAAGCCTTTTTCTGCGCATATGAGAACATTTTTGGTCTCCATGACATCTGCTTCGATCTGGGAACGCTGCTTTACAACCCCTACAACCTAAAGCAGAAAAGATGCCAAGATGCGAAAAAGACTTAGATTGATAGGAAAAATAGCTAGTTAGATGTGGATGCAGAAGGAGGGGAAACCCCAAAAATATTGGATTCTAAGTGGAAATATGACGAAACGTCAAACTTTTGACAGATCCATAAGCATATCTGATTGCAAAAAAATATGAAGAGGGAGAGAGTGACGGTCTTAATGGTCTATCGGTATTCATTGATTTGAATAGGAAGTGTTTTCTATCCATCCAGGTGCAAGGCCAACCACTTGATGATCTGCTTTGCCATGAACTCGGAATGAGTCGTGGGTATAGACCATGGAGCCATGTGATATGGTCAAGATCCTTCTATTTCCTTTGAAGTGCTGTCAAAAACTGTGCCCCACAGTGAATCGACTCTGTGCCTTTATCTGTCAAAAGAGCCTTAAGAAGACTTTCCTTCATAGCACGGCCCTGGGGTCCCGTGGCCCTATGTGCTGTGCCCTGTTTTTTTCTGTTAACCTCGTCCGGAACGATCTGAGGCATCACCGGCGTTATTAACGACGCCCTGTGACTTCAATGTGTTATTTATTTTCTTAAGCAGCGTTGAGGGCCTGTTCCCAGGTAGACCATTCCGCTTCCAGCAAACCAAACGGATCGATATGTTCAAGCCTCTTGGTGTTTATGAATACCTTGGATATCCCACATCGATTCTCTTCAAGGGTCTCAAGCACTTTTAATGCCGCGCCCTTATCAAAGTCACCACTCAATTTAAGAAGAAGACTGTCATTTCTTTTGGTTACGGAAATCTTGAAGTTCTCGGTCATGGTATATCTCCCCTCTGATTATTTATTTAATCTTTATGTCTTGGGTTTCGGGTGTTGCGAGAACCTTGCCATAAACGCAATTGCGTTAAAAAGGTATATATTACAAATAGATAGGAAGGATGGCTGGAAATTGAGAAAATCACTTGTCGCCAAAAATTGTATTGATTAATCAAAATTTGTCTCAACGGATGGATCTGGTTTGACTCGTAATGACTCGGAAGAGATCTCCATATCCATGTCCATATGAATTTGAAGATATAAAAGAATCACCGGCCAAAAAGTGGCTGGAAGATCAAGGTGAGAGGTTTTTTTGTACTGGAATGGAGAATATAATTGGACCTAAATTCTGCAATTGTCGCATTTGCCGGATATGCAAGATGGCAGGCGCGCAGCTTTGGTATACTACCGCAAGTGCCTGCCGGCGCAGTAGATTCGGTGAATGCGGCAATCCCGAAGGGTGGAAAATCATGAAAAATCAGATCAACTTTTTGATCAGCAATATAGTGCGGTATCAATGGTTTGGCTGCATGGTCTATTTCTTTGAAATCATTATTTAAACTCATCTTTGTCATGATTTTACATGCAGATTTTAGGTTGGAATCAAAACAGACCCACCGCCACTGCACAACGAACGAGTCTCTTTCACGTCAAAGAGTGGTCTCTTTTAGGAGGCGTAAGGTGGGAAGTGTGGGATTTTGCCGGAAGGGTTTGGCTATATGAAAGGAGGTGTGGGTAGGCTTTGTTCTTCTACCCCCTTCTTAGCTCCTCATGGATGCCCGAATTTCTTCTTACAAGACAATGAAAGTGAATCGCCAATTTGAGAAGCCAGCTTATCCAGAAAAAAAACAGGATCTCGTAGTACTTACAAATGGAGTGAGACAAGCCTCTGCTGAGGCCTCTATCTAGAAAACGGCAATAAATATGAAGTGGATTAAGAAAATGCTGGATGCTCAGAAATCGATTGATCATGATACTACCCTAAATTCTTTGCGTTCAGGCCAATATGGGCTTTTGGCTCTCCGAAGCGGGAGATTGTAAGGTTCGGCGATATTATTTGCTGGATCCGCATGTTGAGCATTCTCGTTTCCAAAGGATCATCCACATACCTAATGAAGGACCTCTGATACTGAGATAATCTTAAGCGAATAGTATGCCATTCATCGATAATGACAAAAATGCTGATATCCACGAGGCTTAAGTGATTTTCAAAAGGAAGCCCAAACTAAGATCTGCCAAAAATTGTTAGGAATCGTCAAAAAAGATGCCCTTTTTCACATAAGAAGGAGGGTGGAACGAGGGCTTTTCGGCTAGGCCGTGTCACTTCCCTTCAGTAGTTGCTTTTTGTACTCGTGATAATACAGTAAAACCTTGTCAATATAGCTTTGTGTAGCCTTGAATGGGGGAATTCCTCTGTAGTGCCTGACTTTTCTGCTTCCCGCATTGTAAGCTGCGAGCGCCAATGTAACATCTCCTTTAAATCTGTCAAGGAGTATCTTGAAATATTTTACACCTCCGTTGATATTTTTTTCAGGATCAAAACTATCGTCCACACCCAGCGCCCTAGCGGTCTTCGGCATGAGCTGCATTAATCCCCTGGCCCCTTTCCTGGAGACCGCCTGAGGATTATATGAAGACTCCGCTTTGATAATGGCCATAACAAGAAAACAGTCGACATCGTAACGGCGTGACGCCTGAATTATGTATTCTCTGTACGGTTGACCTGCTTTTTCAAGGCTCGTCCAAAGTAAATCCTTCTGTTTTTCAGTTCCCAGAGAATCGGATGCCAACGATTCACTTTCTTCCTTCCCTCCAGTTCCTTGATTTTCCACCTTAGTGTCATCAATCTCAAACGGATTGCTCGAAAGAATCTCACTTTCGAGAGGTCCCTTAATCGACTCTAGGCTTGGGATCAGCGATTCTCCCCAAAAGGACATGCCCGTTGTTCTTGTGTCCCGTTCTTCCCCTTCAATGGCGGTATGGGTGTATCCCTGGTGCTCATTAAGAAATGGTGCCAATACTATTAGGACGGCCGTCACAACGAGTATCCAATTGGCCATGATTGCCGGCGAAAGCTTATAGATTTTGTCCTTATTCATGGTTGGTTTGTCTTCATCGAAAGAAAGCGCAATTTATCTAGTATGTCTCGAGCCGCTTTTTCTTTTCCCAAACATATCAGCAAACTTCGTACCTACAGGAAGGGAACAAAAGTTCACCAAAAAACAATTGTTTAGAGGGGCCACGTAAATAGGGGACAGATATGTTTGCAATTGAATGCCACTTTTTTTGGAGACGAATTGCCACATAGTGGCATTATATTTCACCTAAATTCTGCAATCCCGAAGGGTGGAAAATCATGAAAAATCAGATCAATTTTTTGATCACCAACATAATGCGGTATTAATGGCTTGGCAACATGCTCTATCTGTTTGAAATCATGATGTAAGCTCATCCTTTCCATGGTTTTGCATGCAGATTTTAGGTTTCACGGTGATTGAGAGGGGATAACCACTCTTAAGGATGCGTTGTCAAGACCCCTTTGTCAGGTTTTCTGGGGGGTCAAGATTGTCCAGGAATTCTCTGAACCAGGGGGGATTGACAAAGAGGATATAGATGAGAAAGACAGCGGTTAATGGAAAGAAGAAAACGATAAGGTCTATTGCCAATATCCCGATGGCAAGAAATATTCGTTTTGTCATGTTCATTTGACACTCCTGAGCGGTTTCTGGGTGGGTTTGATCGATACAATCATAGGTGAATATCAAAAAAAGATTATCAGATTTCTGATAAAAATGCCTGTCTTTTCTTGACAATACCAGTCATTTAGGGAATACTTACTGCTTGTTCAAAAAGTGAACAAATGAACGGGTGGAATGATTATTTTCTCAATCCAGATTCTCAGAAAGCCAGGAAGGTAGTCCCTTGAGGTCTCCATCCAGGGTCTTGAGAGGTTGGTTCCGCAGATCCCAATGGACAAGAAAGATATCCACACCCTCCGGTTGATGGCGGAAATTGAGCGCGATGGGAGTCGCAGTCAGCGGGAATTATCGCAACGCTTGAATATCTCGCTTGGCCTGATTAACGCATTTCTCAAGAGATTGGTAAACAAAGGACATTTTAAGGTCAAGACTATGCCTCGAAACAGGGTCAAGTATTTCCTGACCCCAAAGGGATTGGCTCGAAAGAGCAAGCTCACGGTGGAATATCTTCGGTACTCGGTGAACTTCTATGGTGAGATCAAAGGCCTGCTCCTGGAGAAATTCGGGCAGATGGAGGAAAAGGGTGTGAACTCGGTTCTTTTTATGGGAGCGGGAGAAGTGGCTGATCTGGCATACCTCTATCTGCAGCTCACCAATATAAGGTTGGTAGGTGTTGTGGACGAGGGGCTGGTGGGCGAGGATTTTTTCGAATTCACGATTGAGGGGTTTGAAAGGCTGAAGCACGTGGATTGGGATAGGATCTTGTTGACCCGTCTCGATGACACGGATGATGACATAAAGCGCCTGATCGAGCAAGGGTTTAGGGCGGAACAGATAGTGGTGATATGAATTGGAAGGATCTCGGGTGGTATGCCCTTCATACGCGGAGTCGCTTTGAGAAGAAGGTCTACGATAGTCTCTGCGGAAAGTCCCTAGAGGCCTTTTTGCCCCGTGTGGAGGTGATGAGCAGGAGGAAGGACCGTCGCAAAAGGATCATGGTCCCAATAATTCCGGGCTATGTATTTGTGCGCACCGATCTTGATGTGGAGGAATATTGGCGAATCATTAAGACCGTCGGTGTTGTCAGAATGGTATCTTTTAAATCTCGTCCTGTCCCTGCCAAGGAAGAAGAGATGGCTTCCCTGATGATTCTGGACGGCACCGACCGCACGGTCCATAACCGGGAGTATATGCGGAAAGGGGAGAAGGTCGTAATTATGGAAGGTCCCCTGAAAGGTCTCACCGGGTTCTACCTCCAACATAAAAAAGAACCGGACAAGGTCGTCATATCCGTTGAGCTTTTACACCGGTCTCTGGAGATTGAAATCGATGACTGGGCCTTGGAAAAGGTGCCCTAGTCCAGCCACATGGCATGGGCGGTGTTTTTCATTCTTATCAGGCCACGGTCACAGTAAGCGAATGCCTCGCGGGTTCTATGAGACCTTTGAAATTTGTCTATGTAATTAGAGGAGCGGAGCTGTACCGAGACCTTTGAAAAATGCTCAATTTTGTTCAAGTGCGAGGAAGGTAAAAAGGCAGTGCGGCCGGGGATCATTAGGAAGTCAGGGGACGTTTTGAAATTGGCTCATACCCATGAGATAAAAGGAGAGTAGAGTGAAGGCATTGATTACAGGAGGCGCAGGTTTTATAGGATCTCATCTGGCGGAAAAGCTTTTAGATTTGGGACATGAGGTGTTTATCATCGATAACCTGTGGACGGGAAAGCTGGCCAATATCTCCAAAATAAAGGATCACCAAAGGCTGCATTTGGTCGTGGACACCATCTTAAATGAATCCGTGATGAATGAGCTGATCTTTAAGATAGACCACATTTACCATCTGGCTGCAGCGGTTGGTGTCAGAAATATCATGGATAACCCGGTGGAGACCCTGGATATCAATGTGAAGGGGACGGAGGCGGTCCTGAGGCTGGCCAACCGGTTCAAAAAAAAGGTTATGATCGCCTCAACCTCGGAAGTCTATGGAAAACATGTGGAGCATCCCCTGTCAGAAGATGATGACCGGATCTTGGGAACAGTCAAAAAAAGGCGATGGGCCTATGCCTGCTCAAAAACCTTGGACGAGTTTTTGGCCCTTGCTTATTTTGATGAAAAAAAGCTGCCAGTGATTATTGCCCGGCTTTTTAATACGGTAGGACCTCGACAAACAGGGCGATATGGGATGGTACTACCCAATTTCGTGCAAAGCGCCCTTCTTGGAAAACCCATAAGCGTCTTTGGTGATGGGACACAAAGCAGGAGCTTTACCCATGTGGATGACGTGGTTGAGGGCTTCACAAAACTCATGGACGAACCAGCGGCAGAGGGCGAAATCTTCAACGTGGGCAATGACTCCGAGGTGACTATCAACGAACTGGCCCAAAAGGTCAAAGAGATGGCTGGGAGCGACTCGGAGATAGAACATATCCCGTATGAAAAGGCCTATGGGCCCGGTTTTGAGGATATGCACCGGCGCTGTCCTAACATCGCCAAGATCAACCGGCTCATTGGATTCAGGCCTTCCCACGATCTGGAGGATATTATCAGTAGTGTGATCGATTACTTCAAGGAATAGGAGACACTATTGGGCGATTCGGTAAAAGTGGCTGTGTGCGGGGCAGGTTACTGGGGGAAGAATCTGGTCCGTAATTTTGAGGCCTTGAAGGTCTTGGGCAAGATATGCGACAGCAATCAAGAGACCCGTGAGGCATTCTTGTCATCCTATCCCCATGTAACGGCCACGGATTCCTATAAGGATATTCTGGACGACGCCTCCTATACCGCGGTCGCTGTGGCAACACCTGCTGAAACCCATTACCGAATGGTGAAAGAGGCCCTCCAAGCGGGCAAGCATGTGTTCGTGGAAAAGCCCCTGGCCCTTCTGGAAGAGGAAGGGATCGAATTGCATGAACTGGCCCAGGAAAGGAAGAGGGTGCTCATGGTGGGACATCTTCTTCAGTATCACCCGGCAGTAGTGAGGCTCAAGCAGTTGGTGTCCGAGGGGGACCTGGGAAAGATCCAGTACATCTATTCCAACAGATTGAACCTTGGGAAAATCCGAAGAGAAGAAAACATCCTCTGGAGTTTTGCCCCTCATGATATCTCGGTTATACTCGCCCTAACAGGTGAAATGCCCGAAAGAGTGATTAGTTCCGGGGCGAATTATCTGCACCAAAAGGTGGCGGACGTCACATTGAGCAACCTCTCCTTTCCTTCAGGCGTGAAGGCCCATGTCTTTGTAAGCTGGCTTCATCCTTACAAAGAGCAGAGGCTTGTGGTTGTGGGAGACCGGAAGATGGCCCTTTTCAATGATGTCGAGCCTGAGGACAAGCTCTTGCTTTACCCTCACAAGATCGAGTGGAAGGACCATATGCCGATGCCTGAAAAAAAGGAGGCTCAAAAGGTGTCAGTGGAGAACAAGGAGCCTCTTCGGGAAGAGTGCCTCCACTTTATCGAATGTGTTAAAAGCGGTCTCAAACCGAGAACCGACGGGGAAGAGGCTTTAAGGGTGCTGAAGGTTTTGCAGGCCTGTCAGGACTCCCTGGAACAGGGTGGGGCGCCCGTCCTCCTCTCAAAGGGGCCAGGCGAGCTTGGAGGGAAGAATGTCCAGATTCATGAGACGGCAATCATTGATCCGGGCTGCAGCATAGGAACGGGGACCAGAATCTGGCATTTTACTCATGTGATCAAGGGGAGTACAATCGGACGTGACTGCAATATCGGTCAGAACGTGGTGATCGGTCCTGATGTGATCATCGGAAACAGTGTCAAGATCCAAAACAATGTTTCCGTATACCCAGGGGTCACACTGGAGGACGGCGTGTTTTGCGGCCCCTCCATGGTCTTCACCAATGTGTATAACCCGAGGAGCCATATTCCCCGGAAAAGTGAGATACGTCACACCCTTGTGAAGGAGGGGGCGACACTAGGCGCCAACTGCACGATCCTGTGTGGTCATACCATTGGCCGCTTTGCCTTTGTTGGCGCTGGCGCTGTTGTCCTGCACAATGTGCCCGATTTTGCCCTGGTGGGCGGGAATCCGGCCGTGATCAAGGGCTGGATGTGCCGTTGCGGTGTCCGGCTCCATTTCGAGGATGCCTATGCCGTGTGCGACGTATGCGGTGCCCGGTATGAAAAAAAAGATGAAGGTGTCCGAGAATCGATGTCTTGAGGGAACGCTGTTGTTGGATCCGGTATATCGAAAGAACAGCATCTCGGTTCTTTTAAAAATCTGTCTCCCTATCGCCTGATTATCTATAAACAGCCCATCTGATGGGCGAGTTACAAATGGTCAAGAGTTTTTTCTATTTTATTCGTCTCCTTTTTCTGGAGAGGTATCTTATCCTGTCCATGGCGAAGAGGGAGGTGGCAACCCAGTATGTCGGCTCTCTTTTGGGTTTTATCTGGACCTTTGTCAATCCCGTCATCATGATTTTGGTGTTCTGGGTGGTCTTCAGCCTTGGGTTTAGAATAAAGCCTTTGAATGATGTGCCCTTTGTTGTGTGGTTGACAGCCGGAATGGCTGCCTGGTTTGTTTTTGCTGAAATACTGAACGGGTCAGCAGGAGTTATTGTTTCAAACGCTCACCTCATCAAGAAAACGCTCTTTCACTCCCATATTCTTCCTGTCATCAAGATCCTTTCCTCCTTGATCACACATTCCATATTTCTTGTAGTGCTGATCGGATTGATCGCACTGCAAAACATGCCTTTCAGCTTTTACTACTTTCAGTTTTTATACTATCTCTTCTGCATGTGCATCCTGGCCCTCGGCCTCGGCTGGATGGTTTCAGCACTGAATCCATTTATTAGGGATATCGGGCAGATCGTCGGCGTAATCCTTCAGATGGGATTTTGGGCTACACCCATATTTTGGGAACTGACCATGATGCCGCCAAAACTTCAGACAGTATTTAAATGTAATCCCATGTTTTACATTGTCCAAGGGTATCGTGAGTCGTTTATCTATTTTTTGCCTTTTTGGAAACATCCCTATCAGACCGCCTATTTCTGGACAGTTGCCGTCACGGTCTTGGTTGTCGGTGCGTTGGTTTTTAAGAAGTTGAAGCCCCAGTTTGCCGATGTTCTGTAAGGGCCTTTATCAGGAGTGATCGGCCTGAATTAAGTGGCTGATCAGAGCTAGGAGTTTGTTGAGGAATTCAGTTCCTTAAGCGTATGGACCAATATGAATGCTTTAGAGACCTTTGAAAAATGCTCAATTTTGTTCAAGTGCAAGGAAGGCGAAAATTTTAACCGGAGGAATATCTTGAATATTTCGAGGATTAAAATTTGATCCTGACACCGCAATTGGGCAAAAGGGGGCGTTTTGCAAAGGTCTCTTTAATTGTTCGAGTTTCGTCATGAATGATAACATCGCCATACATGTCAATCATCTAATAAAGACATACCGCCTCTACGACACTCACGCAGACAGGGTCAGAGAGGCCTTCCATCCTTTCAGGAGAAAATATCATCATTCGTTCAATGCCTTGAGTGATGTCTCATTTCAGGTTCGACAAGGAGAAACTCTCGGGATTATCGGCCGAAACGGCAGTGGAAAGTCAACGCTTCTCCAGATTGTGTGTGGCGTTCTCCGGGCCACAGCAGGAAGTGTTGAGGTCAACGGAAGGATATCGGCCCTTCTGGAACTGGGAGCCGGGTTTAATCCTCAATTCTCAGGTCGGGAAAATGTGTACATCAATGGATCCATCCTCGGATTGAGGCGTGAAGAGATAGATGCCAGGTTTGATGACATCGCTGCCTTCGCAGACATAGGTGATTTCATCAACCAGCCAGTCAAGTCCTATTCGAGCGGCATGGTTGTTCGGCTGGCTTTTGCCATAGCCATCAGCATAGACCCGGATATTCTCATTGTCGATGAAGCCCTTGCCGTAGGTGATGAGGCCTTCCAACGTAAGTGTTTCGCGCGTATCAAAGAGATCCAGGAAAACGGCGGCACCATACTTTTTGTGTCTCACGGGGCAGGGACGATCATTGAGCTCTGCAACCGGGCCTTGCTGTTGGATCAGGGTGAGCTGCTCATCGAAGGGGCCCCCAAGCAGGTGGTTTCTTATTATCACAAAATGATTTTTGCTCCCCCGGAAAAAATCGAAGAGATAAAGAGTGAATGGCGAGGAAATCCGAACAGGTTAAACCTTGTATGGGATGAGAAGGAAGAGGAAAGCGATAAAAACCGCGGTAATGGAGTGGCAAAGAAAAAAAAGCCCGCACAGGAATCGTTTTATGTCCCGGATATGGTGCCCAAAAGCACCATCTACTATGAAAGGCGAGGCACTTTGATCGACAAACCCCACATAACAACCCTCGATGGTAGAAAGGTCAATGTCCTTGTCCATGGTGAGGAATACATATATACCTACGCGGTCTTTTTTGAACAACCGGCGTTTCAGGTTCGTTTCGGCATGCTCATCAAAACTCTGAGCGGCTTTGAGATAGGAGGGGCCGCAACAGCTCCAGCCGGAGAGGGGGTAGACTATGTTGAGAGCGCAACGTGCTGGAATGTGAAGTTTTACTTTCGTTGTCTTTTGAATCCCGGGGTGTACTTTCTTAACGCCGGTGTGTTGGGAATCCTTAACGGGGCTGAAGAATATTTAGACAGGAATGTGGATATTGCCATGTTCAGGGTCCAAAAACGGGAAAGCCTTCGTTCAACGGCCATAGTCGACTTTATCAAACATGTGGATGTGAGCATGGCTGAAGATATAGGCAATAGACGCGAGGCAAAAGCCTGATAGTATGTGTGGGTGATCGTGATAGCTGACAAAACAGTGGCCGCGCAGATATTTAGGCTGTAGGCATTTAGGCTGTAGGCAGAGAATCATGCGTGATCATACAAAACTCAGGGCCTTTGAATTGGCTGATGAAGTGGCGCTTCTGATCTATCGAGCAACTATGGGATTCCCCAAGGAGGAAACATACGGGTTGACTTCCCAAATGAGAAGGGCCGCGGTTTCAGTTCCATCAAACATCGTTGAAGGGTGTGCACGTGAGAGTCAGACCGAATATCTTCGCTTTCTTGAAATCGCGTTCGGTTCTTTAAGGGAGTTGCACTACCAGCTTGGCCTGTCCAAACGCCTGGGATATTTTAATGAAGTTGAGATTTCCGGCTGTGAAACAAAAATTGTGGAGGCCGAGAAGGTTTTGGGCGCCCTGCTTCGATCAATGCGCAAATAGCGCAGACTTTGAGAGCTAATAGCCTTCAGCCTTCAGACAAACCAACCTGGCTAGTCACCTAAAATGAATAATAAGAAATGGAGAAGCCAGTAATGGACAAGCCCCGGGCGATTATTGTCCTCGGCATGCACCGGAGCGGAACATCCGCGATCACTCGGACCCTCAATTTATGCGGTGTTGATCTAGGGAAATATTTAATGCCTCCCGGACGGGAAGACAACATCAAAGGATTCTGGGAGCACTGGGATATATATCAAGCCAATGAAAAACTGCTTCATGGCCTGAATTCATCCTGGGACGATGTCCGTGCCCTCCCTGAGAGATGGTGGGATACAGATTCTGCCAAGGCCTATAGGCTGGAAATCATCAATATCCTCAATCGTGATTTCTCGGAATCCCCTCTATGGGGAGTAAAGGATCCCAGAATATGTCGTTTGCTGCGGTTATGGATTCCTCTTCTGGATCAAATAGGCAGCAGTCCTCGCTTCCTCATTATTGTCAGAAACCCCCTCGAAGTGGCGGCCTCTTTGCGAAAACGGGATGGATTTTCCACAGGAAAATCATGCCTCTTATGGCTCAAACATCTGATGGAATCGGAAATAGGCACAAGAAACAGGCCGAGGATGTTTGCAACGTATGACGCCTTACTCTCCGATTGGAAGAGTGTCATGTCTCGGGCAGAGCAGATTTTCGGGCTGACATGGCCTATAAAACCGGAGGAGGCGTGTCATCAAATTGATGCGTTTCTGGAAGATACTCTCCGTCACAACAGGGTCAAGAATACATCGCTGATACAGGACACAGGCCTGTCAAAATGGATAAAAACGGCCTACCTCTCGGTAATGGCCGCCATTGATTTGGGAGACAAACAACTCATAAGAACGATAGATGCCATTGAGGATGAACTCAACGATGCCCTTGGCCTCTATGAGCCGGCCTTCACGGAGCTATGGGAAAACTACCGTGCCGGAAACAAACAATTACAGGAACAGGGCCGTCTCTTGGAAGATACCCGTCATAGTCTCGACGAAGTCATACGGGAAAGAGCCTATCATCAGTCAAACTCTGAGAGTCTGAAGGCCGTTATCAAAGAAAAGAATGTGCATATAACCCATTTGGAGTCGAAGTTGAGAGATACGGAGTATGAATTGTCGGAAGCGAAGCAAACCGTCGTTCGTCTTGAAAGCGAGGATGATTTGCTTCAGAAAATCGTGAAAGAAAGGGATGAACGTATTCAGCAGATGGATAAGGCCCTTGGCGATTTGCAGGAATCAATCGCTGAGACCAAACAGGCTGTGATGGAACAAGAAAAGGAAAGAGGTTATTTGCAGTCTTCCATGAAAGATAAGGATGAACATATAACCCATTTGGAGTCGAAGTTAAGAGATGCGGAGCATGAATTATCGGAAGCAAATCAAACCGT
>JAXHUM010000016.1:0-2543 GCA_034189325.1 Thermodesulfobacteriota bacterium
AGATCAATTCACCCATGTTCCCATTTCATTGGCCGTATCCCGGCGAAAGCAAATCGAAGCGAAAGGGAGATTATGGAGTAATGTTTTAGAGTCCACGGGGCAGCCGTCGGAGATGATATAGTCTCTACGTGGATGGCCCAGAGCGAATGATCCTATGGCGGTGAAACGCCCATCTCAAGGGCGGCCTTGGGTGAGTGAGAGGATCCGCCGTCTCATCAAGCACTCTATACCCTATCTGAGCGGGGAGTCGACGCCCCGGCTTTCTCGGACCCTAGTCTGTCTTTCCCGTGGGCGGTCTGTTTCCTGAGTAGAAGGACCAGCCGTTACACTTTGGGTTTCAACTTTTGAAAATCAGTAGATTCAGGCACAAGAAAAAAGCTCGAGTAAGTGAGAAATGGTGGAGGACAACATGCGGTGACGATGAATCTGAAAAGTCTTAGCTGAATAGTGATAGGTGTCACAGGAATAACAAAGAAGTAGAAAGGCGGGAAACGACCATGGAAAAACGACACAAGTTCTCCATATGGTATGCTCTTTTGGGAATATGGATCGTTCTGATTATGCAATACTATCTGGGCACGGTCTTTGCCGTCCGGACGATCCCTTATAGTGAGTTTCTCGGCCTATTAGAAGAAAATAAGGTCCAAGAGGTAGCCATCACCTCAAATCAGATTCAGGGCCGTCTCAAGACAGACCCGGCCGTAGACGGGAAAGAAGTATTGTTCAGGACCGTCAGGGTCGATCCGGAGATTTCAGAACTCCTGAAGCAGCATCATATAACCTATAAAGGGCAGATAGAATCCACCTTTCTAAGAGATATTATGTCTTGGATTTTTCCTATATTTCTCTTTATTGGGATCTGGTATCTGTTCATGAAAAGAATGGCGGGAGGACAGCCGGGTTTCATGACATTGGGTAAGAAAAAGGCAAAGATCTACATGCAGAATGAGCTTGATGTGACATTCCAGGATGTCGCCGGTGTAGATGAAGCCAAGCAAGAACTGGTGGAGGTGATTGAGTTTTTGACGGAGCCCGAAAGATTTACCGAATTGGGGGGTAAGATGCCGAGAGGAATACTGCTTGTCGGCCCGCCCGGAACAGGCAAGACCCTCTTGGCCAAGGCGGTTGCCGGGGAGTCCGGGGTGCCTTTCTTCAGCATGAGCGGATCAGAGTTTGTAGAGATGTTTGTGGGGGTGGGGGCTGCTCGAGTAAGAGATCTCTTTGAGCAAGCCAAGCAGACGGCCCCCTGTATAATATTTGTGGATGAGTTGGATGCCCTGGGTAAGGCTAGAGGTTTTGGAGTTGTCGGGGGACACGACGAGAGAGAGCAGACCCTCAACCAACTCCTCGTTGAGATGGACGGGTTTGATCCACGGGTGGGAACAATACTGATGGCCGCCACGAACAGACCGGAAATCTTGGACCCCGCTCTGCTCAGACCGGGACGATTCGACAGACAGATTCTGGTTGACCGCCCCGATAAGAAAGGAAGAGAAGAGATCTTAAAGGTGCACTTAAAAGGTGTGACCTCTGAAGAGAACTTGGATGTGGAAGCCATAGCCAATATGACACCCGGCATGGTTGGCGCCGACCTTGCCAACCTTATTAATGAGGCAGCACTTCTCGCTGTGAGGAGGAATAAGAAAAAGGTCGGGATGTCCGAATTCGAAGAGGCTGTTGAGAGGGTGGTGGCAGGGCTTGAAAAAAAGAATCGTCTGATCAATCCTAGGGAGAAAGAGACGGTTGCCTATCACGAATTGGGTCACGCCATTGTCGCCCTTTCCCTTCCGGGCACGGACCCGGTTCAGAAAGTATCCATAATACCCAGGGGGATTGCGGCCCTGGGTTATACTATGCAGGTTCCCACTGAAGACCGGTTCCTCATGAGGAGAACGGAGTTGCTTAACAAGGTGGCTACTCTCCTGGGAGGCCGGGCTGCTGAAGATATTGTCTTCGGTGATGTCTCAACAGGAGCGCATAATGATCTCGCGAAGGCAACGGATATCGCCAGGAGCATGGTCAAAGAGTATGGCATGAGCCATAAACTTGGGCATGTCTATTTTGCCCGTGAGAAGAGGGCCCCATTTTTGCCGACAGGATTAGAGGGTGCTGCTGATTATAGTGAGAAAACAGCGGAGCTGATTGACAGCGAAGTCACCGCGATCATAGGCGAGCAATACTTGAAGGCAAAGGATATTCTGGAACAGCGAAGGGATATCCTGGAAAGGGGATGGAAAATACTTATGGAAAAAGAAAAGATCGAGGGACAGGAGCTAAAGAGACTTATGGAGGAGAGTGTTGATAATAGGCCTTGATGAGTGCTATTTGAAATGAAGTCCCATGCTTAGGGTAGAGGGGAGATCGAATTGAAAGAAAACGCTTGAATCGCTTGTGCGCAGTCTTGTCGAAAACCATCCAAGAGATGCCACCACAACAGGCATCCTTCGTACTCCGACATATGGATGAGGGCAAAAGGGCAGAGACGCTGGAACCGCTTCCCCTTAAGAATGCTCGTCAAATTGATGAACTGATTGATGTATTAT
>JAXHUM010000017.1:0-4846 GCA_034189325.1 Thermodesulfobacteriota bacterium
GCTGACACCTTAAGAAAAGTGGTGTGTAAGAAGAATAGGGAAAAAAAGCTCAGAGATTTTTATGCCCGCTTTGTTGAAGGTGCGCAAAAGAGGGGCGTCGAGAGCCGGGTCATCGAAGAGGTCTGGCACATGATGATGGGCTTTGACGGTTATAGTTTCTGCAAACCCCACTCGGCCAGCTACACTCTGGTAGCCTACAAATCCGCCTTCTTGAGGGCCCATTATCCTGCTGAATTCATGGCCTCGGTGATATCAAACGGCGGAGGCTACTATTCAACCTTTGGATATCTATCCGAAGCCAGACGCATGGGGCTTAAGATCCTCGGCCCGGACATCAACAGGAGTGAGATCAAATATACCGGCAAAAAGAGAGAGATTCAGGTCGGCCTTATGCAGTTGAAGGCCCTGTCACAGGAGTCGAGAGAGGCGATCCTATGCGAGCGGGACAAAAACGGCCCCTTCCTTTCTCTTGAGGATTTCCTGGATAGGCTAGGGGGCGTCGTCCATTTACAGGAGACCCGCATACTCATTAAGGGAGGCTGTTTTGACAAGATCGACCGGCGCAAGAGTCGGCCGGATCTGATATGGGAGGCCCTAGGGTTTTTCCATCAAAAAAGGGAAGATCAGAACCCCGGCCTATTTGACCACCTGCAACAGCCTGGGCCATTCATAGGGCCCCCTCGCCGTTATACCCCTTGCCGGAGAGACCTCATGCTCCAACATGAATCCGAGACCCTCGGTTTTCTCCTGTCGATCCATCCCCTCCAGCAGTACCGGGGCGTACTCAAACATCTCGACTATATCCCGGCCAAGGACCTTCCTGACTGGGTGGGAAAGGAGGTCACCACAGTGGGTTGGCAGATTACCGGCAAGACAGTCCATGCCAGAGACGGCCGGACAATGAAATTCGTCACCTTTGAGGACCTCACAGCCCTGTATGAGACCGTGTTTTTTCCAAAGGCCTATAACCGGTTCTGTCATATGCTGAATGGGGCGCGCCCCTATCTTATGAAGGGCCGGGTGGAAAAACAGTTCGGAGCCATCACCCTCACCATACATTGGATCGGTTTTCTCGATCAATACAAGAGAAGGTCCGGCAGTGGGCGTGATGCAAGAATTCAGGGGGGGCGGTTCTCATCACCACCAATGGAATGGAGATCGAGATAGGCCTTTAGAAAACAGAAGAGGTATCCATGGCAAGATGCCTGAACAAGACAGGCCTTAGATACGGATCTTTCTCAGTTCAGGAAAAGAGCCGGCCAGAGATCCATTATTGATCAGGGCCATGTGATGATCGAAAATATTGCCCTCCCACATCATACGAAACGATCGCTGGGGCTCAGAACGGGGGAGTCGCATTTTGTAGTAGATCCCTTCAGCCACGATCGTTTCCCTGGACGTGCCCTTGTCCAGCTTCTCCCGGATCTCTCTTTCTCTTGTGAGGAGGGCTCGAAGGGATCCATCCCAGGCCTCTTCAAGACCTGATGAGAGGATGCCGCTATGGCTCGTGAGAATGACATTGGTTTCAAGGGACCTCAGGCGAAGAATCGATTCCACCATGAGGCAAAGATCCGCGTCCGGCCAACCATACCACGGACCGAACCGGTCGATGCCTATGTCGACGACAAACAGGGCCTTTGCCTCAAGGAAATAGAAGGCCATATGACCGGGAGAATGACCGGGCGCCTCAATGCACTGCATGGTCACGCCCCCTGATCTCAGTTTTAAAGATCCGTCGTAAACCCCGTAGTCTTTCAATTCTCTGTATCCGATGATGTCCTTGAGGAGGTGGGTCCATGCATCGATCGGGCTATTCGGGCCGGAATCCATGGCTGTCTTCTGAAGGAAACATTCAAGGTCCGTCAAATGCCCCTCTTCCTGTCTCGGAATGTAGAGATCCGCCTTGGAATGCTCAGCCACCAGAGGACCCCAGAAAGAGTGATCCAGATGGTAATGGGAGACAAAGGCCTTGTCCGGCTTTTCCTCTTCAAGAAGAGAGATGGTCTTCCGGCTTCCCCTCTTTCCCGAGCCCATCTGCCCGTCAATCAGGATTTTCGGAGATCCCTTTATGAGGATTGCCGAACAGTTCATGCTTTTCTTAGACGGATCCGGCTGTATATACTCCAGGGAAGGGGCGATGGAGATTCGTTTCATGGGTGATTTCCTTTTATTTCTACGCCCTCCAACCGGTCAGATAATGAGAAAACAACCCAGAGGCTGTCCTGGAATCAGGTATTGATCTGCTTAGGGGCGATCTTTATCTTTCAAATCCCATCAATAGAGGGGAGGTGAAAAAAGGTTCATCAATATGCCTGGTGGTTCCCTGCTCATTTCAATGGCTCGGACTAAAGGGAGATGGACTTCAGATGTATTGATGACATAGAGAGAATCACCCGTTGAGATTTATCAGAGAAGGGGGGGCCGTGGCAAGCTTATTTCTCAAAGCTTCTCAAGAAACAGAGCGTAATGTGCCAAGGCGGACATGGCCCTGGCACAGGCTTCGGGGGTTTCGTAATAGGGGATATCGGCATCCCTTAGGACGTCAAGAAGGGTATCATTGGCGTTGGTCGCCAATACAATGAGGGGCTTTCCAAAGCGGGCGGGAAGGGAGGCCAGTTGACCAGTGGCGTGAATAATGGCATCCTCTCCAGCCTTGGTGTCGGCGCTGCTTCTCCCCGAATATCCGAGGATGGCCGTAGGATTGGCTATGATCCCGTCAATATAGGGTAGCTGCATGATCTTTTCGGCAAGCAGTGGTATGATATCGGGGGTTGAGCTTCCGATCAAGGCATCGACAGGGTTTTTGGGAACAGGCGCGAAGGGCGCCAGATACTCTTTGAGATCCTCCACGGTTTCCTCATCAAAAAGAGGAACATCGAGACCCAGCAGGGCGGACTGCTCCGCCAGTGCTACGCACAAGGCCCCTCCGCCGGATATGATCCCCAGTCTGTTCCCAGCAGGCAAAGGCTGTTTGGCCAGGGCCTCAGCCATGATAAAGAGGTGATCGGTCTCATAGGCCCTTATAAGACCCACCTGCCTGCACATACACTCAAACAGCGCGTCATCACCGGTGAGGGATGCGGTGTGGGAAAAGGCGCTCCTCTTGCCGACTGCCGTGCGTCCCGCCTTATAGACGATGATCGGCTTTCTGGGGGTGGTCTTTCGGGCCACCTCCATGAACCGCCTTGGTTCGGTAAGACCTTCGCTATAAACGGCAATGACGCTCGTCTTTGGGTCTTGTCCCAGATATTCGACAAAATCGGCGCTGTTGAGGTCGGCCTGGTTTCCGACCCCGATAAACTTGCTGAGGCCGCACTGTTTGGCCTGACTTTTCCGTATCATCACTTCCGAAAGGGTCCCGCTCTGGGAGATAAAAGAGATGGAGCCCGGCCCGGCCTTTAATCTGGCTCCGACGGAAAGGCCGACCGTGCTGTTGAACATACCTGGTGTGTTCGGCCCGACAATCCGGATGTGGTGCTCCCTCGCGATACGTAGGACTTCATCTTGCAGGGTATCCCCGGCCCCTCCAACCTCTGAGAACCCCCCACTCAGAATGACCACCCCTTTAACCCCTTTCTCAACGCAGTCCAACATCGCCTTTTTGACCAACGGGGCGGGCAGGGCGATCACTGCCAGATCAATATCCGCCGGAACATCGAGGATACTGGGAAAGGTTGTCAGGCCCAATATCCTCTCTTCCTTTGGATTGACCGGATAGATATCGCCTTTGAAGCGGGCGTCAAGTGACCCTGAAATAGACCAGTTCCCCCATTTCAAGGGATCGTTTGAAGCCCCAATGACTGCCATGGAAAGGGGGTTGATGATAGGGTCTAATTGCGCGAAAATATCACGTCCCATAGCATATCCTTCCTATTGTAATATGTTCGTTATTGATAGGAAAAAAAGGCTTCAGTAAGTCAGGATATTTATCCCATAGTGGTCTTTATTTCTCAACAAGATTGAACCAATCTCTGACAACGACAGGGTCTCCCTTTGAGTCCATCTCATAAACCCTGACCAGGTCTGAGCCGGTACGCTTGGTCTTGGTAAAGGTCATGGGTGAGACTATCCCCTGGGTGTCTATACGAAGTTTTTGGAGTTGTTCATAAATCGCCTTGCCGTTCACTCTGTTTGGACCTACCTGTGCAGCCGCTGTTTTTATAGCCTCAACCACTGCGTCTCCCATGCCGATTCCGATCAAGTAGTCCATTCCCTCCAGCAACTTCAGCCTTTGGATCTCTTCTTTCTTTCGGTATTTCTTCAAGATGGCCCTTGCCTTTTGGATACCCTTGTCAGGCTGATTCCACCACCCAAAGGTGGTGATCCAACAGTGCCCCAAAATGGCGTCGCCTGCCCTGGCCTTGACAAAACCCCACATGACCTGTCCCCAGTCACCCCAGAGCATCCTGAATCTGCCGTTGTTGGCCTTGCGCAACTTCATTAAGGGAATGGTGGCGGCTGGGATGCAGCCGACCGCCAACCAATCGGTTTCCCACTCATTCAACTGTCTGACCGGCTGCAAATAATCAACAGTCCTCGGCGGAACAACGATCTTGCCCTTCCAGTTGAGCCTCTGTTTCATTGAATCGCTATTCGCTATTTTTTCGACGGTTTTGGTATAGGTGTTGCCCAGGGCATTATCCCAACCGATAGTGGCAACATTTGGAGGGCCACCCTCCTTTTTGTAATCCCAGTTGGAAAGGAGCCATTGAATAGATGCCCCTGATATGTCTTCTACCAAAGGTGTCTGGGAAAAGACCCAGCTCGGAAGCTGTGTTGAAAGGACACTGCTGTTATAGGCAAAGACAGGAATCTCATCCTCTTCAGCCAGCGGTTTGAGCGCCTC
>JAXHUM010000018.1:0-2061 GCA_034189325.1 Thermodesulfobacteriota bacterium
GGCGATCCTGTTTTTCACATCCAGGATATAATCCATGATCAGGGAGCCGTATCTCCTGGCGATGTCGTCAATAAGGTCCCTTTCTTCCTCACAAAATGGTTCTCTCTCACGATAGCGGCCGAGCTCTACCGTGCAAAAGATCTCCCGGCCTCTCTTTATCGGGGCAATGATTGTGCCAGCCACAGGTTTCTTTATTTCTTTAACATATCTGTCATCCATTGTAGCGACAAGTTCAAGAAAGGGGTTTGATTCATCTTCTGCCCCTTTGGCCCATATATCCCTGACAAAGACGCTGTTTCGTGTGGCCATCACTTGCCCGTTAAACCCACGATAAGGGTTAAAGAGATGCAGGTCGATCCCCTTTTTCAACCAGGGATCGCCATCTTTTATGATACAGACCTTTTCAACTCTCCCGCCTTTGGGCAGGAGGTTGATCTGCCCAACATCCGCCCGGACTTCATTCACAAAAAGATCTAACACCTCATACAGGATCTGGTCCACGGCCAAGGCGTCCCCGGAAATGGCTAGGGCTGGTATCCGCTGCAGGAGCCTCTCCCCGTTGAGCATTCTTTTTGTGGAACTTATTGGGGCAGACATTTTCGATTCACCAAGTTCAAAAGATCTATGCACCGGGATTTACCCTCACATCCAGAATTTCGACCTCATAATGAAGCTCCTTCCCGGCAAATGGGTGATTCTTGTCCAGATACACCCAATCATCCACGAATCCGGATACCCTGAAAACTTCGCTCCGTCCATCTGAATAAACCTTCCTGAACTCTTTACCCACAATGATATCGTTTTCCGGGAGTTCATTACGGTGGAGTTTCAGAACGAGGTCCTTCTCCTTGCCCCCGTATCCTTCTGAAGGGGGAACGATAACGCTCTTTCTGTCGCCCGGTTGGAGCCCGAGGAGGGCATCTTCCAGGCCTGGCACAACCCTTCCCCTGCCATATAGAAACTCAAAAGGCTCTTCATTGAATGTGCTTTCAAGCTCCTTCCCTGAGTTGTCTTTCAAGGTGTAGTGCATTAAAACGACTCTGCCCTTCTTAATAAGCAAGACGTCCTCCATTATAGTTTCGTTTATTGGAGCCCAAGATCTTCTGTTCAAGAAGGTTCTCGATCGCATCGGCAAGAGAACTCATGTGATCGGCAAAATAGAGTCTTTCCCGGGGCAGGCACGCCCCTAAAAAATCTTTTGTCTGCTGGTTACACCCGCACCCTATGGTAACCATTTCAATGCTGTTTTTTCTGCAATGCTCAACCGCATCACCCATCTTCAGTCCGCAGTTCGTGGCGCCGTCTGTTATATGAATAATAATGCTCCTCCTTGACACCGTCTTTAACATCAAGGCAGAGGCCACAATAGCCTGACCCGAGGGGGTACGGCCGGCAGGGAGCACTGTGAAGACATTCCCCTCTCTACGATATAGACTGGTAAGCACGCATCGGCCGCCATCCTCATTATAGGCAAAGATCTCGATATGATTCCTGGAAGACTTGGCCGCCTTTACGAGGGATGCAAAGGCCTTTTCCGCAAAGTCCCATGGTCTGAACCGGCCGCCCTTCCTTCCCATGGAAGCAGATGCGTCCGCTATAATGGTAATATGCCACGATTGGTCAGAATGGGGGGGATCTTTCTTCTTGAATATCCTCTCATCAAAGGGCGCGCGATAGAGACGACGGGCATCGACCTTTCCCTGAAACAGGCCTCTTTTGGTCCGTCTTTTCCAGGCTTTCCTCATAAGTCTCTTCTGCATGTGGAATATCTGCCTCAGGCGCCTGACCTGCTCTTCATCGGGCGGGACATCACATCTGGCCGTCCCCGGTCTTAATACTGTCTCCATTGTTCCGGCCTCGGGATTTTCCACTACTACGGCGATATCCCGGGTCAGATCGGCATCCCCGTCCTCCAGGAACGACCTGACATCCTCGACCAGGTCAGATTCAAGGCCGTCGGAATCGTTCTCTTTCTCCTCTTCTGCTGGGGCTTCCGCTATGGGGGCAGCCTCGTCCCTTAACAGGACCGAATCGGGGCGGGGTTGTAACTCTTCCCACCCG
>JAXHUM010000019.1:0-3602 GCA_034189325.1 Thermodesulfobacteriota bacterium
CAGCGGGACGGTTGCGGAGGTGAGAGCGATGGACTGCAGCAGCTGCGGTGTGTGTCTGTCGATCTGTCCTTTTTCTGCGCCGTCGTTTATAGAGGAAGGGCCGTTTAAGGGGAAGGCACAGATCAATCCTGTGTTGTGCAAGGGATGCGGTCTGTGCGTGGCGTCGTGCCGATCAGGTGCATTGAACCTGAAGGGATTTGGCGAAGCCCAGATTATGGCGATGATCAATGAGATATAGGATGGAATAATCCAGGAGATAACAATGAACGACTGGCAACCGAAGATAACGACATTTCTTTGCAATTGGTGCAGCTATGGTGCGGCGGACTTGGCGGGTGTAAGCCGTTTTCAGTACCCTCCCAATTTTAGGATTATCCGGGTTCCCTGTTCGGCCCGGGTGAGTCCGAAGTTTATCCTGGCGGCCTTCCGTCACGGGTCGGATGGTGTGTGGGTGTCTGGATGACACCCCGGGGACTGCCATTACCTGGAAGGTAATTATTACGCACGAAGGAAATTCGCCCTTTTTAAAGGCCTCCTGGAACATATAGGCATAGAGCCTGGAAGGCTTCATTTTTCTTGGATATCGTCGGCGGAGGCCACGAAGTTTGTTGAAGTGGCCAAGGCGGTGGAAGCGGAAGTCAGGCCCCTGGGTCCAGCCAGGTATTTTGTAAAGAGAAGGGCTGAGGTGGCATAATGATCGAGTATACGGAGAGAATCAGAAAGATCGCGAAGGAGTTGCTGGAACAGGAGAAGGTGAAGGTCTTTATCGGTTTTCAAAAGGGTTCGGTGCCGATGATGAATCAACCGATCCTTATCACAGATCCGTCACAGGCGGATCTTTTGTATTGGGACAGCCATTGCGGGCTGAACCTCTGTAATTATCTGACGAAACGACCGGATGAGAAGATCGGTATTCTCGCCACGGGCTGTAATTCCCGAAACATCATGACCCATATTATTGAGAACCAGATCAAACGGGAGCAGCTGTATATTGTGGGGATTCCCTGCAGGGGGATGATAGACCACCGTGCGGTTCAGAGGGCGGTTAAACAGAAAGAGATCACGGAGATCAAAGAAGAGGGGGAGAAGTTTATTGTCAAGGGGAAAGACTTTGAAGAGACCTTTGAGAAGAAGGAGTATCTTCAAGGCAACTGCGCTGTGTGCACTCACCGGAACCCTGTGGAATACGACGAGCTGGTTGGAGATCTGGTGGAAGAGCAGACAGGGGTGGAAGGGTACAAGGATGTCAAGAACATTGAAGGGATGGAGTCGGAGAAGAGATGGGGTTTTTTCACCCGTCTGATCGAGCGATGTATCCGGTGTTATGCGTGCAGGAACGCCTGTCCCTTGTGCTATTGCCCCACCTGTTTTGTGGATGAATCCAAACCGCAGTGGGTAGGCAAGAGCATTGATCCCACGGACACCATGACGTTTCATTTTTTGAGGGCCTATCATTGCGCGGGACGCTGCACGGATTGCGGTGCGTGCGAAAGGGTATGCCCCCGGGGGATCTCGATGAGGCAGTTTACCAAGAAGTTGAATAAAGACGCCTTGGAGTATTTTTCATGGGAAGCAGGTCTGAGCCATGATGAAAGGCCTCCCCTGGACACCTACAGGCCGGATGACTATAACGATTTTGTTAAATAAAGGTAACTTCCATGACGGAGATACGATTTACAAAGGAAGAATGGCTCAAGGCCCTGGAGGGTCTTCAAGAGAGATACAGGATATTTGTTCCGGTCAAGGAGGGAGACTTTCACGATTTTAAGCTCATGACGGAGGGCAGGCGACCGGACTTTGGCTATTCCAACACGCGCCTATCAGCAAAATCTCTGATCTATCCGCAGTCGGAGAGGATGTTTGTGTACACGATAGATGAGAACGAGGAAGAGGCGAACATCTTAAAGGAAGAACCGAAGGACTACACTCCGCAGGCGATAGTGGGGATCAGGCCGTGCGATGTGCAAGCCTTTGAGATCGTAAAACGGAATTTTGATACGGCCGAGTACAGAGATCCGTGGTGGGTGCAGCACTTTGAATCGACGGTATTTGTGGGTTTAGGCTGTGATGAACCGTGTGAGACCTGTTTCTGTACCGAGGTAGGAGGAGGTCCGTTCAGCGAAAAGGGGATGGACGTGCTTCTCTATGATCTGGGAGAGAGCTTTCTTGCGAAGGGCTTGACGGAGAAGGGAGAGGCCTTTTTGAAGGAGGCGGAAGGCGGGAGTCCTGCTGAGGCGGGTGACATAAAGGCGGCCGAAGAGATGGAAGAGGGGGCTTTATCCAAGATAGAGCAGAAGGTCCCCACGGACAAACTCAAAGACAAGGTGATCAATGAGCTGTTTGATGCGTCTTTCTGGGAGGACGTGGCGTTTTCCTGTCTGAACTGCGGGACCTGCACGTATCTCTGCCCGACCTGCTGGTGTTTTGATATTCAGGATGAGGTTCTCGGCAAAGAGGGAGACCGTATGAGGAACTGGGATTCCTGCATGTTTCCCCTGTTTACGCTCCATGGTTCAGGCCATAACCCGAGGGACAAGAAGGTCCAGCGGGTGCGCCAGCGATTCATGCACAAACTGAAGTATTATGTGGACAAGTACCAAAAGGGTGTTCAGTGCTCGGGGTGCGGGAGATGCGTGAGATATTGCCCTGTGAACATAGATATCAGGCAAGTGGCCGAGTTGATGAATAGCTTTGGTTAGTCGGTTTTGCCGGGCCATAGGGTTTTAACCGGCAAAGCAGCATAGGAGAGATTTCATTGGAAAATCCGTATTTACCGTATCCGGTTCGCATAGATGAGATAATTACAGAGACAGAGGACAGGAACCTGAAGACCTTCAAGTTTGTGTTTCTGAATCCGGAAGATGAAGAGAAGTTTTCCTACACGCCGGGCCAGTTTGCCGAGCTGTCGATCCCGGGCAAGGGAGAGATTCCGATCGGTATAGCCTCTTCGCCGACTGAAAAAGGCTTTGTGAAGTTTACGGTAAACAAGGTAGGACTGGTGTCGAGCCATCTCCACAACATGAAAGAGGGAGACATCATGGGGATCCGTGGTCCGTTGGGCAACTGGTATCCCTGGGAGGAGATGGAGGGCAAGAACGTTGTGATCATCGGTGGGGGGTTTGCCTTTACGACCCTCCGTTCAAGCATTATTTACATGATCGAGCCGGAAAACCGGTCGAGGTTTAAAGATATCTCGGTGGTATACGGTGCCAGGAGTCCGGGATTGCTCCTTTATCGTGACGAGCTGGCGGCCTGGGAACAGCGGGATGACATTAATATGCATATAACTGTTGATGGGACGGATGACCCTGATTGGAAGTACAACGTGGGGTTTGTGCCGACCATCACGGAAGAGAAAATAACGACCGCGGAGAACGCCATTGCCATAGTCTGCGGTCCGCCCATCATGATCAAGTTCACCCAGCCGGTCCTTGAAAAGAGGGGGTTTCCTCCGGAGAGGATCATCCTGTCTCTTGAAATGCGCATGAAATGCGGTATCGGCATCTGCGGTCGGTGCAATATCGGTGACAAGTATGTCTGCAAGGACGGCCCTGTGTTTTCACTCGCCCAGCTTAAAAATATGCCCGGAGAGTATTAAGTCC